>NZ_KE383957.1:0-92533 GCF_000422925.1 Paludibacterium yongneupense DSM 18731
CGTTAAGCTAACCGATACTAATTGCTCGTGAGGCTTGATCCTATCATTTGAGAGGCTTTGTCCTAGCGACAGAGTCTGCGCGAGATACACATCAGAAACCCGCGTATTTTGGCTTCTTGCAATTTGACCAGTTTATGTCTGGCGGCCATAGCGAGGTGGTCCCACCCCTTCCCATCCCGAACAGGACCGTGAAACACCTTAGCGCCGATGATAGTGCGGCATTCGCCGTGTGAAAGTAGGACACCGCCAGACGCCCATACGTGAAAAAGCCCGCAGAGCTCCGCTCTCCGGGCTTTTTTGCATTCTGCGCGCGCTTGTCCCAATCCCCCTGTCCGGCGGCCAGCTCCGCCCCTGCGTACATTCCCGCCATCACGGTCATCCCACGCCGGCAGAGGCCGGTGGTCGTGCGCCGAGCCCCCCGCCAATGCACGACTCGCCAGTCGTCGAACGACGAATCCCTCTCCGCCATCCCGCTCCTGCCGCCCCCGGCGTCACGGGGTCATGCCGGCGTCCGCCGGATGTAAACGGACGGCGAGCCGGCCTCCCGGTCGACGCCTGAACACCCGAAGGAGGACGGGAGGCCGGCTCGTCGTCGGGCCACGGACAACTGCCCCCCACGAACGAGACGCCGCAACCGCCCACGAACCCTGAACGCCCACGAACGGGAGGCCGGCTCGTCGTCGGGCCACGGACAATCGCCCCCCACGAACGAGACGCCACCCCCGTCCACGAACCCTGAACCTCCACGAACGAGACGCCCCAACCGCCCACGGGGACACTAGACTCCCGCGAACCCTACTCTCCGGGAGTGCTTGCCGCTGCGCGTCTCAGTACCACCAGCACAGACGCTGGAAGCAGCCGCAGAGCGAGTCCGGTCAGCGGGGAGGCAAAGCGGCACGGGGGGGCAGGGCGGGCCGATGCGCTTTGCCGGACTTCGCATCGGCCCGGGTAACCGTCTCAGCGGCTCTTGCGGCTACCGGACCGGGCCTTCTCGCGGAACTGACAATGCAGGGGGTCGGTTGCGGTGCACCGGTAATAGACGATACCGAATGGTCCATCGCTGCGTTGCCAGTGCTGCTGCTCATGCAGACTGAGCAGAGGCGTGCGCTCTGGCTTGAAAGTCATGTCGAGAACGCCTACGTTCAGCCGATAACTGCATTTCGCCAGTTTGCCTTCGCCATCTGCATGATTGGGCGATGGGTAAAAAATCGCTTCGACAAACGATTTGACCGGGCCTGAAGCGGAAGCAGGGGCGATCCCTAGCCATTCGCCCTTGGCGCGATAGACCTCACCATAGGCGTCTATGGTGGCGATGGCCGGACAGTGCTCGATGGGTTCGGCTTGCGCGCCGGCAGAAATCAACAGGGCGGCCATTAAGTAGCGGTATCTGCTCTGCATTTACATCTCCTTTTGTCACTCATTGTTACAAAACATTGCGTTTTTACAATGAAATGCCGACGGGTGACTGTCAATGCAGCGCGGCGAGTGCCGATGCCGCGGCATGTTGCAGCATGAGCGGCACTCGCCGTTGCAATAGGAAGGCCGGAGAGCGGCGGCACCGTCAAGCGCCTGGGCATACAGTATTTCCTTATGGACTGATTTGGATCTTATTTAGTGCATATTGATATATCCAATCGGTTTTGAAAGCGTTCGCTCCATCCGTTAGATTGTCGCTATGGATTGGCCGCCGCCATCGCGGCGGCCCGGATAGCAAGATAGGTTTTCGCAATGACGCTCAACGCGCAACGGCAAACTCATTTGAAGCAGCTCGAAGCCGAATCGATTCACATCATCCGCGAGGTGGTGGCTGAGTTCGAGAACCCGGTCATGCTGTATTCGATCGGCAAGGACTCGGCCGTCATGCTGCACCTGGCGATGAAGGCTTTTTTCCCCGGCAAACCGCCGTTTCCGCTGCTACATGTCGATACCACGTGGAAGTTTCGGGAAATGATCGCTTTTCGCGACAAGATGGTGAAAAAACTCGGGTTAAAGCTGCTCGTACATGTCAACGAGGAAGGCGTGCGCGAGGGCATCAATCCCTTTGTTCATGGCAGCGGCAAGCACACCGACATCATGAAGACCGCCGCGCTGAAGCAGGCGCTCGATCGCTATGGTTTCGACGCGGCCTTTGGCGGAGCGCGGCGGGATGAAGAGAAATCGCGCGCGAAAGAGCGCGTCTACTCCTTCCGCGATCGCAATCACCGCTGGGATCCGAAGAATCAGCGCCCTGAATTGTGGAACTTGTATAACGGCAGGATCAACAAGGGCGAGAGCATCCGTGTCTTCCCCCTGTCCAACTGGACCGAACTGGATATCTGGCAGTATATCTACCTCGAAAATATCGAGATTGTTCCGCTTTATTTTGCTGCAGCCCGGCCCGTGGTCGAGCGTGACGGCATGCTGGTCATGGTCGACGATGAGCGCATGCCGCTCGGGGAGGGCGAAACGCCGCAGCTGCGCAATGTACGCTTCCGTACGCTGGGGTGTTACCCGCTGACCGGGGCCGTGGAGTCGACAGCGGCGACCCTGCCCGAGATCATCCAGGAAATGTTGCTGACGACCACGTCCGAGCGCCAGGGACGGTTGATCGACCATGACCAGGCCGGATCGATGGAAAAAAAGAAAATTGAAGGCTATTTCTGAGCGTCCGCACGACGACCAAGCAGGAACACATCTATGTCACACCAGTCCGAACTGATCGCCGACGACATCCTGGCGTATCTGGAACAGCACGAGAACAAGGATTTGCTGCGTTTCATCACATGCGGCAGCGTGGACGACGGCAAGTCCACCCTGATCGGGCGCCTGCTGCACGACTCGAAGCTTATTTTCGACGACCAGCTGGCCGCGATCCGCCGCGACTCGCAGAAATTCAATACGACCGATGGCGACATCGACCTGGCCTTGCTTGTCGACGGCTTGCAGGCCGAGCGCGAGCAGGGTATCACCATCGATGTTGCGTACCGCTATTTTTCTACCGACAAGCGCAAGTTCATCATCGCCGACTGCCCCGGGCATGAGCAGTACACGCGCAATATGGCGACCGGCGCCTCGACCTGCGACCTGGCCGTGATCCTGATCGATGCGCGCCGGGGCGTGCAGACGCAGACGCGTCGCCACAGTTTCATCGTCAGTCTGCTCGGGATCCGCCATGTTCTGGTTGCGGTGAACAAAATGGATCTGGTTGATTTCCAGCAGGATGTCTATGACGCTATCTGCGAACAGTACACCGAGTTGGGGCGCCGCCTGGATATCGAATCGATCGCCTTTGTGCCGGTCTCGGCCCTGCGCGGCGACAATGTGGTCAAACCCAGCACGCGCATGCCCTGGTATGAGGGGGAGACCCTGATGCAGAGTCTGGAGGCCGTCGAGCTGTCTGCGACGGCGCGGCTGGATGCATTCCGCTTCCCGGTGCAGTACGTCAATCGCCCCAACCTCGATTTCCGGGGATTCGCCGGTACGGTGGCTGCCGGCCGCATCCGGCCCGGCGACGCGGTGACAGTCCTGCCGTCCGGCAAAAAAAGCCGGGTGCGTGCGATCGTGACGGCCGATGGCGATTTGCCTCTCGCGCATGCCGGCCAGGCGATCACCCTGACGCTGGAAGACGAAATCGACATTTCGCGCGGCGACGTGCTGGTGCAGGGGGGCGCAGCGGCGCCACAGGTGGCTGCCGCATTCGATGCCAAGCTCGTATGGATGGACGAAACGGCCCTGATACCCGGGCGCGAGTACCTGTTCAAACTGGCCGGCCGCGTCATTCCGGGCCGGGTCGAAAAAATCGACTACCGCAGCGACGTCAATAGCGGCGAGGAGATCGCCTGCGATGTGCTGCGCCTGAACGAAATCGGGCATGTCCAGGTCCGCCTGGATGCGCCGCTCGCTTTCGATGCCTATTCTGCCTGCCGCGTTACGGGTAGCTTTATCGTCATCGATCGCATGAGCAATGCGACGGCCGGCGCAGGCATGATCGTATCGGCGCGATATGGCGAGCCTGACGTCGCGGAAGATGGCGCTGCCCGCTGGCTGGCCTTCGAAACCGAGTTCAACGCACTGGTGCGCAAGCATTTTCCGCATTGGGAAGCGCGGGATATCCGCGATCTGCTGCCGCGTTGAATTTCCGCCCGCGAGTGCGGGCGGGATGCTCAGCGGCTGCGGGACTCCAGGGTGTAGCGTGCTCCATCGTCCTGCGCCAGCGCGGCGCTGAGCCAGGGGAGGGTGTTCTGCAGGGTGTCGGCCAGCGTCCACGGCGGGTTGACGATGAACATGCCGCTGCCGTGCATGCCAAAACCGTCGTTCGACGGCGACTGAACGCTCAGCGTAACGTCGAGCCAGCTATCGACCGGAAGCTTTTTCAGCTGCTGCGGCAACTCTTTGGCTTCGGCGCGTTGCAGCAACGGATACCAGACCGCATAAACGCCGGTGGCAAACCGTTTTAACCCTTCTTTCAGCGCGACGACCACGTGCTGGTAGTCGCGTTTGTCTTCATAGGGCGGGTCGATCAGGATCAGGCCGCGCCGGGGCGGAGGCGGGAGAATGGCCTTTATGCCCTCAAAGCCATCGCCTGCCCTGATCTGCGCACGTCGGCCGGCCTCTTCGAAATTGGCTTGCAACAAGCGGCTGTCGCTCGGGTGCAGTTCGAACAGGCGCAACTTGCCCTGCGCCGGCATCGCGCGGTCTGCGCAATACGGCGAGCCCGGGTAGTAGCGCAGTTTTCCATCCGGATTCAGTTCCCTGACGATTTCCACATAGCGTTTCAATGCCGCGGGCAGGTCATCGCGCTCCCACAGTCGGCCGATGCCGGTACGATATTCCCCGTTCTTCGATGCGTAGGCGTCTTCCAATGCGTAAACGCCGGCGCCGGCATGAGTGTCGATATACCAGAACGGTGTGTCCTTCTGCCCGAGATAATCCAGTAGTGCGATTTCTATGCAGTGTTTGAGGACATCGGCGTGGTTGCCGGCGTGAAAAGCATGACGGTAGCTGAGCATGGCGGTGTTTCTTCGTATTCAGCCCGCTATTGTAGCGGATGCGGCCTACGCCGTCAGTGCGTGCACGACGTATCATGGATGGCGCATATTTTGCTTGTGCCCATCGTCCGGTTCTGGCCCCGGTCTGCGATTCTGCCTCCGCTTTCGCTTGCGCCTTTCGTTTTTTCGCTAGGTGTGTGGCTGACTTGCGTCAAACGAATCATCTGAAATTTACTTTATCTTTATGTGAAGATTTTTTTCTTGTCAGCCTAATCGGTGCAGGCGAAAATGCAGCGTGCAAGGGAGCATCAGCGCTGCCTTGCAGGCCGATGGCCGGCGAGTTAGTGTCAGGAATCCGTAAACTCTTCAGATCGAAGGTTTACAGGACGTGGGAAGGGCTTCACAATGCGGCGCTTTGATGGCGCCGCAGATGTCGAATTTGCCGTAGAGGCGGATAATGGAGCGGCGCAGCCTGGCGCTGACGGCCGGAAGGCCGCGGCGGGGCCGGTTTTTCCGGTTTACGGGTGTGCTTTGAAGTTTTTGTCGATGCGCGGGGCGGCCGGGCCTTTGCCTGCCGGCCAGCGTATTTCCCACCACTAGAACGATACGAGTTAACAGAGATGAAAATCGAACTGAAAAGTGCAGGTGTCGCTGTCGTTGCCGCACTCATGGCTTCGTCCGCCTTTGCCAAAGACTTCGCTCCGGCCGTTGTCTACGACCAGGCGGGCAAATTCGACAAGAGCTTCAATGAAATGGCGTACAAGGGCGCGGAACATTTCAAGAGTGATTTCCACTTGAACTATCGTGAAGGCCAAATCGCTTCGGATGCGCAGAAAGAACAGACCCTGCGCAATCTGGCACGCAAAGACGCCGACATGATCGTTGCCGTCGGCTTCTCATTCACCCAGGCCGTCGAAACGGTTGCCCGCGAATTCCCCAAAGTCAAATTCGTCATCATCGACTCGGTCGCCAAGGGACCCAACGTCCAGAGCATCCTGTTCCGTGAACAGGAAGGCTCATTCCTGGTCGGCATGGCCGCGGCGATGAAGACCAAGACCAATACCGTCGGCTTTATCGGCGGCATGGACGTTCCTCTGATCCGCGCCTTCGGCTGTGGCTACGTTCAGGGCGTCAAATACGTCAACAAGAACGATAAGGTCATCCAGAACATGACGGGCACCACTCCGACCGCGTTCAACGATCCTGCACGCGGCACCGAACTGGCCAAGAGCCAGTTCGATCGCGGCGTGGATGTGGTGTTCGCCGCAGCGGGCGGTACCGGGCTGGGAGTCATGCAGCAAGCCAAGTCATCCGGCAAGTTCTCGATCGGCGTCGACAGCAACCAGAACCACCTGCATCCGGGTTCGGTGCTGACCTCCATGGTCAAGCGCGTCGACAATGCGGTTTACGAGGCATTCAAGACGGCTAAGGACGGCAGCTGGAAACCGGGCGTGAAATACCTCGGTCTGAAAGAAAACGGCGTCGACTGGGCTCTGGATGCGGATAACCGCGCTCTGATCACGCCGGACATGGAAAAGCGCATCACTGAAGCGCGTAAAGCCATCATCGCTGGCAAAATCAAGGTGGTCGACTACCGTGCCAACAACAGCTGCCCGGTAATGTGATCGTCTGGGCAAGACTGAATCTGACGGAACCGTCCGATGGACACGCTGGCGCGGGCGCCGGCGTGTCTGCCGGAGGCTTGAGGCGTCGCAGACGCTCCTGTTTCGGGGCAGAGCCATATCTGAACCGGGGAATTATCGAGTATGACCGACTTTGCCATCGAACTGATCGGCATCAGCAAAAGCTTCGGCGCGGTGAAAGCCAATCGCGACGTCGAAATGCGCATCGCCAAGGGATCCATTCATGGGGTCATCGGCGAAAATGGCGCTGGCAAATCCACGCTGATGAGCATTCTTTATGGCTATTACCAGGCCGATAGCGGCCAGATCCGTGTCAATGGCAAGGACGCGCGCATTTCAAATAGCCAGGAAGCAATTCGTTTGGGTATCGGCATGGTGCACCAGCATTTCATGCTTGTCGATACCTTCACTGTGCTGGAGAACATCATCCTGGGGGCCGAAGGCGGCTTCGTGCTCAAGAAAGGTCTGTCCAGCGCACGCGACCACTTGTTGAAACTGAACACGGAATATGGACTCGATGTCGACCCCGACGCGGTGGTCGGAACGCTGGGCGTCGGCTTGCAGCAACGCGTCGAAATCCTCAAGGCCTTGTTCCGCGGAGCCGAAGTCCTGATTCTGGACGAACCGACCGCCGTACTGACGCCACAGGAAGCGGATCATTTGTTCCGTATCCTGCGGACCTTGCGCGAGCAGGGCAAGACCGTGATCCTGATCACGCACAAATTGCGCGAAGTGATCGATATCACCGACGCGGTGACCGTGATGCGAGCGGGCACCGTGGTCGGCAATGTGCGCACCTCCGACGTCGACCGCGAGAAGCTGGCCGACCTGATGGTGGGGCGCAAAGTGAATCTCAAGGTCGACAAGGCCGATCGCGAGCCGGGCGAAGTGGTGCTCGATGTGAAGAATCTGGGTCTGGTCGATCATCGTGGCGTCAAGTTGCTGCAGGATATCGGCTTTTCCCTGCGTGCGGGCGAGATCGTGGGCATCGCCGGCGTAGCCGGCAACGGGCAGTCCGAGCTGATGCAGGTACTGGCCGGCATGCTGGAGCCCACAAGCGGCGAAGTCGAATACAAGGGGCAGTCGATTACCCACCTGAAGTCGCGCGAACCCAAGGCCAAGGCCTTGCGCCGGCTCGGCATCGCCCATGTGCCGGAAGATCGTTCGCGCGAAGGTCTGGTCAAGGCCTTTCCGATGTTTGAAAATGCAATCCTCGGTTATCAGGACGATCCGCGGCTGATGCGGGGGACGATGTACAACCGGCGCGCGCTGATCGCCCGTACCCGTACCCTGATCGAGCAGTTCGACATTCGCCCGGGCGACCCGATGCTGCGTGCCGGGCTGTTGTCGGGCGGCAACCAGCAGAAAGTGGTGCTGGCGCGCGAAATATTCGCCAATCCCGATCTGCTGCTGGTAGGGCAACCGACCCGCGGCGTGGACATCGGTGCAATCGAATTCATCCACAAACGCCTGGTCGAACTGCGCGACGCGGGCAAGGCGATCCTGCTCGTTTCGGTCGAGCTGGAAGAAATCATGTCGCTGTCCGATCGCATTCTCGTGATGGCCTGCGGCCAGATCACGGGTGAAGTCGCCGGCAATGCGGCGACGACGACGGAACTTGGCCTGCTTATGGGCGGGGGAAACAAACAGTGAAATTCGGACAACCTTCCACCTTGCCGCGCTGGGCACAACTGACCCTGCTGCCGGTACTCAACCTCAGCGCCGCTTTGCTTGTGACCGGGCTCGTGACCTGGCTGATAGGCGAGAATCCGCTGGAATGCCTGCACCTGCTGGTTGTGGGGGCTTTGGGCTACGGCGAAGGCATCGGCTATACGCTGTTTTACACGACGGGCTTCATCTTTGTCGGCCTGGCGGTCGCGACGGCCGCACATGCCGGCCTGTTCAATATCGGTGGCGAGGGGCAAGCCTATCTGGGCGGGCTGGGCGTGACGCTGGTCGTCCTCTCCTTCGACCACGTGTTGCCGTTCTGGATACTGATGCCGCTGTGCCTGATCGGCGCCATGCTGTTCGGCGCGGGCTGGGCCCTGATCCCCGCCTGGTTGCAGGCAAAGCGTGGCAGCCATATCGTGGTGACCACGATCATGTTCAACTTCATCGCCTATTCGTTGATGTTGTACCTGATCAGCCATCATCTGATCGAACCGGGTTCGCAAAACCCGACGACCCGGGAGTTCGGTCATAACGCCTGGATGCCGGCCATGAGCGACATGCTGGCGGCCATCGGGCTCACCATTCCGCCCACGCCGCTGAACGCCTCCTTTCTGGTCGCTCTGCTGGCCTGCGTGCTGTTTTACCTGGTGGTCTGGCATAGTCGCTGGGGCTTCGAGCTGCGCACGGCGGGCAGCAACGAGCACGCGGCCCGCTACGCCGGGATCGGCGTCAGTACCGTCATCATCGTCGCCATGTGCGTTTCGGGTGCCTTGTCCGGACTGTCGGCCGTCAACGATCTGCTGGGGTCGACGCATCGGATGAATGTCGGATTTACCAACGGCATCGGTTTCGTCGGCATTGCCGTGGCGCTGATGGGGCGCAACCATCCGGTCGGGATCCTGCTGTCCGCGTTGTTGTTCGGTGCGCTGACTCAAGGCGGGCTCGAGCTGTCGCTGGACAAGCCGGTCATTACCCGCGAGATGATTCTTCTGATCGAAGGTCTGATCATTCTGTTCTGCGGAGCGCTGGAAAACTTGTTCGAGCCCTTTCTGGCCAGTCTGTTCGCTCGTTTCACCCAGAGGAAATAACTGATGGAACTCCTGATCAGTACTCTTGATTCGACGGTTCGCGTGGCGACGCCGTTGACGCTGGCTGCGCTGGCCGGCCTGTTTTCCGAGCGTTCCGGCGTGGTTGATATCGGCCTGGAAGGCAAGATGTTGATCGCGGCTTTTGCCAGCGCCGCCGCGGCCTATGTCACGGGCAGTCCCTGGCTGGGTTTGATGGCCGGGGTGGCGGCAGCGGTGATGTTTTCCATGCTGCATGCGTTCGTGTCAGTGACCTATAACGGCAATCAGCTGATTTCCGGGATGGCGATCAATACCATCGCCTCCGGGATCACGCCCGTGCTGGCGCTGGCCTGGTTCCAGCAGGGCGGCAACACTCCGCCGCTGCCGGATGAGGCACGCTTTGCAGAAATCGCACTGCCCTTCGTCGATACGCTGCGCAACGTGCCCGTGATCGGCCCGGTCTACAGCGGTTTGATTTCAGGGCATTCGATCCTGGTCTATATGACGGTGCTGATCATTCCGCTGGTTTCGTGGTTCGTATTCAAGAGCCGCTTCGGCCTGCGCTTGCGCTCCATGGGCGAAAACCCGCATGCGGCCGATACGGCCGGGATTTCGGTCGCGCGCGTACGTTACATCGCCTTGTTCTGGAACGGTGTGCTGTGCGGGATGGCGGGGACTTTTCTGTCGGTCTACCAGACCGGCAGCTTCATCAAGGAAATGACGGCCGGCAAGGGGTACCTGGCACTGGCGGCGCTGATCTTCGGCAAGTGGCGCCCGGTTCCTGCCATGATAGGCTGCTTGCTGTTCGCCTTTGCCGATGCCGTGCAGATCCGTCTCGAGGGCGTCGAACTCCCGTTTGTCGGTGCTATCCCGTCGCAATTCATCGCCGTCATCCCCTACGTGCTGACCGTGTTGTTGCTGGCGGGTTTCGTCGGCCGTTCGACGGCGCCGAAAGCGGTCGGCATTCCTTTCGTCAAATCGCGCTGAAGTCCGCCCGGGGCCTGCCGCCCCGGGTCAGGGCTGGGCCGGGGTCACGCTTTGCTGATGGCATTGTCCGCTGACTTCGGCTTGCTGCGCCCCATGCTGCCATAACGTTCCTTCCAGCGCTCCGGTCGTTTTTTCGATGCGGTAATCGTTGACGGTGTCGCCCTGTTGCAGGCTGAAGCGGATCGGGTCGCCCACCAGCGTCAGGTTGCGGGTGCGGATTGGAACATTGTCGCTGCGTCGCAGGGTGTTGGCGCCGGCATCGACAATGACGCTCATCTCGTTGAGCGGGTGTGCCGCATGGCTCCCCGCCGTGCGCAGCTGCCTGCTGCAGCGCCAGGATTGCAAGGCCTGCAGCTCGCTCGGCGCCCGGCCGGAGTCGAAGTGCAGCGTCGCGATCACGAACTGGAAACGGTTCTCCTGCTGCCCCTGGCAGTCTTCGGTGACGCGCGTCTGCCCCAGGTCCCATTGCACATGCTTGTCGATATGCAGCGGACGGCCGGCAAGCCGATAGCTTGCATCCGTGGTGCGCGCCGGTGCTCCGAAGTGTTGCAGCCCCCACTGATACAGGGCGTGGCACTGATTGCGGGTCGCGTCATCCTGCGTCGTATACAGGGTCAGTCGTGCCTCAGGACCCTGCTGCGACAGAATGGCGTGCCATTCGCCGCCGGCCAGCATGACTCTCTGTATCCGGCTGCGATGCTCGTTGCCGGGCTGTTCACCCAGGTAGTCGACCCAGGAATGCTCGTTCCAGACGGGACTGGCGGAGGCATGCGCCCAGTCCATCGCGCGCCACATCCCTGCGTCGCCGAGGCGATCGGCGAGCGTGGCGGCCTGGGTCAGCAGCGGGACCACGGCGCAAAACAGGAAAAACGGTATCTTCATGCATTATCCAGACAGACGACAGCCGCCGATGGTATCACGCCGGCCGCACGCGAGCTCGCCAATGACTGACCAGATCGCCGTCGCTTGAGGCGATAGCGAGCGATGGCGTCGCCGCGCAAGCATGATGGTGCGTTCGATCGGAGGCGTCAGCGGCCGGGAGGCTAGGCGCGCATTGTCCGCTGACGGCAGCGCCATCTCGGGAACCACGCTGATGCCGATGCCGGCTTCTATCATGCGATAGACCGTGGTCAGATGCCCGAGCTCCTGCACGACATCGCCGCGAACGTGCTGCTGTTGCAATGCCCGATCGATCAGCGGGCGGCTGCCTGAAGCGTAGTCGAGCATGACCAGGCGCTGTTGCTCGAGCGCGGTCCATGCGACACAGGGCTGTGCCGCCAGGGGGTGATCATCGCGGCACACCAGATAGAACGGCTCGTGGCGTATGGGTTCGCAGTACAGATCGTCGGCATCGAGCGGATCGACGATGACGCCGAAATCGACTTCGCCGTTGCGGATGCCGGCCAGAACCAGGTTTTGCACCTGGTCGCGCAGGATCAGAGTGACCTGGGGGTAGCGGCGTCGGCTTTCCTCGATGCAGGCCGGCATCAGATGCGCGGACAGCGTGGGGCTGGAGGCTACCCTGACTTTGCCATGGCGCTGTTCTCCCTGCGAGCGCGCTTCGACGAGTGTGGCATCCAGCTCTTCCAGCTGCCTAGCCAGTGCGACTGCCAGTGCCGCACCGGCCTCGGTCAGCGCCATGTCGCGCGTGGTGCGGTCGATGAGCTTCAGGCGCAACTCGCTTTCCAGCTCGCGGATGGCATGGCTGACGGCGGGCTGACTCAGGCCTATCGCGTCGCCGGCGCGGCTGAAGCTGCGCTGGCGAGCGACGGCGATAAAGACCCGGAGCTGGCGTAAGGTGATATTCATGGACTGAACGGGATCATGACGCTGCGGAGATGCCTGATTCTACCTGCATTCGCCTACCGCAGCAGCTGGTCGTGATGGCGGTGGCATTGCCCGCGCACTTGACTACAATCATGTGACGAAGCGACCGCCTGGGAGTCACTATGCACTATGATTCGATTGTCATCGCCGGAATGGCGCGCACCCCGATCGGCGGTTTTCTGGGCGAACTGGCGGACGTCAGCGCCAGCGCACTGGGGGCCGCTGCCATCCGTGCGGCGGTGGCCGGAGCCGGTCTGGCTCCGCACCAGGTCGATGAGGTGATCATGGGCTGCGTGCTGGCGGCCGGGCAGGGGCAGGCCCCCGCGCGGCAGGCGGCGTTCCGGGCAGGGCTGCCTGTGACGGCCGGCGCCAGCACCCTGAACAAAATGTGCGGATCCGGCATGAAGGCGGTGATGCTGGCGCATGATCAGATTCTGGCCGGCTCGGCCGAGCTGATCGTGGCTGGCGGTATGGAAAGCATGAGCCAGGCGCCGTATCTGTTGCCGCGGATGCGGCAAGGCATGCGCTTCGGCCACGGTGAGCTCAAGGATCACATGCTGCTCGATGGGCTGGAAGACGCCTACCGGCACGGCACCGCGATGGGCGTGTTCGCCGAGGACTGTGCCGCAGAGTACGGCTTCGAGCGCAGCGAGCAGGACGATTACGCGCTGCAGTCGCTGGAGCGTGCCCAGCGTGCGACGCGCGAGGGAGATTTCAAGCGCGAGGTCGTTGCCGTGCAGGGGGCGAACGGAATTCTCATCGACAGCGACGAGGGGCCGCGCCGTGCGCGGGCCGAGAAAATCCCCATGCTCAAGCCGGCCTTCCGACCTGGTGGCAGCATCACTGCCGCCAATTCGAGCTCGATCGCCGACGGTGCGGCGGCGCTGGTTCTGACACTGGAGTCGACGGCACGCCGACTGGGGGCGACGCCGCTCGCGCGGGTCATCGGCCACGCCACCTTCGCGCAGGAGCCATCCCGTTTCACCACGGCCCCGGTTGGAGCGATCATCCGCCTTTTCAAACGCATAGGCTGGCGCCGCGAAGACGTCGATTGCTTCGAGATCAACGAGGCGTTCGCCGTGGTGGTCATGGCCGCCATTCGCGATCTGGGGCTCGATGCGGCGCGAGTCAACCGCAATGGCGGGGCGTGCGCACTCGGGCATCCGATCGGGGCATCGGGTGCACGCATCCTGGTTACGCTGCTCGCGATACTGCTGCAAGGCGGCGGTCGGCGCGGCGTCGCCAGCCTGTGCATCGGCGGCGGCGAGGCGACGGCGGTGGCGCTCGAAACGCTGTAGCAGTCCGCGGCTATTGCGGGTCGCGTTCGACCGGTTTTACCGCATATTCGCCTTCCAGCCAGTGCCGGAACAGGGTATAGGCCACTGCCAGCAGAGTCGGGCCGATGAACAGCCCGATTACCCCCCAGGCAATCAGGCCGCCGATCACGCCGAGGAAGATCAGCGACAGGGGAAGTTTCGCCCCCTGGCTGATCAGCATCGGTTTGAGGAAGTTATCGATCGTATTGACCAGCAAAAAGCCCCATAACACAAGAAACGCGGCGCGGCCCGTGTTGCCCATGTAAAACACCCAGGCTGCGCCCGGCAGCCAGACGATCAGCGTCGGCATCTGCGCGACCGCCAGCATGAAACAGAGGAAACCCAGAACCAGGGAGCCAGGCACGCCGGCTATCCACAGCCCCGCCACACATAGCAGGGTCTGTGCGAGCGCCGTCCCGACCACGCCGGTGGTGACGCTGCGTACGGTTCGCGCCACGACTTCAGGCAAATCGATCGCCGGGGCGCCGCCGAGTTTGACGATGGTTCTTTCCGCTCCGTACCAGGCCGCCTCGCCGTTATAGAGCAGGACGCCGGAGACGACGATGGCGAGGACGATCTCGAGCAGGCTCAGGCCCAGCTGCGCAACATGCGACAAGGACCATATCGCGCCTTCGTTGAGTGCCGGGCGCAACTTGTCCAGCATGCTGGGAAGGTCGCTTTGTGCGGTTTTCCACAATTGGGTCGTGGCGGGGCCCAGGACGGGAATGGAATCCACCCAGCCAGGGGCATCCGGTAAGGAGAGCCCGGACAAATCGCGGGTAAACGCCGATAACTGCGGCAGAAAATCGACCAGGGACAGAATCATCAGGCTGATCGGGACGGCCAGCGCGATCAGCATCAGGCAGACCAGGATCGCCGCCGCCAGCTTGCGCCGCTGCCCGATGCGGTCCGACAGCAGATTGAACGCCGGCCAAGTGGAAATCGCGATGATGATGGCCCAGATCAGCGCTCCGAGAAAGGGCAGGATGATCTTGACGCAGGCCAGCACCAGCAGGGACAGTACCGCGATACGGAATACCGCCATCACGCTCATGCCGGTCAATTTTTGCCTCAGGTCTTCGGTGCTCATGGTGGCCTTGTCGTGTATGTCAGCGTAGCGCAGACAAATGGTCTTGGAACGGAGCCGCGGGCATGAAGCCGATCACGCGGTCTGCTTCGCGTCCGTTCCGGTCGAACAGGATGATGGCAGGGGGGCCGTACAGCCCGAAGCGCCGCAGTAAATCCCGGGCGGCCGGATCGTTCGCGGTGACGTCGGCGCGCAGCAGGACGAAAGCGGCGAGGCGGGAGGCCACGGCGGGGTCGGGGAAGGTTTCCGCTTCCATCTCCTTGCACGCGACGCACCAGTCGGCATAGATGTCGAGCAATACCGGGCGTCCGCGTGCCGCGGCGACTGCCCGGTCCAGTTCGGCGCTGCTGCGGACCGGAGTAAAGGCCTGCACTGCGCGGGCGGCAAGCGTTTGCGTCCGCCACTGGACTCCGACCGCGCCCGCGGCGGCCAGCAGGAGAATCAGGGCCAGGGCGCGGGCGATCAGGGGGCGCGGGCCGCGGCCGTGGCGACGGTAAAGGGTGACGGCGGCGGCGATCAGCAGAGTCGCCCATGCCAGGGTGACGGCCCAGTACGGCATGAAGGGCGCGGCCAGCCGGATCGCGAGTCCGAACATGACGAAGCCGAACACGGCCTTGACCGTGTTCATCCAGTTCCCTGCGCGCGGCAGGATGTGCCCGCCGAACCCGCCGATCAGCAGCAGCGGCAAGCCGATGCCCATGGCCATGCTGTACAGGGCTGCGGCGCCGAAGCCGGGCGACCCCAGGCTGCCGATATAAGCGAGTGCCACCACCAGCGGCGGTGCGACACAGGGGCCGATGATCAGTGCCGAAAGTGCGCCCATGGCGAATACCGTCGCCAGCCGGCCGCCGCTGAGCCGGTTGGTGCGTGCCGCCAGCCGCGATTGCAGCGCAGCGGGCAGTTGCAGCGTGACGATGTCGAACATGGACAGACCGAGGACGATCATCAGCAGGCTTGCGGCCAGCACGATCGGGGCCTGTTGTAACCATACGGTCAGCAGACTGCCTGTGCTGCCGGCGACGACGCCGACGACGGTGTAGCTGAGCGCCAGCCCCTGTACATAGGCCAACGCCAGCAGGAAGCCGCGGGCGCGCGTCAATGCCGCGCCCTGCCCCGCGATCAGCGAGGACACGATGGGCAGCAGCGGGTAGAGGCAGGCGGTCGCCGCCATGCCGAGGCCGGCCAGGAAAAATCCGGCGAGCGCGGTCAGCCGGGAGACGGGGACGGAGGGCGGTGCCGGCGGCGGGGCGGGGCGGGTGTCGGCCGCGCTGCGCAGCCAACCGTCGCCCGGGCGGGACCCGATGGCCAGGTGATGCGTATAGGGCGGGTAACAGACGCCGGCTTCGGCGCAGCCCTGCAGTTTGAACTGCAGCTGAAAACGCGGCGGCGCCGCGGGGGAGAGGGGCACCCGGATCCGGTTCTCTCCGGTGAGTATGGCCTGCTTGCCGAAATAGGGGTCGTGCTTGATCTTGCCCGGCGGAATGTCGGGAGTGCGCAGCAGGTGGTCGGGGGTGCTGCTCAGCCGGATGCGGTCGCGGTAGACGTAGTAGCCGGGGGCGACGTCGAGAAGGATCACCACCTCGCCGGCCTGGCGCGAATAGCTCGCCGCGAAGGCTTTCTCGGGTGCGAGCAGATCGTTCGGGTCAAGGGCGTGGGTAAAAATCGGGTACAAGCCCAAAATCAGCCATAGCGTGGTAAAGATACGTTTGAACGATGTCGTGGCGATTCGCGGCATGGGGTTGATGTCGTTCTGTCCTGTTAACGGTTCATCGCGCAAGTTTTCGTGAATCAAGACCGGCTGGCTTCGGTTATTATGAATCGTCCGTCCGAGCAAGGCCTGATCCATGACCAGATTGCCTGTACATTTCGCTCATGCTAACGGTTTTCCCGCCGGTGTCTACCGAAAAATGCTGGGGCCGCTGGCCGAACGGCACGATCTCGGCCATATCGAGCGCATTGGCCACAACCCAGCCTATCCCGTTACCGATTGTTGGCCGCATCTGGTGCGCGAGACACTGGCGGCCATCGAGGCGCGCGGCGTTGCCGTGGTCGGGGTCGGGCATTCGCTCGGCGGCGTGCTGTTATTTTACGCGGCTATCGCGCGGCCGGAGCTTTTTCGGGGTTTGATCATACTCGATTCGCCGCTGCTGTCTTCGCACCGGCTCGGTATGATCTGGCTGGCGAAGAAACTGGGCTTTATCGACCGGCTGACTCCGGGCGGCAATACCCTGCGCCGTCGCGACAATTGGGCATCGGTGGCGATGGCGCGCGATTATTTCGCGCGCAAGATCCTGTTCCAGCGCTTTGACCCCGACTGCCTGTCCGACTATGCCTTGTACGGCACCCAGGACAACGGCGACGGAGGACGACGGCTGCTGTTCCGGCCCGAGGTCGAGTACCGGATCTTCAGAACGTTGCCGCACGACTATCCGCGCTACCGGGGCCGCCTCGCCGTACCGACGGTGTTTCTGGCCGCGGCCGAATCGCATCTGCTCGCCGGAAGCGACCTCGAGCATCTGCGCGTGGACTTCGGCATGCACATCGAGCAGATGCCGGGCACGCATCTGTATCCTCTGGAGCGGCCGCTGGCGACGGCGGAGCGGATACTGCAGCTGATCGATGCGTTTGCCTGATCACAGGCTCAACAGGGCGACATAGCTGCCGGCCAGACCGATGAGCGTGGTCGCGAACGTCGGCAGGCAGCGCAGGGCGAGGTCGCGTCCGCCTATGGTCGCGATCAGGCCGAACTTGAACAGTGTGTTGGATCCCACAGCCAGTGCCAGCGTCGCCACCAGTCCGTTGATATCCATCCTGTGCTGATTGAACAGGTTCATCGCCGACAAGGTGATGGCGTCGACTTCGTTGACGCCGGAAATCACTGCCACCGCGTAGACCCCCTTGTTGCCGAATTCGGTGCCGAGCCAGGCCGAACAGAATAGCACCGCAGCGAAGATCACCCCGAAGCCGAGCGCAAGCTTGAGCTCGGTCGGGTTGCCGAGGGCGAGTTCGGGGCGCTGTTCCTTGTTGTTGTTGCGTGCGACGACCATAGGCACGAGGCCGATAGCCAGCGCCGGCAGCATGGCGAGCGCGACTTTGGGTAGCGCCGCGGGGGCCACCACCAGCGCCAGCAGCGTCAGGCGAAGCAACAGGACCAGATTGGCGACCCGGATCACCTGGCTTGCGAACGGGATGGAGGCCGGGTTGGCGCTCGCCTCGCGCGAATAGACGAGGCTGGTCGCGGTCGAGGACACCAGGCCCCCCAACAGGCCGAGCAAGGGGCCGTTGACGCGCTCGCCGATGATTTTTTCGAGCAGGTAGCCGCTGAGGCCGATGCCGGCCACGAGAACCACCATCAGCCAGATCTGGTGCGGATTGAATGCCAGATAGGGGCCGAAACTGCGATTGGGGAGCACCGGCAGCACGATCAGCGACAGGGCGGCGAATTGCAGCAGCGAGTAGAGGTCGCGCCGCTCGAGTCGATTGGACAGCCCGGACAGCTCGGGCTTGAGGTAGAGCAGGCTGGTGGTCAGGATGGCCCCGGCGACGGCGAGCTCGGAGTAGCCGTAGGCCGTCAGGACGCCGAGCGCGTACGCGACCAGGGCCGCGACCAGCGTCGTGGTGCGCGGGTCGCTCTGGCTGTCGCCGCTTTCGCTGTTGCCATTGGGCAGGAAGCCGAGTGCGACCACGGCCAGCAGGCCGCCGAGCGGCATGTATGGCGCGCCGGCGGATCGGGCGATCAGGGTGCACAAGGTGCCGAGCAGGGCAATCAGGGGGATGGTGCGTATGCCCGCCAGCACATGCCGCTTGCGCTCGCGCTCGACCCCGATCAGCAGGCCGATGCCCAGGCTGGTCAGCAAAAGGGGGAGGGACTCGAACGGCGTGCCGTGGACTGCGAGCCAGCTCGACAGGTTGAATCCTCCCATGGCGTCTCTCCTCAGGCCCGCTGTGCGAGCCGGCGTTCTATCTGACGCTGGATTCCGTTACCGTCCAGCCCGCAATCGCGCAGCAGGGCGGCGACATCGCCGTGCTCGACATAGCTGTCGGGCAAGCCGAGCTGCAGCACGGGTGTCGTGCATCCCTCTTCCTGCATGGCTTCCATACAGGCCGAGCCCGCTCCGCCCATGACCACGTTTTCTTCCAGCGTGACGATCAGCTCGTGACTGGCTGCGAGCTGTAGCACCAGTGCCCGGTCCAGCGGCTTGACGAAGCGCATGTTGACCACGGTGGCGTCCAGCGCCTCTCCCGCTTGCAGAGCCGCCTGCAACAGGCTGCCGAAGGCCAGTATCGCCACCTGCCGGCCGTGGCGGCGGATCTGGCCGCGCCCGATCGGCAATGCCTGCATCTCGTTCTCTATGGCGACGCCCGGACCGGTGCCGCGCGGATAGCGTACTGCGCTGGGGCCTTCGATTCCGACCGCGGTGAACAGCATCTGCCTGCATTCGTTTTCGTCTGACGGTGCCATGATCGTCATGTTGGGAACACAGCGCAGGAAGGAAATGTCGAACGCGCCGGCGTGGGTGGGGCCGTCCGCCCCGACCAGGCCGGCACGGTCGATGGCGAAGACCACCGGCAGGTTTTGCAGGGCGACGTCGTGGATCAACTGATCGTAGGCGCGCTGCAGAAAAGTGGAATAGATCGCAACCACCGGCCTGAGGCCTTCGCAAGCCAGGCCGGCGGCGAAGGTCACTGCGTGCTGCTCGGCGATGCCGACATCGAAATAGCGCTCGGGGTACTCGCTGGCGAAGCGGACCATGCCCGAACCTTCGCGCATCGCCGGCGTGATGCCGACGATGCGGCGGTCGAGGCGGGCCATGTCGCACAGCCAGTCGCCGAAAATCTGGTAGTAGCTGGGGCGTGCTCCCGGCTTGCTGCCGGCCAGTCCGTTGGCCGGGTCGAAACGCGTCACGCCGTGGTAGGCCACCGGGTCGTTTTCGGCCAGCTTGTAGCCATGCCCCTTCTTGGTGACGATGTGCAGGAATTGCGGCCCCGACAGGCTCTTGATATTGCCGAGCGTATCGATCAGCGCATCGAGATCGTGGCCATCGATCGGGCCGATATAGTTGAATCCGAACTCTTCGAACATCGTTCCCGGCATGAACATGCCCTTGACGTGTTCCTCGACCTTGCTGGCGATTTCACGCATCGGCGGCACCTTGCCCAGCATGCTGCTGGTTCGGCTTTTCACCGCCGCATAGAAGCGCCCTGACATCAGCTTGGCAAAATAGTGGTTGAGTGCCCCGACATTCGGCGAAATCGACATGTCGTTATCGTTGAGCACGACCAGTAGATCGGCATCGCTGTCGCCTGCGTTGTTCAAGGCCTCGAATGCCATGCCCGCCGTCATGGCGCCGTCGCCAATGATGGCAATGCTCTTGCGGGCGATGCCCTGAACGCGGGCGGCGACGGCCATGCCGAAGGCCGCGCCTATCGACGTCGACGAGTGACCGACGCCAAAGGCGTCATACTCCGACTCCTCGCGTTTGGGGAATCCGGCCAGCCCGCCCTGCTGGCGCATGCTCGCCATCTGCTCGCGCCGGCCGGTGAGGATCTTGTGCGGATAGGTCTGATGCCCGACATCCCAGACCAGCCGGTCGTGCGGGGTGTCGAAAACATAATGGAGCGCGATCGTCAGTTCGATGCTGCCCAGGTTGGACGCGAAGTGCCCTCCCGTGGTGCTGACGGACTCGACCAGGAACTCCCGCAATTCCTGCGCGAGTTGCGGCAATTCCTGACGCGGCAGGCGTCGCAGATCAGCCGGTGTATGGATGGTTTCGAGCAGCGGATACATTGTCATGTCGGGTTCTAGAAGGAGCGGGCGACGATGAAGTCGGCCAGATCCTTGAGTCGTTGGGCGCTGGCGCCAAAATCGTCCAGTGCGGCGAAGGCCTGCTCGCGCAGTTCGGCGGCGAAGTCGCGGGCGGCGGCCAGCCCGAGCAGGCTGACGTAGGTCGCCTTATCGTGCGCGGCGTCCTTGCCCGCCGTCTTGCCCAGTGTCGCTGTGTCGGCTTCGCAGTCGAGAATGTCGTCGACCACTTGAAAAGCCAGGCCGATGCGCTTGGCGAAGCGGTCGAGCCGTTCGTTCTCGTCGGTGCTCATGCCGCGGCCCGCCAGCGCTCCGATGCGGATAGCGGCGCGGATCAGGGCTCCCGTTTTCAGCGAGTGCATGTACTCGAGCTCGGGCAGCGTCAGGAGCTGGCCGGTGCTCGCCAGGTCGATGGCCTGGCCTCCTGCCATGCCTGCGTAGCCGGAAGCGTGCGCGAGCGTGGAAACGATGGCCAACTGGCTGGCCGGGGCGAGCCCGGGGAGGGGGCGTGAAGCAAGGTCGAAAGCCAATGTCTGCAGGGCGTCCCCGGCCAGCAGGGCGGTGGCTTCGTCAAAGGCGACATGGCAGGTCGCTTTGCCGCGGCGCAGGACATCATCGTCCATGCACGGCAAGTCGTCGTGGATCAGCGAGTAAACGTGGACCATTTCGAGCGCCGCTGCCAGCGGCGTCAGGATGGAGCGGTCGGCGCCCTGCATTTCGCCTGCGGCGAACAGCAGCAGCGGACGCACGCGCTTGCCGCCTTCGAGCGCGGAATGACGCATCGCACCATGCAGGCGCTGCGGCGCCGACTCGGCGGAAGGAAGTACGCGAGCGAGTTCGACTTCCATCGCATGCTGGATATCGCTCATCCAGCCGATGAAGGCATCATTGGCCATTGGGCAGGTCCAGTGGTTTCAGTTCGTCGTTTTCGAGAATTTTCAGCTGCTGCTCGGCATCGGCGAGCTTGCCCTGGCAGAAACGGACCAGTTCGCTGCCCTGGCGGTAGGAGGTGAGCGCGGTTTCCAGTGGCATGTCGCCGCTTTCCATTGCCTGGATGATATCTTCCAGCTGGCCCAGCGCGGACTCGAAACTGGCCGGGGTTTTTGCGGGTTTGGCCATGGCGGGCGTTCCTATTCTTGTTTTCGGTCAAAGCGCCCCGCGGACGGGGCCGGATCAGTCCGCCATTTTAAGCGCTTCCCGGCCCCCCTGTCAGCGCAAGCCTCCAATTACTTGCGCGGAAAGAGCAGGGATGCGGCGACCGCGCCACCTACCAGCAGGAAAATCACACCCAGCGACCATAGCGTCGGGACGTGCCATATATCGGCCAGCAGCATTTCCGATCCGATAAAAACCAGCACCAGCGCCAGTCCGGTGTCGAGGTGGTGGATGCGGTTGGCGATGCCAGCAAGGAGAAAGTACATCGCCCGCAGACCGAGGATCGCGAAAATGTTCGACGTCAGCACGATGAAAGGGTCGAGTGTGACCGCGAACACGGCCGGAATGCTGTCGACGGCGAAAATGACGTCGGACAACTCGATCATGATCAGTACCAATAGCAGCGGCGTCGCGCAACGCGCGCCGTTGCGCAGGGTAAGAAAACGCTCGCCGTCCAGGGAGTCGCTGAGCGGAATGTGGCGGCGGACAAAGCGCAGCACGGGATTTTGCCCCGGATCGCTTTCGTGTTCGGCCCCGGGCAGCAGCATGCGCACACCCGTATAGACCAGGAAAACCCCGAACAGATACAGTATCCAGCTGAAGCGCGCGACCAGCGCGGCGCCAAGCATGATCATCAGCACCCGCAGCACGATGGCGCCAAATACGCCATACAGCAGCACGCGGCGCTGATACTGCGGAGGAATCGAAAAATGCTTGAATATCAGTAGAAAGACAAAGATATTATCGATCGCGAGCGATTTTTCCAGTACGTAACCGGTGAAGTATTCCGTCGTGCGCGCCGTGGCGACGGCGGTGCCGAAGTGTGCGGCCAGCGACCACCACAGGCCGGCTCCGAAAACGCTCGCCGCGACAATCCAGATCAGGGTCCAGCCCAGCGCTTCCCGCGCACTGACTTCATGCGCGCCCTGCCGCTTGAGCGACAGCATGTCGACGAAGATCATCGCCAGGACCACGACGAAAAATACGGTGTAGAAAAGAGGCGTGCCGATGTGCGGCATGGCCGTTTGCGTCATTATGACTCCTGATTGAAACGTGATGTCCGGCGTGCGGCCGGAGCCGAAGGCGAAAGGCCGCTGCGACGCCTCCTTATCCGGCGGCGTCTTTTTCTGGTACTGTCTGCGCGAATCGGGTACGACCCGAAATCATGCCAGGGGTTCAACATGATAGCAAAATCCATCCTGATCACCGGCTGTTCCAGCGGCATCGGCCTGTGCGTGGCGCAGGGGCTGGCCGCGCGCGGCTGGAATGTCTTCGCCAGTTGCCGCTCCGGGGACGATGTCGAACGCTTGCGGGCGCAGGGGCTGCAGTGCGTGCAACTCGATGTCACCGACGACGACTCCATTGATGCGGCGCTGGAGGCGGTGCTGGCTGCCAGCGGCGGGCGGCTCGACGCCGTGTTCAACAATGCCGGCTATGGTCAGCCCGGGGCGGCGGAAGACATCGGCCGCACGGCGCTCGAGCAGCAGTTCGATACCAATCTGTTCGGGCCGTGGCAGTTGACGCGGCGGGTGCTTCCGATCATGCGCAGGCAGGGGCAGGGGCGGATTCTGTTCAATAGTTCCATCCTCGGGTTTGCGGCGATGAAATGGCGGGGCGCTTACAATGCGAGCAAGTACGCGATCGAAGGTCTATGCGACACTTTGCGCCTGGAAACCGCCGGTAGCGGCATTCAGGTGGTCTTGATCGAGCCCGGGCCGATCAGCAGCCGCTTCCGGCCCAACGCCCTGCAGCAGTTTCTACGGCATGTCGACATCGAACACAGCGTGCATGCCGATGCGTATCGCGCCCAGCTGGAGCGTCTGCGGCGCGAGGGTGCGGCCGCACCGTTCACCTTGCCTCCGGAGGCGGTGCTGGCGGCGGCGATCAAGGCGCTCGACTCGCCGCGTGCCCGTGCGCGTTATCGGGTGACTTTCCCGACCCGGCTGTTCTGGTATCTGAAGCGGCTGCTGCCCACGCGCTGTTTCGATGCCGTGTTGCGCCGCGCGGCCTGAACGGCGCCTTGCCCGGCATTCAAGCCATCAGACCTGTGATCAGCGACTCCACATCGGAGCGGGAGTCTTCCAGTATCGCGGTCAGGGTCTCCTTGCCTATGACCATGTCCAGGCTGGGTGCGCCGTCTTCGCCCGGCTTCAGCGACCCGCTGAGGCTGAACGGCGAGGCGACGGGGGCCAACTCGTCCGCCAGCAGCAAGGTGTCGCCGAGCGAGCGCGGAGGAATGGTCAGATACCCCTCCCAGTAAGCCTCGACGGCCTCGAGCACGTTGGCGGGCGCATTCAGAACGCCCAGTACCGCGCGTCCGACCTCGGAGCGGCCGGTCTCCAGCCAGTCCGTTCTGTCCCCCGCCAGGAGCCCGGGGGCGCTTGCTGCGAGTGAGAGCAAGTAGAAGCCGCCGATGGCATGCACGATTCCGGCAAAGAGGGCGGCTTCGGGATCGACGTGCGTGACCCGGCGCGCAATCAGGTGGGCGAGCGATGCGACATGCGCGGTGTGCTCCCAAAGCTGTTCCGCCATCGCCTTGCAGCCGGGAGTGCCGCTGCCGCTTGCCAACTGCCGGGTGATATGAGCTACGGCGAGCGTGCGCACCGTACGGAAGCCGAGCCGGGTGATGGCAGTATGGACATCGCTGGTGTTGCGCCCGGAATGGTTGAAGGCGATGGCGTTGGACATCGCGACGATGCGCGCGCACAACAGCGGCTCGGCCCGGATCAGCCTGGCGGCTGTCTCTATCTGGCAATTGGGATTGTCGAGTTCGCTCCGGAGCTTCATGGCGTGACCCGCGCTGGTCGGGAACGTCATTGCACCAGCGTTGACTTCGGCCGCGATGCGGCTGAAAGCGTACCGTTTATCCATGGCTCGGCGTTCTCCCTTGCTGCTGCGAGCGCAAGGAGGCGGTATAGACCTGCTCTTCGCGCTGTAGAACTTCTGCATTGATCATGCTCGATACCTGGCGCTTGCAGTAGACCGCGCCGGAAGGCGGGACCAGCAGCACTTTGCGCGACCAGGGGCCCAGAAAGTCCGACGCGGTCAGCGGAATATTCTCCCGGAGCAGCCATTCGCGCGTGAAATCGGTGTTGAGTTTACCGATGGAACCCGTCTCTTTCAGCGCGATGTCGACGACGCAGCCTCCGCCGAAGGCCTTGGCCTGGAGGCGGGACTTGCTTGCCCCCTGCTCGAGCAGGGCTTCGAGCAGGGCCGCCATGCACGCCTCGCCTGCCAGCAGGATGTCGCGCGAGGCCGGGTGGGGTCTGCGCATGCGAGGCAGCATGAAGTGATTCATGCCTGCGATGGGGACGGCCGTGTCGTACAGGCAGACCGCCACGCACGACCCCAGCAAGGTCGAGATCGGCCTTTCTTTTTCCACCGCCCACTCTCCGGGCCGGATCTGGCGCGACATTCGTTCTATTTCGCGTGTCGTCAGCGCGGTCAGGTCCATCGCTCCTGCCTTTTCGTTTGCGTCGTCGGTAGGCATCCGCCGCGTTGGGAATCGTCGATGCCTGGCTCCACTCTCTTCAGTCTAGCGGGTAAATCGGCACGGCAAGAGAAGAGTGCTCGGCGGCCGACCGGTACGGGGCTCCACGCCGCGGCAGGCCGGCAGGTGGGTTTGCCGGCAGTCTCTGCTATAATCGAGCCATTTTTCCATTCAGACACATAGCCAAGACCATGGAACTCGCCAAGAGCTTTGAACCGGGCGACATCGAACGCCGCTGGTACGACACCTGGGAACAGGCCGGCCATTTCAAGCCGAACATGGACGCATCGCAGCCGTCTTTCAGCATCCAGTTGCCGCCTCCCAACGTGACCGGCACCCTGCACATGGGCCACGCCTTCAACCAGACCATCATGGATGGGCTGACCCGCTATTACCGGATGAAGGGGTGCAATACCCTGTGGGTTCCCGGGACCGACCATGCCGGTATCGCGACCCAGATCGTGGTCGAGCGACAATTGGCAGAGCAGGGGGTGTCGCGGCACGACCTCGGGCGCGACGCGTTTATCGACAAGGTCTGGCAGTGGAAGGGCGTGTCCGGCGGGACCATTACCAGTCAGATGCGCCGCGTCGGCTGTTCGGTCGACTGGTCGCGCGAATATTTCACCATGGACGACACCCGGGCCGAAGTGGTCAGCGAAGTGTTTGTCCGTCTCTATCGGCAGGGGCTGATTTACCGCGGCAAGCGCCTGGTAAACTGGGACCCGAAGCTGTCGACGGCGGTATCCGATCTCGAAGTCGAATCGGTCGAAGAAGACGGCCATATGTGGCTGATCCGCTATCCCGTGGTGGGGCGCGCCGAGGCGGTGGTGGTGGCCACCACCCGGCCCGAGACGATGCTCGGCGACGTGGCGGTGGCGGTCAATCCTGCCGATGAGCGCTATACCCATCTGCTGGGCTGCGAACTGGAACTGCCGCTGACCGGGCGCCGTATTCCCGTGATCGCCGACGACTACGTGGATGCCGCTTTCGGTACGGGCTGCGTCAAGATCACGCCGGCGCACGATTTCAACGACTATCAGGTCGGCAAGCGTCACGCCACGCAACTGATCAATGTCATGGCGCTGGATGCGACCATGCGCGCCGAGGCCGAGGTGTTCGGCTTCGAAGGCGAATCCTTCGGCACGCTGCCGCTGCCGGCCGCCTATGCCGGACTCGACCGCCATGCCGCACGCAAGGCGATGGTGGCGGATCTGGACCGCGACGGCTATCTGGTCGAAGTCAAGCCGCACAAGCTGACGGTGCCGCGCGGTGACCGCACCGGTTCCGTGATCGAGCCTATGCTCACCGATCAGTGGTTCGTGGCGATGAGCCGCGTGGGCCGCGACGATCCGACCGGAAAATCGATCACGCAAAAGGCCATCGATGCCGTCGCCAGCGGCGAAGTGCGCTTTGTTCCCGAGCAATGGGTGAATACCTACAACCAGTGGATGAACAACATCCAGGATTGGTGCATTTCCCGGCAGCTGTGGTGGGGGCACCAGATTCCGGCCTGGTACGATGACGAAGGTAATATCTTCGTGGGCCGCAGTGAAGCCGAGGCGCGCGAGCAGGCCGGCGATCGTCCGCTGCGCCGCGACGACGATGTGCTCGATACCTGGTTCTCGTCGGCTCTCGTGCCGTTCTCGACACTGGGCTGGCCGGCCGAAACGCCGGAACTGGCCGCGTTCGTTCCATCCAGCGTGCTGGTTACCGGCTACGAGATCATTTTCTTCTGGGTTGCTCGCATGATCATGATGAGCACTCACTTCCTGGGCAAGGTTCCGTTCAAGGACGTCTACATTCATGGCATCGTACGCGACCATGAGGGCAAGAAGATGTCGAAGTCGGAAGGCAATGTGATCGATCCGGTCGACCTGATCGATGGCATCGACCTGGAGCGGCTGGTGCAGAAGCGGACCACGGGTTTGCGCCGTCCGGAAAAGGCGCCGCAGATCGGGGCCGCCACCCGCAAGTTGTTCCCGGACGGTATTCCCGCCTATGGAACCGACGCGCTGCGTTTCACGATGGCCAGCTATGCTTCGCTTGGGCGGTCGGTCAACTTCGATTTCAAACGCTGCGAAGGCTACCGTAATTTCTGCAACAAATTATGGAACGCGACCCGCTTCGTGATGATGAATCTGGAAGGCAAGGACTGCGGCCAGGACGAAGCGTTGCCGCTGGAGTTCGGTTTTGCCGATCAATGGATTCTCGGACGCCTGCAGCAGGCGATCGCCGAGGTGACCGAAGCGCTGGAAACCTATCGTTTCGACCTGGCGGCTCAGGCCATCTACGAATTCATCTGGAACGAGTATTGCGACTGGTATGTCGAGCTCGCCAAGGTCCGGTTGCAGACCGGAAGCGAGGCTGCGCAGCGTGCGACGCGCCGCACCCTGGTCCGGGTACTCGAGACCGCGCTGCGGCTGACCCATCCGCTGATGCCCTTCATCACCGAAGAGCTGTGGCAGACCGTGGCCCCTCTCGCCAATGCGCGCCATGGCGACTCGCTGATGCTGGCGTCGTGGCCGGTTGCCGATGCGACGAGTATCGATGCGGCGGCCAATGCCCGCATGGCGACACTGAAGGACATGGTCAACGCCGTTCGCAACCTGCGCGGCGAGATGGGCCTGTCCCCGGCGCAGAAAGCCCCCTTGCTGGTCGAAGGCCGCGCCGCGGAGTTCGATGTCTATCTGCCGTATCTGAAGTTGCTGGCCAAGTTGTCCGACGCCAGCGTGGTGGACGTGCTGCCGGCCGACGATGCGCCGGTCGCCATGGTGGCCGATGCCCGCATGATGCTGAAGGTCGAGATCGACCGTGCCGCAGAAAGCGCGCGTCTGGCCAAGGACATCTCGAAGACCGAGGCGGAGCAGGCCAAGATCCTGGCCAAGCTGGAAAAACCCGGCTATACCGAACGGGCTCCCGCGCACTTGGTGGAACGCGATAGAGCGCAGCTTGCCGAGCTGGTCGAACGCTTGATCAAGCTCAAGGCTCAGCTGGAGCGGCTGGCCGCTTGAGCTGCAGGAGAGGCAGGAAAGACGACGGGCGCCAAGGGCGCCCGTTTTTTTTGTTCTGCCTGTGTGCCTCGTGGAGCGGGCGTGCTAGCTAAGTGCTTGACATTTCAGCAAGTGTCTTGATGACGTTTGGATTTGATGTGCTGTTGTGCTATTTGATTTGATCTGCATCAAGGGTCACATCAAATGCCCGGAGCACACTCATCACAGATTCGCGCCGCAAGGCTGCGCTATTGGATCAACTCAAGGAGCATTCACATGGCTGTTTCCGCATTCTTCATTCCTTCCGTCAACTTGATGGGCGCAGGCGCTCTGGAAGACTCCGTTGTCCGTATGTCCGAGTATGGCTATCGCCGGGCATTGATTGTGACCGACCCCTATCCCGCCACGCTTGCCCTGGCCGACAAAGTCGGTGGCTTGCTGAAGGCGCGCGATATCCAGAGCTTCGTTTTCAGCGGCGTGCAGCCCAATCCCACCACTCAGAATGTGGAAGCCGGCCTCGAGATGCTGCGCGCCAATCAGTGCGACGTCGTGATTTCTGTCGGTGGCGGTTCGCCGCATGACTGTGCAAAGGGGATCGCGCTGGTCGCCGCCAATGGCGGAAAAATCGCCGACTACGAAGGTGTCGACCGTTCGGCCAAGCCGCAGTTGCCCCTGGTCGCGATCAATACCACCGCGGGTACCGCTAGCGAAATGACGCGTTTCTGCATCATCACCGATGTGTCGCGTCATGTGAAAATGGCCATTGTCGACAAGCACACGACTCCGATTCTGTCGGTCAACGATCCGGTTGCCATGGCTACCATGCCCGCGGGCTTGACGGCTGCTACCGGCATGGATGCGCTGACGCATGCGGTCGAAGCGTATGTTTCGACTGCCGCCACCCCGATCACCGATGCCTGCGCGCTGAAGGCGGTTTCCCTGATCAGCGCTTCGCTGCGCCGTGCCGTGGCCAATGGCCAGGATATGGAAGCACGCGAGCAGATGGCGTTTGCGCAATTCTTGGCCGGTATGGCGTTCAATAATGCGTCGCTTGGCTATGTCCATGCCATGGCCCACCAACTGGGTGGCTTCTACGATTTGCCGCATGGCGTGTGCAATGCGGTATTGCTGCCGCATGTGGAAGCGTTCAACGCACCGTCCTGCGCGGCGCGTCTGGCGGATGTCGCCGTTGCGATGGGGGCGCAAGCCAGTGCCGAAGGCGCTTTGGCGGCGATTCGCACCTTGTCGGCCGATGTCGGCATTCCGGCCGGGCTGACCCAGCTGGGCGTGAAGCTCAAAGACTTGCCGACGCTGGCGGACAATGCGTTGAAGGATGCGTGTGGTTTGACCAATCCGATCCAGCCGACACACGAGCAGGTCGTGGCGATCTACCGCGCCGCAATGTAACGCGCCGCGCACCAGAAAAAACGGGACGCCCGCCGGCGGCCCGTTTTTTTTTGCGGCCTCGGCACGGCTGCCGTCTCCATCCCGTCGCTGCGCATGCACCAATCCAGGCGGGCATGCACCGACAAGGACGCGCTGCCGCACGACTGCCCATCCCTCCGCCTCGCCGAACCCGGCATTCGCCCTGATTTGTCGCCGGATTTCCGTTTTTTCTTCGTGTTTTCGCCTGGCACGCGATTTGCTGTTCCGTACCGGCCTGACTGGTCTTACCAGTCGACCCGCACAGAGGAGCTACGATCGTCATGGACCGCTTGTCCAGTTTTGCCGCACACCTTCTGCAAGGCCGGATTCAGGATGGAAGCTATGGCCCGGGCGATGCCTTGCCATCGCAGCGCGAACTGTCCCTGGCTCTCGGCATCAGTCGCGCCTCGCTGCGCGAAGCCATCTCCATGCTGGAGGGGCTGGGGCTCGTATATTGCCAGCCGGGAAAGGGGGTGTATGTCTGCGGCGGGCTGGCGCCACGGTACGGTGGCCTGAGCCGGACGGTAAGCGAGCAGGCTGGACAGATGTTCCAGTTGCGCGCCGTGCTCGAGCCGGCGGCCGCAGCGCTTGCCGCCAGCGCGATCACCGCGGACGATCTCGCACAGTTGCACCATCTCCATGACCGGATGCAGCAGGCCTTGCGCCAGACCGATCTGGTCGGTGCCTCCGGTTTCGATCTTACCTTTCATATGAGCCTCGCCCGCTACTCGGGCAATACGGTCCTCGCAACCGTGGTCAGGCAGATGGAGCAGCCGATCTCTCACAGCGTGCGCCTGCCGTTTGCCGCTACGCCCAGCATATGGGAGACCGCCGAAGAGCATGGCGAAGTGCTCGATGCCGTTAGCCGGCACAAGCCGGAGCAGGCCTATGCGGCCATGCTCCACCACTTGCAACAGGCCGCGCGACGCGCGGATATCGTTTTTAATCTTCCCTACCGCATCGCTGCGGCTCAATCCGAAGGAGTCTCTGCATGAACCCTCGTTTACGTTTCCTGGTGTCGGCCGCCTTGTGCTGCGGTCTGTCCTTTTCCGCTGCCGCGCATGCCGATGCGTTGGCCAACATCAAGAAAGCGGGCGTGCTGCGGGTGGCCGTTCCGCAGGATTTCCCGCCGTTTGGTTCGGTCGGCGCCGACCTGAAGCCGCAGGGCTACGACATCGATGTCGCCGCCATGCTGGCCAGAGATCTCGGGGTGAAACTGGCGTTGACGCCCGTGACCAGCGCCAACCGCGTGCCGTTTCTGACCACGGGCAAAGTCGATCTGGTGATTTCGAGTCTCGGCAAGAACCCGGAGCGCGAGAAAGTTCTCGATTTCTCCGTCGCCTATGCCCCGTTCTATAACGGCGTTTTCGGCCCGGCCGGGGCGAGTGTGGCCAATGTGGCCGCGCTGGCGGGCAAGACGATCGCGGTGACGCGCGGCTCGGTGGAGGATCTGGAACTGAGCAAGGTGGCGCCTGCGAGTGCGGTCATCAAGCGTTTCGAGGACAACAACAGCACGGTTTCCGCCTATTACTCGGGGCAGGTGCAATTGATCGCGACCGGCAATGTGGTGGCGGCAGCGCTGAAGAAACGCGACACGCAGAAGTCGCTGGAGACCAAGTTCCTGATCAAGGACTCCCCGTGTTTCATCGGCATCAACAAGAACGAACCGCAGCTGCTGGCCCGGGTCAATGCGGCAGTGGCGAGTGCGCGAAAATCGGGAGAGTTGAACCGGATTTCCCTGCGCTGGCTGAATACGCCTCTGCCCGCTGCATTCTGAGCCCCGGTCGCGACGATGGAGGAGGATTATGGCGTATCAGTTTGATTTTTCAGGGATATGGGAGTACCGGGCCGAACTCGCCGCCGGTGTGGTGCACACGCTGGCCTTGACCGGGGTCGGCACCGTGTTCGGCCTGCTGGTGGGGGTGGTGGGCGGCGCCGTGCGCGGTTGGCGGGTCGAACCGTACAACCGGCTCTGCGGTCTCTATGTCGAGTTGATCCGCAATACCCCGTTTCTGGTGCAGCTGTTCTTCATTTTTTTCGGTTTGCCCGCTTTGGGCGTGCATTTGAACGAGTGGGTCGCCGCGGCGCTGGCAATGATCATCAATCTGGGGGCCTATACCACCGAGATCGTGCGGGCCGGCGTTCAGGCGACGCCGCGCGGCCAGATGGAGGCCGGCCTGTCGCTGGCGATGTCGCGGCGACAGGTGTTCTGGCACGTGGTGCTGCCGCCCGCGCTCGGTCGCGTGTGGCCTGCCTTGTGCAGCCAGATCGTGATCGTGATGCTCGGATCGTCGGTCTGCTCGCAGATTTCGGCCGAAGAGCTGACCTTTGCCGCCAGTTATATCCAGTCGCGGAATTTTCGCGCGTTTGAAACCTATATCGTCACTGCCGTGCTCTATCTGCTGCTGGCCATCGTCTTGCGCCATCTGCTCAACCGCCTGGGGGCACGACTGACGAACCGGGACGTCGCCAAGCCATGATCGAATTTTCCATATGGACGATTTTGCAGTATCTGGCACAGGGCCTGGGCTGGACGCTGTGCCTGTCCTTGCTGGCCTTTGTGCTGGGCGGGGCGGTGGGGGGCGGGATTCTGCTCGCCCGTATCGCCACCTATCCGCTGCTGCGCGTCTTCGCACGCGGCTATATCGAGTTTTTTCAGGGAACGCCGCTGCTGATGCAGTTGTTCATGGTGTTCTTCGGCCTGTCATTGCTGGGCCGCGATGTGTCGCCCTGGGTGGCCGCCGGCTTTTCACTGACGTTATATAGCGCGGCCTTTCTGGCCGAGATCTGGCGTGGCTGTGTCGAAGCGGTCGATCGCGGACAGTGGGAAGCGGCTGCCAGTCTGGCGATGTCGCGATGGGAACAGCTGCGCCACGTCATCCTGCCGCAGGCGTTGCGCCATGCGGTGACGCCGACGGTGGGCTTCTCGGTGCAGATCGTCAAGGGAACCGCGGTGACGTCCATCATCGGCATGACCGAATTGACCAAGACCGGTTCGATACTGGCCAACGCCACCTTGCAGCCCTTCACGATCTTCGGGATGGTGGGGCTTGGCTACTTCCTGCTTTGTTATCCGCTGTCCCGTCTGGCCCATTACCTGGAAAGGAAGTTGAATGTCCTTGCTGCGCATTGATTCCGTGCATAAGCACTTCGGCAGCCATCATGTGCTCAAAGGAGTCGACCTCAAAGTCGAAGCGGGCGAAGTGGTGGCCATCATCGGACGCAGCGGCTCCGGCAAGAGCACCCTGCTGCGTTCCATCAACGGGCTGGAAACCCTCAGCGATGGGCTGATCGAGGTGGACGGCGAACGCCTGCATGCCGGGCAGACCGATATGCGGGCCCTGCGGCTCAAGGTCGGCATGGTGTTCCAGCAGTTCAACTTGTTCCCCCATCTCAGCGTGGTCGAGAACGTCATGCTGGCGCTGGGCGTGGTAAAGAAAATGGCGCGCTCGCAGGCGCGCGAATGCGCGCATGCGGTATTGGACAAGGTCGGTCTGTCGCACAAGCTGGATGCCCGCCCCGGGCAGCTGTCAGGAGGGCAGCAGCAGCGCGTGGCGATAGCGCGCGCACTGGCGATGTCGCCCAAGGTCCTGCTGTGCGATGAGATCACCTCGGCGCTTGATCCGGAGCTGGTCAGCGAGGTGCTGGCCGTCGTGCGGCAGTTGGCGGGCGAGGGGATGACGCTGGTAATGGTCACGCATGAAATGCGCTTCGCGCGAGAAGTCGGCGACAAGGTTGTCTTCATGCATGAAGGCCGCATTCATGAGCAGGGGACGCCCGAGCAGATGTTTGGCGCGCCGCGCAGCAGGGAACTGGCCGCTTTCATCGGGGCGCTTGGCGGCTGAAAGCGGCGCGAGCCGGCAGTTGGCAGGTTTCTTGCCTTGCAGGTGCATGATATGGCAGGAGATCATCGTGGACACGCCCCCCGATCAGAATGCACCTGTTCAGCATATCGTCAAGATCCGCCGCGATTATAACGGCTGGGTGGCGCGCGAGACGCTGGAAGACTATGCCTTGCGCTTTACGCCCCGCCGCTTCCGGCAGTGGTCGGAGTGGCGGGTGGCCAATACCGCTTTTGGCGCCGCTTCTTTCCTGGTGCTGGAGGCCGTCGGTGCCACCATGATGGTCGACGCCGGTTTTTTCAACGCGTTCTGGGCGATTCTCGCCACCGGCGCCATCATTTTCCTGGCCGGCTTGCCCATCAGCCTCTATGCCGCCCGCTATGGCGTGGACATGGACCTGCTGACGCGCGGCGCCGGTTTCGGCTATATCGGTTCGACCATCACCTCGCTGATCTACGCGTCCTTCACCTTCATTTTCTTTGCGCTGGAAGCGGCCATCATGGCGTATGCGCTCGAGCTGGGCTTCGGGATTCCCCCTGTCTGGGGCTATTTGCTGTGCGCTCTGGTGGTGCTGCCGCTGGTCACTCATGGAGTGACCGTGATCAGCCGGCTGCAGACCTGGACACAGCCGCTGTGGCTGGTGTTGCTGGTTCTGCCCTATGTGTTTGTACTCAGACATGACCCCACCGTGCTATCGGGGCTGTGGCGTTTTGGCGGAACCGAAGCCGTGGGTGCGCAGTTCGATGTGCGTCGCTTTGGTGCGGCGTTGACGGTCGGGGTAGCGCTGATCACCCAGATGGGGGAACAGGCTGATTATTTGCGCTTCATGCCGCCTCGCAGTCCGTATAATTCGCGGCGCTGGCTATGGGCTACCATCATCGGCGGCCCGGGTTGGGTATTGCCCGGGGTGGCTAAGATGCTGGGCGGAGCGCTTCTGGCCTGGCTGGCCTTGCGTAATGCGGTGCCGGTCGAGCGCGCGGTCGATCCGAATCAGATGTATCTGGTCGGTTTCTCGCATGTGTTTTCCGATGCCCGGCTGGCGATAGCGGCGACGACGCTGTTCGTCATCGTGTCCCAGCTTAAAATCAATGTGACCAATGCCTACGCCGGTTCGCTGGCGTGGTCCAATTTCTTCTCCCGGCTCACGCACAGTCATCCCGGACGCGTGGTGTGGGTGGTATTCAATACCACGATCGCGCTGATGCTGATGGAACTGGAGGTGTTTCAGGCGCTCGGGCAGATACTCGGCCTGTTTTCCAATATCGCCATCTCCTGGATCATGGCGGTGGTTGCCGATCTGATGATCAACAAGCCTTTGGGCCTGAGCCCGGCCGGCATCGAGTTCAAGCGTAGTCATTTGTTCGACATCAACCCGGTCGGCGTCGGGGCGATGGGCCTGGCTTCGATCCTGTCGGTGTCCGCCCATGTCGGGCTGCTGGGTGCGGCCGTGCAGCCTCTGGCGCCCTGCGTGGCGATGCTGGCCGCCTTGCTGGCCTCGTCCTTGCTCGCCTGTCTGACGCGCGGTCGCTATTACCTGGCGCGCCCGGCGGATGCTGACACCAGGCGCTACCGTCGCTGCGTGGTGTGCGAGCGCGAGTATGAGGCCGAGGATATGGCCTTCTGCCCGGCTTATCAGGGGGGAATCTGCTCGCTGTGCTGTACGCTGGATGCGCGGTGCGACGATCTGTGCAAGCCGCACGCACACCTGGCCGGACAATGGGCCTGGCTGCTCCGGCGTCTGTTGCCGGACCGGCTGCGGCCTTATCTCGAGCGCGGGCTCGGCCACTACTTGCTGTTGATGGGAGGCATGGCGGCTTCGCTGGCCTTGTTGCTCGGCCTGATGTACTGCGTAGAGCGGGATGGCGGAAGCCGCCAGGTGCCGCCTGCCCTGTATCTGCGGCTGTTTGCCGCCTTGCTGCTGGCGGGCGGGGTGGCGGCGTGGTGGATGGTGCTCACGCACAAGAGCCGGCAGGTGGCGCAGGAGGAGTCCAACCGGCAGACCCGGCGCCTGATGCAGGAAATCGCCTCGCACGGTCGCACCGACGCGCAGTTGCAACAAGCGCGCCGCGATGCGGAACAGGCCAATCGCGCCAAGACCCGCTATGTCTCGGCGATCAGCCACGAGTTGCGCACGCCGCTGAATAGTCTGCTGGGCTATGCGCAGATTCTAGACGGCGACGATAGTGTCGCTCCCGTCCATCGGCAGGCGCTGCAGGTGATCCGGCGCAGCGGCGACCATCTGCTTTCGGTGATCGAAGGCAGCATGGACATCGCCCGCATCGAGAGCGGGCGGTTGAGTCTCGATACCCGGGCGGTCGACTTTGGCGGGCTCATCAATCAGATCGTTGCCATGTTCGAGCTGCAGGCGAGCAACAAGGGGCTGGATTTCCGCTTCGAACCGGAGGGGGCGTTGCCGGCCGTGGTGCGGGCCGACGAAAAACGTTTGCGTCAGATACTGATCAACATCCTGGGCAACGCTGTCAAATTCACCGTGCACGGCAGCGTGCGTTTCAGCTTGCGCTATCAGCGTGAAATGGCGCAGTTCGATATCGCCGACAGTGGTCCCGGCATGGCGGCAGACGAACTCGCGCGCGTATTCGAACCCTTCGAACGGGGCAGCGCCGCCAGCGGCGGCAGCGGCCTCGGCCTGACCATCAGCAAGATGCTGGTCGACCTCATGGGCGGCGAATTGACTGCCAGCAGCCAGCCGGGCCAGGGCAGCCGCTTCAGCGTCCGGCTGTTTCTGCCGCAGGCGAGGATGGCGCTGGACGAGCGCGAACCGCAGCGTCGCAACCGGGTGGGCTATGTCGGGCCACGTCGTCGCATCATGCTGGTCGATAACGAGTGCGTGGACCGCGAGATGCTGGCGCGGGTCCTGCAGCCGCTCGGCTTCGAAATCGGGCAGGCGGAATCCGGACTGGAGTGCCTGGCACGCTTGCCTGTTTTCCAGCCGCACCTCGTCTTCATCGATCTGGCGATGCCGGGCATCGATGGCTGGGAAACCTTGCGCCGTATCCGCCGCCAGCGGCAATGCGGGGCGAGGCTGGCGGTGATATCGGCCAATGCCTTCGACAAGGGACAGGATAACGATGCCGGTATCGCCGATGAGGATTTCATCCTCAAACCGGTCAAGGTCGAGGAATTGCTGGACTGGATCGGGCGGGCGCTGGAACTGGAGTGGGTCGCCCGTCCCGAGCCTTCTGCCCGGCTGGCGCCGGAGCGTGTTGAACGGCCCCCTGCGCATGAGCTGGCAGGTCTGCTGGCGGCGCTGGAACTCGGCTATGTGCGCGGCATCCGCCTGGAGCTCGAGTGTCTGGACAAGGGCGGCCGCACCGCTTTCGTCGCCGCGGCGACCCGCCTGGTCGACGGTTTCCGTTTCGAGGAGTTGAAGGCGTTTCTGGCCGGGGTGGAGGGAGGGGAGCATGAGCGCGGTGCCATCTGATGTTTCGGCGCGGCACATCGTCCTGATCGTGGACGATGTGCCGGACAACTTGATGCTGTTGCATGATGCGCTCGATGCGGCCGGTTATACCGTGCTTGTGGCGACAAACGGCGAGGATGCGCTGCGGCGCGTGCAGCAATGTCCGCCGGATGTCATTCTGCTGGATGCGGTGATGCCGGGAATGGACGGTTTTGCCGTGGCGCGGCGACTCAAAGGCGACTCCCTTACCCGCCCGATTCCCATCGTCTTCATGACCGGTCTGACCGAGAGCGAGCATGTGCTGGCCGCCTTCGATGCCGGTGGCGCCGATTATGTGACCAAGCCGCTGCGCCCCCCCGAGGTGCTCGCGCGCATTGCCGCACACGTCGCCAACGCCAGGCAGGTGGCGGAGGCGCGCACGGCACTGGATGCCTTCGGGCAGGGAACCGTCGCCGTCGATGCCGATAGCGGTCGCATGCTGTGGCAGACGCCGCTCGCGGGCCGTTTGCTTGAGCGCTACTTCGGTGCCGGCGATGACCATGCGCCGCCGCGCCTGGCCGCCTGGCTGCGGCATGCGGCGGCAGCGCGGGCGATAGGGCAAGAGGTCGCGCCCCTGCTGCTGGCGGGAGCCGACCGCCGCTTGCTGGCCACCTTGCACGATCCGGCGGCGCGTGCGGCCTGGCTGGTGGTTTTGCGCGAGGAGAGCGATGAAGGGGCGATCGCCCTTCTTGCCGGTGCGTTCAAACTGACGCGACGCGAGGCCGAAGTGCTGTACTGGATCAGCCTGGGCAAGACCAACCGCGATATCGCCGACATCCTGGGCATGAGTCCGCGCACGGTCAACAAACATCAGGAGCATATTTTCGGCAAGCTGGGTGTCGAAACGCGCACCGCCGCCGCCGGGGTGGCAGTGAACAAGGTTCACGGGCGCTGAAGCGCTGGCCGTATGGGCTTGTGTATTTTTTAATGCTATGAGCATGCGCAAGTGCGGCGTTTAACTATTATTAAGGCATGTGCGAGGGACAGGGCCGACCAGACCCCTGTTTTGCTGCGGCCCGTACCGTGGCAACGGGATATCCGGGTATCCCCGGGAAGGGGCGACATGGCGACAAACGCTGATGGGGAGAGGCAGGCCAGGCAAGGCGTGCGCGGTTTGACCTCGCTGCCGGTCTGGCTAGTGTCGTTGATCGTTGCGCTGGGCATTGCGGCTGCCGGAAATGCGGCCTATCGGCGTGCGCACCAGTTCCGCGCCGAGCAGGTTCGCGCCGAACTGGCGGCGATAGCGTCGCTCGAGGTCGCCCGGATTCAGTCCTGGCTGCAGGAGCAGGAGGACGAGGTGCGCGCGGCAGTCGCTTCTCCCATGTTCAAGCGTGAACTGGAGGGTTGGCTGCGTGGCGGCCGGCGCAACGAGGCGCAGCGGCTGCGCATGCTCGAGACGCTGCATCATGTTGCGCGTTCGTCGCATTATCCGGGTTTGCGCTTGCTGGATGCGGACACGGCAGCCCCCTTGTTGCTCGACGGGAGCGCGGGCGCCGACCGCCGCCTGAGCGCACGGGCGGCCGAGGCGCTGCGCGAGGGACGGGCAGTGCTGTACGACAGGGGGGCTCCGGGTTCTTCGGGGACGATTGTCGCAAGTCTGCTGGTTCCGCTGTACCGGGAAGAGAACGCGCGGCTGCCTCTGGCGCTGGTCGACATGGCGATCGACCCGGAAAAATTCCTGTCTCTCCTTTTTCTGCAGTGGCCGGGCAGCCGGCCCGGCGGAGTGACCGAGCTGGTGCGGCGCGGCGGCCCTGATGCGGTGCTGCTGAAGAGCTTGCCTGGCGCCGAAGCGGGCGGAGGTGTCGATTCTCGCGGAAGACCGGTGCTGGCGACCGGCGTGCCCATCGCCCGGACGCCATGGATTCTGGTCGCTAAAGTCGACGAGGGCGAGGCCTTTGCCCGCCTGAACCAGGGCGCGGCCATCGTTGCCGCCATGCTGGCGCTGTCGTGGCTTGCCGGGGTGCTGTGGCATCGCGAGCGGAGGCGGATGCAGGTCTGCCGCGACCAGTCCGAGGCGGCCTGCAACGAGTTGGCGACCCGCTTCGACCTGGCTTTGCGCGATGCACGCGACGGGGTCGTGTTCCACGATGAGAATCTGTTCATCATTGATGTTAATGAGCGGGCACTGGCGATTTTCGGTTATGGCCGCGAAGAGATGCTGGGCCTGAGCGTGGTTCAGCTGCGCGCTCCGGAGCTGCGTGCGCAGATACCGGCCTTGCATGAGCGCATCCTGCGTGGGGAAAGCCAGTTTTACGAGACCGTCAACGTACGCAAGGACGGAAGTCGTTTTCCGGTGGAGATCAGCGTGCGCAGGGTGGTGCACGACGGGCGCAACTACAGTCAGGCGGTCATCCGCGACATCACGGAGCGCAAGGTGGCGGAAGACGCTCTGCGGCAATCCTTGCGCGAGAGCGAGGATCTGTATAACAACGCGGCCAACGGCTATCACTCGCTGGCGGCGGACGGCACGATTCTGCGCATCAATGATACCGAGCTGCGCTGGCTCGGCTACGAGCGCAGTGAGATCGCGGGGCGCAGAAAATTCCCGGATCTGTTGACCACGGCCAGTGCGACCCTGTTCTGGAACACTTTTATCGAATTCAAACAGCGTGGCTATGTGCGCAACGTCGAATTCGACATGATCCGCAAGGATGGCAGCCTGCTTCCCGTGCTCCTGACAGCGACGGCGCTGCTGGATGAAGACGGCCGTTATCTGATGAGCCGCTCGACGTTGTTCGATTTGACCGAGCGCCGTCAGGCGGAACAGCATCAAACCCGGCTGTATCGGGCCTTGCGCTTGCTGAGCGACAGTAATATGCGTCTGGCACATGCCGGGGATGAACTGACCTTGTTGTCCGATGTGTGTCGTCTTATCGTGGAAACCGGTGGCTATCTGATGGCCTGGGTCGGTTATGCCGAGCAGGATGTCGCGAAGAAGGTGGTGCCGGTCGCGCGCTCGGGCTACGAGGAAGGCTATCTCGACCATGTCAGCATCAGTTGGGATGGCGAAGCGGATAACGGGCGCGGTCCGACGGGCATGGCCATCGCGACCGGGGCGGCCCAGATCAATCAGAACTGGCAGGACAACCCGAAAATGTTGCCGTGGCGCGCGGCCGCGCTGCGGCGCGGTTATCGCTCCAGCGCCGCCCTGCCGCTGACGATAGAGGGTGAGACTTTTGGCGCTCTGACGGTTTACGCCTCCGATGCGGATGCGTTCACCGAGGAGGAAGTGGGCTTGCTGGAGGAGCTGACGCGTAATGTCGCCTATGGCATCCAGACCCTGCGGACACGTATCCAGCGTGATGTGGCACAGGCCGCCACCCGGGCAAAAAGCGCCTTTCTCGCCAATATGAGTCATGAGATCCGTACGCCGATGAACGGCATCCTCGGCATGGTGCATCTGATGCGACGTTCGGGCGCGACGCCGCTGCAGCTCGATCAGCTCGACAAGATCGATGCTTCGGGCAAGCATCTGCTGGCGGTAATCAACGACATTCTGGATCTGTCCAAGATCGAGGCCGGCAAGCTGAGTCTCGAGCAAGTCGACTTTACGCTGTCGCGTGTATTGCACGCGGCGGTCGCTGCTGTCGGCCCCGACGCGACCGCCAAAGGGCTAAGCCTGTGCATCAAGGTCTCCGGCATGCCGCAGGCCTTGCATGGCGATCCAACCCGCTTGTCGCAAGCTCTCGTCAACTACCTGGCCAATGCGATCAAGTTTACCGAGCGCGGCAGCGTCACCCTGTCGGGCAGGGTCGCCGACGAATCCGCAAACGGGTATTTGTTGCGCTTCGAGGTCTGCGACACCGGCATCGGCATGTCGGAGGCGCAGCAGGACCGGGTGTTCGATGCTTTCGAGCAGGCCGATAAATCGACGACCCGCAAGCATGGCGGTACCGGCTTGGGACTGGCCATCACCCGTCGTCTTGCCCTGCTGATGGGCGGGCAGGTCGGCGTCAAAAGCAGCCTGGGCAGGGGGAGCACTTTCTGGCTGACGGCATGGTTCAGCAGAGGGGCCGGCGAGAGCGAAACGGCAGAGATGCAGGGGGAGGCGGCCGAGAGCACCCTCTTGCGCCTGCACTGCGGCAAGCGGGTGCTACTGGCCGAGGACGATGCCATCAATCAGGAGGTGGCGTTGCTGCTGTTGCGCGCGGCCGGACTGGTGCCGGATCTGGCGCAGAACGGGGCCGAGGCCGTGCGCATGGCGGCGACGTGCGATTACGCCCTCATTCTGATGGATATGCAGATGCCGGCGATGGACGGGCTCGAGGCTACGCGCGAGATCCGGCGCCTTGCCGGTGGCGCGGCCATCCCCATTCTGGCGATGACCGCCAGTGCCTTCACCGAAGATCGCGACAAATGCATGGCTGCCGGCATGAATGATTTCATTTCGAAACCGGTCGACCCCGACCTCCTGTTTGCAACCCTGCTGAAGTGGCTGACGGCGACGCCGTGCGAAAGCGATCCCCTGTCAGCATCCGCTCGCGCCGATTGACGTTTTCAGCCCGGGCCAGGCCAGAGTCAGCAGCAGGCCGCGCAGCAGCATGAAAATCACCAGGGCGGCCCATATTCCGTGGTTGGCCCATACGCCGGATAAACCGATCTGACAGGGAAGATAGAGGCCGAAACTGATGAGCATTGCGTTGCGCAAGGTGCGTGTGCGCAGCGCCCCCATGAATACGCCATCCCAGAAAAACGCCCAGGTGCTGACCAGTGGCAGTGCCACCAGCCACGGCCAATAGCGCGCGGCTTCCTGCCGCAAGCCGGGGTCGGGCGTGATGGCCGCGAGATAGAAGTGACCGCTGCCGGCCAGAGCGATGGTCAGCACAAGCCCCCACCCCATGGACAGCCAGCCGCAGCGCCGGATGGTCGTCGTCAGTGCCTGGCGCGAGGCGGCACCGATGGCCCGCGCGCCGTACACCTCGGCCGCGGTGGCAAAGCCGTCCAGCAGGCTGACGATCACCATGAATGCCTGCAGCACGATCTGATTGGCGGCCAGGGTGATCGTGCCCAGGCGAGCGGCTTCGCGCGTCATCAACGCGAATGCCGCCGTCAGCAGCAGGGTGCGCACCATGATGTCCAGGTTGGCCGCAAACAAGCGCCGCCAGGGGGCGGCGCCCGCAATGCGGGCAAGTGCGCTGCGCCAGTGGGGCCATGGGGTGATGTTGAACATGGTCCGCAAGGCCAGTGCACTGCCCAGCGTTTCGCTCAGTGCCGTGGCCGCCCCCGCTCCGGCGATGCCCCAATGCAAGCCCAGAACGAACAGTAGCGCGAGAGCCGCATTGAGCCCGTTCATGAACAGCTGCAACAGCATGACCTGGCGCGAGTGTCCGAGCCCGAGCAACCAGGCAAACTGGGCATAGGCCAGCAGGGTGAATGGTGCGGAGACGATGCGGGCATCGAAATAATGGCGGGCAAGCACGGCGACATCGGGCGGTGGCGAGAGACACCACAAGGCAAGCCGGGCTATCGGCCATTGCAGCAGGAAGATCGCAATGCCGCCGGCCAGCGCGGCGATCATCGGACGCAAACCGGCCAGAAGCACTTGCTCTCTATCGTGCTGCCCCGCGGCCTGGGCCACGAGTCCGGTGGTGGTGAAGCGCAGAAAACTGAAGCACCAGTAGATGACCGTAAACAGGGTGGTGCCTATGGCGGCCGCCGCCAGTACCGCGTTGTCGCCGAGTCGTGCCAATACCGCCGTGTCGACCAGCCCCATCAGGGGAGTGGCCAGCGCCGCAAGCATGACCGGAATGGTGAAGCGGATCAGTTGCCTGGTCGATGGTGCCTGAATGGCGGGGGGGAACGAAGTGGGCATCGGCGGCGTGGAGTCGGCTGGGGCCGATCATCGTAGCAAGTCTGCCCCGGCTGCGGCCAGCGTTTTGTGGCCGGGCGGCGGCTATCCTGCGGCCGTGCGTCGCGGTGGCCGCCGCCGCTTCAGGCATCCGGACGGGGGGCAGGGGCGAGCAGAAAGCTCATGGCCGGACCGGCGATGTCGGCTCCGGTCGCCTGCGCCGGTATTGCCGTTTCGAATTTCCATCGTCGTTCGGCCTTCTGGGCTGAATGTTCGTCCCGAGCGCCCTGCCGGAGGCAAGCCGGCGCGGCTCACCGGTCGCGCATACGTCAGATGACGTATTTCTGCCATCTCATCCCGCCCCTATGCTGATCTCGCACTGCACCATTTCCGGAACGATATCCGCTACCAGGGAGCAATTCATGCCGACTCGCCGCCATTTACTGAAATCCACCGCTCTGACTCTGGCTCTGGCCGCCGCCGGTCTGGCGTCCATGCCGGCTTTCGCCGCCGACACGATCAAGGTCGGCATACTGCACTCCTTGTCCGGCACCATGGCGATTTCCGAGACTTCGCTGAAGAACATGGCCTTGTTCACCATCGATCAGATCAACGCCCATGGGGGAGTGCTCGGTAAAAAACTGGAGCCGGTCGTTGTCGATCCGGCGTCAAACTGGCCGTTGTTTGCCGAGAAAGCACGTCAGCTCCTGACGCGCGACAAGGTCGCCGTCACCTTCGGCTGTTGGACCTCGGTATCGCGCAAGTCGGTGCTGCCTGTGTACGAAGAACTCAACGGCCTCCTGTTCTATCCGGTGCAGTACGAGGGCGAGGAGTTGTCGCCCAATGTGTTCTATACCGGTGCGGCGCCGAACCAGCAGGCGATCCCTGCAGTGGAATACCTGATGAGCAAGGAAGGGGGCGGTGCCAAGCGATTCGTGCTTCTGGGCACCGATTATGTCTATCCGCGCACCACCAACAAGATTCTGCGCGCCTTCCTCAAGTCGAAAGGCGTGAAGGACTCGGACATTCAGGAGGAGTACACCCCGTTCGGGCATAGCGACTACCAGACCATCGTCGCCAATATCAAGAGGTTCGCTGCAGGCGGCAAGACTGCCGTCATTTCGACGATCAATGGCGATTCCAATGTCCCGTTCTACAAGGAACTCGGAAATCAGGGGCTGAAGGCCACCGATGTGCCGGTGATGGCCTTTTCGGTCGGGGAGGAGGAGCTGAAAGGCATCGATACCAAACCCTTGCTCGGTCACCTCGCTGCCTGGAACTACTTCATGAGCGTGAAGAATCCGGTCAATGGCAGATGGATTGCCGATTACAAGGCCTGGGCCAGGAAGAAGGGCCTGCCGGGGGCCGACAAGGTCGTGACCAACGATCCGATGGAAGCCACCTATGTCGGCATCAACATGTGGGCGCAGGCGGTCAAGAAGGCGGGGACCACCGATGTCGCCGCGGTGACTCGCGCGATGGCCGGCATGACCTTCAAGGCGCCGTCCGGTTTTACCTTGCAGATGGACCCGCGCAACCATCATCTGCACAAGCCGGTCATGATCGGCGAAGTGCAGGCCGACGGACAGTTTTCGGTGGTATGGAAGACCCGGGCTCCGATCAAGGCGCAGCCGTGGAGCCCCTACATCCCCGGGGATGCGGGCAAGCCCGATACCCCGGTCAAAACCAGGCTTTGATCGATGTCCGGTACCGATGGCGGTGCGTCTGGCGCCGCCGTCCGTCCGGAGCCGGCGCGTTGCCCGCGCCGGCTCCCTAGCTGCCAGGAAGTTGCCATGAATACTCCGCTACTGTACGTACTGGCCATGCTTGCCCTGCTGGCGAGCGCCGCGAATTGGGCGGCGGTGCCCGCCGCCGAGCTGGGGCGGGCCGATCCGGCTTCCCGCGCCGATCTCGTCGAGACCTGGGCCGGCGCGCCCGACAGTGCGCGCAACGCCGCCATCGCCGCGCTCGAGAACGGACAACTGCTGACCGATGCCGACGCCACACATGTGTATCTGCAGGTGGGCGAGACGATAAAGGATGTCGAAAGCGGTCTAAGCCGCGCCACCCTGCCGGATGGAGTCGACGCGGTTCCTGTCAACAATGCGCTGCGGGTCGCGCTTGATACCTATCATGCCGCCAGCGGCTTGGGCGACGTATCGCCGGCGCATAGACTGGCGGCGGTGGAGGCGTTGCGCCAGGCGGCCAATCCCGCGCTGCTGCCTTTGCTTGTCGCGCGGCGCGGAAAGGAGAGCGACCCCGCCGTCATCGCGGCGCTGGACAGCGCCCTCTCCACGTTGCAGCTGGCCAGCCCCGATGCCGGAACCCGTCTGGCGGCGATCGCGATGCTGGCCGGCAGCGACGACCCCGCGCTCCTGACCCGGCTTGTTCCCCTGACCGATCCGGGTAGCGAAGCCGATGCCGGCGTTCGCGCCGCAGCCCGGCACGCGGTGAGTGCGATCAAGACGCGGCAGATGGCCTACAACCTGCTCGGCTATGCCTTCAGCGGCCTGAGCCTGGGGTCTGTTCTGCTGCTCGCCGCGCTCGGTCTGGCCATCACCTACGGCTTGCTGGGGGTGATCAATATGGCGCATGGCGAAATGCTGATGCTCGGTGCCTACGCGACCTATGCGGTGCAGAATCTGTTCCGCAGTCACTGGCCGGCTGCATTTGACGGTTACCTGCTCGCCGCGCTTCCGGTGGCATTTGCATTGACCTTCGTCGTCGGCATGGCGCTGGAGAGACTTGTCATCCGCCACCTCTACGGCCGTCCGCTGGAGACCCTGCTGGCCACGTGGGGCATCAGCCTGATGCTGATCCAGGCCGTTCGCGTCGTCTTCGGTGCCCAGAACGTCGAAGTGTCCAATCCATCCTGGTTGTCGGGAGGCTGGCAGCTGACGCCGGCATTGACCCTGCCGTATAACCGCATCGCGATCATCGCGTTTGTCGCCGCCGTGCTGCTGCTGACCTGGCTGTTGCTCAAGCGGACGCGGCTCGGCTTGTTCGTGCGTGCGGTAACGCAGAACCGGTGCATGGCGGACAGCGTTGGCGTCGCGACCGGGCGTATCGACATGTTGGCTTTCGGACTGGGCTCGGGTATCGCCGGGCTGGGCGGAGTGGCGCTGAGCCAGATCGGGAATGTCGGACCCGAGCTCGGGCAGGGTTATATCGTGGACAGCTTCATGGTCGTAGTGCTCGGCGGAGTCGGGCAGTTGGCCGGCACGGTTTACGGTGCGATGGGGCTGGGCGTCATCGGCAAGATTCTCGAGCCGTCGCTGGGGGCGGTGCTGGGCAAAATTTTCATCCTCGTGTTCATCATTCTGTTCATCCAGAAGCGCCCGCAGGGACTATTCGCCCTCAAGGGCCGGACGAACGACTAGGAGACGTTTCATGCCTCAACCGATATCGCTGCGTTTGGCTGCCGTACTGGGGCCGCGCCTGGGGACCTGTGTCTGCGTCGCGACGCTGCTTGCCTTGCTCGCCATGCCGGCACTGCATTTGTGGACGGCCGAGAGTAGTGCGTTGCACGTGAGTGCCTATTCGCTGACCCTGGTCGGCAAGATCCTGTGCTATGCCATCGTCGCACTGGCACTGGACCTGGTATGGGGCTACACCGGTCTGTTGAGCCTCGGACATGGGCTTTTCTTCGCGCTGGGTGGCTATGGCATGGGAATGTATTTGATGCGTTCGATCGGTCGCGACGGGAATTACCAGAGCGCCTTGCCGGATTTCATGGTGTTCCTGGACTGGAAAACCCTGCCCTGGTTCTGGCGGGGCAGCGAGCATTTCGCCTGGGCGCTGTTTCTGGCGGCGGCGGTACCGGGCCTGCTCGCGCTGGTTTTTGGCTGGCTGGCGTTCCGGTCGCGCATCAAGGGTGTCTATTTCTCCATCATGACGCAGGCACTGACCTACGCAGCCATGCTGTTGTTCTTCCGTAACGAGACCGGCTTTGGCGGTAATAACGGCTTTACCGATTTCAAACGTATTCTCGGCTACGGTATCGCGGCGCCGGGGACGCGCGCTGCCCTGTTCGCGCTGACCGTGTTGTTGCTGGGGGCGGCGCTGCTGGCGAGCCGCTGCTTGGTGAACAGCCGCTTCGGCCGCCTGCTGACCGCCATTCGCGATGCCGAGTCGAGACTGATGTTCTGCGGTTACGACCCGCTCTATTTCAAGCTGGCGATCTGGGTGTTCTCTGCCGTGCTGTGCGGGCTGGCCGGCGCCTTGTACGTGCCGCAGGCCGGCATCATCAATCCGGGCGAGATGGCACCGGCCAATTCGATCGAAATTGCGATCTGGGTCGCGGTGGGCGGGCGGGCTACCCTGATCGGTCCTGTGTTGGGCGCGGTGCTCGTCAACGCGGCCAAGAGCGGCTTCACCATGGCGTTCCCCGACTACTGGCTGTTTTTCCTCGGTTTCCTGTTCATCGCGGTAACGGTGTTGCTGCCCCGCGGCTTGATGGGGATTTTCAACGCAGGCAAGGGAGAGCGCTGATATGACGCGATCTGTCGCGATGCCGGCCGGTGGCCGGGAAGGGGAGGGGCTCGGGCGCCCGCTGCAGCCGGGGGTCGACACGAGCAACGGCCAGATCCTCTATCTTGACGATATCACCGTCAGCTTCGACGGTTTTCGCGCGCTGAACAAGCTGACGCTGACTATCGGCGTGGGCGAGCTGCGCTGTGTGATCGGCCCCAATGGCGCCGGCAAGACCACGATGATGGATGTGATCACCGGCAAGACGCGCCCCGATTCCGGCACCGCTTTTTTCGGACAGACCCTGGACCTGAGCCGCTACCGGGAAGCGGAAATCGCCCAGCTAGGCATCGGGCGCAAGTTTCAGAAACCGACGGTTTTTGAAGCGATGACGGTGGGCGAGAATCTGGAACTGGCGCTGGCCGGCGACAAATCGGTCTGGGCCAGCCTGAGAGCGCGACTCGACGGCGCCCAGCGCGACCGGATCGATGCGCTGCTGGTGTTGATCCGGCTGCAGGACGAACGGCGGCGGTTGGCCGGACGGCTGTCGCACGGGCAGAAGCAATGGCTGGAAATCGGCATGTTGCTGGCACAGGAGCCCAAGCTGCTGCTGCTGGACGAACCGGTGGCCGGAATGACCGATGCCGAGACCGACAAAACGGCCGAACTGCTGCTCAGCCTCAGGGGCAAGCATTCGCTGATGGTCGTCGAGCATGACATGGCGTTTATCGCGAGCATCGCCGAGCGGGTGACGGTGCTGGCGGAGGGGGCGGTGCTGGCCGAGGGCAGTCTGGCCCAGGTGCAGGCCGATGAACGGGTGGCCGAGGTGTATCTCGGGCGGTGACGCTCTTGCGTATCGGGATCGGAGGAAAGCCGTATGCTGCAGGTCGAACAACTCAATCAATACTACGGTGGCAGCCATATTCTGCGCGATGTCAGCTTCGACGCGCCTGTCGGCGCGGTGACGTGCATACTCGGGCGCAACGGGGTGGGCAAGTCCACCCTGCTCAAATGCTTGATGGGGCAGCTCGCGGCGAAGAGCGGAAGGATACGCTGGCAGGGCGAGGACATCACCCGCTATGCGCCCCACCGCCGCGCAGGGCGCGGCATCGCTTACGTGCCGCAGGGGCGCGAGATTTTTCCGCGTCTGACGGTGGAGGAAAATCTGCGCATGGGACTCGCCCGTTTCGGCGGGCGCCGCGGGCGCGAGCTCCCGCACGAGGTTTTCGCCATGTTTCCGGTCTTGCGCGAAATGCAGCAGCGTCGTGGCGGCGATCTGTCCGGCGGCCAGCAGCAGCAACTCGCTATTGCCCGGGCACTGGTCGGCCGGCCCTCGCTGCTGATTCTCGACGAGCCGACCGAGGGCATTCAGCCGTCCATCATCAAGCAGATCGGCGAGGTGATCAAACAGCTTGCGCAGCGAGGCGATATGGCGATTCTGCTGGTGGAACAGTATTATGATTTTGCCGAAGAACTGGCCGACAACTACTTGGTCATGGCGCGCGGCGAGATGGTCAAGGCCGGTTCCGGCGCCGCGATGTCCGCCGACGGCGTGCGCGAGTTGCTGGCGATTTGAGGCCTGCGCCGAATGAGTGCCTTGGTACGGATTTTGCTGCACGTCATGCACCGATCCCGACAGGTGACCCCCAAGCCCGGTCCGCAACGATGAAGCCAGACGACGCTCCTCCACACCTGCTCAAGCTGGGCTGGCACGCCAGCCTGGAACTCGGCTACGCCGTGCGCGGCGGCCGCACCGTTCCGGTGCAGCGGCGGCACCATGGCCCGCTTCGGGTGCAAAAGCATTTTATCGACCCGGCCGGCGCCTGCCAGCATATCGTCGTTCACCCGCCGGGCGGCATCGCCGGTGGCGACCGCTTGCGCGTCGATGTCGCGCTGGCGGGGGGCGCGGATGTCCTGATCACCAGTCCCGGTGCGGCCAAATGGTACGATGGCTTCGGCCATTCCGCCGGGCAGATCCTGAATTTCGAACTGGAGGCCGGCTCGCGGCTCGCATGGCTGCCGCAGGAAACCATACTCTATGCCGGAGCCGATGTGAGACTGGAAATGCGTGCGCGCCTGCACGGCGATGCCGGCCTGCTGTTCGGCGATGTCGTCTGCCTCGGCCGGCCCGCCTGTGCCGAGACCTTCATGCGCGGTGCGTGGCGCCAACTTTCGGAAATCGAACGCGACGACAGACTGATCTGGTGCGAGCACACCGTGCTGACCGCCGGCACCCCCTTGCTGACATCGCCGGTCGGGCTGGCCGGGCGTTCTACCGTCGGCCTGCTGCTGTGGGCGGGTCCGCCGCTGCCGCCGGAAATGCATCGCTCGGTGCTGGCGCTGGAGACGGGCGGGCAGGCCGCGGCCAGCCAGCTGCCCGATGTCTGGGTTGCCCGTTTTGCCGGCGATTCCGCCGAGGAGGCGCAGCGCTGGCTGCGGTGCGCTCGTGCCTTGATCCATCCCTTTACCCATGGCCGCCCCGCGCATGATCCGCGCATATGGGCGACCTGAACCGACACAAGGCGAATCTCATGGAACTGACTCCCCGCGAGAAGGACAAGATGCTGATTTTCACCGCCGGCCTGGTGGCCGAGCGGCGTCGCGCACGCGGCTTGAAACTGAACTATCCGGAAGCGGTGGCTTTCATCAGCGCCGCGATTCTCGAAGGCGCGCGCGACGGCAACAGCGTGGCCGAACTCATGCACTACGGTACCACCCTGCTCACGCGCGACGAGGTCATGGACGGTGTGGCGGAGATGATCAGCGAGATTCAGGTCGAGGCGACTTTCCCGGACGGCACCAAGCTGGTGACCGTCCATCAGCCCATCGTATGAGGAGCGGCGAATGATTCCAGGCGAAGTGCGCGCCGTCAGCGGCGAGATCGAACTCAATCCCGGGCGGGCGACGCTTGCCCTGGTCGTGGCTAACAGCGGGGACCGGCCGATCCAGGTCGGCTCGCACTACCATTTTGCCGAAACCAATGCGGCTCTGGTGTTCGATCGCGTGGCGGCGCGCGGCTTCCGGCTCAACATTGCCGCCGGTACCGCCGTGCGCTTCGAACCCGGCCAGACTCGAACCGTCGAGTTGGTGGCCCTGGCCGGTGAGCGCAAGGTGTATGGATTCCAGGGGCAAGTGATGGGGGCGTTATGAAAATAAGCAGGCAGGCATACGCGGAAATGTTCGGCCCCACCGTCGGCGATCAGGTCCGGCTGGCCGATACCGAGCTATGGGCCACGGTCGAGCGTGACCTGACGGTTTACGGCGAAGAAGTGAAATTCGGCGGCGGCAAGGTCATCCGCGACGGCATGGGACAGGGGCAGGGGCTGGCGGCCGACGTGGCCGATACGGTGATCACCAATGCCCTTATTCTCGATCACTGGGGCATCGTCAAAGCCGATATCGCGCTCAAGGACGGACGTATCCAGGGCATAGGCAAGGCCGGCAACCCCGATATCCAGCCCGGCGTGGACATTGTCATCGGCGCCGCCACCGAAATCATCGCCGGCGAGGGCATGATCGTCACCGCGGGCGGCATCGACACCCATATCCATTTCATTTGTCCGCAGCAGATCGAAGAAGCGCTGATGTCGGGCATCACCACCATGATAGGCGGCGGTACCGGCCCCGCTACCGGGACCAATGCCACGACATGCACGCCGGGGCCGTGGCATCTTGCGCAGATGTTGAAATCGGCCGAAGCGTTTGCGATGAATCTCGGCTTTACCGGCAAAGGCAACGCGAGCTTGCCCGAGCCCTTGCGCGAGCAGGTGCGTGCGGGTGCGATCGGACTGAAACTGCATGAAGATTGGGGTACCACGCCGGCGGCAATCGACAACTGTCTGTCCGTTGCCGACGAAATGGATGTCCAGGTCGCGATACACACCGACACCCTGAACGAATCCGGTTTTGTCGAAACCACGCTGGCGGCGTTCAAGGGACGCACCATCCATACCTACCATACCGAGGGTGCCGGGGGGGGGCATGCGCCCGACATCATCAAGGCCTGCGGCTACCCCAATGTGTTGCCCAGCTCGACCAATCCCACGCGGCCGTTCACCGTCAACACCATCGACGAGCATCTCGACATGCTGATGGTGTGCCATCACCTCGACCCGGCCATCGCCGAGGACGTCGCCTTTGCCGAAAGCCGGATTCGCCGCGAGACCATCGCCGCCGAGGACATCCTGCACGATCTTGGCGCCTTCGCCATGATTTCCTCCGACAGCCAGGCGATGGGGCGGGTTGGCGAGACCATCCTGCGCTGCTGGCAGACCGCCGACAAGATGAAGCGCCAGCGCGGCCCGCTCGAGGGCGACACGACGGGCAACGATAATGCGCGCATCAAGCGCTACCTCGCCAAGTACACGATCAATCCGGCCATCACCCACGGCATCGCGCACGAAGTCGGGAGCATCGAAGTGGGCAAGTTGGCCGACCTGGTTCTGTGGCGGCCGGCCTTCTTCGGGGTCAAGCCCAGCCTGATCCTCAAGGGCGGCCTGATTGCCGCCGCCGCGATGGGCGACGCCAATGCCAGCATTCCGACGCCGCAGCCCGTGCATTACCGGCCGATGTTCGGCAGCTACGGCGCCGCCGTCGCCGCCGGCAGTGTCACCTTCGTGTCGCAGGCAGCACTGGACGCCGATCTCGGCACGACGCTGGGGCTGAAGAAGCGGCTGGTTGCGGTCAAGGGCTGCCGCGGGGTGCAAAAGACCGATCTGATCCACAATAGTGCGCTGCCGCGCATCGAGGTCGATGCGCAGAACTATCAGGTGCGCGCCGATGGCGTCTTGCTGTGGTGCGAGCCGGCCGATGTGTTGCCGATGGCGCAGCGCTATTTTCTGTTTTGAACGAGGAGAGTCGCATGCTGGTCATTACACGGCGCGCCGACGATGCGACGCGCTGGGACGCCGAGTTGGTGATGAGTTTCGAGCTGCGCAGCAAAAGCCGCTTGCGGACATCGACGACCGGCGGCGAAGACGTCGGCCTGTTTCTCGAGGCGGGCCGGCCATTGCGCCATGGCGAGGTGCTACAGGCCGAAGACGGTCGCCGGGTGCGCGTGACGGCGGCTCCGGAGGCGCTGTTGCAGGTCCGTTGCGGTTCGGAGGTCGAGCTGTGCCGTGCGGCTTATCACCTTGGCAACCGGCATGTGCATCTGGAGGTCGGCGACGGTTGGCTGCGCTTGCTCGACGATGAGGTGCTTGCGCAGATGCTGCGCCAGATGGGGGCCGAGGTCGAACGCCTTGCCTCTCCGTTCCAGCCCGAACACGGTGCCTATGGTGGCGGGCACCATCATTCGCATGGCAAGGATGCGGCTTTCCAGTACGCGCCGCGCCTGCACCAGTTCGCGAACGGCGGATGATGCCCTCGCTCGCGGTAGTGCAACTTCTGCGTCTGTCCAGCCCGGGCTTGCCGATTGGCGGGTTCAGCTATTCGCAGGGCATGGAGAGCGCGCTTGAACTCGGTCTGGTGCACGATGCCGGTAGCGCGCGAGACTGGCTGCTTCAGGTATTGCACGGCCCGCTCAGCCGTTTCGACGCCGCCTTGCTGGCTCGCGCCTGGCGCGCGCGTGCGGCTGGCGATGACGCGGCTCTGCTTGCCATCAACCGGCGCGTGCTGGCCAGCCGGGATAGCCGCGAACAACGCCAGGAAAACGAGCAGATGGGGTACTCGCTGCGGCGCCTGTTCGTCGAACTGCCGGAGGGGAGGGCGCGGCCGTGGCCAGAGTCCTTGCAAACCGTGCCGCTCGCGCTGCTCGTCGCCTGGGCGCTGGCGGCGTATTCGCTCCAGCTCGATGCCGACGCCGCGGTTGAAGGTTTTCTGTGGAGCTGGCTCGAGAATCAGGTGATGGTGCTGCTCAAGGCCATGCCGATGGGGCAGACCGACGGGCAGCGGCTGCTGTCGGCGCTGTTGCCCGACATCGTCGGCGCGGCGCGGACGGCGCTCGAACTGCCCGACGATGAACTCAGTAATTTCGCGCCCGGGCTGGCCTGGGTGGCGATGAAGCATGAAACCCAATACAGCCGCTTGTTCCGCTCCTGACGCGGATGCGGCACCCGGCAACAGGAGAATTCCATGCAAAAAGCGCCTTTGCGCGTCGGTATCGGCGGGCCGGTCGGCTCAGGCAAGACCCATCTGACCTGGGCCTTGTGCACCGCCCTGCGCGAACGCTACAACATAGCGGTAGTGACCAACGATATTTATACCCAGGAAGATGCACAGTTCCTGGTTCGCAACCAGGCCCTGGCGCCGGACCGTATCATCGGCGTCGAAACCGGCGGCTGCCCGCATACTGCGATCCGCGAGGATGCCTCGATCAATCTCGAGGCGGTGGCCCGTCTCAATGCGGCTCACCCCGGGCTCGACGTGATTTTCATCGAAAGCGGCGGCGACAATCTGGCGGCGACGTTCAGCCCCGAACTATCGGATCTGACCGTGTATGTGATCGACGTCTCGGCCGGGGACAAAATCCCGCGCAAGGGCGGGCCCGGCATCTGCAAGTCCGATCTGCTGGTGATCAACAAAATAGACCTCGCCCCCATGGTCGGTGCCTCGCTCGAGGTGATGGCGCGCGATGCGAAGACGATGCGCGGCGAGCGCCCTTTCGTATTTTCCAACCTCAAGGTCGGACAGGGCCTGAGCGACATCATCGGTTTCATCGAGGAGCGGGGAATGCTGACCTTGTAAGCGCCGGTCGGCTCTTCTTCAAATCGTTCATCGCCTGGCTCAGACCCTCCGGCGTCAGCGCATACATGCGTCCCTGCAGCAAGTCGCGCAACAGTCGGGTCGATGCGACCGGCTCCCAATAGGCGGGCGCGACCGGGTTGAGCCAAGCGGCATGGCGGAAATGCGCGAGCAGGCGGCCGAGCCAGACGGCACCGGCTTCGGCGTTGCTGTGCTCGACGCTCCCGCCCGGATGCGTAATCTCGTAAGGACTCATGGTGGCATCGCCGACGATGATCAACTTGTAGTCGGCGCCGTAGGTATTGATCAGTTCCTGGGTCGCCGTGCGTGTCGCATCGCGGCGCGGCTTGCCGTTCCAGAGCGTTTCGTAGATGCAGTTGTGGAAATAGAAATGCCGCAGGTGCTTGAATTCGCTCTTCGCGGCGGCGAACAGGTCTTCGCAGGTCTGGACATGGCTGTCCATCGAGCCGCCGGCATCGAGCAAAAGCAGCACCTTGACCGTATTGCGCGATTCCGGCATCCAGCGCAGGTCGAGCAGGCCGGCGTTCTTTGCCGTGCCGGCGATGGTCGCGTCCAGATCGAGAACGTCGGGCGCGCCGCTGCGGGCGAACTGGCGCAGCCGGCGCAGCGCCATCTTGGTATTCCGGCTGCCGAGTTCGACACTGTCGTCGGCATTGTGGAACTCGCGTTTTTCCCATACTTTGACCGCGCCATGCTTGCGGCTGTGCGCTTGCCCGATGCGCACGCCTTCCTTGTGTTCGCCCCAGGCGCCGAATGGACTCGATCCTGCGGTTCCTATCCAGATTTTTCCGCCCTCATGCCGTTCCTTTTGCTGCGCGAGCCGCTGGCGCAAGGTCTCCATCAATGCATCCCAGCCCTGCGCATCCAGCTGCTTCCGCTCTTCCGGAGTCAGCTGCTTCTCCGCCTGGCGGTGCAGCCAGGCCGCGGGGAGTTCCCGCTCGAGATCGTCGGCCGGCGGCAAGGCGCCGCAGAAGAAGGCGGCAAAGACTTGATCGAAGCGATCGAAGTATTTTTCATCCTTGACCAGGCACAGGCGTGCGAGGGCGTAGAAGTCGTCGACGTGGCCGAAAGCCAGACCGCGCTCCAGTGCGGCGGCCAGGGTCAGCAGCTCCTGTGGCGTGACGGGAAGGTGCGCGGCGCGCAAAGCCATGAAAAAATCAATCAGCATGGTAGGTTTGCGGGTGACAACAGCGGTGGGCGATGATAGATTGGAGCCTGAACTCCAAACGATCGTTTGAGTTTGTTGCTGTCTGCTTGAGGATAGCCTATGTCAAAGCCCATCGAGCCGCAACCGTCGTTCGAGGATATGGGGAGCATGCTGACCGGTCTGCGCGCGAGCCATGCGGCCGAGCCTTACCCGACGGCGGCATGCCGTCGCCGTCGCTTGCAGGCCGTCGCCGCCATGCTGCAGGTCAACGCCGATGCGATCGCCGCGGCCATCGATGCCGATTTCGGCCAGCGCAGCCGCAGCGAGACTCGACTGGCCGAATTGTTTCCCGCCCGCGAAGGTCTTCGCCACGCCGGCCGGCACCTCGCGCGCTGGATGCGCGCGCAGCGCCGTGCGACCGGTTTCTGGTTTTTGCCGGCGAAAAGCCGCGTCTTCGCGCAGCCACTCGGCGTGATCGGCATCGTCGTCCCGTGGAATTACCCGCTCTTGCTGGCGATCGGTCCGCTGACCGCAGCCCTTGCCGCCGGTAACCGGGCCATGCTCAAGATGTCGGAGCACACCCCGCGTTTCGGAGCGCTGCTCTGCGATCTGCTCGAATCGGCTCTCGGGCCCGATGTCGTGCGCGTAGTCAACGGCGGGCCCGAGGTGGGGGCCGCGTTCTGCCGCCTGCCTTTCGATCATGTGCTGTTTACCGGGTCGACTGCCGTCGGCCGCCATGTGATGCGTGCGGCAGCCGACAATCTGACGGCGTTGACGCTGGAGCTTGGCGGCAAATCGCCGGCCATCGTCGCCGACGACGCCGACCTGGAACGTGTCGCCGCCGCGCTGGTGAGCGGCAAGATGCTCAATGCCGGGCAAACCTGCATCGCTCCGGATTATGTGCTGATCAGCGAGAATCAACGCGAGGCATTGCTCGCCCGGCTGGTCGGGCAGGCGAACGCCGCGTATCCGACGCTCGCCCATAATCCGGATTACAGCGCCATCTGTCATGCCGGGCATTACCGGCGGCTGGTCGACTGGCGCGAAGAAGCGCGTGCCGCGGGCGCACGCGTGATCGAGACCGGCCCAGGAGACGAGGATCTCGCGGCGGTGCGCAAGATGCCGCTGACATTGATTCTGGACTGTCCTGCCACATGCCGGGTGATGCAGGAGGAAATCTTCGGCCCCATTCTGCCGCTGATCGCTTACCGGCATTTCGACGAGGCGCTGGCTTACATCAACGCCAGGCCGCGTCCGCTGGCCTTGTATCTTTTCAGCGATGACGCGCGCCGCATCGATCGCACTGTGCGCGAGACCGTCAGCGGCGGTCTCTGCATCAACGAGACGCTGCTGCATATCGCGCAGGATGATCTGCCCTTCGGCGGGGTCGGTCATTCCGGCTTCGGACAGTACCACGGACGCGAGGGATTCCTGCGCCTGTCGCAGCCCAAACCCGTGTTCGTGCAGAGCCGTTTCAGCCGTGTAGCATGGTTGCGGCCGCCTTACGGTCGCCGCGCGGCCTTGCTGCTGCGCTGGATGCTGGGAGAATGAACCGATGCTGTCTCGCAGACAATTTCTTTCTGTCGCCGGAACCGGGGCGGGAGTCCTGATCGCAGGAGGCTGGGCGCTGCATCGCGCATGGCCGGACAGTACGCCGCGAGGCGGGCGGCGCTTCCTTGGCGATGCGGATGCGGTGCTGATCGCGGCGCTGGCTCCGGTGGTCATCGGCTTCGCGGGCGTGGACCGTGCGGCAGTGCTGCGAGGTTTCGACCTTGCCGCCGCGGGCTTGCCGCCGGGGCCGCAGCGGCAACTGCGGCGCCTGCTCGACGTGCTTGGCAGCCGCTGGGGACGGCATGGACTGGCCGGCGTGACCCTGCCGTGGGGCGAGGCCGCCGCCAGCGAGATCGAGGCTTTTCTGCAGCGCTGGCGGCTCGGTCGCCTGCAGCTGTTGCGCGGTGCCTATCAGGCTTTGCATGCCCTGATCTGCGCGGCCTGGTACGGGAACCCCGCCAGTTGGGAGGCGCTCGACTATCGGCAGCCTCCGGTGATGGAGTGGCTGCCATGAGCGTGCACCCCCATCTGCCCGATCCGCTGGCAGAGGGGCTGGCGGGCGGGTGGCGTGTCATCGATGCCTCTGCGCTGGGCGGCGACCTGGAGCTGAATGCCGATGTGGCCATCGTCGGCACGGGGGCCGGGGGCGGGATCAGCGCCGAAATACTGACCCGCGCCGGCCTGGCGGTGGTGCTGCTGGAGGAAGGGGCGTTTCGCACCTCGCGCGACTTCCGCCTGCTGGAAGCGCAGGCCTATCCCGATCTGTATCAGGAATCGGCGGCGCGCAAGACGGCGGACCAGGGCATCACCATCCTGCAGGGGCGAACCGTCGGCGGGAGCACCACGGTCAACTGGACCAGCTGCTTTCGAACACCGGCATCGACGCTGGCCTGGTGGCGCGAGCAATTCGGGTTGTCCGACTTCGACGAGGCGTCGATGGCGACCTGGTTCGAACGTGCCGAAGCCCGGGTCGGCGTGGCGGACTGGGCGGCGCCGCCCAATGCCAATAACGCGGTGCTGGAGCGCGGCTGCCGCGCACTCGGCTGGCCGAGCGCGCCTATCCGGCGTAATGTGCGCGCGTGCTGGAACCTCGGCTATTGCGGCATGGGATGCGCGACCAATGCCAAGCAATCCATGCTGGTGACCACCCTCCCAGCCGCGCTCGAAGCGGGAGCACGGCTGCTGACGCGGGTCAGGGTCGAGCGTTTGAGCTTCAACGCGACGCATGACCGGGTCGAAGCGGTGGAGGGGGTGGCGCTCGGCTCCGACGGCTTGCGCCCCAGCGGATACCGGGTCAGAGTCCGTGCCGCTCATGTCGTTCTGGCCGCCGGAGCCATCGGTACGCCGGCCGTTCTGTTGCGCAGTGCGGCTCCCGATCCTTACCAGCGCCTGGGGCGCCGTACTTTCCTGCATCCGGTCGCCTTGTCCGGCGCTTTGTTCGACAACAGAATCGAAGCCTATAACGGCGCGCCGCAGTCGGTGTATTGCGAGCATTTCATGCCTGCCGCCCCGCTGGATGGCGCCCTCGGCTTCAAACTGGAGGTGCCGCCTGTGCATCCGGTGATTCTGTCTAGCGTGCTCAGTGGCTTCGGGGTCGGGCACCGGCGGCTGATGCGGGCCATGCCCCACCTCAATGTCATGCTGGCGCTGCTGCGCGACGGGTTTCACCCCGACAGCGAGGGGGGGCGCGTGCATCTGGACAGTGACGGCGCGGCCAAGCTCGACTATCCGGTGACCGATGTCGTGTGGGAGGCGGTACGCCGCAGCTGGCTGGCGATGGCCGAGGTGCAATTCGCTGCCGGCGCGCGCGCGGTGCTGACCGTGCACGAGTCGGCGCGCCTCGTGCACAGTTGGGCCGAGGCGCGGAGACTGATCGGGGAACTGCCTCTCGAAGCGGGTTTGGCCCGCCTGGTGAGCGCCCATGTCATGGGCGGCGCGGCGATGAGTCGCGCAGATAGCGGCGGCGTGGTCGACAGCCTGGGCCGGCACTGGCAGCTCGACAATCTTTCCGTGATCGACGGGTCGGTGTTTCCGACCAGCATCGGGGCGAACCCGCAGCTGTCCGTCTACGCTTTTTCCATGCGTGCCGCCGACTCGCTGGCACGGCGTTTGACCTACGGACAGTCGGATCGAGAGAATTGACTTCCAATTTGCATAAGGGCGTACACTCAAAGCTCGGGATTCTGCTGACAACGCGATGACATCGATGAGAGCGCTGCTTTCGGTTCTGTTGCTGGGGGGGGCGACCCTGGCGCAGGCGGAGACACTGGAACAAGCCTGGCAACAGGCGCTGGACGTCAGCCGTAGCATCAAGGCCGCCGCTTTTGATGCCGATGCGGCTCAGTCAGGGCTGGAGGCGGCGCAGTCGGCGCAGGGGCCCAGCCTGAGCCTGGAAGCCGACTGGCGGCGTTTCGACCACGCGTATCAGGCCGAACTGGACGTGACGCCGCTGACCGGCCCGCTGGCATCGGCGCTCGGGACCTCCCTGCCCGGAACGATGACGGCTCCGTTGACCGATACCAAACAGCTGTCCGGCGAAGCACGCGTGAGCCTGCCCGTGTATACCAGCGGTCGGCTGGAGCACAAAATCGATGCCGCACGCGCGACCATCGACGTCGCCGCGCAGGATCTGCGGCGTACCCGGCTTGATGTCAAATACGATGTTGCCGTCGCTTATCTCGATGTGTTGCGCGCCCGGCGCGCGCAGGACGTCGCCCGCACCTATCTGTCCAGCCTGACGTCCTATCGTCGCGATGTAGACCAGTTTTATGCGCGCGGCCTGGTGGCGCGGGTGGATGCGCTGGGGGCGCAGGTCGCTCAAGCCGATGCGAGTCAGCGACTGATTGCCGCCAGCGATAGCGAACGCATCGCGGCAGCCGCCTACAATCGACTGCTCGGACGCCCGTTAGCGGCGCCCGTCACCCTTTCCGATCTGTCCTATCCGCGCGAACGGCGCGATATCGCGACGCTCACGCAGACGGCGCTTGCGCGCCGCCCCGAACCTGCGCAACTCTCGGCGCGCAGCGACGCCCTGCGCGCCGAGGCGAAGAGCGTGCGGGCGCAGGCCGGTCCCCAGGTCGGCATCTACGCGGCGTATGACTATCTCGACAATCCCTATCTGGTGAACAAGGGCACCGGATCGATCGGCATCGGCGTGCGCTGGGCCGTTTTCGACAGCGGCTTGAGCCGATCCAGCGCCGGCAGCGTCGAGAGCCGCGCGCTGGCCGTCGACGAACGGCGCGAAGAGACGCTGGATCTGATCCGCCTTGAGGTGGAGCGCGCGGCCCGGCTCGAACATGATGCCGCCACACGTATGGATGTCGCCGCCGCGGCGCTGGCGGCAGCGGACGAATACCTGAAGATACAGCGCGATCGCTATGCCAACGGGCTGGCCAATCAGACCGAGGTGCTGGCGGGCGAGGCGCGTCGAAGCGAAGCGCGCCGCAATGATTTCAATGCCCGTTACGACCATGCTTTAGCCATACTGCGCATTCGGCGCGCAACCGGGGAGATGTGATGCGAGCGATCCGTCTGTTGGGAGTGGTGCCCCTGATTCTGGTGGCGGGTATCGGCTACGGGATCTGGCGTTCGCATCAGCATGGCGTGCCGGATGGGCTGATTCAGGTCAATGGCCGGATCGAAGGGGATCATACCTTTGTCGCCAGCAAGTATCCGGGGCGCTTGATGGAACTGGTGCCACACGAAGGCGACAGCGTTCGCGCCGGCACCGTGGTGGCCAGGCTGTCGTCGGATGAACTGGTCTCGCGCCAGGCCGGCGTGCGTGCCGCACTCGATGCTGCGCGCGCGCGCAGCCAAAGGGCACGGGCCGTCTGGGTGCAGGCCGCGAGGGACGCCGACCGTTACCAGGCGCTGCTCGCCCGCGGCTCGGTAGACCGGGTTCATGCCGAGCAGATGCGTCTGGCCGCGGTCAGCGCCGAGAGCCAGTTTCGCGAAGCCGAGGCGCAAATCCGGCAGGCGGCGGCCGGTAGCGACGAAGTCGGCAGTCAGCTCAAGGAAATGACTTTGCTGGCGCCTGCCGCCGGGATGGTGACCACCCGCCTGCACGAACCCGGCGATGTGCTGGCGGCGGGAGGGGCCGTGCTGGATATCGTCGACCTCAACCGTCTTTATCTCAAGGTTTACGTGCCGGAAGACCAGATTGGAAAAGTCCGGCTCGGCTTGCCGGCCCGAATCTATACCGATGCCTGGCCCGGGCTGGCTTTTGCCGCGCGCGTGAGCACCATCGCCGGCCGTGCCGAGTTTACGCCGAAGGAAGTCCAGACTCCGGACGAGCGGGTCAAACTGGTGTACGCGGTCAAACTCGCGGTGGCGGAAAACCCGGGCTGGCGCTTGACGCCGGGCGTGCCGGCCGATGCCGTGATCCGCTGGAACGACACCGTGGCGTGGCAGCGTCCGCGCTGGTGAGCACCATGGACGCCCCTCTGCTGACGGTTCGCGACTTCGGAAAGCGCTATGGGGGCTCGGACGCCGTGTGCGGTCTGTCGTTGGACATCGCGCGCGGCGAACTGTTCGGTCTGATCGGCCCGGATGGAGCGGGCAAGTCGAGTTTCATGAAGGCCGTCGCCGGCGTGTTGCGCTTCGATGCCGGCCGGGTGCAGGTGTTCGGCACCGATATCGCTTCGGACACGGGGGCCGAGTCGGTCAAGTCTCGCCTGGGTTTGATGCCGCAAGGGCTCGGGCAAAACCTCTATGGCAGCTTGTCGGTCGAGGAAAATATCGATTTTTTTGCACGTCTGCGCATGGTGCCGCGCGATCAGGCCGAGCGCCGCAAGCACGACTTGCTGGCGGTGACCCGGCTTGCCCCGTTTGCGCAGCGTCCGATGCGGCAGTTGTCCGGCGGCATGAAGCAAAAGCTTGGTCTGGCGTGCACGCTGATCCATGCCCCGGATCTGATCATACTCGATGAACCGACCACGGGCGTCGACCCGGTTTCCCGGCGCGACTTCTGGGGCATACTCGGGGATCTGATGGAGAGCGAGGGGCTGACCGCGCTGGTTTCGACGGCCTATCTGGATGAGGCCAGCCGCTTTACCCGTCTATGTCTGTTGCATCAGGGGCGGGCGCTGGCGACGGGGACGCCGGACGAGATCCTGGCGCGGGCGCCGGGAGCGGTGGTGCAATGCCGGGTCGTTCCGCAACTGGAGGCTCAGCAGCGGCTGGCGCCGCATTTTCCGCACTGCGAGGCGATGGGGCAGACGCTGCGACTGTTCGTGGAGGGGCTCGATCGCGAAGCGGCCGGTGCCGCCGTGCGGGAGTCTCTGAACGGTCTGGATATCGAGACCCTCGATACGATGGCGCCGGAACTCGAAGACGTGTTCCTGGCGCTGCTGGGCGGCGAGCGTGCGGCGACGCTTCCGCCCGGGCAGGCGAATACGCCGTCGGCGGACGAGCCGGATGCGATCCTCGCGCAGGGCCTGACGCGGACCTTCGGCGAGTTTGTGGCCGTTGCCGATGTCAGCTTCAAGGTCCGTCCGGGCGAGATATTCGGTTTGCTCGGCGCCAACGGCGCAGGCAAGACCACGGCAATCAAGATGCTGACCGGCATTCTGCCGCCCAGTGGCGGCAGCGGCAGCGTGGCTGGCGCAGATATGCGTCATGCCGGCGCGCTGATCAAATCGCGCATCGGCTATATGTCACAGGCCTTCTCGCTCTACCTCGACCTGACTGTCCGCGAGAATATCCGGCTTTACGCCGGACTCTATGGCCTGGGTCGACAGGACGGTGACGAACGCATGCGCTGGATCATCGGCATGGCGGGGCTGGCCGGCCACGAAGACGAACTGGCCGCGTCTCTGCCCATGGGGCTGCGGCAGCGGCTGGCCCTCGGTTGCGCGCTCGTGCACCGGCCGCGCGTACTGTTCCTGGACGAGCCGACGTCGGGGGTCGACCCGCTCGGACGACGCGTATTCTGGGACATCCTGTTCTCGCTGTCCCGCGTCGACGGGGTGGCGATGCTGGTGACGACGCACTTCATGTCCGAAGCGGAACACTGCGACCGCCTGGCCCTGATGTTTGCCGGACGCATCGTGGCCGATGCCTCGCCGCAGGAGTTGAAACGGCAGGTTGTCGCCGAGGCGGGCGAGCTCTATCAGGTGACGACGGCCGATGCACGCGGGCTGGGCAAGGCCTTGGCGGCATCCGGTTTCCCCGGCGCGTCACCTTGCGGCCGCGACCTGCGCCTGCTCAGCCGCGACGGAGCCGCCCTCGCGGCGGCCGTGTCCGCACACGAAGCCGGAGCCCGCGTGGAGACGCGGCCGATCGGGATGGAGGATGTTTTCGTGCACCTGGTTTCGCGTCTGGAAGCCGAGCACGGGGGGGCGGCATGAAGCTGCAACGGGTAAGCGCGATCGCCGCGAGGGAATGGCGTGAAATTGTGCGCGACCGGCTGTTTTTCGCACTGGCTTTTATTGTGCCGGCGTTATTGATGCTGTTGTTCGGTTACGGTTTGTCCCTGGACGTGGAGAATATTCCCTTTACCGTCGTCGACTACGACCGTAGCGCCCTGAGTCGCGACTATTCCTGGCAGTTCATCGGCTCGCGCTATTTCAAATTTCAGGGCTATAGCGACAGCGAATCCGAGGCCGGTCGCAAGCTGACATCCGGCCAGGTTCGCATGACGCTGGTGATCCCGGAGCGCTTCGGCCACGATCTGGAGGCGCCGGGGCGGGCGGCGGTGCAGACGGTGATTGACGGGACCTTCCCCAGCCGTGCCATGACCACGCGCGGCTATGTCGAGGCCATCAATGCCGACTTCAGCCGCGAGCGGCTCGCGCGGCTTCCCGTCCTGTCCGGCATGAAGGGGGTCGTCCTGCAATCGCGCTACTTGTACAACCAGAATGTGTCGAGCATTCGTTCGCTCGCTCCCAAGCTGATCATGGTGGTGCTGATGTTGTCGCCCCCGTTCTTGACGGCGCTGGGCATCGTGCGCGAAAAAGAGAATGGATCGATTTTCAATATCTACTCGTCCGACATCAGTCGGGGAGAGTTCCTGCTCGGCAAGCTCGCGCCTTATGTCGCCATTTCCACGTTCAACATCCTGACGCTGTGGTGTTTTGCCTGCCTGCTGTATCAGGTTCCGTTCAAGGGCGATTTTGCCTTCTTTCTCCTCGCGAGCTGGATCTATGTGCTATGCACCACGGGGATAGGGTTGCTGGTGTCGGTGCTGGTGTCGACTCAGGTGGCGGCGATGATTGTCACGCTGGTGGTGACCATGATTCCTTCCATCCTCTATTCGGGGCTGATCATTCCGATTGCTTCGCTCGGTAGCGGCGCCCGCGTGGTTGCGCACATCGTGCCGGCCATGTACTACGCCGATATCGTGGTCGGCTGCTTTCTCAAGGGTATAGGGCCGGGGGCCTTGTGGCGGCAGTTGCTGGTACTGACGGCTTACGCGCTGATCCTGTTTTCGCTCGGTTATGCCTTGTTCAGCAAGAGGCCACGAACATGATGTCCGGAGAGTGGGTACGGATCTGGCGCCGTTTCGCAGCGATGCTGGTCAAGGAGTTCAAACAACTGGGGCGCGACCGGGTGCTGCTGGCCTTCATTCTGTACGCGTTCACGCTCGATGTTTTTCTCGCCGCCTCCGGCGTTTCGCTTTCGCTGTCCAGTGCGGTGACCTGGGTGCAGGACTTCGATCACAGTGCGGCATCGCGCGAGCTGGTCGGCCGTTTTCAGGCTCCCTATTTCAAGGTCGCGCGCGACTTCGATGCCGACCGCGACGGCCAGGCGGCCCTGGATTCGGGTACGGCGATGATTCTGCTTTCGCTGCCGCAGGGCTTCGGCCGCGATTTGGCGCAAGGCCGTGGCGCCGAGCTTGCCATGCAGGTGGATACCACCAACTCGGTACTGGGTTTTCTCGCCGTCAGTCACGGCGAACAGATTGCCGCCCGTTTCGGCATCGAGTCGGAGCTTGCGCGGCGCGGCGCGTCTGCGCGCGATGAGGCGGCACTGCCTGGGGTCGATAACGCCATGCGCGTCTGGTTCAATCCGAACCAGAATGACAGCTGGTTCATGGGTATTTCCGAGATGTTGAATATCGCCACGGTGTTTTCGGTGTTGCTGCCGGCCGCGGCGTTGGTGCGGGAAAAAGAACGCGGGACGGTAGAACAGTTGATGGTGTCGCCGCTGTCGCCTTTCGGGATTCTGTTTCCCAAGGTGGTGGCGATGACGTGTGTCATTGTAGCCGGCATCGCGGTGACGCTGTTTCTGGTTCTGATTCCGTTGTTTTCCATCCCGGTCAAGGGCAGTCTGCTTCTGTTCTTCGCGGCATCGATGTTATATGTCTTCACGACCGCCGGGCTGGGGCTGTTTGCCGCGACGGTCTCGCAGAACCTGGCGCAGGCCGGCATGCTGTCCATCCTGATTTTGTCACCGATGCTGTTTTTGTCCGGGGCATGGACGCCGGCCGAGGCGATGCCGGATTGGCTGCGCTGGCTGATGTATGCCTCGCCGCTGCACTATTATCTCGATATCGCTTTCGGCATCCTGCTCAAGGGGCAGGGCGCGGCCGATCTGGCCCTGCCCCTGACCGAGATGGGAGGCATCGGCGTGCTGGTGCTGGCATTGGGGCTGTCGTTGTTCCGGCGCCAGTTCGCCTGAGCCCCCGCTACAGGGCCGCGCGCAGCGTGCGCGGCGACAGGCCGTAGCGCAGGCGGAAGCGCACCGCGAAGCGCGAGGCCGAAGCGTAGCCGCTGGCCACCGCAATATCCCCGATCGGCGTGCGTGTCGTTTGCAAGAGTTGCAGGGCGCATCCGAGCCGGACGTCCTCGAGAATCTCGCGGAAACGCCGGCCCTCCTGCGCCAGCTGGCGGCGCAACGTCGACTCGCCGACCCCCAGGCGGTTCGCGACGAGGGCAACCGTCCACTCCATCGCCGGGTCGAACAGGAGCAGTTGCTGGACGCGATCGCTCAAGGGATCGCGCCGGTCGAACAGCAGCGGGCCCGCGTGCCCGGCCAGGGTCAACGCCAGCAGCAGTCCTTCGGCATAATGATTCTGTATGGCGGCGTGCGAAGCGTCGCCGAGGCGGGCCTGCAGATCGTCCCAGGCGGTGGCAATGCCGCGGTCCAGTGGAACGCACAAATCGCGGCTCGCCGCCGAGGTCAGCAGCGGGGCGACGAGGGTTCCGTGGTTCGCGCGAAAGCGTTGAATCAGCGGCGTCGCCAGCGTTAGCACTTCGGCATGGTAACCGAGCGTTCCGGGGCGGTTGCTGATGTCCAGCTCAATCCCCGCCGGCATCAGAACCAGCTGTTGCGGGCCGGCCAGCAGCGTGCGTCCTTGCCACCACATCTGCTTTTCGCCTTGCCGTATCCGGCACAGAGATGGGGCGAACAACGTTATCCGGCGTAAAGAATGGGCCGCACTGGCCCTGATTTCTCCAAGCAGGACACGTCTCTCGTAGTGGCTGACCTCGCTGGCGGGCGTCATGCGCGGCTAGCGGCCATAGGTCGCGGTCAATCTGGCCGTCGCCAGTGCATTGGCCTTGAGCATGAAACCCACCAGCGCCCCGCTGGCATTTTCATCGAGCGGGAGCCGGTCGACTTTCAAGGCCCAGACCGTGAATTGGTAACGGTGAGGCGCATCGCCGACAGGCGGACAGGCGCCGCCGAACCCCGGCTGGCCGAAGTCGGTCCGTCCCTGGACCGCGCCCGCCGGCAGCGGACCGCCGGGGTTGCCCGCGCCTGTCGGCAGGGAGTGGGTGGCGGCCGGAAGATTGACGACGGTCCAGTGCCACCATCCGCTGCCGGACGGCGCGTCGGGATCGTAGACGGTGACCGCGAAACTCCGGGTGGCGGCGGGAGCGTCGCTCCAGCTCAGTTGCGGCGAGATGTTTGCGCCATCGCAGCCGAAGCCTTTGAAGACCTGGCGCGAGCTCAGAGCCCGCCCTTGTGCGATATCGGTGCTGCTCAATTTGAACTCGCCCGCTTGGGCGGTGGCGGCGATCAGGGCGCTAGCGAACAGAAAAGACTTCATGACAACCCTCGTTTCGTGAGAAGACAGGGGATAGCATAGAAGGATTTTCGAGTGTCGGCTGTGCCGCACTGCTCTGGTAGTGTGCCGAAGTGCTCGGGAAAAGGCAAAACGAAGGCGACATGAAGCGCTTGGGGGCGCGGCCCGCCGGGGCGGGCCGCGGCAGGCGTTTAGACGGCCTGAGCGGCGATGGTGCCGCGAGCGGTATCAAATGCCTTGGCGCGTGCTTCGTCGCCCATGGCCAGACCTTCTGCACGCACGATGGTGACATCGGTGATGCCGAGGAAACCGAACAGGGTCGTCAGGTGGGTTTCCTGATGGTCGTAAGCTTCTCCGCCGCCGATGTAAGCGCCGCCGCGGGAAGAGACGATGATGACTTTCTTGCCGCCGGCCAGGCCGGTCGGGCCGTTTTCGGTGTACTTGAAGGTACGACCGGCGACGCAGATGCGGTCGATCCATGCCTTGAGCTGACTCGGCACCCCGAAGTTGTACATCGGTGCACCCACCACGACCACATCGGCGGCCAGGAATTCGCTGATGATGGCTTCGCCCAGCTCGCTTTCACTGCCGCCGAGAACGGCGCCCGAGAGGTGGGTCAGCGGTGTCGCCGCCAGATCGCGGTAGTCGACATGCGCGTCGGCATGGCTGGCGCGAAGGTGGGCCACGGCTTCCGCCGTCAGTTGTCGGGAGGCGGAGTTGTCGCCAAGGATGCTGGAATCGAGGTGCAGAATTTTCATATAAGCTCCGAGAGGGACCGGTGTCTCAATTTCATCCGGGTTTTCCGGCTGATCTGAGTACCGCCATCAATGGTCTGATGGCGTATACATTAGCGGTTATTATCCCGGCTCTGAGCGGACTGACTAGACGGTGCCGAGAGGAAGCATCGTTCTACTGCTGGGACAATGCTTCGTGTTGAATCAGTCCTAACACGGATAACGATCGTACAAGCGGCGGAAACCGTCGCGGAACTCAGCCTGGATGAACGGCTTGAGCAAGGCCAGCACCTGGCGCACCCCGCGATGACCCGCTTCTTCCGTGATGGGCGCGCGTGGTCGTGCCGTCTGCTCGAAGGCGAACCAGAATTTGACCACCAGCCAGATATTGATGCTGACGGCTTCGACGTCTTCGTCGTCCATGCACAGCAAGCCGAGGCGGATGAATTCGCGAAAATGTCCGGCCAGAATGCTTCGCATCTCGGTGTTGACGAATTGCTGATACTCGGTCTGCATCTGCGGGTTGCGCGCGAGCAGGCCGGGCAGGTCGTAGAACATGAAGCGGAAGCGCCACATCGCCTGAAAGGCGGTGTCGAGATAGTTGACGAGATCGTCTACCGTCATTTTTTGCGAGGCATCCATGCCAAGCCGCTCAGTGATGAATGTGCGATATTGCAAGAAAATCTGGTAGACGATTTCCTCTTTATTGCGGAAGTGATAGTAGAGATTGCCGGGGCTGATGCCGAGGTGGGCCGCGATATGGTTGGTGGTGATGTTGCGCTCGCCCTGCTGATTGAACAGGTCCAGGCTCTCTTGCACGATGCGGTCGTAGGTTTTGATACGGGTCTTGCTGCTCATGGCGTGGCCACTGTCATCAGGGTTGATCGGAACCAGTATGCCACGAAGCGCGACGCGGGCATCGCCCGCGCGCCCCCCGGGCGCCGGCTTATTCGTTGAGGCGGACGGCATGCTCCCGTGTCTCGTGGAATACGATGTCCGGCCAGCGTTCATGCGTGAGCTGCAGATTGACGCGGCTGGACGCCAGGTAGGCCAGGTTGCCGCCGGCGTCTGTCGCCATATTGTTGATCAGCCCGCGTTCGAACTCTTCGAGTTTCTTGCGGTCGGGCGCGCTGACCCAGCGTGCGCTCCATATCTGGGTCGACTCGAAGGCGGCATCGACACCGTACTCCGACGCCAGGCGGGCGGCCACGACGTCGAACTGCAGTACGCCGACCGCGCCGAGGATCAGGTCGCCGCCGTTGTGCGGGCGGAATACCTGCACCGCTCCTTCTTCCCCCAGCTGTTGCAGGCCTTTCTGCAACTGCTTCATCTTCAGCGGGTTCTTGATGCGCACGATGCGGAACATTTCGGGCGCGAAAAACGGAATGCCGGTGTACTGCAGGGCCTCTCCTTCGGAGAAGCTGTCGCCGATCTGGATATTGCCGTGGTTGGGAATGCCGATGATGTCTCCGGCATAGGCCTCTTCCACCGTTTCGCGCTCGTGCGCCATGAAGGTCACGACGCTGGAGGCCGAAATTTCGCGGTTCAGGCGCAAGTGCTTCATTTTCATGCCGCGTTCGAAACGGCCGGAGCAGACGCGCAGAAAAGCGATGCGATCGCGGTGCTTCGGATCCATATTGGCCTGGATCTTGAATACGAAACCTGAAAATGCGTCTTCGGACGGCGATACGGAGCGTACGGTCGCATCGCGGTCGGCCGGCGCAGGCGCCCAGTTGATCAGCGCGTCGAGAATTTCGCGAACGCCGAAGTTGTTGATTGCCGAGCCGAAGAAGACCGGCGTCAGCGTGCCGGCCAGGAAATCGTCAAGGTCGAACTCGTTGGACGCGCCCTTGACGAGTTCGATCTCCATGCGCAACTGTTCCATTTCGAGGGGGAACAGTTCGTCCAGGCGCGGATTGTCGATGCCGCGAATGACTTCGACATCGTCGATGCGCTTTTCGCTGCCCGCCGCGAACAGGATGATCTCGTCGTTGAGCAGGCTGTAGACGCCGCGGAAGGTCTTGCCCATGCCGATGGGCCAGGTGACCGGCGCACAGCGGATGTCGAGCACGTTTTCGACTTCATCCAGCAGTTCCAGCGAGTCGCGGACTTCACGGTCGTACTTGTTCATGAAGGTGACGATGGGCGTGTTGCGCAGGCGGCAGACGTTGAGCAGCTTGATCGTCTGCTCTTCCACGCCCTTGGCGGCGTCGATCACCATCAGCGCCGAGTCGACGGCGGTCAGAACGCGGTAGGTATCTTCCGAAAAGTCCTGGTGGCCCGGGGTGTCGAGCAGGTTGACGGTGTGATCGCGATATTCGAATTGCATGACCGACGAGGCGACCGAAATGCCGCGCTGCTTCTCGATGTCCATCCAGTCCGAGGTGGCGAATTTGCCGGTTTTTTTGCCCTTGACGGTGCCTGCCTGCTGAATGGCGCCGGAGAACAGCAATAGTTTTTCCGTCAGCGTGGTCTTGCCCGCGTCGGGGTGGGAGATGATGGCGAAGGTGCGGCGATGCGCCACTTCCTCGGCGATGCGAGTCAATTCGGTCGACATGGGGGCTTGGATGGCGCTCAAAAGGACCCATTTTACCTAATATGTCGCGCCAAGCAAAACCGGCCTCCGTGCCGATGATCGCCGGGGGAGGGCGTGCCCTGTGCGCCGGTCTGCTCGGCAGGCAGGCCGGTTTTGGTTATCATGGCCTCAATACAGACTTAAATTACGCGGAATCCATTGCTCATGTTTACCGGAATCGTCCAGGGGTGCGCCGAAATCGTTGGCGTCGAAGAAAAACAGGATTTCCGAACCCATACCGTGCGCCTGCCGGCGACGCTGCTCGAGGGCTTGTCCCTCGGCGCCTCGGTCGCCCACAATGGCTGCTGCCTGACCGCTACCGCGATCGACGGCGATCGGGTGTCGTTCGATTTGATGCAGGAAACGCTGCGGGTGACCAATCTCGGCACGGTGGCGGTCGGGGACCGTGTCAACGTCGAACGCGCTGCGCGCTTCGGCGATGATATCGGCGGGCATGCGATGTCGGGCCACATCCTGTGCCAGGCGCAGGTGTCCGAGATCATCGACAGTCCGAACAACCGCACCGTATGGCTGGATCTGCCGCCGTCGGTGATGAAGTATGTGTTCACCAAGGGCTATATCGGCATCGATGGCATCAGCCTGACCATCGGCCTCGTTCGCGGCGCGTCGTTCTGCGTGCACCTGATCCCCGAAACGCTGAGCCGTACCAACATGGGTGAGCGCCGTGCCGGCGATCGCGTCAATATCGAAATCGACCCGCAAACGCAGGCGATCGTCGAAACCGTCGAACGCGTGCTGGCCGAGCGTGCCGGTCAATCCTGAAGTCCGTCGGGCCGGTACAAGCCGGCCGAACAAGGAACTGTAATGTCCATTTCCCCCGTGCAAGAAATCGTCGCCGACATCCGTGCCGGCAGAATGGTGGTCCTCGTCGATGCCGAGGACCGCGAAAACGAAGGCGATCTGGTGATGGCCGCCCAGTGCGTGACGCCCGAAGCCATCAACTTCATGGCCCGTTTCGGCCGTGGCCTGATCTGTCTGACTCTGACCGAGGATCGCTGCCGCCAGTTGAGCTTGCCGCCCATGGTCAGTCAGAACGGCGCTCAGCACGGGACCAATTTCACCGTGTCCATCGAAGCGCGCGAAGGCGTGACCACGGGCATCTCCGCCGCCGACCGCGCCCATACCATTCGCGTCGCCTGCGCGGCGACGGCCCGCGCCGACGACCTGGTGCAGCCTGGCCATGTCTTTCCTCTGAAAGCGCAGGAGGGCGGGGTGCTGGTGCGTGCCGGCCATACCGAGGCCGGTTGCGATCTGGCGCAGATGGCGGGCCTGGAGCCGGCGGCGGTGATCTGCGAGATCATGAACGACGACGGCACCATGGCGCGTCTTCCCGAACTGGTCGAATTCGCCGCCCTGCACGGCATTCGCATCGGGACGATCGCCGATTTGATCCAGTACCGCAGCGCGACCGAATGTCTGGTGGAAAAAGTCGGCCAACGTGCGATCGAGACGCCGTTCGGCAGCTTCGAGATGCATGTGTTCCGCGATGTCCTGACCCAGGCGACGCACTTGGCGCTGGCCAAGGGCGAGATCCGTGCCGCGCACGAAACCCTGGTGCGGGTGCACGAACCGGTTTCGATAATGGACCTGCTCGACCCGTTGTCATCGCGGCATTCGTGGACGGTTCCGGGAGCGCTCGAAGAAATCGAGGAGGCAGGCTGCGGCGTAGTCATCCTGTTGCATCGCGACGAGAGCGGCGCGGATCTGCTGGCGCGGGCGCTGCCGCCTGCGACGCCCGAAACGCGGGTGTGGGATAACAAGACCTTCGGCATTGGCGCGCAGATTTTGCGCACGCTCGGCGTCGGGCGCATGCGTCTGATGTCTTCGCCTACGCCCTTGCCGGGCATGTCCGGTTTTGATCTCGAAGTCTGCGGATTTTGTCAGCCCGCGCACGGCGGCGGCGAAATAGGTTAAAATAGTCGTCTTTTATCGATTCCATTTTGATCGCCGCGAGGATTTCCATGCTTGACGCCATTACCCGCATCGAACCCAATCTTGACGGACGCGGTCTGAAGATCGGTATCGCGATGAGCCGATTCAACGAACCGGTCTGCCTCGGTCTGCGCGACGCCTGCCTGGCCGAACTGGCCCGGCTCGGCGTGGCGCCGTCCGACGTCGTGCTTGCCTCTGCACCCGGGGCGCTCGAGCTGCCGCTGGTACTGAAGACGATGGCCGCGAGCGGACGCTTTGACGCGCTGATCGCGCTGGGAGCCGTGATTCGCGGTGAAACCTACCATTTCGAACTGGTTTCCAACGAGTCCGGCGCCGGTCTGACCCGCGTCGGGCTGGATGCTTCCATCCCTTTGGCCAACGCTGTCCTGACGACCGAAACCGATGAACAGGCCGAGGTCCGGGTACAGGAAAAGGGCGCCGATGCCGCCCGCGTCGCGATCGAAATGGCTCGTTTGCAGCAGGTTTTGCGCGCCTGATCTCGTCGCTTACGCTCTTTGAATTAAGGAATGACCCACCCATGAAAACTGCCCGTCGACGTGCCCGCGAATTTGCCATCCAGGGCATCTACGAGTGGGAGCTGAACCCGGATCGCGCCCCGTCGCTGATCGAGAAGCATCTCCGAGAAAACGATTACTTCGTCAAGGCCGACGAAGCCCTGTTCCGTACGCTGCTGTACGGCGTCCTGAAGGATGTCGATGCCTTGTCGGCCCTGGTCGGACGGTATTACGAACGCGCGGCCGAGGACGTGAGCCCGGTCGAACGCGCGGTACTGCTGATGGCTGCGCTGGAGTTGAGCCAGCATCCGGAGACTCCGTATCCGGTGATCATCAACGAAGCGATCGAAATCACCAAGACTTTCGGCGGCACTGACGGCCACCGGTTTGTCAACGGCGTGCTGGACAAGCTGGCTGCCGAAGTGCGTGGCGACGAAGTCGCCCGTCGTCCGTCCTGAAGCCTCCCGGGCCGGTTGTTTCCGACCGGCCGTTTCTATCGCCGCGTACCCGCGAACAAGATGAACGAATTCGATCTGATCCAGCGTTTTTTTACCCGCCCGGTCCAGGGAGTGGAACTGGGTGTCGGAGATGATGCGGCGATTATTCGTCCTGGCATCGGTCACGATCTGCATGTGTCCACCGATATGCTGGTGGAGGGGCGGCACTTTTTCCCCGATGTCGACCCCTTTGCCCTCGGGCACAAGACGCTGGCCGTCAATTTGTCCGATATGGCGGCCATGGGCGCTCGACCCCGCTGGGCCTTGCTGTCGCTGGCCCTGCCGGCCGTTGATCCCGAATGGCTCGGTGCGTTTGCGCGCGGGTTTTTCGCCCTGGCCGATCTGCACGGTGTCGCACTGGTCGGGGGGGACACGACACGCGGCCCGCTGACCCTGTCGGTGACCATCGTGGGCGAAGCCCCTGCCGGGCGCGCACTGCGGCGCGACGCCGCGCAAGTCGGCGACGATGTGTGGGTCAGCGGAGAGTTGGGCGCGGCGGCGTTGGCGGTGCAACACCGCCTGAATGGCGATCAGGGCCTGACGGAGGCGGCGCTGGAAGCCTGCCGCCGCAGGCTCGACTATCCGCAACCCCGGGTTGCTCTCGGCGCCTTGCTGCTGGATTGCGCCCACGCCGCCGTCGACGTTTCCGATGGTCTGGCTGCCGATCTCGGTCATGTGCTGGAGCGTTCGGCGCTCGGAGCCGAAATCTGGTTCGATGCGATTCCTTCGCCCGCCTGCCTGGGGGTGAAGCGGCGGCCGTATCTGGATGCGCTGCTCAGCGGTGGCGACGATTACGAATTATGTTTCACCGCGGCCTCGTCCGAACGTGCGGCGATCTCCAGTCTCGCTTCAGCGGCTGGCTGTCGTCTGTCCCGTATCGGACGAACGGTGGCCGAGCCGGGCTTGCGGCTTCTGGACGCGGACGGCAATACCCTGCCCCTGAGGAGCCATGGTTTTGACCACTTTCAAGATTAAGCCCGACTGGCGGTTTGTAACCAGCCACCCGGCCTATTTTATCGCTTTCGGATTTGGCAGCGGCCTGGTGCCATGGGCGCCCGGCACGTTTGGAACGCTGGCGGCTTTCCCGTGCTATTTCGTGCTCTCGGCCCTGGGCGTGCATGGCGCCTGGCTGGCGGCCCTGTGCCTGCCCCTGTTCTGGCTGGGGGTCAAGGTCAGTGCGATGGCGGACGAAGCGCTCGGGGTTCACGATCACGGCGGTGCCAACTTCGACGAAGTCGTCGCCATGTTGCTTATTCTGGCGGTGACCCCGGCGACCCCTCTGGCCTGGCTCGTCGCTTTCCTGTTGTTCCGCCTGTTCGATATCGCCAAGCCCTGGCCTATCAGCTGGCTGGATCGCTCCGTGCATGGCGGCTTCGGTGTGATGGTGGACGATATTGCCGCGGCGATTCCGGTCATGCTGCTGCTGCGGCTGGCGGTGCATTTGGGCTGGTTGTAAGGCTGCGCCATGCACCGCCTGCGCGATTTGAAACAAAATCGCGGGCGGGATATGTATATGGGGCGGGGTCTATGGTATGCTTGCCGCCCTTCTGTGTGACCCGTCACTGTGCATGAAAGACCCTTGCGATCACTACACGTTTGACCTGATAGGCGGCGTGCGTAAAAAACCCGGGCGCAAGCCGCTGGGCGAGCGCGCCATGACGCCTGCCGAGCGCAAGCGGCGTAGTCGCGAACTGAGGCGCAACCGGCTGCAGGAGCTTTCCGTGACGGTGGAGCTGACGCGCGAGGCGCAGAAGTCGCTGGAAAAAATGATCGAATGGTGGGGCGTGAGCAAGAAGGAGGCGATCAATCGCGCCTTGCAGATCGCCTGCCAGTCCCAAACCGGTCGCACAGGCACCCTGTTCGAACCGGACCCCGAATTCGCCGCCCGCCCGTCGCGGCGCAAGCCGGGCTGACGCACGTCGACATCCTGTCGGCACGACGTTCGCCCTCAGTCGTTTACCTGAAAACGAACGATATTGTCCGACAGGCGGCGCGAAATTTCTTGCAGGTGTTGTGCCGTGCCGGTGACCGATTCGATGGCCTGCTTGTTTTGCCGTGCCATTGCCATAATGGCATCCAGGTCGGTGGCCAGCGCCGTGCTTGCATCCTGCTGCGCGACCAGCGCGCCGCGAATCTCGCCGAACATGGTGACGCTGGCGACGGCGCCATCCTGAATTTGCCGCATCGACTGACTGGCTGTCCGAGCCTGATTCTGAACGGTTTCCATCGAATTGCTGCTGGTGAATATACGGCTGGCTGCGTGCTCGCAGTCTATCCTGACCCCGTCGATCAGGCTCCCGATCTCCTGCGCCGAAACATTGGTGCGCTCCGCCAGCTTGCGCACTTCGTCCGCCACCACGGCGAAACCACGTCCGTACTCGCCTGCGCGCGCCGCTTCGATGGCCGCGTTCAGCGCGAGCAGATTGGTTTGATCCGCCACCTCCCGGATCAGGGTGGCGATGGCGCCGACTTCCTGTATCTTGGTGTTCAGCAGGCCCACCTCTTCGGATGCGGCACGCACGGCCTCGCCTGTCTGGTCCAGGGTTGCCACGGCGGCGCCGAGTTCTTCGCCACTCCTGGTGGCCAGGTCCTTGGCGCTGTCCGCGCGGTTATGGGCATCGTTGGCGTTGCTTTTGACATCCATGATGCTGCCTGCCAACTGATCGATCGCCATCGCGGCCCGCCCGGTCGAGGCTGATTGCCGCTCGAACGAGCCGGAGGCTCCCGAAGCGACATCGCTGAGCGATTCTGCCGATTGCCGGATCTCGCGGATGTCGCGCTGCAGGGTGTGGACGATCTCGGCCATGCCGCTCTGCATGGTGTGGATGGCGCGCGCGAGTTCGGCCGTTTCGTCGGTTCCGTGGGCGACGAAGTTGGCTGTCAGGTCTCCGCTGCCGGCCTGCTTCGCAGCGGCGATGGCCTCGCGCAAGGGGGTGACGATGCTGTTCGTGAGCCGGTGGGCGAGCAACAGGCTGATGAGGACGGATAAAGCGGCCAGGGCGGCCAGTACGAGCTGCACCCTGCTGTTGTCAGCCGTCAACTGGGCCGCGTTCGCGTCGATGCGGGCTTGCTGTGTGGCGACCATCGCTCCGACGCTGTCCAGGTAGCGGTTCAGTGCGGCGGCGAATGGTCCTTCGGCCCTCGTGCGCGCCTCGTCGGCGTGCCCCTGGTCCTTGAGGGCGATGATGGGGTCGCGCAGGGCGAACATGGCCTTGCGCCGCGAGGCGATGTCGGCAAGCAGCTGTATGCTGGCCGGATCGTCGCTGCGTCGAGTCAGTTCTTTTTGCAACTCGCTGACTCGCGCGCTCGTGATCTTCATGTCCGCCTTGATCTGTTTGTTCAGCCCAGGGTCGGCGCTGCGTATCAGAATGCCGGTTCGGACATTATTGATCAGAATGGCATTGCGCCACTCTGTGGCGATGCGCTCATTGACCAGCAGGCTGCCGTTGATGTCCTGCAAGCGCCGCGAATCGACGCGCAACTCGGCGATGGCGCCCAGTGCGATGGCCATGCTCAGGCCGACGACGGCGGCAAACCCCAGGCGCAGGCGGGCGCCTATTCTGAACTGTCTGAGACGCATTGCAACTCCTTCTTGGGCTGAAAGATAAAACACTAGCGGATGAAGCGGTCCCCCGGGGCAGCACTGGAGAGAAAGTGCAGCATATCCGCGACGGCCGGGCTGCCTTCTGCCGGGGACCATGCGGCGAGGTCTTCATCTCCGAGCGGCCGATAAGGGCCTTGCTTGACCTCGAGGACGGCGCTGCCGGTCTCCAGGGATAACACCGAGTGCCAGGTGCCGGCAGGCATTTCGACGACACAGGCGCCATTCTCTCCGAGTCGTTGGCGGGAAGCGAGCGCGCCGTCTGCATCGAAAGTGATCAGCTCCATCGCGCCACGTTGTACGCTGAGGAGTTCCCAGGTCGACGCATGGCGATGCGGCCGGACATAGGTTCCGGGCTCCATTGCGATGACCAGGCGCTGAACCGGCTCGTCCAGGGCGGCGTGAAAATTCAGGTTGCTGCGCAAGCGCGGCGCCTGGGCGGCTGTTTGGCTCAGTTTGTCCAGGCCGTCTCCGACGAGTGATTTCATGGCGTTCCTTTGAGAAAGTATAGAAATTGCTTAACGGTGGGCATGATTATTATGCCTGAATTTGATAAGATTCCGCCTCCTGACTCTGGCGCCCGAGATGGCCGAATGATGATTGTAAATTCTGACGAGCGCGTTGCGACGCGCGTGCGGGTCCTGATCTGGCTGGTCTTTGCCGTGTTATGGTTTGCCAGTCTTGGCTCGCGCGATCTGATCCATCCCGACGAAGGGCGCTATGCGACCATCGCGCTCGACATGCTGACCCACGGTGATTGGTTGACCCCGCGTCTGAATGGGGTGCTGTATTTCGAAAAGCCCATCCTCCCGTACTGGATGGGGGCGCTGAGCTTGAAATGGTTCGGCATCAACGAATTTGCCGCGCGGCTGTGGCCGGCGCTGACCGGTTTCTTGTCCGTGACGGCGGTGGGTTTCACCGCCGGCCGCTTGTGGGGTGCGCGTGCAGGTGATGCGGCGGCACTGGTGATGGCGGGGTCCGTCTGGGTGGTGGCCAATAGCCACTTTCTGAACCTGGATATGGGCGTCTCGTTCTTTCTGGCGCTCGCCTTGTGCGCCTTTCTGCTGGCGCAAAATGCCGCCGATTCGTCTGCGAGCCGGAACTGGATGTGGCTGGTCTGGGCTGCGATGGCCGGTGCGGTGATGAGCAAGGGGCTGATCGGGCTGCTGATCCCTGGCGCCACGCTGGTCCTGTACAGCGTGCTGACCCGGCAACTGGCCTTTTGGGGGCGTTTGCGACTCGTCTCGGGCTTGCTGCTGTTTTTTGCGCTGGTCACGCCCTGGTTCTGGTTGGTGTCGTCGCGTAACCCCGGTTTTGCCTGGTTTTTCTTCGTGCACGAGCATTTTCAGCGTTTCCTGACGACTGAGCATCGCCGCACCGGCCCTGTCTGGTATTTCGTGCCCTATCTGCTGCTCGGCTTCATGCCCTGGACCTCTTTGCTTGGGCGCGCGTGCAGGGTGGGTTTTGGCCGCGATGCCAGCCAGCGTTTCCAGAACCACCGCCTGCTCTTGATCTGGGCCGTGTTCGTGTTCGCTTTTTTCAGCGATTCCGGCTCCAAACTACCCTCCTATATCCTGCCGATGTTCCCGGCGCTTGCGCTGCTGGCCGCCTCTGCTCTCGAAGGGATGTCCGCACGCGCGCTGCGCTGGCATTTGCTGTTGCCGTTTCTGTTCTGGACGTTCGCGCTGTGCGCATGGTTGTTTGGTTCGCATTTTCTGCCTGCGCGGCTGTTGGCGTCAGAACCGTTTCTCGCTTTGCTGCGCATGGTCGGCTGGTCTTCCGTGCCGGCTTTGCTCGCCGTGGCTTTTGCCTGGCTATGCCTGGGGTCGGACCGTAAAAATGCGGCGCTGGCCGCCTTGTCGCTGTCGACACTGCTGGCGGTGACGCTGGTGGCCGTGGGGCATGACCGGGGTTATGGGCGACTGAAAAGCAGCCGCGAACTGGCCGGGCAACTCAGGCCGCAGCTGACGGACCGTACCGAGGTGTTTTCAGTGCGGTATTATGATCAGACGTTTCCGTTCTATCTTCGCCGGGACGTCACGTTGGTCGATTATGCCGACGAATTCGAATTTGGCGAAACGCATGAACCCGCGCGCTGGATTCCGACGCTGGATGCCTTCGCCGCACGCTGGAGGAGCAGCCCTTCGGCCATGGCGATGATGAAAGCCGATACCTATGCCGACCTGAGTCGGCAGGGGGTGCCGATGCGGGTGCTGTATCGCGACGCCGAGCGCCTGGTGGTTGGCAAGCCGTGAAACCGACCGGAATCGCCCTGAATCCTGCTCGACGCGTTCGCACTGCTGTTTCTCAAGGGCGGCGTGCGCCAGGGCGGTCGTTTCGGCTTTTCTGCGTCTAATTTTTGCCGGTTGGCTGGTCGCTGGCGGTCAATCTGCCTATCATGGGCGGATTGTCGCGTTACGTGATCAGCGTGGCGGTATGGATTCCGGCGCTGTCGCGGGTAGAGGCCGGCTAGCCTGTCCGATGCCTTGCTGGCCCGGTGGCTGTTTGGCGAGGCGGTGACGGCGCAGCGGCTGGCCGGCATTGCCGTGATTATCGTTGGTGTGATTATTGTTGCGCGCAGCTGAAGCGGCTGCGTCAGAGTAGGAAAGTGCTGATGGATTTTCTTCCGTTTACCCGTCCCAGTATCGATGAGGACACCATCTCCCGTGTCGGTGAGGTTTTGCGCTCGGGCTGGATTACCACGGGACCCAAGTGCCGCGAACTCGAGGCGGCGTTGTCCGGGTTTGTTGGCGGACGTCCGGTGCGTGTGGTTTCATCGGCGACTGCCGCGTTGGAAATGGCGCTGCGCGTCGCCGGCATCGGTCCGGGCGACGAGGTCATCACGTGTCCCATGAGCTGGGTGGCGACCGCGAATGTCATCCTGGCGGTGGGAGCGACGCCGGTCTTCGTGGACGCCGATGCGGCGACCCGCAATATCGACCTCGATCGTATCGAGGCGGCGATTACGCCCCGCACCCGCGCGCTGATCCCGGTCGATCTGGCCGGCTTGCCGGTCGATCGCGATCGGCTTTACGCTCTGGCCGGGCGCCATGGTCTGCGTGTGATCGAGGATGCGGCCCAGAGCATGGGCTCTCTCTGGAAGGGGGAACGCATCGGCTGCCGCGGTGATCTGGTCTCTTTCAGTTTTCATGCCAACAAGAATATGACCAGCGGCGAAGGCGGTTGCCTGGTACTCAATAACGAGGACGAGGCGCGGCTGTTCGAGAAATTGCGCCTGCAAGGCGTGACACGCAGTGCAGACGGTGGCATGGATGTCGATGTCCTGGGCGGCAAGGCCAATATGACCGATATCGCCGCCGTCATCGGTCTCGGCCAGTTGGCCCGCCTGCCGGCGTTCAATCAGCGGCGGCGGGAACTTGCCCGCCGCTACTTTGACGAGTTTCCGCGCGATCTGGGTTTCGACCTTCCCCTCACTGATTTCGATCATAGCAACTGGCATATGTTTCAGCCTCTGCTGCCGCTCGATGCGATGCGCGTCGGGCGCGGCGACTTTATCGCCGCCATGAAGGAAGAAGGCATCGGTGTCGGCGTGCATTATCCGGCCATGCATCTGTTTACCTTGTTCCGCGGGCGCGGTTTCGCCGAAGGTGATTTTCCCGTCGCCGAGGACATCGGCCGCCGTACGGTAACCTTGCCGCTATTCCCCGCGATGAGCGACGACGATGTCAGCCGCGTGTGCGCGACGACCCGTCGTGTTCTGAATTCTGTTTTGAAATAGGCTTTGCATGTCCAATAAGGTAGATCTATCCGTTGTCATTCCGGTGTATAACGAGCAGGACGTGCTCGAGGCCTTGTTCGCGCGTCTGTACCCCTCCCTCGATGCGCTCGGCGTCAGCTACGAGGTGCTGTTTGTCAACGATGGCAGTCGCGATCGTTCCCCGGCTTTGCTGGCGGCGCAATTCGAGCGGCGTCCGGCCGAAACGCGCGTCATTCTGTTCGACGGCAATTTCGGTCAGCATCGGGCCATTCTCGCCGGTTTCGAACACAGCCGCGGCGAACGCATCGTCACGCTGGATGCCGATTTGCAGAATCCGCCGGAAGACATCGGCCTGCTGCTCGCCCAGATGGACGCCGGCCACGATTATGTCGGTTCCATCCGGCGCAAGCGTAACGACAGCTTGTGGCGGCACGTGGCTTCGCGCCTGATGAATCGTCTGCGCGAGCGCCTGACCCGGATCAAGATGACCGACCAGGGGTGCATGATGCGCGCCTACAGCCGGCGCATCATCGACACGATCAATCGCTGCAACGAGCTGCATACCTTTATCCCGGCGCTGGCCTACCAGTTTGCGCAGAATCCGACCGAAGTCGTCGTCGGTCATGAAGAGCGCTTCGCCGGCGAGTCGAAGTACTCGCTGTACAGCCTGATTCGCCTCAATTTCGATCTGATGACCGGCTTTTCCATCGTGCCCTTGCAGCTGTTTTCGCTGCTTGGCATCTCGGTGTCGTTGTTGTCGAGCGTGCTGGTGGTCTATCTGGGCCTGCGCCGTTTGATCATCGGGCCGGAAGAGGGGGGCTTGTTTACCCTGTTTGCCATCGCGTTCCTTCTGATCGGCATCGCCTTGTTCGGCATCGGCTTGCTCGGCGAATATATCGGGCGCATCTACCAGGAGGTGCGCGAGCGCCCGCGTTACGTTATTGGTGCCATTTTGCAGCAGCAGGAGGATGACGAATGACCCGTGCTGTGGTGTTTGCTTATCACACGGTCGGGGTGCGCTGCCTGAAGGCCCTGCTCGGGCGTGGCGTCGAGGTGGCGCTGGTGATCACGCATCGCGACAACCCGAACGAGACGATCTGGTTCGATAGCGTCGAGCGCGTGGCGCGCGAGTACGATATCCCGACGCTGACGCCGGATGACCCGAATACCCCCGAGGTGCTGGCGGCTGTTCGCGCGGCACAGCCCGATTTTCTGTTTTCGTTTTACTATCGCCACATGATCAAGCAGCCCTTGCTGGATGTTCCGGCGCGCGGCGCATTCAATATGCATGGCTCCCTGCTGCCGCAATATCGTGGCCGGGTACCTATCAACTGGGCGATCATCCACGGCGAGAGCGAAACCGGTGCGACCTTGCATGTCATGAATGCGAAGCCGGATAACGGCGCCATCGTCGATCAGATGGCCGTGCCTGTCTTTCCGGACGATAATGCGCAGGACGTTTTCGCCAAGGTGGTCACCGCCGCCGAGATGGTTCTGTGGCGCAGCCTGCCTGCGCTCGAATCGGGGACCGCGTCCATGCGGGAGCAGGACCTGAGCCTGGGGGGCTACTTCGGCGGGCGTAAACCCGAGGATGGCCGGCTCGACGGGACGGCATCGGCGCGGCGTCTGCATGATTTCGTGCGCGCGCTCGCGCAGCCATACCCTGGCGCTTTCGCCGATGTCGACGCAGGCCGTCTGGTGCTGTGGCGCACGCGCATCGCTCCGGGCCGGGGCGTGGCGAGAGACAGGGCGCGTTTGCTTCTGCAGGCGGGCCGCTTGTGCCTGGAGGCCGCGGACGGCGGGGTATTGTACGTCCTGGCCGCGGAATTGAATGGCGTGCCGCTCGATGCGGCGCGTTTCCAGAAGTGTTTTATATCCGGCAGTGTAACGATTTGATTGATAGATGCGCCGCTACCCGTTGGGCGTGGCGATTTAAGGAAACCTCCATGAAAAAAGTACTGATTCTCGGCGTGAACGGCTTTATCGGCCATCACCTGACCAAACGCATCATCGAGACCACCGACTGGGAAGTGTATGGCATGGATATGCACTCCGACCGCGTGCAGGAGTGGGTCGATCACCCGCGTTTCCATTTCTTCGAGGGCGATATCACCATCAATCGCGAGTGGATCGAGTACCACGTCAAGAAGTGCGACGTCGTGCTGCCGCTGGTCGCCATTGCGACGCCTGCGACCTATGTCCAGGCTCCGCTGCGCGTGTTCGAGCTCGATTTCGAAGCGAATCTGCCTATCATCAAATGGTGCGTCAAGTACAATAAGCGCGTGGTATTCCCGTCCACATCCGAAGTGTACGGCATGAGCAAGGACGCCGAATTCGATCCGGAAAACTCGGAACTGACGTACGGCCCGATCAACAAGCCGCGCTGGATCTATGCCTGCTCCAAGCAGCTGATGGATCGCGTGATCGCGGCCTACGGTCAGCAGGAAGGTCTGGATTACACCCTGTTCCGCCCGTTCAACTGGGTTGGCCCGGGCCTGGACAGCATCCACACCCCGAAGGAAGGTTCCAGCCGTGTGATCACCCAGTTCCTCGGCCACATCGTGCGCGGCGAACCGATCAAACTGGTCGATGGCGGCCAGCAGAAACGTGCCTTTACCTATATCGACGATGGCATTTCGGCCCTGGTCAAGATCATCGAGAACAAGGACGGGAAGGCCTCCGGCCGGATCTACAATATCGGCAATCCGGTCAACAACTACTCGATCCGCGAACTGGCCGACATGATGATGAAGATGGCCCCCGATTATCCGGAGTATCGTGTCAATGCGGCCAAGGTCAAGCTGCTGGAAACCACGTCCGGCGAGTACTACGGCAAGGGCTATCAGGACGTGCAAAACCGCGTCCCCAAAATCGAGAACACGTGTGCCGATCTTGACTGGGCGCCTTCGGTAACCATGGAAGACGCGCTGCGCGGCATATTCGAGTTCTACCGCGATCAGGCCGTTTCCGCCCGCGACCTGGCCGAGTAAACGCATGTCCCTGCTTGCGCTCAAGGTCGATGTCGATACCTGGCGCGGGACCCGCGAAGGGGTGCCGCGTCTGGTTGAATTGTTGCGCCGCCACCAGGCAGGGGCGACTTTCCTGTTCAGCCTGGGGCCCGACCACACCGGGCGCGCGATCCGTCGGGTATTCCGTAAAGGGTTCCTGCAGAAGGTTTCGCGCACATCGGTGGTCGAGCACTACGGCATTCGCTCGCTGTTGTACGGCACCCTGTTGCCGGGGCCGGACATCGGTCGCCGCGAGGCCGCGCTGATGCGCTCGGTGCGCGATGCCGGCTTCGAAGTCGGCATCCATACCTGGGATCATATCCGCTGGCAGGACTTTGTTGCGCACAAGGATGCGGCCTGGACGCGGGTTGAAATGGAACGTGCGGCGCACCGGTTTCGCGATATCTTTGGCGTCGCTGCGGCGACGCATGGCGCCGCCGGCTGGCAGATGAATGCCGATGCCTATGCGCTCGAGGCCGAGCTCGGCTTTCGCTATGCTTCGGATACGCGCGGGCGAGAGCCTTTCGTCCCTGTCGACGCTGGCGGACGCGAATTCGGTGTGCCGCAGTTGCCGACGACCTTGCCGACGCTGGATGAATTGATCGGTCTGGACGGCGTCGATGCGGAAAATGTTCACGAGCGCCTGCTGTCGATGACGCGCGAGGCGCCTTCCGGCGGGCATGTTTACACGCTGCATGCCGAGCTCGAAGGCATGAAGCTGCTGGGCGTGCTCGACCGCTTGCTGACCGGGTGGCGGGCACAGGGCTATCGGCTGGTTGCCGTCAACGAGCTGTTTGCCGGGCTCGATGTGACGCGCTTGCCGCGTTGTCATGTTGAGATGGGCGAGCTGGCTGGCCGTAGCGGCCTGCTTGCCTTGCAGGGCGCGGCGCGCTAGCGCCGCGCATTCGGCCTGCCGCCTTGCGGGGGGCTCTATAGGATGGCGCGACCGGGTCGCGCCATTTTTTCGACCCCTCCGGTCTACTCCTTTTTTTGCTTCCATGCAACTGGCCTTACGGCCATATTATAAACATTTAGCAATAAGTATATTAAGTGAATACTGCTATTTGGGCACTAAGGTGTCATTGCGTGAGGGGGGGATTGCTATGCGGGAACACAGTGCGGCCGCTTCGCGGGCCATTGCCGAGCTTGTCTCGGATTGGTACGACAGCTGCGTTGACGGCGGCTACCGCTATGATGGTCGCGTGATGATGCCGGGCACGGCTGTCATTACCGGGCTCAGCCTGTTCGAAAATCGGCTGCGCGCCGTTTTCGACAGCCATCTGTTGTATCGCAACGCGCAGTCTTCACCTGATGCGATGCCGGTGTGCGGCGGTCCCGCATTCAGTCCGCTCAAGGCCTGGCGCTTGCGGCAGGACGGGGTCGTCGCCCTGCCGCAGCCCGGAACCCCTGTTGTGCTGCCATACTCCGCGCGCAACACCTACGGCTGGGCGATGGACGACTGCGCGGCGGCAGGCGCGAGCGCCACGGACGAGCACAGCCTGCAGCCTTTGTTTTATTTGAACTGGAAGGATTGCAAGGTTGGCATGATGCGGATTCAGGAGACGAGTCCGGTCACTGTCGATGTGAGACTGGCGGATCCTGGGCAGACCGTCTTGTTTCCCGATGTGGGTGTCGTGACGCTGATCGATCGCTATGGCGTCAGCTGGGAGCGTCAGGTGAAACAAGTCAGATATGAATTGACCAGCCTGGGGGGGCGTCAGCAACTGATTTTTGCCACGCCGCCGTTCGAATACGTGCTGCGCGACGATTCCAGCGCCGCCCTGCCTACGCAGTGGGCGATCAGCCTGGCCAGTGTCGATTTTGCCTGTCGCAACGGAATCGAGGTCAAGCTCGGGGCCCTGCAAGCGCGTAGCCGAAAGCACGAATTTACTTTCGGTGCGACCCCGTCGCGACGTTTGCGCCGGGTCTCGCTAGCCTGGCAGTCTCCGGTGCCGCAAGAATGGACGATTACCGTGTATAACGCCAAAACGACGATCAGTATTCGGCACGAGGTGCTGGAGCGCACACTGACGATCAACGGCGATATCATCCGGTTCCCCGAATTACCCTATATCGCCAAGCTGGAACTCATCGATCCTTCCGGTCGTCGCCTGCCGCCCAGAGTGTTCCAGAACGACAACAACTGGCAACCGGCGGCGTGAATCATACGCTCAGTGCAGCGATAAGCTCGGTCTCCAGCGCGACGATGATCCTGTCGTCTCCGAGACCCGGGCCGCTGATCTGGAACGAGTCTTCCACCCGTCCGCCCAGGGTCATGATCTTGGCCGAATGGACGTTGATGCCGTGGCGCGACAGCACCGCGGCGATGCGGGCGAGCAGGCCCGGTCGATCGCCGGCCACCAATGACAGGACGCGGTAGGCGCCCTTGTCATCGGCGCGTACGACCACCTGCGGCGTGATGGGGAAGTGTTTGAGGTGCCGGCTGATGCGGCCGCTGGCCGGCAGTGCGACCTCGTCGTCCGGCCGGCTGAGGCAGCTGGCGAGTTCGAATTCGATGAAGTTGATCATGTCGCGATAATCGCCTTCATGGTGTTCGGGGATGAATACGTGGAAGGTGTCCAGAGCATAGCCGTGGCGGGTGGTGTAAACCTTGGCGTCGGCGATGCTGTAGCTGGCACGGCCGAAGAAGGCGCATAAGCGCACGAACAGTGCAGGCTGGTCCGGCGTGTAAACCAGGACTTGTATGCCTTCGCGATCGTCGGATAGCCGGGCCTTGACCACGGGGGTGGGGCTTTCGACGAGTCGGTTGAGCAGGCGCGCATGCCAGGCGATCTCCCTCGCTTCGTGGCGCAGGAAGTAGACGGTATCCAGCTCTTTCCACAGCCGTTCTTCGACTTTTTCCGGTAGCGCATGCAGCCTGAGCATCGCTCGCGCCTGCGATTTGCGTTCTTCCAGCTCCGAGTCGGCATCGATTTCACCGCCGCGCATCAGCAGCCGGAGCGTGGCGTGATAGAGGTCTTCCAGTAGTTTGGCCTTCCACGCGTTCCAGACCTTGGGGCTGGTTCCGCGAATGTCCGCCGTGGTCAGCAGGTAGAGCGCTGTCAGATGCCGGGCATCGCCGACGATCTCGGCGAAGCGGTGGACGGTTTCCGGATCGTAGATGTCCTGCTTCTGCGCCGTGGTCGACATGGTCAGATGGTGTGCGACCAGGAAGGCAACCAGCTCGGTGTCCTGTCCGGACAGGCCGTGGCCGGCGCAGAACTCGCGTGCGTCGGCGATGCCCAGTGTCGAATGGTCTCCGCCGCGGCCTTTGGCGATATCGTGGAACAGACCGGCCACGTAGAGGACCTCGGGTCGGTCAAAGTCGTTCATCAACCGGGAAAGATAGGGGTACTCGTGGTTGAATTCGCTGACCGCATAACGGCGCAAATTGCGGACCACCATCAGAATGTGCTCGTCGACGGTGTAGACGTGGAACAGATCATGCTGCATCTGGCCGACGATACGGCCGAACTTGGGCAGGTACTTGCCAAGTACGCCGTACAGATTCATGCGACGCAGGCAGTGCGTGAGTCCCGGCGAGCGCAGTATTTCGATGAAGAGCGCCCGATTGACCGGGTCGCGGCGAAAGCGTTCGTTGATGCGGGCGCGCGCATGCCACAGCGCGCGCAGCGCGCGCGGGGCGAATCCGCTGAGTTCCGGGTGGCGCTGCAGCATCAGGAAGGCGTCGAGGATGGCGGTAGGGGAGCGTTCGAAAACATCGGCATGACGAATGTCGAGCAGGCCGTTGATCGAAAAGAACGACTTGTTGAGATTTTCCGTACGCCGCGGTATCTGGGAAAAAATCCGCGAACGCAGATTGGGCAGCAGGATGCCGTTGAGCTGTACTACCGTGCGCGCCGCACGGTAGTACAGCTGCATGACCTGTTCGCTCGCGCGTTGTCCCGGTTTGTCCTCAAACCCCCAGGCCTGCCCCATCTGATGTTGCAGGTCGAAAATCAGGCGGTCTTCGCGCCGGCGTGCGAGCAGGTGCAGGTCGATGCGCAGCTTCTGCAGTTGCTTTTCGCCGTGCTTGATCAGACGGGCTTCCGGCAGGGTCAGAATGCCGCGGCGGACCAAGGCGTCCCAGGTGTCGCCCAGTGCGATGGACTTGCTGATCCACTGAATGGTCTGAAGGTCGCGCAAGCCTCCCGGGCTTTCCTTGATGTTCGGCTCCAGATTGTTGGCCGAGCCGAAGTAGCGGTTATGCCGTTGCTGCTGCTCCAGCAGCTTGCCTTCGAAAAAGGCGAGCGCATTGCGCTGTTTTTCCATGGCCTGGGTCATGGCGGCGTGCAGCGCGGTGTCGCCGGCGATGAGCCGGTTCTCCAGCAGATTGGTCTCGATGGTGATGTCGCCCGCCGCCTCGCTCATGCATTCCGCTACGGTGCGCACGCTATGGCCGACCTCGATGCCGCTGTCCCACATCTGGCTGATCAGCTGGCTGACCCGTTCGTTCAGGCTATCGTTTTCTTCGGGCAGCAGAATCAGGAGGTCGATGTCGGACTGCGGGAACAACTGGCCACGGCCATAACCGCCGACGGCGACCAGCGCCGCTTCTTCGCCTAATCCGAGCGCGAGCCATTGCTCGCGGATCAGTTGATCCACCGCGAGGCTGTGCCCTTTCAGGTAGGCCAGCGGGTTGCGGTTGCTGCGATAGGCATCGGCCAGCAGCTTTCGCTCCTCGTTGAGGGCGTTGCGCCAGAGGCGGCATTGCGAGGCGGTGCTGTCGTTCATTTCAACGGCTTTCCTGGCGCAGAATGAGGGTCACGCCGGCCAGCAGAAACAACAGCGTCGGCAAGGTGGCGGACAGGATAGGATTCCAGTCGTGCAGCAGGCCAAGGTAGCCGAAGAGCCGGTTGATGAAGTGGAAGGCGACTCCGAGGCAGATGCCGGCGAACAGTCGTATCCCTAACTGGCCGTGCCGGCGCTGGCGTGGCGTAAACGCCAGCGCGACCAGCGCCATCGAGATGCAGGCCAGCGGGTAGAAAAGCTTGCCCCATAGTGCAATTTCGTAGCGCTGGGTTTTCTGCTTGTTGGTCTTCAAGTGCTCGATATAGGTCATGAGGTTCATCGCCGACATTTGTTCGGGCACCACCAGCAATACATTGAGAATCGTCGGCTCGATGACGGATTTCCATTCTATCTCGGGATAAAACAGCGCGCGGGTTCCGGTTGGCGACAGCAGTGTTTCGCTGACGTTCTGCAAGCGCCAGGCGCGGGTTTGCGGCAAATAAGTGCCGCGCTGCGCCAGGCGCGTGCGGACCAGCCGATAATCGCTGTCGTAGCTGTAGATGCGAATTCCGAGCAAAGTCGTATCTGGTAGCATTTCATGGACATTAATGAAATTGGCATTGTCCTTGACCCATATCCCGGAACGGAACTCTTGAGCCACCATCGAGCGCGTCGATTGCAATTTGATCCGTTCGGCCTCCTGCTGCGCGTAGGGGGCTCCGAACTCGCCGAGCCCGACAGTGAGAACGGCAAAGGCGAGCCCGAACGCAAACAGGGTGCCGGCGATCTGCGCCAGCGTGATGCCGCTGGTGCGGATGATGGTGTATTCGCTGCTGGTGACTAGTTGCGTCATCGCCACCATCGCGCCAATCAGCACGGCCAGCGGCATCAGCTCATAAGCATGGCCGGGTATCAGCAAGGCGATATAGCTGATCATGGTCGACATGTTGTAGCTGCCCTGGCCTAGCTGGGGGACTTCCTGTATCACATCGAAGAAGCCATACAGACCGAGCAGGGCGAGCAGGGTGAACAGAGTACTCTGGCTCAGTGCACGGAATATGTAGCGGTAAATCAGTTTCATGGCTCAGGCTTTCCGGAACATGCTTTTCAGGGTCTGCGCTAATGTCGCGCTGGGCCGGTTGCGATAGGCGAGCCCGGCGAAGGCGAAGAGCAGGAAGGCAGCATGGACGAGAAGGAGGGAGGCGGGATGCAGTTCGCCGCGCAGGATGTTGTTGCGAATCAGTGTCAGACCGTTCTGATACAGAAAGTAGATCAGAATCGCCAGCACCAGATTGTAAGTGTGCCCGCTGCGCGGGTTGAAGTAGGACAGGGGCAGCGCGAGTATCGCCAATACCAGACAGCTCAGCGGTAGCGACAGGCGCCATGCGATCTCCGCGCGCGCCTCCTGGTCGTTGCCGCGGGCGAGCAGCTGCTTCATGCTCTGGGCCTGGCGGCTCTGGCCGATGCCGCCCGCCAGCTTGTGCGACTCGCTGATGGCGACCGTGTAGCGCTTGAATGCCATGACGTCGTAATTGGCCTTGCCGGGTTGTCCGATATAACGCTGGCCGTCCTCCAGAACGAGTTGCCGCTGTCCGTCGCCGTCTGTCGAAATATGGCCGGATCGGGCAAATATCGTCGAGACATTGTCGTTTGTCATGTCCTGGAAGAAGATATTACTGGCGAATCCGTTGTGGCCGGCGAAACTTTCCACGAAGTAGACGCGATTCGATCCGGCCGATTCCTTGAACACGCCGGGAGCGATCGCGGAAATTTCTTCCCGCTGTTTCAATAGTTCGGCATATTGTTGGCTGCGCTGATCGGCCCAGGGGCCGACCCAGCAGGACACGATGCCGACCAGGATGGAAAGCGGAACGGCAAAGCGCAGCACCGGGCCGAGCAGGCTCGACAAGGGCAGGCCGGCGGTGAGCCAGATGGACATCTCGTGCTCGCGCCACAGGCGCGTGAGCACGATCATTACGCTGACAAAAACCGTAAGAATGAGTAGTACCGGGAAAAGTCCCAGCGTCCAGAAACCGATCAGGGCGGCGACCGCGTCATTGGCGATCTGTCCCTCCGCTGCGCGGCCTAGCAGGTTGATTGCCTGGGTTGATGCGAGAATGGCCAAAAGTACGACAAAAACGCCGATGGCGGTAAAAGTCAATTCTCTAATCAGGCTTTTTTGAAAAACCATGGATGCGATGCCTTTTTTGACTTTTTGTGATAAGCGTAGTGATAATTCAATTCGAAGGTTCAGAAGCGCCGTTTTCGGTCGAATTCGGGGTGCGGCAAAATCGTTGCCGACTCCTGCGAAACGCGCCTGATGACCCATGCCTGATCTTGGCAGCTGGCACTCGTTATCTACGGGAGTACATATGGAATTTAACATAAAAAGCGGCAGCCCGGAAAAACAGCGCGTCGCTTGCGTGATTGTCGGCGTTTACGAAACGCGCAAGCTGACCTTGGCTGCCGATCTGCTGGATCGCATCTCCAACGGTTTCATCGGCGATGTGCTGCGCCGGGGCGATATGGAGGGCAAGCTGGGAAGCACGCTGATCCTGCATTCGGTGCCACATGCCTTGTGCGATCGCGTGATGCTGGTCGGCCTGGGGAAAGAGCGTGATTTTCGCGCCAAAGAGTACCGCGAGGCGATTCGCGCATCGATCAAGGCGCTGACCCAGACTTCCGCCAACGAAGCGGTCAGCTATCTGAGCGAACTTCCGGTCAAAAAGCACGATGTCGAGTGGATGGTCGAACAGGCCGCGGTGGTGACTCTGGATGCCCTGTACCGCTTCGACCGTTTCAAGACCCGCAACGAAGACGTGGTGCGCGAGCCGCGGAAACTGACATTGGCGGTGCCGCGTCGCAGCGACCTGGCCGATGGCGAAAAAGGGTTGCTGCGCGGTTTGGCGATCAGTCACGGCATGAAGCTGGCGAAAGATCTGGGCAACTTGCCAGGCAATATCTGCACGCCGGACTATCTGGCCACGCAGGCGCGCGAGTTGGCTGCCGCGTTTGCCTCCGATGTCGAAATCCTCGGTCAGGACGAAATAGCGGCGCTGGGAATGGAATCCTTCCTTGCCGTCGCACGCGGCAGCGTCGAGGCGCCGCGGTTTATCGTGCTGCGCCACTGGGGGGGCAAGAACCGCGAAGAGCGTCCGGTGGTCCTCGTTGGCAAGGGCATCACCTTCGACTCGGGCGGTATTTCTCTCAAGCCCGGCGAGGGCATGGGAGAGATGAAGTTCGATATGTGCGGGGCCGCCTCCGTGCTCGGAGCATTCCGTGCGGCCGTGGAAATGAAACTGCCGCTGAATCTGGTTGTCGTTGTTCCTAGCTGCGAGAACATGCCGGCTGGAAATGCGGTCAAGCCGGGCGATATCGTCAAGTCGATGTCGGGGCAGACCATCGAAATTCTCAATACCGATGCCGAAGGCCGCCTGATTCTGTGCGATGCCCTGACCTATGTCGAGCGTTTCAATCCCGCCGTCGTCGTTGACGTGGCGACCTTGACCGGCGCCTGCGTCGTCGCGCTGGGGCATGTCGCCACCGGCTTGTTCAGCAACCAGGATGCGCTGGCGCGCGATCTGGTGGCGGCAGGCGAGGAAGTCGGCGACCGTGCCTGGCATATGCCGGTATGGGATGAATATCAGGAAATGCTGAAAAGCCCGTCTGCGGATATGGCAAACATCGGCGGGCGTCCTGCAGGCAGCATCACCGCGGCCTGCTTCCTGTCGCGTTTCGCCAAGAACTTCGACTGGGCGCATCTGGATATCGCCGGAACAGCGTGGAAGAGCGGCAAGGACATGGGAGCCACCGGCCGTCCGGTTCCGCTCCTGGTGCAATATCTGCAGGACAGGGCCGACATTGCCTTGGGCAATGTGGTCAGGCGCGGGCGGCCGCGGCGGGAAGCTCCTGAAACGGCAGAAGATGACGCGGATTGATTTTTATACCCAGGTCGACGATCCCCAGGGTTTTGCTTGCCGGCTCGCGCAGACCGTATTTCGCAAGGGCGAACGCCTGCTGATCCTGTTTGACGATCGTGAGCAACAGGGGGCGTTCAGCCGGCGGCTGTGGAGTTTGGGCGACACGCTGTTTGTTCCCCATTGCGCGGCGGAGGCGGCTGAAGCCGCCGACACCCCGCTGTGGCTGGGGTGTGTGCTGCCCGACTCGGAACTGCCGTCGGTGCTGCTGAACCTGGGACGTGAACTGCCTGACCGTTACCACGAGTTTTCGCGTATTCTGGAGATCGTCGGCCGCGACGAGACGTCGCTGGCCGTGGCGCGCGAACGTTTCCGCGTCTATCGTGCGCGCGGATGCGCGATCGAACACCATGACATGAGCCACGCATGACCGAGCCGCAGAAGCCGTCCCCGGCAGACTTGCAATCGCTGGAATTGCCGGTATTGACCGAAATTGCCGAACTTTACGAGTCGACGCCGGATGGCGTCGATGTTCCCGACTTCGATTTTAGTGCCGAACTGGAAGACATGAAGACCGCGATGGAGCAGGGCGCTGCGGTCGAACTGGATATTCCTTCCGAGCTGCTGCTGGAAGATGTCGTCGATTTGGACGATGAGCCGGTCAGCGATGTTCCGCTGGATTTCCGGCATCTGCCGTCGCTGGAGCTATCGGTTGAGGAACCGGACGAAATGGTCCTCGATCAGTTGCTGCCTCCTGCGGCGGGCAGCGGGGACGATGGTGGCGCGGCGATACCCGTCTCCGGGCTCGGGGCCCTGATGTCGCGTGCGGTGCCAGTGGTTCCACCGGTTGAGGCGGCTCCGACACGGCCTGCTATTCCGGAACCGGGCGTCGAAGCCGAACCGCCGCTGGCATCGGCCATCATCCCCGA
>NZ_KE383957.1:93592-140298 GCF_000422925.1 Paludibacterium yongneupense DSM 18731
CCGCTGGCATCGGCCATCATCCCCGAGCCGGGCATCGAAGCCGAAATCGTCCCGCCGCTGGCTGCCGAGCCGGGTGCCGCCGCCGAGCCGCCGCAGGTCGCGCTTGTCATTCCCGAGCTGAATCTTGAAGCCGAGCCGTCGCCGGCATCGGCCGTCATCCCCGAACTGAAGGACGAAGCGCAAGCCATTCCGACGCTGGTCGGTATGTCAGAACGGCTCGGTGAAGCCGAGGCCGAGCTGCCATCGCTGCTCCCGCTGCAGTCCATTTCCCTCGACAGTTTGCCACGCGGCGTTCTTGGGGGCGGGGTTGGTCCTGAACCTGAACCGGTGTCCGGGCCTGCTTTCGATGTGCTGGCCGACTTGCCGCCGCCTGCGCCGGCTCCGCAGCCGGCGTCGCCGCTGGCTTTCTCCTCCATTGCGCACGGTGCGAGCATGGAGGAGATGATCCAGGCCGCCAAGCTGCGGTTGGCCGACGAATTGCGCCGTCAGCAGACGCGCGAGTTGGAAGAGCGTTTGGCACGGCCCTTCTCCATCGAGGGCGGGGCGACGGGCGACGGGGTAGCGATGGACGAAAGCGCTCCGGCCGGACCCGCGGTGTCCGTGATAAAGGTGGCGGGTGTCGCCGCCGCCTCGCATGTCCAGCCGCCGCCGCCGTCGCGGCAACCGGTGATACCCGTCGACGAAGCGGAGCTGGTCGATCTGCTCGCCCATAAGATCATGCCGCGCATGAAAGTCGAGTTGTCCTTGTGGCTGCAGGATGCCCTCGAATTGCAAGCCAAGCAGATGCTTTCCGGTGTCATGCACCAGCTCAAGGAAGACTACGAGATGTTGTTTAACGAAACCTTGCGCGACAGTTTGCGCCAGGCCATCGCCGAACTCGGCCATCCCGAGCGCGAGGAGAGATTTTGATGGGACACCGCTTGTCCAGGATTGTGACGCGCACGGGCGACGACGGCAGCACCGGTCTGGGAGACGGCTCTCGCGTCGGCAAGGAGTCGCCACGGATAGAGGCGCTCGGCGATGTGGATGAGCTCAATAGCGTGCTGGGCGTGCTGTTGGCCGAGTCGCTGCCGTCCGATGTGACCGACTGGCTGTGCGCGGTGCAGCACGATCTGTTCGATTTGGGGGGCGAGCTGGCGGTGCCCGGTTATGCCGTTCTGACGGTCGGGCATGTCGAGGCGCTCGAGCGCCAGCTCGCCCTGTTCAATGCCGACCTGCCCATGCTCAAGGAGTTCATTCTGCCTGGCGGCTCGCGCGCTTCGGCCCTGTCGCAGCAGGCACGGGCCGTTTGTCGTCGTGCCGAACGGGCTCTGGTGGCGCTGGCGCGCGACGAAGCCGTTTCCACGCCAGCCCGGCTGTATCTGAACCGCCTGTCCGACGCTTTGTTCATCCTGGCGCGCTATCTTAACCGGGCGGCCGGCGTCGCCGACGTCTTGTGGCAGCCCGGCCGGCGCTCCGTGCCGGGCTGAGCCATTCCCGTCAGGACGCTCTGCGTTTGACGGCCTGGCCGCCGAAGGACTGGCAGTTCGGCATCATCATGATGCTGTTGATCGTGACGTGTGCGGGACGGTCGGCCACCCAGGCGACGGTGTCCGCTATGTCCTGCGAACTCAGTGGCGTCGTGCCCTCATAGACCGATTGCGCGCGCTCTGCGTCGCCATGGAAGCGGACCCGGGAAAATTCGGTGCCGCCACAGAGTCCGGGCTCGATGCAGCAGGCACTGACGCCGCTGCCGACCAGGTCGGCGTTGAGATTGTGCGTGAACTGCAGTACGAAAGCCTTGCTTGCCCCGTAGGCGGTTGAGCCTGCGTAGGGGATCTCACCCGCGGTCGACCCGATATTGATCACGACTCCGCGTCCACGCTCCACCATGCCCGGCAGCACGGCCCGGCTTACGTAGGCGAGTCCCGCGCAATTGGTTGCGATCATGGTGTCCCAGTTGTCCAGATCGGCTTTATGCGCGGGCTCCAGACCCAGGGCGAGGCCTGCGTTGTTGACGAGTACGTCGATGGCGGCGAAGGGGGCGGGCAGGGCGGCAATGGCATTTTGCACGGCAGCCCGGTTCTGAACGTCAAGTTCCAGCGGCAAAATCGATGTGCCAAATTCGTCGGCCAACGCCGCCAGCTTGTCGGTGCGTCGCGCGGCGGCGACGACCTTGTCGCCGCGAGCCGCGAACAGGCGGGCGCAGGCCAGCCCGAAGCCGGCGCTGGCGCCGGTGATCAATACTGTTTTTTGCATCGTGTTCTCTCCTTTGCTACGGCCGGATTGCACCGGAAAAAACATCATTCTACGCCTCTGGCCCCGCTCCCGCCGCAGCGGGAGCGGGGATCGCGCTTAGTGCGCGGCGGCGGGGCACAGCACCTGCTTCATGCCGCCGGCCATGGCCGAGGCTCCGCAGATCAGCCCGACTACGCCTGCAATATGCAGCACGGTGGCACTGGCGGTCAGTTCGGCGGCTGCGAGCAGGAAAAAGAGCAGGGTCAGCGTGCCGAAAATAACCTGGCTCATGCGGTCATGCTTGAGAGTGCCGACGAACATCAGCAGCGTGAATACCCCCCACAGCAGCAGGAACGCCGCCATCGATGCAGGGTCGGCTGCGGCGACCAGACCGGTCTTGGGCAGGACCACCAGAAATACCAGCGACAGCCAGAACATTCCGTAGGACGTGAAAGCGAGTGTGCCGAAGGTATTCCCTTTTTTCCATTCCAGTACCCCGGCGATGACTTGTGCTATGCCACCGTAGAAAACGCCCATGGCCAGAATCATGCCGCTCATGGCGAGCAGTCCCAGATTGTGCAAGTTGAGCAGAACGGTCGTCATGCCGAAGGCCAGCAGGCCTAGCGGAGCGGGGTTGGCGGTTTGGTCCTTGAAAGTCAATTCTTTGGTTTCCTGCATGCTAATCCTCAAAAATGGTCTGAGCCGACGGCGACATTTCGGCCATCAGGGCCGCGCAGTATAGCAAGCTCGCGCGTGCCCATGTTGCGGTGCGTCAATGTTGTTCCATCCGCGCCGGTATTGGCTTTGCGCACGTTAACACCCTTTTTTAATACCTGTGAATTAAACACTTTGAATTTATGGGGCCTGCTCAGTAGACTGTCGCCTGCCTCGATGCTCGGGGCGCCGCTGTCCTGTGCCGCCGGGCGCGGCGGCAGCGGGGACTGGCCGTATCCGCCGCTTGCGGAGTGGGGAAACAAGGGGAATGTAATGAAATCGTTAAGAGTCAGGCTGTCTGTCTATTCAAGCCTGCTGGTCGCCGTTGCCGTCTTATTGGTTGCCGGCCTGTGTTACCACAGTCAGATGCGTCAGGCCGAGGATGCGCGGCTGGCCCAGATGCGGCTGGCGGCGGATACGTATTCCGCTTCGCTCGCATCCTGGGTCGGCGATAAGAAGCGCCTGACGTCCGCGTTGTCCGCCGCCGTCGGCCTTGGCGACCCGGTGCCGGCGCTGGCGGAAATCGATAAGGGCGGCGATTTTCTTCTGACCTACATCGGTTTCGCCGACAAGCATTATGTGTTCTCGCGCAAGACCGATGTGCCTGCGACCTACGATCCGACGTCGCGCCCCTGGTACCGGGAGGCGGTGGCCGCCGGTCAGGTCACCCTGTCCCAACCCTATGTCGATGCATTCACCCATCAACTGACCTTGTCCATCGCCGCTCCCGTGGCCAGGGACGGCAAGCCGGTGGCGGTGGTTGCCAGCGATATCAATGTCGATGGCGCACTGGCGGCCATCGGGCAGACCCATATCGGCGACAAGGGCTATCTGTTTTTGATGAACAAGGCCGGCCTGTTGTTGTCGTTTCCGGACAAGGCACGGGTGATGAAGGCGGCACAAGAGGTTTGGCCGGGGTCTGGCCCGGCCCTGTCCGGCACCGGGGTGCAGGACGCCAGGATCGGGGGGCGCGATGTCTACGTCCTGCTGCATCCGGTGGCGGGCAGCGACTGGACGCTGGGGGTCGTGGTCGATCGCCGCGAAGCGGCAGCGCCGTTGCGGCAGGTGGCACTGACCATCGCACTGGCGGTCATCCTGATTCTGGTGCTGTCACTGCCGCTCGTGTACTGGGTCATCTCGCGGGCGCTGGCAAGCCTGGATAGCATGAAATCGGCCATGCGCGATATCGCCGGCGGCGAGGGCGACTTGACGCGGATGCTGCCGGTGTCGAGCCAGGACGAGGTCGGTGAGGCGGTGCTCGCGTTCAACCACTTCATTGCCACGCTCAAAGCCATGATCAAGGAACTGCGTGGCAGCACGCAGGCGATGACGCACACGGTGACCGATGTGGCCGCCGAGCTCAAGCATATCGCCAGCGAGTCGCAGGATATTGCCCGGACGAGTCTGGACAATGGCAGCGCCATGGACAATATCAGCGGTAGCGTGGCGTCGATCGCCGATTCGGCACGCATGACCGACAGCATGATCAGCAAAGCTTGCGTGATTTCGGTCAATAGCGAAAACGAAGCCAAACGCGTCGTGGCCGAGGTGCGCGACCTGGTCGGCAGTGTGAGATCGCTGGCGGAAACCTTGAGTGGTCTCAACCGCCGTGCCGAAGATATCCGCGATATCACCAATGTGATCAAGGATATCGCCGATCAGACCAATCTGCTGGCGCTGAACGCGGCGATCGAAGCGGCGCGAGCCGGCGAGCAGGGCAGGGGGTTTGCGGTGGTGGCCGATGAGGTGCGCAAGCTGGCGGAAAAAACGGCGCAGGCGACCCTGGAGATCGGGAGTCGCGTGAGCGGGATCGTACAGGAAACGGGTACCGCCGCTGACGTGGTCGATAGCGTGGTCGTCAGCGTGGACCGCAGTGTGGCCTCGATCGAGTCGTCGGCGGAAAAAATCGCGGCGGTCAAAGCGATAATGGAACAGTCGATGGTGCGTATCGAAGCCGTGGTGAGTGCAACGGACGAGCAGAGCGGTGCGGTGCAGCAGATCGCGCGTTCGAGCGAGTCGTTCAATGCGCGACTGCAGAGCCTCGATCAGGTGCTGCACCGTGTCGACCGGCAGCTCGATGCGATGGCGGCCCATGCCGAAGGCATCGAAAGCGGCTTCGGCCGCTTCCACGTCGATTGAATTGCCCCGGGCCGCGGCGCCGCCAGGCGCTGCGGCCCGGGGGCGGGAACTCAGTCGGGGAAGGTTGCCGCGATGCGGCGGCAGGCCGCGATATGCATTGCCTTGTCCGCCGCATCGAGCCAGCTCGCTTCAAAGGCATTGATTGCCAGTTGTACGATTTCGGTGCGCTCCAATTTCAGGGCGTGTGTCGTGCCCAGCCAGTTTTCCTGCAGGTACCCCCCGAAGTAGGCGGGGTCGTCCGAGTTGATCGTGGCGCAGAGCCCCGCGGCCAGAAGTTCGCGCAAGGGGTGCTGCTCCAGAGTATCGCAGACCTTGAGGCGGACATTGGAGTAGGGGCAGACGGTGAGCGGGGTGCGGCTGCGCGCAAGACGGGCGACCAGTTCGCTGTCTTCCAGTATGCGTACGCCGTGGTCGATGCGGCACACGTCGAGAACGTCGAGCGCTTCACGGATGTAGTCGGCCGGACCCTCTTCGCCGGCATGCGCGACGCGCGGCAGGCCGAGCGTTTTGCATTCGGCAAACAGGCGCGCGAATTTGGCCGGCGGGTTGCCTCGCTCGCTCGAGTCCAGACCGACACCGTCGATGCCGGCAAGAAACGGCCGTGCGGCTTCCAGCGTCTGCAAACCGTCCTCTTCGGACAGGTGGCGCAAAAAAGAGAGAATCAATTTCGAACTGATGCCGAGTTCGGCTTTTGCCTGATCCAGTGCGCGCCGGATGCCGCGGTAGACGGTCGCGAAAGGGATGCCGCGCCCGGTATGCGTTTGCGGGTCGAAAAAAATCTCGCAGTGAACGATGTTGTCGGTCTGTGCGCGTCGCAGATAGGCCCAGGTGAGGTCGTAAAAGTCGCGCTCCTCGATCAGGACGCCGGCGCCGGCGTAGTAGAGGTCGAGGAAGGATTGCAGGTTTTCGAAACGGTAGGCGGCACGAATGTCGTCCACGCTGGCATAGGGCAGCGTCACGCCATTGCGGCGGGCCAGTTCGAACATCATTTCCGGCTCGAGCGAGCCTTCGATGTGGAGGTGCAGCTCCACCTTGGGGAGCGCCGCGATCAGCGCTTGATGCCGTGTCGTCATCGTCGGTTTATTCCTGTGCTGGTGGCGATGTATCTGTGTATCGCACGGCCAAAGAGCGTAAGGATAGCGATTCCGGCGTCGCGACAGAAGCCCGGTCGCGCTTTTTGTGATTTCAGCTCATATCCAGAGCCCGTAGCAGGTCGTCGCGGCTGATCGGTTTGATCAGCAATTCGTCGAAGCCGGCCGCCATGATCTGTTCCTTTTCGCTGGGGAAGGCGTGTGCGGTATAGGCGATGATTTGCAGGGGCGGCGCCAGCGGTCTGGCCCGCAAAATGCGGCAGACTTCTTCGCCTCCCATTCCCGGCATGCTGACGTCGAGCAGCAAGTGCGTGATGTCCGGGTATTGCTGCAGCAGGGAGAGGCCGGTCGGCCCGTCTTCCGCATCCAGGACCTCCACCCCGTATTTTTTCAGGATTGCCATCGGCAGTTTACGATTGATCTCTTGATCGTCGACGACCAGTACTTTCATGAGATGTCCCCGGTTGTATTTTCCAATGCGCGCACCGGCGCCTGCGGTAGCGTGAAGGTGAAGGTGCTGCCCTTGCCCGGCGTGGAGTCGAGCGCCAGCTCGCCGCCCATCAACTCGACCAGTTGGCGCGATAGGGCGAGTCCCAGCCCCACGCCATCGTGCCGGCGGTTTTCGAAGGTGACAACCTGCCTGAATTTTTCGAAAACCAGGCGCTGCTCGTTCTTGGCGATGCCTGGGCCCGTATCGCGGACGGTGAAGCGCACTCTGCCGGTCTCGCGCGTCACCGCAAGGGCGACTTCACCCTCGCGCGTGAATTTGAGCGCATTGTGCAGCAGGTTGTTCAGTACCTGGGTCAGGCGCATCGCATCGCAATTCAGGTTCGGCGGGACGTCATCGGCTATCGTCTGCGTAAGAGCCAGGCCTTTCTCCGCCGCCATCGGCTGGTAGCTGGCCAGGATGGTGTGAATGAGTTCGCGCACGACAATCGGCTTCATGTCGAGTCTTACTTGCCCGGCCTCGACGCGGGCCAGATCGAGTATCGAATTGACCAGATTCAGCAAGTGGTGGCCGCTGGTCTGTATGACGCCGGCAAATTCGCGGCGCATGGCGCGATCTTCTTCCTCTTGCACCAGTTCCGCATAGCCGATGATACCGTTGAGCGGAGTGCGCAATTCGTGTGATACCGATGCCAGAAAGTCCGATTTCAAGCGGTTGGCCTCCTCCGCGCGCGCGCGCGCCTCGATCAGCCGGCGCAAGAGCCGCGTCGTGGCCAGGGCAAAGGCCAGCAATGTCAGGCTGACGAGCGCGCCGAACAGCAGGTAGCCGCGTTCGCGGGTGTGAAAGTCCGCTAGGGCGGCGTCCTCCGATACGCCGACGAGGACCATGAAGGGATAGTCCGGCAGGTGGTGGAAGGCGTAGAACCGCGTGGTGCCGTCGATAATGCTGCGCAGGCTGTAGACGCCCTGCCGCGCTTTGTGCGAAAGAGCCATGGCGGGGGAGGAGGACAGGCTCTGCCCGAAAGTGACGTCGTTTCCCGACTTGCGCACGCGAACGATGCCATCGTCGCCGAGCAAGGTGATCACACCCTTGGCTCCGAGATCCATTTCGCTATAAAGCCGGACGAAGTAGTAGGGGTCGAGCGAGACCACCACCGCGCCGCCGAAGCGGCCATCCGCCTTGTTGATCCGTCGCGTCATCTGGATCGACCACTTGCCCGAAGCGCGCCCGAGAACGGGTTTGCTGATGAACAGGCACTGGCAATCGCGGGCGATGTGGAATTTGAAATGCTCGCGGTCGGACAGGTCGATGACTTTGTGGTGGGGAAGATTGGACATGATGTAGCTGCCGTGTTCGTCGATGATGCCCAATTGATTGAACAAGCTGCCCAGTATCATCCCTTCATGTACGTAGCGCGGGATGTCGACCTGCTTCCCCTCCCGCTGGTAACTGAATTTGAGAAACAAAACCGCCTGGTCCACGCTTTTCAGCGTGCGTAGCGTGTGTTCCTGGAGTGCCTGGGCGAGATTGAGGTTGGTGCGGTTGATATTGCCGATCTCATGCTGCAGTTCGGAGCGGATTTTGTAGGCAATGGCAGACCAGGTCAGCAGCAAGAGGAGTAGCGTAAAGCCCCAGACTAGTTTCAGGCCGGGGGTCGGGGGCGATTTGAGCCTTTTGTCACGCGTCATCGTCAAATTATAGTTTATATGGGTACGATCTAATCGTAGGCGCAGGACATGCCCGGGTAAATGCCGGTTTGCTCCCGCTGTCGTGCCCCTGTCTCAGCGCACGAGGGGAATGTCGCTCAGGCGGGTGGTGTAGAGGGGGGAGCGCAAGTCCTGTCGCATGTGCCAGCGTTCGCTCAGTGCCTCGGCCGCCAGACGGACCGTGCCGTGGCCGTGGGTGCGGTTGAGCGTATCCAGCGTGCGCATCAGGTTTTCGCGGCGCGGGTCGGGCGGGGGGAGGAACAGGTCTGCCTGTTGCCGGTTGGCGGGTTCTATGTCCAGCAGGACCACTCCTGCTTTATGGTAGCGGCATCCGGCTTGATAAAGTGATTCGAGGGCCGCCAGTGCGACCCGGACCAGAAGCAGCGTATCGGCGCTGGGCGCCGCCAGCGGCAGGCAGGCCCAGTGCCTCGCCTCGCCTCCTGCTGCGGGATGGGTGCCGAGGCTGACGCCGATCAGCGCGCAGCGGCTGCCTTGGGTGCGCAATTTTTCCGCCGCACGGGTCGCGTGGTGGGTGACGGCGGCGCGCAATGCCGGCAGTTCGCTGATACGCTGCGCGAAAGACCGGCTGGAGAGGATTTGCTGCCGCGGAGGCGCCACGTCGTCCAGGTTCAGACAGGATATGCCGTTGAGTTCGGCTACCGTGCGTTCCAGCACGATGCTGAAGCGGCGCCGGATGCGGCCCGGGTCGGCGCGTTTGAGGTCTAAGGCGGTTTTGATGCCGAGCGCGCCCAGCTGCTCGCCCAGCCGGCGTCCGACGCCCCAGACGCGGGCGACCTCGAGGGTGGCGAGTCGCGCATCCATCGCTCCGGGAGGGAGCATGTTCCAGTCGAATACGCCGTCCAGGTCAGGCGTGCGCTTGGCGACATGGTTGGCCAGCTTTGCCAGCGTCTTGCTCGGGCCGATGCCGACGCAGGTCGGAATGCCTACGCGGCGGCGCACCTCGTCGCGCAGGCTGCGCGCAAGCGCGAGGCGATCGGCCCGGCTGTCGAGGCCGAGGAAGCACTCGTCGATCGAATACACTTCCTGGCGCGCGCACCGCTCGGCCAGAACCGTCATCATGCGCCGGCTCATGTCGCCGTATAGCGCGTAGTTGCTGGAAAAAACCGCTACCCCCAGGCGCCGGCACTGCGCGGCGATGCGGAAATAGGGGAGGAAGCCCTCTATGCCCAGTGCCTTGGCCTCGGCCGAGCGCGCGACGACGCAGCCATCGTTGTTGGATAAAACGATGATGGGGCGGCCGATCAGATCCGGACGGAATACACGCTCGCAACTTGTGTAAAACGAGTTGCCGTCGACCAGGGCGAAGTCGGCCATGCGTTCAGAATTTCCGTACGCAGGCGGTGACGACACCCCATATCATGAACTCCTGCTCGTAGCTGGGAATGATAGGGGGGAAGGCTGGATTCTCTGCCTGCAGCACGATACGTCCACCGCGGCGATCCAGCCGCTTCACGGTGAATTCGCCGTCCAGCGCGGCAACGACGATGTCGAACTGGACCGGTGTGCGCCCCTTGTCGACGACCAGCAGGTCGCCGTCGAAGATGCCGGCGCCTATCATGGAATCGCCCTCGACCCTGACCATGAAGGTGGCCGGGCCATCTTCGATCAGATAGCTGTTCAGGTCTATCCTGTCTTCGACATAGTCATCGGCGGGGGACGGGAAACCCGCGCGCACACCGCTCGCGAACAGGGGCAGGTGCAAAGCGTGCGGCGCTGCCGCGGGCAGCCAGTGCGGCGGTGCGGGGGGAGCGGCCAGTCGTTGTGCCTGCCGCCGCTGGACCAGGTCGATGACGGCCGACTTGTCGGCGACGGGAATGCGGAGCTGGGTCAGGGCTTCGCCGGTCTGGATGCGCCCGCTGCCGGCCGGTCGGCCGGCGCCGGGGCGGGAGCCGCCATGTTTCTTGAGCATAGGGAATCCTTAACTGAAGTCGGTATTTGATAATTGTAGCAAAAATCAATTCGGGCATTCATCTTAATTCCCCGGGTCACCAGAAATCCCGCCCGTCAGGTCGGAATCGCGGCGCAACGCCGGCTTGATGACTGGGGACTTTGGGCTGTTGCTGCCAGATAAAGTTGAATTACCAAAGGTGCCACCTATAGTGCTAGGGAGAGTATCCAGCCGGGAGAGGTGTCATGAGCAAAAAGACCAGTATCTACATCAGCGACCGTGCCGAGGATGTAATCAGTCAGGTGGAAGGGGGCAGTTTGTCCGGGCGCATCAACAACATCGTCGATCGCTATGGTCTGGTCGTCAGCCGTGCGCGGCGCGGCCTGATGCGGGAGCTGTCGCCGGAGCAGCTCGCCCTGATCCGGCAGGCGGCGCAAGGCTGGGCGACCGGGAAGGAGCCGGCCGGGATGCTGATAGGCACCCTGGCGGCGCGGGTGGAGGACGCCGCGCGCGGTGCCCTGGCCGGAGAAGACGTGCAGGGGGTGCTGGCTATCTTGTCCGATCTCGAGCCGGCCGAGGAGCTGGCCCTGATCGAATGGCTGGAGCAAGCGCCGCCGGTGCACGATGGGAAAAGTTCCTGACGAAACGCGGTTCGATTTGTTTTTTGTCAAAATGTTGCGGTTTCGCCTGTGTGACTTCGTGTAAACAGCTAAAATCGTACACTTAGGGGATGGACGCGGAACAGGCTATCTGCCAGAAGTAAAGTATTCTACAATGCAGTCTGCCACAGTTTATCCATTGGTGGCGGGGCACCGGTGCACGGTCGGGGGTTGGGCCGGGTTCGGGTGGCTGGCGGCCAGGAAATACCGAGCATTGGGACTCAGAAAACGCGCCTGCGGTGGCGCTGTGATGAAAAGTCTTTCAGGGAATAAAACAGGGAATAAAATGCCAACACATACTGATGCACAAGTTTTGCCAGAGAGCCCGGCCCTGTCCGAGATTCGACAAGAACGGACGTTGCCCGGCAAGCCGGCTCACGTCAGCAACAACGTCGCGATGTTGCTGGACGATATCTCCAGACGCCGCCGCCAGCACTCGTGGAAAGAGCGTGTTGCCCGGGTCGCCATCCGATGGCTGCTGGCCTGCCCGCTGGTGTTCGGGGTCTTTGCGCTGGTTTTCGCTTTCCAGGGCCATATCGACAAGACCATCGTGACCTGCATCGGGATGATTCTGACTTGCACCGTGGGCCTGATTTTCGATTTGCCTGCCATCGTGCGCAAGCATGCCGTGACCAATGACGGTCTGGCTTCGATCGAAGCCGAACTGCACGAGCGCGGCAGCATGTCGCCGGAAGAGGCCCGTCAGTTCTCTGCCAAGCTGGTGAACCTGACTCGCTGAACGGCAACGTTTCCGTGAAGAGGGGGCCGGCGCGCGAGCCGGCCCGGAAAACCGCCCTCGCCGTGAACAACGGCGAGGGCGGTTTTTTCATGCGCGCATCCCGCGCAGGTCGTGCGCGGCCTGACGCAAGGTTTGTACCGTACTGTCCCAGTCGAGGCAGGGGTCGGTGACCGAGCAACCGTAGCGCAGTGTCGCCAGGTCCCCGGTAAAGGGCTGGGTCCCGGCTTCGATGAAGCTTTCCAGCATCAGGCCGACCACGCTGCGATTGCCGTGCAGGATCTGGCGCACGACGTCGCCGACGACCAGCGGTTGCAGTTCGGCATGCTTGGCGCAATTGGCGTGTGAGCAGTCGACCACGATGTTGGCCGGCAGCGATGCCTTGCGCAGCGACTCCTCCGCCATCGCGATGCTGACGCTGTCGTAGTTCGGGCGGCCGCCGCCGCCGCGCAGGACCAGATGCCCGTAGCGGTTGCCCCGGGTGCGGATGATGGCCGAATTGCCTTCGGCATTGATGCCGAGGAAGCTGTGTGGCTGGGCGGCGGACATGATCGCGTTGACGGCGGTCGAGACCGAACCGTCCGTGCCGTTCTTGAAGCCGACTGGTGTCGACAGTCCCGACGACATCTCCCTGTGGGTTTGCGATTCCGATGTGCGCGCGCCGATTGCGGTCCACGCGATCAGGTCGCCGATGTACTGCGGGGCGATCGGATCGAGTGCTTCCGTCGCAGCCGGCAGGCCCAGCGCGTTGACGGCGAGCAGGAAGCGGCGCGCCTGCTCGATGCCTTCGTCGATGCGGAAGGAATCGTCCATGCGCGGGTCGTTGATGAAGCCTTTCCAGCCTGTCGTGGTGCGCGGTTTTTCGAAATAGACCCGCATCACGATCAGGAAGCGGTCGGCCAGTTCGTCCGAGAGCGCCTTGAGGCGGCGGGCGTAATCGAGCCCGGCGACCGGATCGTGAATGGAACAGGGCCCGGCAATGACGATCAGGCGGTCGTCCTCGCGGTCGAGAATCGCTTGCAGTTCCCGGCGCCCGGTCAGTACGGTTGCGGCGGTCGTTTCGTCGAGCGGCAGGCGACGGTGGATCTCGGCCGGCGTCGGCATGGCATCGAAAGAGTCGATATTGAGGTTTTCGGTCGGTAGCATGGGGGTACGTATTCGTTTATATGTCGTTCAAGACTATCAGATACGCCCGGGCTTGTGCGTGCCGCCATTGCCCAGCGCTAGAGTGCAGATTCTCAGCGGTAAATGTTATTAATAGCTTGCCATCTTTCCATAATACCTGAACAATGTTGCGGATCAATGGCTTGCCGTGCAGACGGACCCTGCGGGCCCCCAGTGCGACTGGCACGGGCGCGGCTCGCGTGAGCAGGGACTGCCGCGTGCGCCTGTTTGAACCAAGGCTTGGAAAGGAATGGCTGGATGGGCCTGCGCCCGTTATCGAAAACGTCCCGCTGGATACTGTACGGCATCATCGCTTGCACGCCGTTTTTCGTGCCCGGTCTTCAATCCGCTGCCGGGCATGCGGAGGCGTCGCTGTTGCTGTTGCTGCTGCCCGTTGTCCTGTGCGCCGCCATCGGTGGACCGATGGCGGCTCTCGCTTCGACGGCGGTGTCGACGCTGGCCGCCGATTATCTTTTATTCGAACCGGTTGCGGCGCTGCGCGTGTCCAATGCTTCCGATTTGCGCAGCTTGCTGAGTTTTGCCCTGCTCGGACTGGCCATCACCGCCATGAGCTGGGGCATGCACCGGGTTTTGCGCCGCAGCGCGGCCAACCGGCAGTCCTTGCAGGAACTGGCTACCTTGGTCGATGCGGCCGGGTCGGCCATCGTCGCTACCGATGGCGAGGGACTCATCACCCGCTGGAGCCGCGGCGCGGAGCTTTTGTTCGGCTACCGCGCGGATGAAGCACTGGGTCTGCCTTATGACTTCCTGCTGCCGCCGGGGGACCGCTTGCGCGACCGGCGCCTGCAGCAGCGCGTGATCGCGGGCGAGGACGTGGCGCCGGTCGAAGGCCGTTTTCTGCGCAAGGACGGTGTTCCGGTCGATGCCCTGCTGTCCGTGTCGGCCCTGCGCGATGCAGGAGGATGCGTCGTCGGTGTCGCGCGCGTGTGCAGCGATCTTTCCCGCCACAGGCAGGCGGAGGAGGCGAGGACGGACGCCGAGTTGAAGTTCCAGGCCCTGGTCGAGTCGTCGGTGGCGGGCTTTTATATGGTACAGGACGGCAGACTCTGCTATTTGAACCCGGCCTTTGCCTCGATTTTCGGCTATGAGCCCGGCGATTTATACAATGCCCCGCTGGAAAAGCTGTGTGCCGCAGAAGAGTTGCCCACGGTAGAACGCAATATCCGTCTGCGGCTGGACGGGACCGTGCGTGCGATCCGCTACAATTCGATCGGCCTGCGTTGCGACGGGAGCCGTATCGCCGTCGGCATCCACGGCAGCGTCTTCATGCAGGGCGGGCGGCCCGCCATTATCGGCGCCCTGGTCGACATGACCGAGGTGCAGCGCAGCCGGGAGGAACTCAAGGTCCTGGTCGAAGCGAAAACGGCCCAGCTGCGGCAGCGCGAACAGGTGCTGCAGACGATACTCGACAATGTTCCCGCGATGATCGGCTATTTCGATCGCGATATGAACAACCGTTTCGCGAACCGCGCCTATCACGACTGGCATGGTTCGCAAAGCGGCGAACTGCTGGGCAAGCATCTGAGCCAGATCCATTCCGACAGCGTTTATGGCGATCTGCTGCCCTATGTCGAGTCGACGCTGGCCGGAGAGGCGCAGTCGTTCGAAATCGCGGTCGATCGCACCGGCGGGCCGTCCGCGCGTTACCTGCAGGTGCATCTGGTTCGCGATACGCTGGACGGGCGGGTGCAGGGTTTTTATTCCATGTCTATGGACGTGACGCCGATGAAGCAGGCGCAGAATGCGCTGCGCGATTCGGAAGAGCACTTCCGCCAGCTGTTCGACGCCGCACCGGTCGCGATGGGCCTGTACCGCGCCGACGGTTGCTGCGTGATGGCCAATCAGGCCCTGGCGACCCTGGTCGGCGCCAGTCGCGAGCAGTTGATGGCGCATGACTTTCACCATACGCCGGCCTGGCGCGAGTCGGGCTTGCTGGTCACCGCGCGCCGGGCCCTGTCGTTTCGTGGCGAGCAGCGGCTGGAAACCCACTTCGTGTCTTCGCTCGGCCAGCGGCTGGAAGTCGATTGCGAATTCACCCTGCCGCTGATCAAGGGTGAGGTGCACCTGCTGATGGTGTGCCGCAATCTGGCGTCGCAGCGTGAAGCCGAGAGGATGAACCAGCAGGCGCTCGAGGCCGAGCAGTCGCGGCAGCGCGCCGATCAGCACTACCGTCATGTACTGGAAAATCTGACCGACGGTTTCTACGTGACCGACCTGCAGGGGCGCCTGCTGGAGGTCAACGATGCCTATTCCCGGGTCTCGGGCTATGACCGCGAGACGCTGCTGCGGATGCATGTCGGCGAACTGGAACAGGGACTGGCTCCCGACGCCATGCTCGCGCGGCTGCAAAGCATCGCCGAGAAGCGCAGCATCCATTTTGAAACCTTGCATCGCCGCCGTGACGGCACGGTGTGGCCGATCGAAGTGTCCGCCTCGTATTCGCCCGCCGATGGCGGCAAAATTTTCGTGTTCAGCCGCGATATCACCGAACGCAAGCGTACCGAGGACGAGATCCGCACGCTGGCGTTCTACGATCCGCTGACACAGCTGCCCAACCGGCAACTTTTGATGGATCGTTTACGGCAGGCTTTGCGCGCGAGCCAACGCAGCGGCCATCCCGGCGCCTTGCTGTTTCTCGATCTGGACAACTTCAAGCAGCTCAATGACACGCTGGGCCACAATATGGGCGATCAATTGCTGGTCAAGGTCGCACGCCGCCTGAAGGCGTGCGTACGCGAGCGTGACACCGTGGCGCGGCTGGGGGGGGACGAATTCATCATCGTGCTCGAAGGGATGAACGTCGCACCCGAGAAGGCGGCGGCGCAGGCGCGCCAGGTGGCGGGCAAGATCGTCAAGTCGCTGGACCGCCCCTACCTGCTCGGGCTGAACGAGTACAACAGTACGACCAGTATCGGTGTCACCTTGTTCTATGGCCAGACCGAGAAAACCGATGAGCTGTTGAAACAAGCGGATCTGGCGATGTACCAGGCCAAATCGTCGGGGCGCAACACCGTTTGTTTCTTTGATCCGGTGATCCAGTCGGCGGTCGAGAACCGTTCGATGCTGGAAAAGGATTTGCGGCGTTCGCTGACGCGCGACCATATCCTGTTGTACTTCCAGCCGCAGGTCGATCGCCATGGCCGCCTGATCGGCGCGGAATCGCTGGTCCGCTGGCACCATCCGGCGCGCGGGGTGGTCGGCCCCGACGAGTTCATCGGCCTGGCCGAGGAGTCCGGGCTTATCCTGCCCCTGGGGCAGCGCGTGCTGGAGCTGGCGTGCGAGCAACTCGCGCGCTGGCACGACGATCCCGTATTCAATACCCTGACGCTGGCGGTCAATGTCAGCGCCCGCCAGTTCCGTCATCCCGATTTTGTGCCGCAGATCCGGCGTCTGCTCGACGTGCATGGCATCCGGCGTGGACGGTTGAAGCTTGAACTGACGGAAAGCCTGCTGCTGCAGAATGTCAACGAGTCGATCAAGAAGATGGTCGAGTTGTGGGAGATGGGGGTCAATTTCAGTCTCGATGATTTCGGTACCGGTTACTCATCGCTTGCCTATCTGAAGGAGCTGCCGCTCGAACAGCTCAAAATCGACCGCTCCTTCGTCAACGATATTCTGAGTGCCGGCAACGATGCCGCCATCGTGCGTGCCATTATCACCATGGGGCATAATCTCGGACTTTCCGTGGTGGCCGAAGGGGTGGAGTCGCAGGCGCAGTGGGATATTCTTTTGGCCGAAGGCTGCGATATCGGACAGGGTTTTCACTTCAACCGTCCGATGCCGATCGAGGAATTCGAGCAGGTTCTGGGATTGCCGGGTGTGTCTTCCAGCGAGGACGACCGGATGCCGGCCAGAGCTTGACGCACGGCGGTCTCAGCGGAGGGTGGCGAGCAGCAGTACGTCGAGCGCACTGTGCTCCGTGTCGGAGAATTCTCCGGCGCTATCCCATATCCTGACGAAACTGCCGTGCGGAAAGACGACCTCGTCGCCGCAGGCCTGCGCCGCGGGCGTCCCGACCTGTATGCCCTCTGCCCTGCGCCGGTTGTCGCTGCTGGCGAGGGTGAAGCCCCTGATCAGTGGAACGGCGTTGGCGAGCCGGTGCCCGGCGGGGAGGGCCATGCTCCGGCTGTAACGGGCGGTGGTATTGGTCGAATAATGCAGCGGCTGGGCCAGGGTGTCGTGTTTCTCCGCGCTGACGAGGTAGAACGGATAGACCGAACACAAGGCGCCGCCGGCGGACGGCCTGCCATGCAGGCCTACGGTGCCGGTCACCCGTGCCTCGGACGAACCTTGCGCCTGATGAAAGGCGGCAGCGGCTGTCAATACGCCGAAATCCCGCCCGAACCCGTTGTACTGCCCGACGACGAACCCGCTCATGGCGGTTGCGCCCCACTGTGGAGTGTCGCCGCCGGTGTCAATGACATCCCAGCCGCCGTTGTGCAAGGGATTCAGGTATTCCAGTTTGACCCGGTCCGGGTCGGCGCCGCACCAGGCTATCAGGTTGACGGTGGCATGAGCCTCGTGCAACTGGCTGTTGCCGGCGGTATCCAGTACGGTGCAATTCACACTGCCGCGTATCGAGCCCGCGCCTGCGGCTACATCCACTATATTCAGCTCCAGCTTGGCAATGGCATAGTCCCCCGGCTTGAAGCGGATGCTGAATTCTTGCATTCCCAGAACATAGGCCTGTATCTCGCCGTCGCCTTTGAAACTGAACCAGGGGCTGTCGTGGCTGACGGTCTTGCTTGCTATGCGAAAGCTCATGCCTAACCTTTAATGATCGAAGATGTGCCGGGCGGGTGCATTTCCGGCATGGCGCCCCCGAGACAGGCGGGAGCGCCACGGATCGCTCAATTCTATGGCACTGAAAGCCCTGCGCGATGGCCAGACAAACAGTTGACGCACCGTGTCCGGTATCCTATTTTTAAAGGTCCGCGTCTCTGGGATGCGATTCGCTTTCCGTCCCCTGCTGCGTTCGGGCAGGCTGGTTGCATGATCTCCTACCCTGACATCATGGCAATTTGCTATACCGGGTTATGGCCGCATGAGTCCATGCGGTGCCGATGTTTCCGCGTCGCGATCATCGAGGGGTGCGGCGTATATCCCCCCCCAGTCTCCAGGAGCGATTCACGCATGACTGCGTCGAAAGGCCGCCGCTGGCTATGGGCGGGTGCCGGTTTGTACTTGATGTTCGAGACCTTGTGGATCGTGCCGCCGTACGCCGCACTATGGGGGAGCGCCGGAGTCCGGCTAGCCTTGCCGCTGGCCGTGGTCAAGCTCGGGCTCGCGCTGCTGCTGCTGTCCGGGCCGCGCGAAGCGGGAGGGACGCCGTGGCGCGGCGCTTCGCCCGTAGCCTGGCATGAGCGCATCCCGGTTCGCTATGGCCTCGCGCTGGCTGCGCCTTGCCTGGCCCTGTATCTGTGCGCCGGTCTCGGCGGCGATGTCGGTCAGCGTCCCTTGCTGATCCTGTTTATCCTGCCGGTCATTCTGTGTGCGATGTACGGTGGAGTCGGACCGGGCCTGCTTGCCACCCTGATCACGGTGCTGGGGGCCGGCTATTTTTTCATTCCTCCCGGCGGCCGCTTCGCCATCGAATGGTCCATTTTGCTGCTGGATGGCGTTCTGGTCAGCGTGCTGAGCGGCGGCCTGCATCGTGCGCGCTCGCGCGCGATGCAGGCGCAGGCCGATCAGGAGGCTGCGAGCGGGCGAATGCGCGCGAGCGAGGCGGATCTGCGCGCGATGTTCGATGCCAGTCCGGTGCCGCACTGCGTTTCACGCGTGGATGACGGGAGTGTGGTCGATGTCAATCCGGCCTTCCTGGCCCTGTTCGAGCTTGCGCGACAGGAGGTGCTGGGGCGTCCGCTTGCCATCGTGTGCGGGGAGGCGGGTCTGGCGGGCGACGGATGCGAACGCACCGAGTTCGAATTGCGTCGCCGCAACGGTTCGCGGATCAGCGTTCTGGCTTCTGCGCGCCCCATCGCCTATGCCGGCGCGATGTGTCGTCTGAGCAGCCTGGTTGACTTGAGCGCCGAGCGCCAAGTCAGCGATGCGCTGCGCCGCAGTGAACAGCAGTTTCGTCTGCTGGTGGATGCGATGACCGACCTGTCCTTCTGCCTGCTTGATCCCGAGGGGCTCGTCGTCAGCTGGAGTGCTGGCGCGGAGCTGATCAAGGGCTATTCTGCGGCCGAGATCGTCGGTCATTCCTGCGCCTGCTTCTATTCTCCCGAGGACCGCGCCGACGGGCTGCCCCAGCATTTGCTGGCGCAAGCCGTGCGGCAGGGGCGTGTCGACAGCGAGGGATGGTGTATCCGGCGCGATGGCAGTCGCTTTTGGGCGCACACGACGCTGTACGCCGTCAGCGGCAGCGACGGGCAGCTGCTCGGCTTCGGCAAAGTCACGCGCGATCTGAGCCGGGAGCGCGCCGCCCTGAACGAGTTGCGTGCAAGCGAGGCGCGCTGTGCCGGAATCGTAGAGTCGGCCATGGATGCGATTCTGGTCATCGATGCCGCACAGCATATCGTGCTGTTCAATGCCGCGGCCGAAACCATGTTCGGCTGGAGCGCGAGCCTGGTGCTCGGGCGCGGGCTCGATTTTCTGCTTCCCGCTGCGCTGCAGAGCGGTGGCCGCGCGGCATTCGAGTCCATGGCCCCCGATCGCAAGACCGGCGATTGGCGCGCCGGCGTGGTCGAGTTGTTCGGTCTGCGCGCCAACAGCGAGACCTTTCCGCTGGAGGCATCGCTGGCGCGGCAGGAAACCGCGGGCGAAACCTCGTTCACTGTCATTCTGCGCGATATCAGTACGCGGCGCCGCGCCGAAGCCGCGATAGAGCGACATGCGCGACAGCTGGAGTCGCTACAGGAGATGAACCAATTCATTCTGACCGCGCATGACCCACGCCAGGTGGCGCAACTCGGCCTGCGCCATCTGCGCAGCTGGGTGCCGTACTGGGGTGCGACCGCGATGGTGTTCGACTGGGAAAAACGCACGGCGACGGTCTTGGCGCTCGAGCGCAGCGATGGCGCACGGTACGCCCCCGAGACGCTGATGACGCTGGAAAGCTACGGCTTGGCCGACCTCGATCGGCTGCGTTGCGGCGAGGCCTGCCTGGTCGCTGACCTTGGGGCCTTGAACGATCGTAGCGCCTTGCTGGAGCGGCTGTATCGGCAGGGCATGCAGTCCTACCTCAGGCTGCCCCTGATCGCGGATGGCGCGCTACTCGGCGCCTTGAATCTGGCGTCCGACCGTGCCGGTGCTTTTGACCCGGTGCAGCAGCAGGAGGCTGAAGCCGTCGCGCATCAATTGGCCATCATGCTGCAACAGGTGATCCTGCGTCACAGGGTAGAACGGCTGAATCATATGTATGCGGTGCTCAGCGGGATTAATGCCTTGATCGTGCGTTGCCATGATCGCTCGGCCTTGTTCGACGAGGTCTGTCATATAGCGGTCGAGGCCGGCGCGTTCAAGATGGCCTGGATCGGTGTCATCGATCCGGTCACCGGCATCGGGCGTGTTGCCGCCAGCTACGGCGGGGATGATGCTTATCGCGAGAAAATCGAGCTGGATGCGAATCCGGACTCGCCGGTTTCCCGTCGCCCGTCGTGCCAAGCCGCGCGCAGCGGGGAACTCGTCCTGTGCAATGACATTGCCGCCGACGCGTCGCTGTCCGCGCTCTGGCCCGACTTCCTGCACGGCGGTCTGCGTGCCGTCGCCTGCCTGCCTATTGCTGTCGAGGGGAAGACGGTCGCCGTCCTGGCCTTGTTCGCGGGTGAAGTCGGGGCGTTCGATAGTGTCGAAGTTCCTTTGCTGGAAGAGCTGGCCGGCGACATCGGTTTTGCACTCGACCATATCTGCAAGGAGGAGGAACTCGACTATCTCGCCTATTACGACGCTCTGACCCGGCTGGCCAACCGGACCCTGTTTCTCGATCGCCTGAGTCAGACGCTGGCAGCGGCCGCGCGCGAAGTCCGCCGCTGTGCGCTGATACTGATTGATATCGAACATTTTAAATTCATCAACGATGTCTACGGACGCAGGACGGGGGACGAGGTTTTACAGTTGCTTGCACAGCGCCTGGCTGGATGTGTCGATGACCCCAGCCTGCTGGCCCGGCTAGGGTCGGATCAATTCGCGACGATCGTGCTCAATGCCGACAGTGATGACGAGGTGGCGCGTAGAGTCGAAAGCCTGTTGCGCGACTGTCTGGAAGTTCCCTGCGTGCTGGGGGCCGGCGAGTTGCGCGCATCGGCCAAGTTCGGTATCGCCATGTATCCACTGGATGGCAACAATGCCGAATCACTGCTGGAAAATGCCGAAGCCGCGTTGAAAAAAGCCAAGGCGACGAGCGAAAAATTCCTGTTCTATCGCCAGGAGATGACCGAGCGCGCCGTGGCAGCGCTGGCGCTGGAGAATCAACTGCGCCAGGCACTGGTTCGGCGCGAGTTCCTGCTCTACTACCAGCCCAAGATCGATGCCGCCAGCCGCGAAGTGGCCGGCGTCGAGGCCCTGCTGCGCTGGCAGAGCCCGCATGCGGGTCTGGTCGAGCCAGCGCGCTTCATTCCCATGCTGGAAGAGACCGGATTGATTCTTGATGTCGGAGCCTGGGCGCTCGGGCAGGCGGCCGAAGACAGGCAGAGCTGGGAGCTGGCCGGCTTGAGCGCTCCCCGCGTCGCGGTCAATGTGTCCGCCATCCAGCTGCGTCGCAAAGACTTTGGCAGCAAAGTTGCACAGGTATTGGCCCCTTTCGGTGCCGATCCCGGCATCGACCTCGAGATCACCGAGAGCTTGATCATGCAGAATATCGATCACTGCATCGAGTCGTTGCAGGTGATCCGCGCGACCGGCATCCGGGTCGCCATCGACGACTTTGGCACCGGCTATTCTTCGCTGGCCTATCTCGCGCGTCTGCCGGTGCAGGCGCTCAAGATCGATCGCGCCTTCGTCACGACGATGCTGGAGCAAGAGGATGCCATGACCCTGGTGGCGGCGATCATCTCGCTCGGCCATTCACTGCGTATGGAGGTGATTGCGGAAGGGGTGGAGACCGAGGCGCAGGCGGTCGCGCTGGCCGGGCTCGGCTGCGATACGATGCAGGGTTACTTGTTCAGTCGCCCGGTCAGTGCCGAGCGCATCGGCGCCATGCTGGCCCCGTGCGCGCCAAGCCTCCCCGTTCCGGGCGCGGAAGGATAGCAAGGACGGCGTGGCCGTCCTTGCTGCTGGGGTGCCGCGTACTGCGCTATAGCGTTTCGAGCCAGAGAAATATACGTTCTGCCGTTTTTTCCCAATGCGTGTCCAGCATCATCATATGCCCCATGTGCGGCAGTATCTCGGCGCTGACGCCGAGGCGCTCCGCGCTCGCGACCACGTCTTCCGGCGAGACCAGACGATCTTCAGCGGCGCCCAGGACCAGCGCCGACGTCTCATGCAGGGGCATGATGCCGAGCGGATTGACGAGCGTCATGTCGATGATGGCGCGCTGGCTTTCCTGCTGGCACAGGCCCATGGTGCTGGCCACTGTCTCGTCGGGCGCATCCGGGGAAAACAGCATCGCGCGCAATTCGTCGACGGCGGGGAGATAGTTGCTGCTCTGATACAGATTCAGTCGCATGAACAAGGATGGCGCCTGCGTCATCAGGCGCAGGCTGGAAGCCGCCATGCCGTAAGGAGGAACCGAAGCCAGTAGCGCGACACCCGGCAGCGGCTGATGAGTCAGATAGTTCTGAATCACATAGCCGCCCATCGAGTGACCTATCATCACCGGCGCGGTCTTGAGCCGTTTGACCGCCCATACCAGGTTGCGGCGGTAATCTTCGATGCTGATTGCCGATAGGTAGTGGTGGCCGTCGCTGCCGCCGTGTCCTTCCAGGCTGAGTGCCCAGCAGTCGAAACCGCGTTCGGCGAACCAGGGCATGAAGTGTTGCTGCCAGCACCACGCGGCGCAGAAGGCGCCGTGGACGAAAAGCAGCGGGGGCCGCGCGCGCGCGGCTCCCCGCGCGGCCTCGTGCACGAGCTCGAGGCTCGGCTGCATCACAGAACCTCGGCCGCGTGGTCGGCCAGGCGCGAACGCTCGCCGCGCTGCAAGGTGATGTGGCCGGAATGGTCCCACCCCTTGAAGCGATCGACGACGTAGGTCAGCCCCGAGCTTCCTTCGGTCAGATAGGGCGTGTCGATCTGCGAGACGTTGCCCAGGCAGACGACCTTGGTGCCGGGCCCCGCACGCGTGATCAAGGTCTTCATCTGCTTCGGCGTCAGGTTCTGCGCCTCATCGATGATCAGGTATTTGTTGAGGAAGGTCCGGCCGCGCATGAAGTTCAGGCTCTTGACCTTGATGCGCGAGCGGATCAGGTCGCGCGTGGCGGCACGCCCCCAGTCGCCGCCGTCGTCGTCGCTCTTGTTGAGTACGTCGAGGTTATCTTCCAGCGCGCCCATCCACGGGGCCATTTTTTCTTCTTCGGTGCCGGGTAGAAAGCCGATGTCTTCGCCCACCGGCACGGTCACCCGCGTCATGATGATTTCGCTGTACAGCTTTTGTTCCAGCGTCATCGCCAGGCCGGCGGCCAGGGTCAGCAGGGTTTTGCCGGTGCCGGCCTGGCCGAGCAGGGTGATGAAGTCGATTTCGGGATTCATCAGCAGGTTGAGGGCAAAATTCTGCTCGCGGTTGCGCGCGGTGATGCCCCATACATTGTTTTTCTGATGGCCGTAGTCTTTCAGCGTTTCCAGTACCGCCGTCTTGCCGTCGAGGGTGACGACCCGCGTCTGTAGCGGCGATTCTCCCTCTTGCCACAGCATCTGGTTGATGTACAGGCTGGGCGTGTCGGGGCCTTTGAGCTGATAGTAGCTGCGCCCGCGATCCTGCCATGACTTGAGGTCGCGTCCGTTGCGCTCCCAGAAGGTGGCGTCGATCTCGCGGGTGCCGGTGTACAGCAGGTCGGTGTCTTCCAGAACTTTGTCGTTGAAATAGTCTTCGGCTTCCAGGCCCAGCGAGCGGGCCTTGATGCGCATATTGATGTCTTTGGAAACCAGGATGACCGGGCGATCGCGGTACAGGTCCTTGAGTGCCATGACGATGCCGAGAATCTGGTTGTCGGCTTTGCCCACTGGCAGGGATGTCGGCAGGACGCTATGGATGGCCTGGGTCTGCAGAATCAGTTTGCCGGTCGCCGCGTCGCGGCTGTGCGACTTGAGGGGAATGCCCTCCTCGATATGATCTTCGGCCCCGCTGACGATCTCGTCGAGGAAGCGGCTGGCCTGGCGACCGTTGCGCGCGACTTCGGACATGCCTTTCTTGTGATCGTCGAGTTCTTCCAGAGTGATGATGGGGATGAAGATGTCGTGTTCTTCGAAGCGGAAGAGAGAGGTCGGATCATGCAACAGAACGTTGGTGTCGAGCACAAACAGCTTGCTGGTTTTGGTCTTTTTACGACTGGCCATGATTGTCCCCTTGTCAGCACGCGGTCCGGCCAGGATGGCCGGACCCGCGCGGTTAAAGTGTTTTCACGAACTCCAGCACTTCCGCAGCGTGACCTTCCACTTTCACGCCGCGCCATTCGCGGATCAACTGTCCGCTCCCATCGATGACGAAGGTGCTGCGCTGGATGCCCCTCACCTGTTTGCCGTACATGCTTTTCATTTTGATGACATCGAACAGATTGCAGGCGATTTCTTCCGTATCGCTGGCCAGTTCGAAGGGCAAACCGAATTTGCTCTTGAAGTTTTCGTGAGACTTGAGGCTGTCGCGCGAGATGCCGACGATGTCGGCGCCGAGCGCCAGGAACTCGGGGTGCAGATCGCGAAAGGCGATGCTTTCGTTGGTGCAGCCGGGGGTATTGTCTTTGGGATAAAAGTAGATGACGAGCGGTTTGCCGGCGGTGGCGGGGGAGAACGTGGTGCCGGAAGTCGCCGGCAGAACGAAGTCGGGGCAGCTGTGATCGGGCATGCCTTGCTCCTGTGACGATTATGGATGAATCCGTCTCACTGTCTAGGGTAGCGCAGAGCGCTGCCGCAGGACATGGGGCGGTCGAAAAAAAATGGCACTCAAGGCATGCCACGCCGCAACAATACCCACAAGGCGCCGCTGCCGCCGTGCAGCGGCGAGGCCTCGCAGTAGGCCAGAATGCCGGGATGGTGCCTGAGCCAGATACGGACCATGCGCTTGAGAACCGGTTCGCCGCCGGAACCGAAGCCCTTGCCGTGAATGATGCGCACACACTGCCCGCGCCGTTGCGCATGGTGCAGGAACACCAATAGCGCGTCTTGCGCCTGATAACGGTCGTGGCCGTGCAGGTCGAGTTGGGCGATGCAGGGCCAGTGTCCGGCGCGCAGGCGCTTGAGCGTGGAAGAGGGCATGCCGTCGCGGCAGAAGCTGTCATAGTCTTCCGCCGGTTCGAACCAGCCCGCCATCTCGCGTAGCCGCGCCCGCTCGGCATCTTCCGTCAACGGTGCCGTCGCTTGCTGCGGCCGGCGTCGCGGCGGGGGATGCGAGGCGGTCGGCCACGCCTGGCGCGTGTCCTTGAGCGGACGCACGTCGGCGAACAGGGTGCGAAAATCGGGCTCCGGCTCCGGAGCCGGTGTCTGGACGGGGGCGGGGGCTTCTAGGCGCTCGCGCGCGAGTCGTCGCGCGAGCGCCTTGAGCGGGTCATGCAAGGGCTTCAAGATTTATTTCAGCTGATCGAGGTAGCGTTCGGCGTCGAGTGCCGCCTGGCAGCCGGAGGCGGCGCTGGTGACGGCTTGGCGGTAAATGTGATCTTGTACGTCGCCTGCAGCGAAAACACCGGGGATGTTGGTGGCGGTTGCGTTGCCCTGGTGTCCGCCCTGCGTGATCAGGTAGCCGGTCGCATCCATTTCGAGCTGGCCTTTGAAGATTTCGGTATTGGGCTGGTGGCCGATGGCGATGAAAACCCCGGTCAGATCCAGGTCTTCGCATGTGCCGTCTGCCGTCGCCACGCGCAGACCGGTGACGCCACTGTCGTCGCCGAGGACTTCATCCACGCTGCGATTGAGTTTGAGGCTGATCTTGCCTTCGGCGACGCGTTCCTGAAGCTTGTCTATCATGATTTTTTCGGCGCGGAAGGTCTCGCGGCGATGGACGAGCGTGACGTGGCGCGCGATATTGGCCAGGTACAGCGCTTCCTCGACGGCGGTATTGCCGCCGCCGACCACCGCAACGTCCTGTTGCCGGTAGAAGAAACCGTCGCACGTCGCGCAGGCCGATACGCCTTTGCCTGCGAAGGCCTGTTCCGACGGCAGTCCAAGGTATTTGGCCGAGGCGCCGGTGGCGATGATCAGCGCGTCGCAGGTGTATTCGCCCGAGTCGCCGATCAGGCGGATCGGTTTTTCGGTCAGCAGGGCGGTATGAATATGATCGAACAGGATTTCGGTGCCGAAGCGCTCGGCATGGCGCTGGAAGCGCTCCATCAACGCCGGGCCCATGACACCGTCGGCATCTGCCGGCCAGTTGTCGACCTCGGTCGTCGTCATCAGCTGCCCGCCCTGGGCCATACCGGTAATGATGACGGGCTTGAGGTTTGCCCGTGCGGCGTAGACGGCAGCGGTATAACCGGCCGGACCGGAGCCAAGGATCAGTAGCGGACTGTGGCGTGGTGTACTCATCATGGATTCCTGTTTTTTATGGTCGTATGCGTTGCTATTCTAACAGTTTAGCCTGACATCGCGCATTTCAAGACCTAGCATGAAAAATGCGTGTTGCGCCTGCACGGGGCGGACAGAACGGAATGAGCGGGAGGTGTGATATGGATCCGGTGGGACAGGCAGCAAATCAGGTCGCTTCTGCAACAGGCTACGGCGGGGTACAGGTCAGGGTGCTGAAGACAGCGGAGAACCTGGAGGCGGAAAGCGTGTTGTCGCTGGTGGATGGCGCGGTTGCGACGATGCAGCAGACTGCGGCCGTCAACCTGTCGACGCTAGGACAAAACGTCGATGTCCAGGCCTGAGCGGTCCCGCTCAGGCCTGTGTTTTGGTCATGGCGTTGTAACGAGGGGGTTGTAGCAACTGCTGAGTGGCCTGGTAGGAGTTCACGGCCTGGCTCTGGCTCGCATCGAGGCGTTCGGCTTCGCGCTGATTCTGGGCGCTGCGTTCGCTGGCTCGGGTTTGTGCCGCACGTTCTTCTTGCGCGCGATCCGCTTGCGCGGCTTGCTGCGCCGGGATTTCGGCCTGGCTTTCCATGTCGGCGCGCGAGCGGGCAGGGGCTTGCGCCGCATTGGCCGTGCGAGTGGTGTCGGAGCGTGTTCCGACCTGGGCGACGGACTGCGCGGTCTGTGCGCTTATGCTGACCTGGGTTGCCGTCAATTGCATCTGCAATTCGCTGGCGACCCGGTTTGTGTTCTGGGTGCTTTGCGATTGCTGTTGCTGCACCGCTTGCGCCTGCACGGCCGTCGTTTGGGCCGCGATGTCTGTGGCGCTGTCTTCGCGGGTCGCCGTCTGTTGCTTTTGCGCTGCGTTTTTCGACGCCTGTGCGGCATAGGTGTCGTTCGGCAAGGCATTGATTGAGCTTACATTCATAGCCAGCTGTCCTACACTGATAGTCGATGTAATTCTAGTATAAATTCATAAGGATAGCGGCGTTAATTTGCGCGACGACGGGCGAGTATTCCGGGAAGGTAAAGGAAGAGCGATGAGCGGGGTGTGGCTGGCAGGACTGGGCGCCGCCCTGGCGCTGAATGTGGCGCTGGCGGGCGACGCCGGCGCCGGGCGCGCGCCGTATGGCACCTGGTACGAGTGGGCGCACTATCATGCAGCGAATTCACTGGAGTGCGCGCAAGCGACCGTGCTGATCCTCTGGCCGTCGGCGGCAGGCATAGAAGTGTTGCGCCAGTGCCGCGATGGCGAGGGAGCGATGCGGCGCAGCGACGAAGAAGCGACCGGAAGCGGTGGCGCGCTGAGCTGGAAAGTCTACTCGATCTGGCCGTTCTATCACCGGGAACGGGTGTTGCTGGCCGACCCCCGTAACCGCTATCTCGTTGTCGGCGCCGATGGCCTCGACGACGTGATGGTGTTTTTTGCCACCCCCGACCCGGCCGCCGATCTGGTCGGCGACGTGGTGGCGCGGCTTGCCGCGCTCGGTGTCGAAGTCGAAGCACTCGTGCATGCGCGCCGGATCGATACCGCGCATGCCGCCCGCGATGCATCAGACCTGCATTGAATGCTGATCCCGCAGTACGAGCGCCAGCATGCGCTCGGCAAGTTCGTCCACCGACAGCCCGCCGTCCTGGCGATACCAGTGTACGGTCCAGTGCAGGCTGCCCAGCAGCGACCGCCGCAGCAGGCGCGTGTCGGTCTTGATCAAGCCGGCGGCAGCGGCCTCATCCAGCACCTGCTGCCAGAGCGCTTCATAGCGGTCGCGCAGCACGATCAGCCCCGCTCGTTCGGTGGCCGCGACGCTGCGCCATTCGTAGAGCATGACCTCCAGTGCCGCCTGATTGTCCCCCAGCAGCGAATTCAGATGGACGTGAAACAGGGCGGCCAGCCGCGAGTGTGCATCGCCGGCCTGCGCGAGAGCCTGTTCGAGCTTCTCGGTCGTACTGCTGATGCCGAGCGCCATGACGGCGGTCAGGATGTCGTCCTTGCTGCGGAAGTGATAGAACAGACTCCCCGACTGCATGCCTATCGCTTCGCCCAGGTCGCGTACCGTGGTGCGTTCGAAACCGTGATCGCGAAACAGGCGTGCCGCCACGCGCACCAGTTCCATGCGTCGGTCCCCGCCATGCGGCCTCATTGCGGGAGAACCCCGGGCAGCAAACCCTGCGCTGCGCGCCAGACACGCTGCGGCTCCATTTTCTCCAGGCAGTCGGTATGGCCGAGCGGGCAGCTGCGCTCGAAGCAGGGGCTGCAGTCCAGTCCCAGTGTCACGATGGTCGCATGTCGGGACAAGGGCGGAGTGAAATCGGGGCTGGAGGAACCGTAAAGCGCGACCAGCGGGATGTCGAGCGCCGCCGCGACATGCATGAGGCCGGAGTCGTTGCAGATGGCGATGTCGGCCAGCCCCATCAGGTCTATCGCCTGGTCGAGCCCGGTCTTGCCGCAAAGATTGACCGCCGCGCCGGAGAGGGCTGCGATCTCCTCTGCGATTTCGCGGTCCTTGCCGGAGCCGAACAGCCAGACCGCGATGCCGGCCGCCTCGAAGCGGCGTGCGAGTTCGGCGAAATGGCGGGCCGGCCAACGCTTGGCGGGGCCATACTCGGCCCCCGGGCAGAAGGCGGCTATCGGGCGTTCGCGGCTCAGGCCGAAGGCGGCGAGCGTCGCGTCCTGGCTGGCGGCGGATATCGTGATGTGCGGAGCGGGGATAGGGCGCACGATGGGCTGGTGCTTGTCCTCGGCCAGCGCATAAAAGCGTTCGACCATCATCGGCAACTGGTTTTCGTCCAGCTCGCGTGCATCGTTGAGCAGCCCGTAGCGCGATTCGCCGATAAAGCCGGTGCGGCGGCGGCTGCCGGTAAACAAGGGGATGAGTGCCGACTTGAGCGAGTTGGGCAGCACGATCACCTGATCGAAATGCTCGCGCGCGAGTGTGCGTCCCACGCGCCAGCGCGCCGACAGTTGCAATGCTCCGTGTCCGAAGGGATTGAGATGGGCGCGTGCAACTTCCGGCATGCGTGCTAGCAGCGGCAACGTCCACTGCGGCGCGAAAACATGCAGCTCCAGACCGGGATGGCGCTCGTGCAGACGCCGGTATAAAGGCTGAGCCATGACGCTGTCGCCGATCCAGGATGGGGCAATTACCAGGATTTTTTTCATATCGCACAGGCAAGGCGCGCCGACACGGGCCGAATCAGGCCGTGCCGACGCGCCGGGGTGGGGTCAGTGATGGTGTCCGAGCGGGCCGACCAGTTTGTAGCGGGTGCTACAGTAGGGACAAGTCGCTTCGCCGCTTGGGTCCAGTGGCAGGAAAACCCGGGGATGCGAGTTCCATTGCACCATGTCCGGCATCGGGCAGACCAGCGGCAGGTCGGCGGCGGCGACTTCGATCACGTGCCGGGTGTTTTCTTTGAGTTCGCTCATGCTCTGTGTCCTCGCGGGACGCCGTAGCGTCCCTTCGCGTCTTACTCTACGTAGCTCAGCCAGTGTTCGTGGGCCGGATCGAGGCCCTTGACGCTGTCGAAATAGCGTTTCTGGATTTCGGTGGTGACCGGGCCGCGATGCCCGGCGCCGATCTGGCGGCCATCGAGCTCGCGGATCGGGGTGACTTCGGCGGCGGTGCCGGTGAAGAAGGCTTCGTCCGCGCTGTAGACTTCGTCGCGGGTGATGCGCTTTTCGACCAGGCTCAGCCCCATCTCGGCCGCGATCGTGATCACGCTGTCGCGGGTGATGCCTTCCAGCGCCGAGGTCAGGTCAGGCGTGTACAGCTTGCCCTTGCGGACGATGAACACGTTTTCGCCCGAGCCTTCCGCCACATAGCCGTCGACGTCGAGCAACAGCGCTTCGTCGTAGCCGTCGCGGGTGGCCTCGGTATTGGCCAGGATCGAGTTCATGTAATTGCCGTTGGCCTTGGCCTTGCACATGGTGATGTTGACATGATGACGGGAGAACGAGGACGTCTTGACGCGGATGCCGCGCTCCATGCCTTCTTCGCCCAGATAGGCGCCCCAGGGCCAGGCGGCAACGATCACGTGCACGTCGTCTGCCGGCGGCGCCACGCCGAGCTTGCCCGAACCATAGAAGGCCATCGGCCGGAAATAGCACGACTTGAGCCCGTTGGCCTTCAGCACGTCGTGGTGCGCGCGATTGATCTGCTCGCGCGAGAAGGGCAGCTTGATGCCGAGAATGTGCGCCGAGCGGAACAGGCGGTCGGTGTGGTCGCCGAGGCGGAACACCGCAGGGCCGCGCGGCGTTTCATAGGCACGAACGCCTTCGAACACGCCCATGCCGTAGTGCAGCGTGTGGGTCAGAACATGGGTCGTGGCATCGCGCCAGTCCACCATTTCACCGTCGTACCAGATAAAGCCGTCTCGATCGGACATTGACATCTCGGTTTGCTCCGCATTTTTTTCAGATGATGTGTGTCGATTATACCGTTGCCCCGGCGCTTGTGAACCCGACGCTTGAAAAACAGCCTTCACTCCTGGCCAAACAGCGCATGCCACAGTTGCTTTCCCGCCTGGTAGCGTTCGCGCAAGGCGTCGTCGACGTCGACGCGGTCGAGATCGTTGAGGCGGGCCGCATGCTGCAGCCGGCGTAAATGGCGGTAGGTGTCGCGACAACCGCGTGCGAGATCGGCCGGGATCAGTCCTGCGTCGGCCGCGCAAGCGAGCAAGGCGATGGTGCCGCTGTTGGCGGTCAGCGCCGGCAAGTCGGCGGCGTGACCGAGAATCAGGTACTGCATGATGAATTCGATATCGACGATACCGCCGCGCGCATGCTTGACGTCGTGCTCGAGCGCCGGATGGCTCTCCAGCATACGGCTGCGCATGGACAGGACTTCGGCGCGCAAACGCTCCGCGTCGCGCGGGAGGGTGAGGATGGCGTGGCGTATTTCGGCGAAGCGTTCGCCTATGCCCGCGTCGCCGGCGATGAAGCGTGCGCGGGTCAGCGCCTGGTGCTCCCAGGGCCAGGCGTCGAGCCGCTGGTAGCGTTCGAACGCTTGCACGCTACTGACCAGCAGGCCGCTCGATCCATTGGGGCGCAGGCGCAGATCGATGTCATACAGGCGGCCGGCCGCCGTGGCGCTGGTGAGCCAGGCTATCATCTTGCGCGCGAGGCGCGAATAGATTTCGGCGGCATTCTGATCCGGGTCGTCGTACAGGAAAATCAGGTCGAGATCGGAGGCGTAGCCCAGTTCCTTGCCGCCGAGCTTGCCGTAGCCGACGATGGCGAACCGCGGGGTGTCGCTTTCGCGCGCAGGAATGTCCAGCCAGGCGTGGCGCAGCGTGGCGGCCAGCACGGTGTCGGCCAGGCGCGACAGTTCGTCCGACAGCGCCTCCAGCGTCCACATTCCGGCCAGATCCTGGGCTACAAGCCGAAAGGCTTGCGCGTGCTGGAAATGGCGCAGCATATCGATCTTGCCTTCGACATCGCCATCGAGGCCGTCCAGCTGCGCTTCCAGCTGCCGCGCCAGTACCGGCCAGTCGGGCGGCGCGTACAGTACGCGTGCGTCGAGCAATTCGTCGAGCAGGATCGGGTGCCGGGTCAGATAGGTCGATACCCACGAACTGGATGAGCATAGGGCAGCGAGACGCTGCAAGGTCTGCGGATATTCGGTCAGCAATGCCAGATAGGACGCGCGGCGGCTGATCGCCTCCATCAGTCCGATGATGCGCCCCAGCGTGGCGCCAGGGTTCGGGTAGCGGGCGGCGACTTCGATCAGGGGGGGGAGCAGCGCATCGAATTGCCGGCGGTTGAGTTGCGGCATCTGCTGATAGCGTTGCGAACGCGCGAGCGCTTCGAGCTGGCGCGCAACGTCGTCCGGGTCGCGATAGCCGAGCGCAGTCAGCGCCGGACGGATGTCGTGTTCGGCCAGGTCGCGCCAGGCCGGATACAGCGGGTGCTCGGGGGCGGTGTCGGTCGGCAGGAAAAAAACCTGTTCGAAATGCCGCGCCACGCGCTGGCGCTGGCGGGCGAGTTCCGTCATGAAGGTGTCGCGGTCGGGCAAGCCGAGCCCGTGGGCCAGTTTTTCGAGTGCCTCATCCGTGTCGGGAAGGGTCTGCGTCTGCTGGTCGTCCGTGTATTGCAGGTGATGTTCGAGCCGGCGCAGAAAGGCGTAGGCTTCCTGCAGCTCGGCGACGGCGCCCGGTTCGAGCAGGCGCAGCTCGCCCAGTCGCGCGAGGGTCGCGCGCGTGCCTCGCAGTTGCAGGCTCTTGTCGCGGCCGCCGCGGATGAGTTGGAAGACCTGGGCGATGAACTCGATCTCGCGGATACCGCCCGGGCCGAGCTTGATATTGTTGACCATGTCGCGGCGGGCGACTTCGCGCCGGATCTGCGCGTGCAATTCACGCATGGCGCCATAGGCGCCGTAGTCCAGATATTTGCGATAGACGAAGGGGCGCACCAGCTCGGCCAGACCGTTCTCGTCGCCGGACAGGGCGCGCGCCTTGATCCAGGCGTAGCGTTCCCACTCGCGTCCCTGGGTCAGCAGATAGTTCTCGAGGGCGGTGAAACTCATGGCCAGCGGCCCCGAGTCGCCGTAGGGGCGCAGGCGCATGTCGACACGGAAAACCTGGCCGTGATCGGTCAAGTCGCTCAGCAGGCGTATCAGCGCCTTGCCGAGCAGGGCGAAATACTCGTGATTGCTGATGCATTTCTCGCCGTCGGTCTCGCCGTTTTCCGGATAGATGAAGATGAGGTCGATGTCGGACGAGGCATTCAGCTCGTCGCCGCCGAGTTTGCCCATGCCGACCACGATCAATTGCTGCGCCAGGCCGCTGTCTTCGCCTATCGGCTGCCCATGGCGGGCGAGCGAGCGCTGAGCGACATCCAGCGCGCGCTCGATACAGAAGCGGGCCAACTGGCTCACCCCGCCCACGACTTCGTCCAGGTCGGCCATGCCGCCGATGTCGCGCACAATCAGGCGCGCCATGAAGGCCTGGCGCAAATCGCGCAGCGCGGGCGACAGTGCCTCGGGGGTCGCCAGTGCGTCCCAATCCGCGCAGGCCTGCATCTGGGCCAGGTCGAAGGGAGTGTCGACATTCCGCTCCAGCTCGCGCGCAAGATCGGGAGCGGCGGCTAGCAGGCGACACAAATAAAACGAATGATGCTTGGCCGTCTCGATGGCACGACTGGCATTTGATGGCATAATGAGTCCGTCCGGCTATGTCGGTTTCATTCCACCATTGTAATGGTTTGTCCCTCTTGGAAAAACGCTTTCAAGGTATTCGTCAGTTGCCGGTCGTTCATACTCTGAAACGACTGCTCAAGGCGTTGTCCCTGCTCTCGGGCCTGGCTGCGTTTCTAGTTGCGCTCGCTTTTCTCGTTTTTACCTACTGGCTTCTGCCGCGGCTGGACAGCTACCGCCCTGCGCTTGAGAGCTATCTGTCGCAGATGACCGGCCGTCGCGTCGCGATCGCGAAGCTGTCCGGGTACTGGGATGGCGTGGCGCCCTTGCTGGAGATATCGGGGCTCAGCATCGCCAATCCGGGCGGCGGCGCCCTGACGCTCGAGCATGTCGGTGCCAAGCCTTCGTGGGAGAGCCTGCTGGTGCTTTCCCCGCGCTTGTCGCGGGTCCAGCTGGACGGTCCCAGCATCGAACTGCTGCGCGGGCGGAACAATCTGCTGTATCTGAACGGTTTTCCGCTCAATGCAGGCAAATCGTCGGATGGACGGCTGAGCAATCTTCTGCTCAGTCAGAGCCGCATTGAAATCAATAACGCGCGGCTCGGGTGGCAGGACGACTACAACGGGTTTCCCCGCATCAATCTCGACCAGGGTCGGCTGGTGCTGACGCGGGGGTGGTTCGGCCATACCTTGCTGGTCTCCGGACGCCCGACCGATAATCCCGGCAACAGCGTCGAACTGTCGGTCCGCTGGCGCGGCGACGATGTGCGCGACTGGGTGCACTGGAGCGGTTCGATACAAGGCCGTATCAGTGGCGCCCTGGCCGGAACCTGGCGCCAGTATCTGGCCTCCTTCGGCACCCTGCGCACCGGCGAGGGCCGCGGGTCGCTCGACGCGACTTTCAGCGGCGGTCGCTTCGACCGCATCACGGCCGACTTCAAGCTGCAGAATGCCTTGTATGCCGCTCCCACGGCCTCTTCCGGCACGGTCGCGATCCCCGTCTTCGGCGGGCGGCTCGATATCGCGCGCCACGGCGAACGCTACGATATCGACGCGAGCGACCTGACGCTGTCGAGTTCGACCGGCATCGCTTTCGAGCATTCGCATATCCATGGCTCCTGGCAGGGCGGGGCAAGCGGTGGCGGCGAGTTGAGCCTGGACAACGTCGATCTGTTGCACCTGACGCCATTGGTGCACGGGCTCGGCCTCGATCGCAATCCGCTGTTTGCCCGCTTCGCGCCATCCGGGCGCCTGCAGGCGGTGAAAGTCATGTGGAGCGGCCATCTCGAAGCGCCGACGCGCTATCGGGTCAGCACCCGCTTCAACCAGCTTGCCTGGAAAACCTTCGGCGCGATTCCGGGCGTGTCGGGTGTGTCGGGCAGTGTCGACTTCGACCAGGCTGGCGGCCGCCTCACGCTCGATATGTCGAAGTCGCAGGTCCGTATCGATCCGGTGTTCCCGCATCCGCTCGATTTCGCGTCCCTGAACGCCGATATCGCCTGGCAGGTGGTGCCGCATGGGGTGAGCGTCGACTTTCGCGATGTGCGCTTCTCCGATGCCGCGCTGGCCGGGCGGCTGTCGGGGCACTACCGCTATGTCGGCACCGGCGCCGGGCAAATCGATTTGACGGCGAGCATAGAACGTGTCGACGCGATTCGCGTGCCGGATTACATGCCCTATGTCGTTGGGCGCGATACCATCAGCTGGTTGCGCCAGGCCCTGCGCGGCGGAGAACTGACGCAGACGACGCTCAAGCTCAGCGGCGATCTCGATCGCTTCCCGTTCCGCGGCGGGCGGGGGGGCGAATTCCTGGTGCAGGGCAGGGTGCGCGGTGGCAAACTCGCCTACCAGCCCGGCTGGCCTTTGCTCGACGGTATCGATGCGAGCCTGCGCTTTCATAACGAGAGTATGGAAATCGTCGGCAACTCGGTATCGACCGTCGGCGTTCCCCTGTCTGGCGTCAAGGTCACGATTCCCGACCTCGGGGCGGCCAAACCGCAGCTGCAGGTGCTCGGGCAGGCCAACGGCCGCATGCAGGACATGCTGGCCTTTACCCGCAAGAGCCCGGTCGATGGGTGGCTCGACGGTTTCACCGGCTCCCTGCACGCGACCGGCAGCGGTAAACTCGATCTCGGTCTTACGATTCCGCTCGCCGGCAAGGATCCGGTCCTTGTGCGCGGCGACATCCGGTTCGATGACAACGGGCTGCGTTTTGCGCGCCTGCCCCTGCCCGAACTCGAACATGTGACCGGCCATCTCGCATTCAGCGAACATGGCGTGTCCAGCCCGGGGCTGCACTTCGATGCCTTCGGCGGCGCCTTTGTCCTCAAGGCCGACAGCGATGCAGGCGGCGCGATGCGCTTCAATCTCGATGGCAATGCCGACAGCGGCAAGGTCATGCAGCGCTACGTGCCTGAATTGGCGCCCTATACGGTCGGCCGGTCGCCCTATTCGGCGCACTTTACCGTGAACAAGGGGCTCGAGTCGCTGCAGGTGACGTCGCCGCTGAGCGGTACGGCGCTCACGCTGCCGGCGCCCGCCAGCAAGGCGGCGGCGCTGGCGGCGCCCCTGGTGTTGAATCTGCAGGATGCGGGGCGTGCGGGGCTGCGGCTCGACTTCAGTGTCGGGACGCTGGCGGCCGGCCGTTTCCATCTAGCCGGGAACGGCGATATTCAGGCCGGGCAGGTCGCGATCGGCCGCACGCTGCAGGAGTCGATCCCCGATGGCCTGTCGCTGCGGGTCGCGGCGCCAAGCATCGATCTCAAACCCTGGATCGCGCTGCCTGGGACGGCGCCCAAGGGGGCGCCGTCCCAGTTCAGACTCGATCTGGAGACGCCGCTGCTGACCTGGGGCGAAATACAGTTGCACGATTTGACCATGGCGCTCAGTCACGGTGCCGGCGGAGGCGCTTGGCACGCGACACTTGTGGCGAAGGAAATGGGCGGCGATATCGATTATTTCTCGAACGGCGCCGGACTCGTGCGTGCCCGGATGTCGCGGCTGGCCATCGATGCCGGCCGTGAGCCGCGACGGGGGCTGACGCGCGCTAACAGCGGTTTGTCGCGCCTGCCCGCCCTGGATGTTCAGATTGCCGATTTCTCCGTGCATGGTGCGCGGCTCGGACGTCTGGAAATGACGGCGCGGCAGCAGGGCGAAGACGATTGGGTGATGGCGCCGGTCAATCTGGTCAACCCCGATGGCCGCCTGAGTGGTTCGCTGACCGTGCGCTCGGTGACCACGACGCCGTCGGTGGACAGCCATTTCAGCATCGAAAGCGGCAATGTCGGCAAGCTGCTCGATCGTTTCGGCTATCGCGATACCTTCTACAAGGGCGAGGGGCGGGTGGTGTCCGATTTGCGCTGGCCCGGCGCCTTGCCCGACTTCGACGTGGCGCGGGTCTCCGGTCGTATCGACCTCGACCTCAAGAACGGCCGCTTTGCCAGGGTCGACCCCGGGGTGGCGCGCCTGCTCGGCGTGCTGAGCCTGCAGTCGTTGCCGCGCCGCATCCGGCTCGATTTTACCGATGTCTTCAGCGAGGGCTTCGCTTTCGACGAGCTCAAGGGCAGCGCGGTGGTCACCTCCGGCGTGTTCGCAAGCGATAATCTGGCGATGAAGGGGCCGGCCGCCGACGTGTCGATCAAGGGCAGTGTCAACCTGGGGACCGATCAGGAACAACTGCGCGTGCATGTTGAACCGCATATCGCCGAGAGCGTCGCGCTGGCAACCGGGGCGGCATTGATCAATCCGGTGATCGGGGTCGCGGCTCTCGCCGCGCAGAAAGTATTGCAAGACCCCTTTGGCAAGATTTTCTCGGTAGACTATCTCGTGACCGGGTCGCTGACGGAGCCGGTCGTCAAGAAACTGGGAGCCACCAAATGAAGCAGCCCTACCTTGCCGCCGCCGTGCAGATGGTGTCCGGTACCGACTGGCGCACGAACCTGCAGCGCGCTCAGCACTGGGTGGCGGAAGCCGCGACGTCCGGCGCCCGCCTGGTGGTGCTGCCGGAGTATTTCTGCCTGATGGGCGCGCGCGACACCGACAAGCTGGCGCTGGCCGAAACGCTTGGCGACGGCCCGCTGCAGACCGCTTTGTCGCAGATGGCGGCGCGGCACGGAATCTGGCTGGCGGCCGGAACCCTGCCGCTGGTGAGCGGTGAGCCGGGACGCGTGCTCAACAGCCTGCTGTTGTTCGACCCGCACGGGCACCGTATCGCGCACTACGATAAAATCCATCTGTTCGGTTTTTCCGGCCTCGGCGAGCGTTATGCCGAAGCCGACACCATCGCGCCCGGGCGCGAGCCGCTCAAGGTCGATATCGACCTGGGCGAACTGGCTTTCGGCGTGTGTTACGATCTGCGCTTTCCCGAACAGTTCCGGCGGCTCGTGCCTTTCGACCTGCTGGTCTTGCCCGCCGCCTTTACCGCGACGACGGGCGAGGCGCACTGGGAGGTGCTGCTGCGCGCGCGCGCCATCGAAAACCAATGTTATGTTCTCGCGTCCGCGCAGGGCGGCGAACACGAGAACGGCCGTAAAACGCATGGCCACAGCATGATCGTCGACCCCTGGGGGCGCATCGTGTCCTGCCTTGAAAAGGGCGAGGGCGTGGTGCTGGCCACGATAGACCCGAACTTGATCCAATCGATACGCACGCGCCTGCCGGCGCTCGCTCATCGCGTACTGGAGTGAAAGACAACGCCATGCATGACGATTTTTCTGTAGCAGGAGATCTGCTGCTTTCCCCCTACGCTCTTGGCGACGCCGAGCTGGATGCCACGCTCGCGCGCATCGCGCAGCATGACGTCGATTACGCCGATCTTTATTTTCAGTACACGCGCAGCGAGAGCTGGAGTCTGGAAGAGGGCATCGTCAAGTCGGGCAGCTTCAGCATCGATCAGGGCGTCGGTATCCGCGCCGTTTCCGGCGACAAGACCGCCTTTGCCTATTCCGATGATATCGGTGTCGAAGCATTGACGCGGGCCGCCGATGCCGTGCGTGCGATCGGTGTCCAGGGGGGCGTCGGCCGCGTCGATGTCGGCCGTCGCAGCACGGGGCGCGCGCTTTATCCCGCCATCGATCCGGCCGCGAGCCTCGACGCGGTGGCCAAGGTGGCGTTGCTCGAAAAAGTCGAACGTCGCGCGCGCGCGATGGATCCGCGCGTGATCCAGGTGATGGCCGGTCTGTCGACCGAATACGATGTGATTTATCTGGCGCGGCTGGACGGCGTGCGCGCCTGTGACATCCGTCCGCTGTCGCGACTCTCGGTCTACGTGATCGCCGAACAGGACGGCCGCCGCGAGCAGGGCGCGAGCGGCGGGGGCGGGCGCTTCGATCTCGGGTACTTCGATGACGAAAGCATCGACCGCTATGTGAGTCAGGCGGTCAACCAGGCGCTGGTCAATCTCGATTCCCGTCCCGCACCGGCCGGGCAGATGACGGTGGTCCTCGGGCCGGGATGGCCCGGCGTGCTGCTGCATGAAGCGATAGGCCACGGGCTGGAGGGGGATTTCAACCGCAAGGGAACGTCGGCCTTTACCGGGCGCATCGGTCAGCGCGTGGCGGCGCCTGGCGTCACCGTGGTCGATGACGGTACCCTGCCGGGACGCCGCGGGTCGATCTCTATCGACGACGAAGGGGTGCAGTCGCAGAACACCGTGCTGATCGAGGATGGCATTCTCAAGGGCTATATGCAGGACGCGATGAATGCGCGCCTGATGGGGGTGGCGCCGACCGGTAACGGCCGCCGCGAGTCGTATGCGCATATCCCGATGCCACGCATGACCAATACCTATATGTTGGCTGGTAGTCATGATCCGCAGGAAATCATTGCTTCGGTCAAGGATGGTCTGTATGCGGTGAATTTTGGCGGCGGCCAGGTCGATATCACCAGCGGAAAATTCGTCTTTTCCGCCTCCGAAGCCTGGCGTATCGAAAACGGCAAACTCAGCTATCCGGTCAAGGGCGCCACGCTGATCGGCAACGGGCCGGACGTGCTGCATAATGTGGGCATGGTCGGCAGCGATCTCGCGCTGGACGCGGGCGTCGGGGTGTGCGGCAAGGAAGGGCAGAGCATTCCGGTGGGGGTCGGTCAGCCCACGCTGCGCATCGATGGCGGCCTGACCGTGGGCGGCACGGGCGGCTGATGGCGGGGCCGGCGCTTACGGCGCCGGCTTTGTCGAGCTCCAACGTTCCATATTGCGTCGTACCAGACCGTGCAGATGCCACACCTGGCGCAGCAATTGCACGTTCAGCCAGTAATAGCCCTGGGCGTCGAAACTGCGCGTCGCCTCGTCGTCCGGGGCGGCCTCGTGCGTGGTGAACGGCATGGCCTCGATTTGATCGAGCACCTCCGGCCAGTCGTTGCTCAGTGCCTGCGACAATAATTCCAGTATCGACATCGCTTCCACCTGCTCGCCGGCGAACTGCTGGCGCATGCATTCCAGTTCTTCCTGATGCTGGCTGCCACGGCTGACCAGATCCATCTGCTCGAGCGTGCTGATGATCCCGCGCTGGGTGCGGTGCAGCTGCTCGAGCTGGCCGCCGTCGAGCGCGATTTCCTTGTGCATGGCGGCCATCAGGCTGCGTTGCCGTACCAGGCGTTGATTGAGCCGGTCGAATATCTCCTGGTACAAATGCTCGTTTTCCAGTCGTGCGATGCGGTCGAACAAGCCTGCGCAATCGTGCAAGTTGTCGGCCAGCAGATACTTCCAGTTGTCGGTTGCGCGCAAGGGCAGCAGCCGTGCGAACAGCATCGACAGCGCAACCCCGGCGAAAACATTGCCCGAGCGCCATAGCGCCATGTCGAGCGGGCTGTCGCCGAGGCCGGCGACCACCGCCAGGGTGATGCCGGCCAGTTGTGCGATATACCCGTCGCGGCCGAGCGCGAAATACCCCGACAGCAAGGCCACCACCGTCATGAACGCGTAGCAGAGCAGGGGTGAACGCGCATACAGCCAGATCGATATCATGCCGGCGATCGATCCGGCCAGGGTTCCCAGCGCGCGCTGCCGGCCTTTGTTCAGCACGCTGCCGACGTGGGGCAGCCCCCCCATCACCACGAAAATGGTGATCGCCATCCATTCGCCGTGCGGGATCGAAAACAGCAGACTCAATAACAGCGAGCAGGCGTAGGCCGCCGCAACGCGCAGCGCATGCAAATAGAGATGATGGCGGTGCAGAAAGCGGGGGGATACGGTCAGGTGCAAAGGGAAACGGCGCGATATCATTATCGTCAGATCCGGCGGTCGCAGAGGGTTGATCGGCGGGGCGTGCATGCCATACTACATCATATCTGGATCGTAATTTAAATGGTTGTTTTGTAATTGCATGACTACACGCAATCTCGTTTAGAATGAGCTGTATTCTATCCGGGCAAGACCATTCAGTTGATATGCCACAAGCGGTTTGAAAAAACGCCAGCGCGACGAATGCGGCTCAGTAGAATGTGAGGGCAAGTACATAATAGCGACCATCTGGGAGGTGGCATGCACTATAACTCTTCTGTTCGACAGCAGATCCTGCTCGGTTTTGGGGGTGTAATCCTGGTCATGGCCGCTGCGGTGGCCACTATCATTATAACGGCGCCGGCCCCTGGGGGCAGCGATTCGACCGGATGGTTCGCGCTCGGAGCTGCCATCGTCGTCAGTGCGGCGCTGGGTGTTTTCGTCAGCGCGCGCGTTGCCAGACCGGTGCGAAAAATCCTGTCCCTGCTCGATGCGCTCGAGCGCGGCGATCTCGGTGACGACAGCGTCCAGGCCGGCGCGGCCGATGGCGAATTTGGCGCCGTGGTCGACCATGTGCTGCAGATGCGCGCCAAATTGCGGCTGTTGGTGAGCGAGGTTCAGCAAAGCGCCCAGGATGCGACGGATGCCGCCCATCTGCTTGCGGGCATGACCGAACAGGTGACCGGCAGCGTCCAGCAGCAGGCCGACTCCACCCGCGAGGCCGCAGCGACCATCGAAGAGATGACCGTCAGTATCAATCAGGTGGCCAACAGTTCCGGCAAGGCCTCGCGCATGGCCAAGGAAGCCGGCGAGACGGCCAGCGAACGGGTGCAGGATGTCATGCGCTCGTCCGAGCAGATGCGCTTTGTGGCGGACAAGGTGCAGGAAACCTCGCAGCGCATCGAAGCGCTGACCGGGCAGGTCGAGAAAATCGGCAATATCGTCGGGGTGATCGTCAATGTGGCCGACCAGACCAATCTGCTCGCACTGAATGCTGCGATCGAGGCGGCCCGTGCCGGGGAGTTCGGCCGCGGCTTTGCCGTCGTCGCCGACGAAGTGCGCAAGCTGGCCGAGCGCAGCGCGGTCTCGGCGCAAGAAATCACGGTCATGATCAATACCATCCAGTCCGATGCCGGTACGGTGGTCGAGAGCATGCAGCAAAGCCTGGAAAGCGTGCTCAACGTGAGCCAGGGGGCCGAGCAGAGTGCCGAGTCCATGCAGGGGATTCAGCAGAGCTCGCTGAGCGTGGTCAAGTCGATCGAATCGATCAACGGCACCTTGCGCGAACAGCGCATGGCCAGCCTCGATCTCGCTCAGAAGGTGGAGCACGCCGCGAAAATGGCCGAATCCAATATCGAGACCGTCAACCAGTTGCGCACGACATCGAGCACCTTGCTGGAACTGGCCAACAAGCTCAACCTGCGCGCGGCCGACTTCTCCCACGACTGATCCGTCGCATGTTCTGCGCCCCCGCCGCTGCCCGGTTTGCCGGGTGCCGCCGGGGGCGCTGTCGTTTTACCAGTTGTCGTCGTCCTGCGTCAGTCCGCCGCCTTCGTCATCGGCTATCGACTTGACCGAAATGCCCATGCGCTGCATGCGCGAGAGCAAGGTCGTGCGCTTGAGCCCGAGACGGGCGGCGGCGCCCTTGGGGCCGGCAACGATGCCGTTGGTCTCCTTGAGCACCCGGATGATGCGTTCGCGTTCATCGTCCGGCGCTGCGGGCGACGGGGACCGGTGCCCGAGGGGGGCGGGCGCTGCCGTCGGCTGCGATTTCCACGACACCGGTTCCAGATGATGCTGCAACTCGGTCAGCGGCAGATTGAGCGTCGAGCCGCGGCTGAGAATGACCGCGCGTTCGATCACATTCTCCAGCTCGCGGACATTGCCCGGCCAGGACAGTCGCGATAGCGCGTCCAGCGTCTGCTGTGGAATATGTTCGATCGTGCGGTTCATGCGGCGCGCGATTTTCTGCGTGAGAAAGCGGGCGAGCAAGGGGATATCGCCCTGGCGTTCACGCAAGGGCGGAACGACGATGGGAAACACATTGAGCCGGTAGTAGAGGTCGCTGCGATAGCGCCGCTCGGCGACCATCTGCCGCAGGTCGCAATTGGTCGCCGCGATCACGCGCACGTCGACCGGAATCACCTTGCTGCCGCCCAGACGTTCGATTTCGCGTTCTTGCAGCACGCGCAGCAGCTTGGGCTGCAGCTCGAGCGGAATGTCGCCGACCTCGTCCAGAAACAGCGAACCGTGATTGGCGAGTTCGAAGCGACCGAGTCTCTGCCCGGTGGCGCCGGTGTAGGCGCCGCGCTCGTGACCGAACAAATCGCTCTCCAGCAGGCCGGCGGGGATGGCGGCGCAGTTCATTTTGACCATGGTGTTGCCGCTGCGCGCGCTTTTCTGGTGGATGGCACGCGCGATCAATTCCTTGCCGGTGCCGGTCTCGCCGAGAATCAGGACGGTACAGTCGCTGGCGGCGACCATGTCGACCTGCTCCAGAACCGCCGCCATTGCAGCGCTTTCGCCCACGATCTCGCCGAAACCGCTGTGGCTGCGGATTTCTTCGCTCAAATAATGATTCTCGCTGGCCAGCCGGTCCTTGAGCCGCGAAATTTCTTCGTAGGCCAGCGCATTGTCGATCGCGATCGCGATCCGCGCCGCGATTTGCTGCAGCAGCAGCAGGCTGTCGCGCGAGAAAGGCGCGGCGCTGCCGTGGGCCAGATGCAAGGCGCCGAGCACCGAGTTGCCGGCGACCAGCGGCAGCGTACAGGAGGCCTGGAAGCCCTGTGCCGTCAACTGCGACACATGCTCGTAAGTCAGCGCGAGCTTTTCCATCTCATTGCGATCGGCCAGCAGCGGCGTGCCGTTTTGCGCGACCCGGCCCGACAAGGAGCCGTCCCAGGCCACTTCGCGGCTGGCACGCAAGGGCTCGCGATCGGGCTGGAACAATACCGAGTGGCTTTGCAACCGCTGACCTTCGTTCAGGCACAGGTCGAGACTGATGAAATCGATGCCGAAAAACCGGTGTACGGCGAACGCGAGCTCGCTTGCCAGCTCGCGTGTTTCTAGCTTGGAAATGACGGTATTGGTCACGTCGACCAGAATATGGAAGTAATCGCGTTCCAGGCGCAACTGTTCTTCCTGTTCCTGTGCCCGGTCGCGGTCGCGCAGGTTTTCCGCCGCAATCGCGGCGATGCCGGCCAGCTGCGTCAGAAACGCGACCTCGGCCGCGGAGAACGGGGCCTCGTCGTATCGGATGAACTCGATGCCGCCGAGGCGTTGTGCGGGCGTGGTCAGCGGAATCTGGCAGTAGGCGCCCAGACCGTGGTAGGGCGGCAAGGCCGCCAGATCCGGGTGCTCGCGCCGCCAGCCGGCCGCGTCGTAGTGGACTGCGACTTGTTCGGCGAGCACGCGCGCGGCCGGCCCTGTGGCCAGCCGGGTGTCGTTCAGACGGGTCGCCGCGCCCGAGGCGTCGCGGGCCAGCAGGGTAACGCTGTCGTCGTCGAGCAGAATGAGGTTGACCCGGTCGAATTGCACGATGGCAATCGACCGCTCGGACAGCGCGGCCAGCAGCGAGGCGGCGTCGCGCTGGGTCAGAACGGTCTGCGATACCCGGATCAGGACGTCTTGCCAGGCCTGGGCGATGCCGGCGTCCTGCTGTGTGTGCAACTCGACCATGAGGGCTTTTCGGTGACAGCGCCGGTCCGCCCATGCGGCCCGGCCTATGCTGGGTGCCAGTGTACTGGAATTGCAGCGTGCTCGAAATGTCCTGCATGGGCCGGGTTTGACGCGGCGCAAAGGGTGGAGAGGTGCCTGGCCGCCGAGCGCCGGCTTCTGCTCGCTGCCGGTGCCGCGGTCTGTTGCGAGTGGCTCTTGCCCCGGCCGCGAATACGGGCGGATGCCCTGCGTTTCGGCTCCCGCCGGGGGCGAGTGCCGGGCCACGGGCGTGTCATGGCGCGGCCGGTTGTGGGGCAAGCCCGTGGCCGGCGGGCTTGATCGCTCAAGTGAATAAACCGAGCAGACTGATTACGGTGAGAACGGCTATGGCGGAAGTTTGTGACGTGGGGCCGGATGAGACGGAGTTGAGGTAGCAGAATGCCTGGGGCATTCCGAATGCCGTTGCCTGCGCGCGCAGGGGGCGGAATTTAATGACATTACCGACTGCGTTTTGCATGCCGGAGATAGTGCTGCTGGCAGCAAGGAGGCGGGCGGATTGTCCGGATGCGGCCGATGTCGGCATTGGAATGTTGCCGATGTTATGGGCCTCTGGCGTTTCGAGGGGCATGACCCGGCTGCGGGTCGTGCGGCCAAGCCGGGCTGTCCCGGCGTTTTCCCGTAGCATCGTTCCTCGATGCTCAAGGGGCTGCTGCATCAAGGTGGGCCGGGAGCCTTGCGCCTGCTCGTGGAGGCCGGCGAGCGGCGCGGTGGCGTTTCCGGGGTGCCGGCGCCAAGGGAGGTTGCCGCTGCGTGTTCCACCGGGCCGCCGCGCGATGTGTTGAACTTGATCACATCTGCACTGGGTTGTTGCGCTGTGACATGCCTGGAATCGTCCGCGTCGCGAGTGACTGACATTCGTCGGTTCATGCCCAGCCCATCGTTGTGTCGTTTTGCCCCGGCTCCTCCTTTATAGCTGGTGATCCCCGCCCCCGCGCTGACGATGCCGGTGGCGAGCGACGCCCAGCCGAGCGCGGCTGCGGCCTGCGGATCGGTTTCTTCCAGCGAGGCGGCGGCGATGGCGGCCATCACGCCGCCTGCGGCGGCGATCGAGGCGCCGGCGGTGAAAATGGCGAGCACGATGCCGAATACGCCCAGCGCGATGCCGACGCCGGCCTGGGCGCTCATATGGCCGCTGGGGTCGGCGAGATTGACCGGGTCGCCGTCGCAGTAGGCATAGGGGTTGATGCCGCCAGCGCCGAAGGGGCTGAGGCTGTCGGGGCAGGTGAAGCGCATCAGCGTGGGGCTGTAGGCGCGGTAGCCGTTGCCGAGGTGGTAGTGGGTGCCGGCCGGATCCTGGCTCTCGCCGTTGAAACCGGGGATCGTGGCGAGGGCGGAGGGTCCGCCGCTCAGGGTCAGCAACACGCTGTTCATGGCATCGGTGGCGGTGAGTTACAGTGGCATGGTTGGCTCCTTGAGTAAGAACAGGAAGGCGTGTCTTGAAGCCACGGTGTTGCCTTCTGATGAAAAGGATTTATCAAGGGGAAAAAGTTTTCTTGTTCAACTGACCGGAAAATTCGGGGGCGCGGCCTCTCAACAGGTTGCGAAAGATGAGAGCTGTTCCTCTCCAGCCTCCGCTGGGACCGCTGACGATCGCCGATGGGTTACCGTCTATTGCGGCCACAGAGTCTCTTGTCGATATCCGGTAGTCGCTATAGGCGTAAACAACGCGGCCTGTCGCTTTGGCCAGTCGTTTTGCTGCCGAGTTACGACCCCCTTTGGTTGCATGGCACGCGAGTAACCTTAGCGGTGCGGTGCCCGTATTGCCGCCGACGGCCCTGAGATCTATGTTATTTCGTTCTCTCAGCAGATCGACGAAGCGCTCAGGCGTCGCTTGCTCCACGAAATCGAAAGGTGCTCGGACTTGGCCGAAACTGCCGTTTTTATACTGCTCGACGGAGCCGAAACCAGAGGCATAGATCAGCTTTGGCCCCTCTGCTCTGGTATACGTACCATGCGTCAGAATGGCGGGTTCTCCTTTGCCGCGATAATTGTTGGTGTAGCCACCGACAGTGAGTTTGCTTTCTCCATCGGTAACGGTTTCCAAGGTAAAAAAGGTCTGCGCATCCCAATTGGCATTCTTGCCCGCTGTGGCTTGAGGGGCTTTGCTTCTGCTCTTGCTCTGGGCGTAGCCCATGCCGCCCGCCCCGGCGCTGACGATGCCCGTGGCGAGCGACGCCCAGCCGAGTGCGGCTGCGGCCTGCGGATCGGTTTCTTCCAGCGAGGCGGAGGCGATGCCGAGCACGTCGGCGGT
>NZ_KE383957.1:141786-487467 GCF_000422925.1 Paludibacterium yongneupense DSM 18731
GGCGAGGGCGGAGGGTCCGCCGCCGCCCCAGGGGGTGAAACCGGCGCGGCGGGCGGTGCCGCCGCTCAGGGTCAGCAATACGCTGTTCTTGGCGTCGGTGGCGGTGAGTTGAAAACTCATGCTTGTTCTCCTTGCTCCGGCTGCGGAGTGTCGTCGTTCGCCGCGTCGGCGGTTTTCGCGGCGGGAGGGTTGCTGTCGCTGATGCCCACCGACTGGTTGCCGATTTTAAGCATCCGCACCTTGCGATTCTGTGCCGGGACGAGTTCGTTGACCTGGATGCCGTCGCGGTAGTACAGCTCGTGGCTATCGTTGCCGACCTGTTGCATGGCCAGGGCGTCGAAAGCATCGTAGCGGTAGGTCCCCGTCGGTACGCTGCCGCCGCTGCTCGTACTGAGCCGACCCAGCGCATCGTAGGCGAGAGTGCGGCCGGTCTCGTCCGTGGTCATGCGTCCGTTCGCGTCATAGCCGAGGTTGATCGATTTCGGGTAGGCCGAGTGCGTGTGCGAAACCGAACTCAACTGGCAGGGGTCGGACGGGTTGCTGTAATTGAATGTCGCCGTATCGGTCGCCTTGCCGGTGCCGCTGTCGAACTCGGTCACCAGCGTCTTGATATTGCTCAGCGCATCGTAGGTATAGCTTTGGCTTTGCAAAGTCTTGCCGTAAGGGTCCTGCGGGCGTTCCGTGCCGGTGCAGACGTACTTGACCAGGCGATTGCGATTGTCGAAGGTGAATTCTTCGTCGCGCAGGGTAGCCGAGCCCTTGGATGTGGTTTTGTGGTGGAGCTGCCCATTGGGCCGATAGCTGCTGACGATGGATAGTTGCGGGGTGTTGCTGCCGTCTTTTACCGTGCGCGTGGATTCCTGATTAAACTCGTTCCAGGCGATGGAGATGATGAGCTTGCTGCCGTCGACGATGTTGGTCGTCGTCTGTGTTATCGGGCGTCCCAGGGCATCGCGTGCCAGCGTCACCGTCGCTTCGGGGTCGTTCAGGCCGCTCGGATAGCCATAGCTGTCGTAAAGCGTGGTCGTCGTTTTGCCGGTCACGTCTGCGTAGGTCAGGGCCCGCCCGCCCGGCGACCAGGTGCGGCTCGCGCTTTTGCTGCTGCCGCTGAGCGGGGTGAAGGTCTCGCCGGTCAGCATGCCCATCGTGTCCCAGCTCATGCTGTCGCCTATGCTGCTGCTGATCCTGCCATTGGATACCGTGCTATCGCTGGCGCTGCCCATCAGGCCGGTGACCGCGTTATAGCTGAAGTCCTGCTGCAAGGCGCCGGCGCTCACTTGCAGGATCGCGTTGTCGAGCTGCGGGATGTAGCTGAAGTTCTGCTGGGTGCCGCTTGGTGCGGTGACTTGATTGGGGAACGGGCCCGCGCCGGTGTAGCTCGCGGTCGTGGTCCGCCCGCCACTTGCCGTGGTCAAGGTGCGGCCGAAGCTGTCGAAGGTCTGCGTGCCGAGAGGGATGGCTTTGGCATTGAGCGGCGTGACGGCGATGCTGGCGACCAGCGCGCGTAGCGAAGACGAGGCGTAGCCGCGTGCGACGCTCGTGCCGTCGGGCAGGGTCTGCGTCGTTACGCGTCCGAGCGTGTCGTAGGCATAGGCAGTGACGTTGCCGATTTCGTCGGTTGCGGTGAGCAGCCGTCCGAGGCTGTCATAGCTCTGGCTGGAGGTGCTGGCCACGGTACCGACGGCGTGGTAGGTGGTGACCGTGAGCGGCAATTTCTGGATGTTGAAGTGCGTGATTTGCCAGCCCTGGATGGGAGGGTTGACGGTGCCCGCTGCGGCTTGCAACTGGGTTTTTGTCGTCTGCGCAACCGGGTCGCTGGCGCTCAACTCGACATGGCCGTCGCTGTAGCTGACGCTTTGCGCCTGCCCCCAGTTGTCATAGACGGTCGTCGCCTGCAAGGCGAGTGTGGTCGTGGTTTTGCCCGGCAGGTAGTCGTACGAGGTCGCGGTCAGCGGCCGTCCGAAGCTGTCGTAGGTCTGCGTGGCGAGGATGGACTCGGTGCTGCTGCCGGCGGGCTGTATCGTCTGCTTGAGCGTGCGCCCGAGTCCGTCCTGGTAGGCAGTGGCTTTGTTGCCGTTGGCATCGGTGGTGATGATGGCATGATCGCTGTCCCGATAGCTCCAGCTCGTGGTGTTCGCGTATTGCGTGCCGGGGTTGAGCACGCGGCTCAGCGTGCGCCCGAGAACGTCATAGGTGTACTGGGTGACATTGCCCTGCGGGTCGGTGCTCGATAGCGTCCTGCCGGTAAAGCGCGACAACTGTCGCTGGGCGGAGGCAGTCAGTGCGTCGTGGCCGGTGACGGTGAGACCTTGCGTCAAGCTGTCGCCCGTGATCGAGAAGGAAAAGGCGAGGCTGGTCTGCCAGGATTGCGTCTGGTTATAGTAGGTATGCGTGAGGCTGGCCATGCGACCGAAGTTACTGCCGGTGGTAGTGGTATACGTGCACTGCTCATTCGCGATCACGCTGCCGCCGCTGGACAGATCGAGGTAGTTTTTGACGACTGCGAATCCGCCTGGAGTGATGATTCGCTGCCAGCGATAGGTCTTGGAGCGGACGGGTTCGCCCTGGCTCGTCGACTTCGGCGTGACGGTGACGGTCTTTACATAGCGGGTGAAGCCATAGGGGTCGGGCGGGCAGAGCGTGATTTTGTTCGCGCCGGCCCCCGACGTTTCGCCGTTGCTGCTGTAGTAAGTCCAACTGGTCACGGTGCCGTCCGGGTCGGTCTGACTGATTTGGTTGCCATTGCCGTCGTAGGCGGTCAGCGTGATCTCGGAGCGGTCCTGCTGGCCTTTCGGTTTGGAGGTGTCGGTCCAGGTAAGCGTTTGTTTTTTGGGAAACTGGAATTGTGGCACCTGAGAGTCGAAAGTTTGCCCGGGGGTAACGTAGTATTCGATGTCGGTGCGCTGGCGGCAGCTGCTGGTGCCCTGGTGCACCGCTTCGCTGATTTGCAGGTGCAGGCTGTTATAAGTCCGCTCTATCGTCATGTTGTTGCCGGAACTTTCGCTGTAGACGCGGGTTTCCGTGGAGCCATAGGTATAGGTGTCGACCAGAACCTGATAGAGGTTGTCGCTGTAACTGTTCCAGTTACTGGTAAAGGCGGCACCATTGCCTAGGTAATTGGAGGTTGTATAGGAATAGGTGCTCAATATCTGTGGCTGATTCCCGGCGGGGATTTGCGTATACGATGTCACGGCTGGCAAATAGGATATCGGTGCGCCAGTTGGAAATTTCAGTATATTTTTGCTGTACACGATGTTTTCGACGAGGCCGGTGGGTGAGACCACTGAATTCAAAGCGGGTGCGTTGTTAGGAAAGCCGGGCGATGTGTAGGAAAAGCGCCAGATGTAGCTGGACGTGCCAACGGTGGCGGTGAGCGTACTGAGGCAGTCATTGGCGAGGTCGACCCGGACGCTGTAGCTTTCCGTTTTACCTGGCCAGAACGTCAGGGTCACGAAGCTATCATAGGTATATACCAACTGGCACAGTACATCGGTTGCATCCGCGATCGACATCAGGCGTACGGGGGTCCCCGCCCAGTTCAGGTTTAGTGTCCATCCTAGTGGGGTTGTGATCCTGGTGGGCAGAAACAGGTCATTACCGAAAGAGCTCAGGTACTCGATATTTCCGTTTTTATACGTAATCACATAGCCGCCGCCCGAGTAGCGGGCGAAGGTGAAATTGTTGAGTTTTTTCTGATTTACGGTGGGATTGCCCGAGCTCGGTCCATTGTCTGTCGTCTTGTATTGTTCGCCGGTACTGAGCGTCAAAAACCGGTCTGGGTAAGAGTAGGAGGAAAGGCCCAAGCTGACTCCCTTGCCGAGTCCATAACTGTTGCCGCCTGCCAGAGGAGAATAACTGAGTGTAATCGGTAGTTCCGGCCCCAGCTTATTGTTGCCAACCAGTTGTGCCAGCGGAAGACTCAGATTGTACGTCCCGGTACGAGGGTCGACACCGCCTTGGACCGCGCTATTGAAATTTGGGGCTTGGGAAAAAAAACCGTTACTCATGGTACGATTCCTTTATCGAGGGCCGTCTTTCCTCGTCGAGACGGGGAAAGACGGTGTCAGACATAAAAAGCCGCTGGCTAATTTGATTTCATTGCTTGGGGTACCAGTCCAGGTACTCACCATCTGGCTTGATAACGAAGGTCCCACTGTTTCCGTACTGATCGTAGAACCTCGCTTCGACCGGTCCTCCCCAGACATACCAGCTTGATGAGACTTCAACATTTCCTGCTATTACCGAGTAACAAAGTCCGGGGTATGAGCCGACGTTATACATATAGCAGTATGTGCCTGAGCATTTTGATATATTGAGATTTACATAGACAGTGTATGGCGGGTTTACTGCGCCGCTCGGGTTGAAGTAATAGCTGAGGTCATATATACGTGATACCCACATTCCATCATTTTTCCCATAAAACTCTGTCTCGTAATTAGGGTATTTGCTTTTTTCTGCGCTCTTTATTTTTCCAACACCGTCATTTATATTGAGGTAGTAGTTTCTTTGATAACTACCAGTCCAGAAACAATCTGAAGAGCAACCCCAATGAGGGTTTCCGCAGTAATATTGTACTGAGTCAAAACTAGTGTTGGCCTTTGTGTACAATTTTGCGGCTTGAGCTATGATTTGAATAGAACTGGGGTTTCCTGTGTAGTTGGCTGAATTTTCAGCTGTGGTGTATGTTGAAGCAGCCTGAGCTACGCCATTGCTTGTATGTGCTGGTATATTAATGCCGGCCGCTAATTCTGCCTGTGTCTGTGAATTAGCATAGACGTAAAGGTTGACATAGTACGTTGGTAGTCCTGATCTTGCGGAATCGTTGCTTGGTTCTGTGGCGCCTTCTGAATGGTCTGAAGTAATTTCAAAATTTGATTTACCAAATGCAGAGTATGACTGTGCGCCGTAATAATCACCAGGAGCGTTCTGGTACGATACGGTAACATTAGCGGAGTGCGAGTTTTTTGGGACTGTATTTCCAGCTGGTGCGAAACATAGAAAGACAGCATCTGCTACGTCCTGTTCATGTAAATTGGGCAAAGGTCCGCCATTTTCTGTCGTGGGGCAGAAAGACACAGTGATACCAATGGTATTGAGACCGTTGCCATAGATCGTTCCAGACAGGGCGCTTGAGTTGCCATTGAAATATATATTCAGGGTTTTAACCTTTGCAAAATCCTGCCAAGCGAAGGCGGAATTGGTATCTTTCAAGTCCGGGTTGGGACTGGTCGAAGGGCTGTTTATCATGGTCATCTCCTGGTGTAACATTGCATGGCAGTATGTTCACTTGGTTGAGGTACGGCGTGGCTTAAGGAGCGAATCGATGGTGGCGGATGATACGTTTTGGCCTGTGTAGAAGATCCCCGCTGTAGGGGGTTTGGCAACTGAGTTGTCCTGCCGGATGGTGCAGGACGCATCCCCTGTCTAGATACATGGCGATACGGGATGGATGGTTGGGATCGTCACCGGTCACAATGTGCCCTGCATCATGGTAAATGGCGATATGGGTCGGATTATTTAGATCGTCGCCGGTCAGGATGCAGTCCCATTGTTGCGGCGGCCCTGAAACTTCCTGGAAGCCTTCCGCGTGCATGTATTTCAGAAATGAATTTTCCTTTGTTACTGGAGTGCGTGGGTAGTCATGCAGTGTAATGCCGAGTTCTTGTCTATATATATCGCGGACTAGTGAATAGGCATCATATACTCCAGGGATCGGTGGGCGTCCGACATAGGGAAAACGAGTAGGGATGATAGTAATAATACGCATACCTGGAATAGTTATGATCATGGTCGGGGCAAGCTCTCGGTCGCAAATTTTCTGCTCTTCGATTAAATCAGGTGGAGAGCTTTCAGGGAATGTTTTTCCTGCGTAAAGGATAGTGGCCACCCTGCGCTTTTTTTCATATTCTTCGGGGTCGATTACGCATTGATGCTCTGGAAACGCCGCAATGTTTGAGGCTGCCACATTGCAGTATTGCGATTCATGGAATAAAATAAAACCACATGACATATTCGGTAGTTGATTTTCTATATAATCCTGTATGATTGGTGGTAATCCAGAACGACTTGAGTGTGAGCTTGAAATTTCTTTTACCAAAGTCGATGACGATTGTTGTTCACTTCTGTTTGAGCAGTCGCATCCCATGATTTTTCTCCTGCGCTAAGAAAATATTAGTGATAAATTTTGCCTGAGTTTCAAGATGGTGTCGCTTCGCTTTCTTGCACGTTTTGTGCTGTGGTTCATTAAACTTGGCTTGCCTCCGAAGTGTGTGTTTCGTGGTGTAGACTGTTATTTCTGGCCTTATATTTTTATTGGTTATTTGAATTTTTCATGTCTGACGACGGCCAGCGTTTTTTGTTTCCACTCGTCGCTGTACGGTTCGCACAGACTGAGTTTGTTGGAGGGTTGATGAGCGAAGAGTCCGTCGCCGCAATAGATGGCGACGTGGTTGGCGACTTCGGAGTTGATCGCGATGATCAGTACGTCCTGCCGTCGCGGCTCCCCGCTGATCGCGTGAAAGCCGGCTTGTTGAAAATTGTCCATGATCAGATTCTGGCCATTGCGCCACCAGAACTCATGGCGCTCGTAGTCGGGGATCTCGATGCCGCACTCCATGCGGTAGTAGTCGCGCACGAAGCCGTAGCAGTCGTACTTTTCCGAGATATAGGGGCGGCCGAACAAGGGGATGTCGACCCGAGGTACAACGGTGTGAACCTGTTCCGATGGCAGCGAGATGATCAGGCGGGCGACCAGGTCGCGGTCGCAGGCCTCCCTGTCCGCCTCGGTCGGGCAGGGTTGGCCGTCGTGGCGGGTGACGACCACGTACAGGATGGTTCCCGTGGCCCTGGCGCGTTCATACTCGTGCGCTGCGATCAGACAGTCGGCCATAGGGTCGGCGGCGCCGTTGCGGACCGGAAGGAAACTCGTCGTGCCATCCTCGGCGATATGCAGCAGCCCGCAGGACAGGCTCGGCAGCGATGCTTCGATGTGCTGCCGGATCGCGGGCGGGAGCCGCGAGCGTACATAGGGCACAAGGCGCGGACGGACCGGGATGGCGGTGTCGTGGCGGTCGGTGCAAAGCGTTGGCGCGGTCATGGGCTTCTCCCTGCTCTGGCGTGCCGGTCCTGCCACTGACATGGCCATGACCGGCACGCCGGCGGGCGGTTCGGTCGTGGCGCCGGCCTGTCCGCCTCGGGCGGGGCCTGCTCTGTGGCGCTTTGTCTTCCTTGATTCCAGCCCGGGCGCCGTGTGCAGTTCGACGAGCGTTCTGCGCATGACGTACTGCGTGCCTGTGATCTATCTGAAAGACATGCTGAAAATATAAATCGTTATTTGTTTAAAGCGATGATCGAAAAGGCAGTTGCAGAAATGTGGGATATGGGCTAAGCGGGAGGGGAGACGGGGGCGCCGAAAGGGCGGCCCCCATGCCGTGCGGGGCTATTCCTTGCTGGTCAGCGGGCTGAGAAAGCGGTAGACGCCGCCGATCAGCAGACCACCGCCGACGATGTTGCCGAGCGTGGAGAACAGCAGGTTGAAGGCGGCATCGGCCAGCGTGATTTGACTCTGGCCCAATAGCGAGATGGAGAACGTCCCCATGTTCGCGATCGAGTGCTCGAAGCTCAGGTAGAGAAAGATGAATACGACCAGGATGATGGATAGCAGCTTGCTGACGTCGTCTTTCACGCACATGCCGACCCAGACCGCCAGGCAGACGACCCAGTTGGCCAGTATGCCCTTGACGAAAATCACGCCCGCCGTCTGGTGCGCCTTGTGCGCCGCACCCGCGTACAGCGCGTGGTTGGCCGGCAACTCGGCGATCACCCCGGCCGCGTAGAGCAGGCCGGCCACGGCCAGGGCTCCGATCAGATTGCCTATCCAGCACACGCACCACAGCTTGAGCGTGCGCGCGATGCCTACCGTTTCGCCGGCGACCACCATATACATGGTGTTGCTGGTGAACAGTTCGGCGTTGGTGAAGATGATGACGGACAGGCCGACGCCGAAGAAGGCCGAGGCGATGACTTTACCGAACGGGTTGCCCCCGAGGTTGTGCATCAGGGACCAGAATACGAAGCCGACCAGCGTCAGATACATCCCCGCCAGAACCGAGCGCACGATGTAGCGCAGCGGGTCGTCTTCCAGAGTGCGCGATTTCTTGATGCCGCTGGCGGCGGCTTTTTCAACCACGGGACTTTCTATCATCGCCTTGCTCCTCTTCAGGTATGGGCGGGGCTAGCCTGTGAGCCGCCACGGCCCGTCATCGTATTGATTGTAGCGTTCAAATCCTTTCGAATTCGTCCATATCGCCGCCGCTCGCCATGCGTGCGTACAGCTGTGTCACCGCGTCTTTGACCGGGGCCAGCATCGGGCAGTAGAACGCGACGATGCCGGGCTGGATTCCGATGAAGGTCACCGCGCAGCCTTCAGCCTGCAAATGCTCGATCACGAAGCTCAAGGGCAGGCTGTGCGTGGTCATGAACAGCATGTCGGCGATGCTGGATTCTTCGACGATGCGGATTTCGCCGGGGGCGAGTTCCATCTCGGCGGCATCGACCAGGTAGACCCGCCGCGGCTGCAGCGCCACCACCCGGTGGACATGGTTTTCCGGCGTCATGCCGCCGTCGATCACGTCCCAACCCGCTATCGGGTCGCGGCGCATCATTTCGGCCAGCAGCGGCCCGGCGCCATCGTCGCCCATCATGCTGTTGCCGACGGCGAACACGACGTTGTCAGGCATCAGCGTGTCCTCACCAGCAGATACATCATCGGCTCGGCTTCGATTGCGCGCAGCAACGCATACAGCTGTGCATTCCAGTCGCGCGCCTCGCCTTCGAGCCCGCTCTGAGCGAGTTCGAGCGCCGGCGCAAGCAAGCGGATATGTGAAACATCGATGGCGATCTCGCCCCACTTGAGCACGCCGTCCAGCTTGCGGCGCGCTTCGCCCGGCGCGATCCGGGCGATCCATTGCTTGAAGCCGTCGAGCGGGCATTCGAGCACGCTCTTCAGGCAGTCGATCACTCCGACGTGGTGACCGATCGCCAGCGAGTAATACATCACTTGCTGCGCCTGCGGCGGGATGTCCTCTTCGGTCTCGAGAAACTTGCGGCTCAGGGAGTAGAACACGACCGTGTCCGGGGTCATGGCGCCTCCTGTCCTGCCGGGCGTGCGCTGACATCGACCAGGCGTGCGATGACTTCGGCCAGGCGCGGGTCGTCTTCTGTTTGCAAATAGCGATGGACGCGATCGGCCAGCGGCTGATTGGCCGGCGCGGCCAGGATCTCCAGAAAATCGTCGGCGATGCGGCGTCCGTCGCGGTAGCCGACCATGCGCCGCGCCTCGCGTTCGATGCGTACGCACAGGTCGAGCGGCAGGCCGGGGTGGGCGACGAGCGCGCGCTCGGCATCGCCTTGCCGGTGGTGGCCGGCCTTCAGCTTCTGGTCGAGCAGGCCCAGCGCGACGGCGAAACCGTATAGGGTCGCCGCCGGGGTCGGCGGGCACCCCGGAATGTAGACATCGACCGGCACCACCTTGTCGGTGCCGCCCCAGACGCAGTACAGATCGTGAAAGATCCCGCCGCCGCAGCCGCAGGCGCCGTAGGCGATACAGATCTTGGGGTTGGGCGCGGCTTCGTACGCGCGTTGCGCGGGCGTCAGCATCGCGCGGGTGACCGCGCCGGTAAACAACAGGATATCGGCGTGACGCGGCGAGGCCACGACCTTGATGCCGAAGCGCTCGGCGTCGAAGATCGGCGTGATGGCGGCGAAGATCTCGATCTCGCAGCCATTGCAGCCGCCGCAATCGACCCGGTAGACATAGGCGGAACGCTGGATGTCCTTGAGCAGGGTCGATTTCAGTTGTCGCGTCTGCTCCGATTCGGAAATCGGGGTCGGTGCGCCGCCCGCGGGCAGGAAGCTGCCTCTGTCGATGCCGTTCATAGCGCGCCTCCTTTCGTCGTGGTCTGGCCGAGCGTCAGTTTGTCGGAATCGGGAATGCTCTGATGGCGTTTGCATTCCGGACAGGTTTCAAAGTGCGCACGTTGTTCGGCGACCGCATCGGCTTCGAGTCCGGAATGCACGAGCAAGGCCATCGCATAGTCGATTTCCTTGCTCGGCGCGAACGGACGCTGGCACGAGCGGCAGGCGGTCAGCGTGAAGGTCGCGCGCTGGTACAAGTCCGCCTTGTTGCCGACCGCGAGTTCGAATTCGGGCGACAGGGCGATCGCGCGCGTCGGGCACACTTCTTCGCAGCGCGCGCAGAAAATGCAGCGCCCGAGAAACAGCTCCCAGGTGCGCGTGCCCTGCTCCACGTCGGTCGCCATCGACAGCGCATTGGCCGGACAGGCGATGGTGCACGCGCCGCAAGCGATGCATTGCGTCGGGTCGTACTCGGGCTTGCCGCGGAAGCCGGGGCTGACGGGCAGGGGGGCGAACGGGTAGCGGACCGTCGCCTCTCCGGTCTTGATTACGGTTTTTAGCAGCTTGAACATCTGGCGTCTCCCCTATTTCAGCGGCGAATGCTTGCGTTCGCGACCATAGCGCTCGAACTCCGTATACGCGATCGTGCTGCTCTTCCTTTTCTTGACATCGACGAGGGTGACCCGGTCGGTGCACGAGTAGCAGGGGTCGAGGCTGGCCACGATCAGCGGCGCATCGGAAACGGTATTGCCGCGCAGCATATAGCGCAGAGCCGGCCAGTTGGCATAGGTCGGGGCGCGGCAGCGCCAGCGGAACAGCTTCTGATTGTCGCCGGTCATGCTCCAGTGGATGTCTTCGCCGCGCGGCGCTTCGGCGAAGCCGAGCGCGAAACGGTGCGGGGTATAGTCGAAGCCCTCGAGCAGGATAGGGCCTTCCGGCATGAGTTCCAGCGCGCGCTCGATCAGGTCGAGCGAGTCGAAGAACTCCTTGACCCGCACCAGTACCCGCGATTGCACGTCGCCGCCGTCGAGCACCTTGACGTCGAAGGGCAGTTGGGCGTAGCCGGCGTAATGGTGATCGGCGCGGATGTCGCGCTTGAAGCCGCTGCCGCGGATCAGCGGGCCGACCGGGCTGAAGTCGCGCGCGACTTTGCGATCGAGAATGCCGATGCCCTGCGTGCGTTGCGCGAGATTCGGTGTCTCGATCAGCATCTCGACCAACTGTGCGACTTCGGTGCGCAACTCGCGTACCACTTTCAGCGTCGCGATGCGTTGATCCTTGAGAATGTCGCGCCGCACGCCGCCGATCAGGTTCATGCCGTAGGTCTTGCGCGCGCCGGTCAGCAATTCGGCCAGCGTCATCGATTTTTCGCGTACGCGGAAAAACTGCATGAAGCCGGTGTCGAAGCCGACGAAGTGGCTGGCAAGGCCGATATTCAGCAAATGGCTGTGCAGGCGTTCGACTTCCAGAAACAGGCTGCGAATCATCTGCGCGCGCGGCGGGGCCTTGATGCCGAGGGCGTTCTCGACCGAGGAGGTATAGGCGACGCTGTGGGTGAAACCGCAAATGCCGCACACGCGGTCCGACAAGAAGGTGACTTCGTCGTAGCCCATGCGGGTTTCTGCCAGCTTTTCCATGCCGCGATGCACGTAGAACAGCCGATAATCGGCATCGACGATGGTTTCGCCATCGACGAACAGGCGGAAGTGACCGGGTTCGTCCGAGGTGATGTGCAAGGGGCCGAGGCCGACATCGCGTGTCTCGCCCCTCGCATCGTTGACGAAGGGGTAGGTCTCGACCGCCGTGGTCGGCGCCGGGCGCTCGCGATAGTCCATCGCGTCCTTGCGCAAGGGGTAGAGGCCGTCCGGCCAGTCGTCGGGCAGGACCAGCCTTCTCTCGTCGGGCAGGCCGACCGGGATCAGGCCGTACATGTCGCGAATTTCGCGTTCGCCCCAGACCGCGGCCGGCACGCGCGGCGTGACCGAGGGAAACTCGAGCGTGCCGGCATCGACTTGCGCGCGCACGACGACCCAGCTCTTGACCGTTTCTTCCATCGACAGCACGTAGTAGACCGCGTAGTTGCCGTGCAACTGTCGTTCGTCGTTGCCGAACAGGACCGACAACCAGCCGCCCTGCTGGTAGTAGAGCCATTCGACGACCTCGGGCAGGGCGTTGACCTTGACCGTGACCGTGACCTGGTCGTCGGTCTGCCATTCTTCCTCCAGCACGGTCGACGGGAATCGCTCGCGCAGTGCTTCGACGTAATGCCGGCCGATCCGGGTTTCAGTGGATAGCGTCATTGTGTGTCTTCTCCTTCTCGGGCCGGGTGCTACAGACCGGCGGCAGGCGCCGCGGTCGGTACGGGTTTGGCGGTGGTTTTGATCCAGGGGGCGGCCGCGCCGGCTGCCAGCGGGGCGTCTCCCTGGTCGAGTACGATGCGGGCGGCGCTGTCCAGCGCGGCGGCGACCGGGCGTGGCATGGATACGCCGAGCGTCAGCATCATCGCCAGCAACAGCACCATCGGCAGCAGGGTCAGCACGCCGAGCTCGCCGCGGGCGACGGCGTCCGGGCTCGGGCCGAGCAGGGTGCGCGCGACCATGCGCACCAGACCGGCCAGTACCAGCGTCAGCAGCAGCAGCGTGACCAGCATCAGCCACGGGTGGCCGCTGTGGATGCCGGCGGTGACGACCATGAATTCGCTGATGAAGATATTGAAGGGCGGCATGCCGCCCAGCGCCAGCGCACCGGCACCCATCAACAGCGCCGTCAGCGGGGCGACGCGGGCCACGCCTTTGATCGCATCCATGTCCCGGGTACCGTACTTGAGCAGGATATTGCCCGAGCCGCAGAACAGCAGCGCCTTGGCCAGGCTGTGGTTGATCACGTGCAGCAGCGCAGCGAGCACGCCCAGCGGACCGCCGAGGCCGATGGACAGCGCGATCAGCCCCATGTTTTCCACGCTGGAATAAGCGAGCAGGCGCTTCATGTCGCGTTGAACGATGATGAACAGCGCGGCCACCGCGATCGACATGATGCCGAAGGCGAGCAGCAGCATGCGCGGGAAGGCCGGTCCGAGCGTTTTGCTGACGATGATGTAGTAGCGAATGATCACCAGCAACGCACAGTTGAGCAGGGCGGCCGACAGCAGGGCGCTGACGGGGCTCGGCGCTTCGCTGTGGGCATCGGGCAGCCAGGCGTGCATGGGAAACAGGCCGGCCTTGGTGCCGAAGCCGATCAGGACGAAGACGAAGGCGATGCGCATCAGCGCCGGATCGAGCTGGCCCGCATGACCGAGCAGCACGGTCCAGAACACGGCCCCGCTGGGGTCGGCCAGCACGCTGGTGGCGTTGGAATAGACGAGCACCGTGCCGAACAGGCCGAAGGCGACGCCGACGGTGCAGATGATCACGTATTTCCAGGCCGCTTCCAGCGACGAGCGCTGGCCGTAGATCCCGACCAGGAAGGTCGAGCCCAGGGTGGTGGCTTCGATGGCGACCCACATCATGATGATGTTGTTGGCGGTGACTGCCAGCAGCATGGTGCACAGGAACAGGTTGAAGAACCCGTAGTAGGTGCACAGCGTGGGTACCGAAATCTCGCCGTTGTCGACCTCATGCCGCATATAGCCGATCGAGTACAGGCCGGTAAGGAAGCCGACCACCCCGATCAGGGCCAGGAAGATCGCCGCCAGGCCGTCGATGTAGAACCAGCCGCCGGCGGCGCTGATCGGGCCGTCCGCGAGCACGGCGAACGCCGTGCCCAGGGACAGCACCAGCATGAGCGTGATGCCGAGCAGGTGGAAGAGTGTTGCAGCGCGTCTTGCCGCCGCTCCGAGACCGCGTGAGAAAAAGGCCAGGAGCGCAGTGGCAAATGGCGTGAGCAGCAATGCGTAAACCCATTCCATGTGACTCATTTTTCAGCCCTTCAGCGCCGTGAGTTGTTTGACATCGAGCGTCTGCAGCGTGCGGAAGATCTGGCGCGCGACCAGCGTCATGATGACGACGGCGAAAATCGCGTCGGTGGCGATGCCGATCTCGACCAGTTCCGGCGCCCGATTGGCCATCAGGGCGAGCGTCAGGTGCGCACCGTTTTCCATCAGGCAGTAACCGAAAATCTGCTTGAGGATGTTGCGCTGCGAGACGATGCACAGCAGGCCGAGGAAGAAGTGGCCGAGCGAAACCGCGAGCGCCGGCTTCAGTTCCGCCACCACCGCCAGTTTCACGGTCGATACCGCGAGATAGGACAATACCGCGATGACGGCGGCGGCCAGGCACAGCCCGGTCGGACCGATCAGCGGCCTGGAGGCGGCCGGGTCCTGCAGCTTGCCGAGCGCGCGATACATGATCACCGGCACCAGAACCACCTTGGTGACGAAGGCGCTGGCGGCCCACAGATACAGCTCGCCGGCGCCGAGGGTGGCGGCCAGCGTGACGAAGATCAGTACCAGCACCAGCGACTGCAGGCTGTAGAACACGGCCGAGGCCGTGGGGCGGCTCACGCCCATCACCAGCAGCGAGGTGACGAACAGCAGGCCGGCGAGGTTGTTGACGATCAGAGTGGCTGTCATGTCTGTCTCCCTTAACCGAGCCAAGAAGCGGCGATGAAGCTCGATCCCAGCGACATGATCACCAGAACCACGAGCACGAATTGCATGGCCAAGGGCACTTTGGACGACGCGGCCACGACCTCGGACGTCTCGCCCGGCACCGTGGCGCCGAACCAGTGCAAGAACCAGGCGAAACTGGCGACCGATTCGAGCATGGCCAGGATCACCAGCGGCAGCAGCATCCAGTGCGTGCGCGCGACCTCGAAACCGCCGGCGAAGATGGCGAATTTACTGAAGAAGCCATTGAACGGAGGAACACCGGTCACCGCGAGTGCCGCGACGCAGAAGCCGATGCCGAGCAGCGGCGATTGCTTGAGCAGGCCTTTCAGCGCCGGCAGCGAGCGCGTGCCGCAGGTGTAGCTGATGGCGCCGGCGACCAGGAAGAACAGGCTCTTGGCGAAGGCGTGGTTGAAGATGTGGGCGATGCCGCCCTTGAGCGCCAGATTGGAGCCGAAAATCGACAGCGACAGGGCGAAAAAGATGTAAGCGAGCTGGGTGATGGTCGAATACGCGAGCAGGCGTTTCATATCCTTCTGCGGCAGGTAGAGGATGAAGCCGTAGATCAGCGTGGCCACCGCCATGATGGAACCGACCACGCCTATGATTTCGGGCACATGCCCGGCCGACAGAATCGCGCGCGCGAAGATGTAGACGCCAACCTTGACCATGGACGCCGCGTGCAGGTAGGCACTGACCGGGGTCGGTGCCTCCATGGCGTCGGGCAGCCAGATATGCAGCGGCAACTGCGCCGACTTGCCCCAGGCGGCGAACAGCACGCCGAAGAAAATGAGCGTCTTGGCGCTGTCGTCGAGACCGGCCAGACCGGAGAGCGCGAAGCTGCCGGTGTGCGCGAACAGCAGGGCGGCGGCGAAGTAGAGGCCGATGGCGCCGACATGGGTGACCAGCAAGGCCTTGAGGGCGGACGCCAGCGATTTCGGTTTCTGGTAGTAGCCGATCAGGGCCCAGGAACAGCCGCCGGTGATTTCGAAAAACAGCAGTTGTCCGACCAGCGTCGATGACAGCACCAGACCGGCCATGGCCCCGATGAACACGAGCAGGAAGGCGTAGTAGCGCGGTGTGCCTTCGTGCGGGTGCTCGCGGTTGCCTTCGCTCATATAGGCGGAGGAGTAAACCGCGACCAGAAAGCCGAGCACGACGACGGCAAAGCCGATCAGCACGCTCACGCTATCGACGGTCAGGCCGAACAGGGTGGTGTCGCCGACGGCGGCGACGAGGTAGGTGTGCGCGACTTTGCCTGCCGCGGCATAGGTGTAGGCCAGCTCGGCCATGCAGATCGAGGCGATGGCTGCGAACAGTTGGCAGAGCCACTTGGCGGCCTTCTGACCGGCGAGCAGGGTGAGTGCGGCGCCGGCGAAGGGGACCAGGATGGCCGCGAGAGCGATGTTCTCCATGGTGCTAGTTTCCTCAGAGGCCGGTGAGATAGAAAACAAAGGCCAGCGATGCGACACCGAAGCCTATCCAGGTCACTTTTGGGGTCAGCATGAAGCGGCCGCGGGCCACGCTGTTTTCGACCAGGGCCGACAACAGAAAGACGACGAGCAGTTTCACTGCGGCGACGGCGGCGGCGAAGGCCAGAGCGGCCGCCGTCATCTCGCTGGCCTGACCGAAGGGAATGAAGACGCCGAGGAACATCTGCGCCACCACCAGCTTCTTCAGAGCGAGCCCCCATTTGAGCAGGGCCAGCGCGCTACCCGAGTACTCGGTCAGCGGGCCTTCCTGCAGTTCCTGTTCGGCCTCGGCCAGATCGAACGGCATCTTGCCCATTTCGATGAAGGCGGCGAAACCGAAAGCGGCGCCGGCCAGCGCGATCGCGGTCGGCGACACGTAGTGGCCGGTGGCGATGCCCAGTCCGATGCCGCCGAGGTTGGTCGTGCCTTCGATCAGGGCGGCGACGAACAGCGCGAGCATCATGATCGGCTCAACCAGCACGCCCAGCGTCAGTTCCCGGCTCGCCCCTATCGCGCCGAAGGTGCTGCCGGTGTCGAGGCCGGACAGGGAGAAGAAGAAGCGGGAGAGGGCGAACAGATAGACGACGGTGATCAGATCGCCGGCGGCGCCCAGTGGCGAACGGGTGGTGACCAGCGGCAATACCGTGGCGATGGCCAGCATGCTGCCGAACAACACATAGGGCATGACGCGGAAAATCGGTCCCGAATCCGCTGTCGCCACATCCTGCCTTTTCAGCAGCTTGACCAGGTCGCGGTAGTCCTGCAGCACGCCTGGGCCGCGGCGCGAGTGCATCTTCGCGCGCAGTACCCGCGACAGGCCGGAGAACAGCGGGGCGACGGCCAGCAGGACCAGGGCCTGGAGGATCGCAAGAAATATCATGGTTTGCATGGCAGGTCTCCTCAGGCGGCCGTCAACACGATAAGAATCACCAGTGCGGCGACGATGTAGAGGCAATAGATGCGGAAGTCGCCATGCTGAAGACGTTGCACCTGTCTGCCCAGCCAGTGGATGCCGCGCAGCATCGGCGCGACGATGTTGTCGTCGAAACGCGGTTCCATCCAACTGGCTGCGCCCGTCAGCCAGGACAGCGAGTGGCGCATCGCAGGCGACGGGTCGGCCTGCTGGCGTAGCCGGTAGAGCGGGGCAAACATCTCGCGCAGCGGTTTGGCGAAATTGCCGGCCGATACCACCATGCGTGGATCGTGGGCATAGCCGCAGGCCCAGGCATCGCCGCCGTGGCGGCGTTTCTGCCGTTGCTCGCGGTACAGTCCGCCGAGGACGACGGTGACCAGCAGGCCGCCGGCCAGCAGGATCGCGACCAGGGGGGTCGAGAGCGCGGTCCGGGTGGCGGAACCCGGGTACACGAGTGTCTGGCTGGCGACGTCGATGGCGCCGGTGGCGGCCAGCTGCGACGCGATATGAGCGATGACAGGGGCGACCAGGGCGGCGCCGAGTCCGAGTGCGATGCAGGCCAGGGCCAGCAGCGCCATGCCGGCGATCATCGGCGCCGGCACTTCGCGGGCTTCGGCCGCATGCGGGCTGCGCGGTGCGCCGGAGAAGCTGACGCCATACACCTTGACGAAGCACATCACGGCCAGCGCGCCGGTGATGGCCAGCATGACCACGACGATGGGGCCGGCCAGGCGGATCAGGAAGGAACCCTGCAGGCTCATCGTGAACAGCGACTGATAGGTAAACCATTCGCTGACGAAGCCGTTGAGCGGGGGCAGGGCCGAAATCGCCATCGCGCCGATCAGAAAGGTCAGCGCGGTCAGCGGCATGCGCCGACCGAGCCCGCCCATCTTTTCCATGTCCTTGGTATGCAGACGAAATACGACCGAGCCTGCTCCGAGGAATAACAGCCCCTTGAACACGGCGTGATTGAGCAGATGGTAGAGACCGGCGAGCAGGCCGAGCACCGCCAGCAGCGGCTGATGCGTGGCCATGCCGACCATGCCGGCGCCGACCCCCATCAGAATGATGCCGATGTTTTCCACGCTATGGTAGGCGAGCAGACGCTTGATATCGTGCTCGGCCAGCGCATAGAGCACGCCGAGCACGGCCGAAATGCCGCCTATGGCCAACACCAGCAGCCCCCACCAGGTCGTGGTGGCGCCCAGGATGTCGACGCCGACGCGGATGATGCCGAAGATGCCGATCTTGACCATGACGCCCGACATCATCGCCGAAGCGTGCGAGGGGGCGGCCGGGTGGGCGCGCGGCAGCCAGCCGTGCAGCGGGACCATGCCGGCCTTGGCGCCGAAACCGAAGAAGGCGAGCAAGAATACGGCGGAGGCTAGCGGCGTGCTCAGATGCAGATGGCGGAAGCTGGCGAAGTCCAGACTGCCGCTGTGCTGGTAGAGCAGGAAGAAGGCCAGCATGATCAGCACCGAACCGGCGTGGGCGATCAGGAAGTAGAGGAAGCCGGCCTTGACCGCTTCATTGCTCTGCTCGGAAATCACCAGGAAGTAGGAGGCCAGCGACATCATCTCGAAGAAGATGAGGAAGTAGAAGGCATTGTCGACCACGACCAGGGCAAGCATGGACGCGATGAACAGATTCATGAAAAAGCCCATCGCCCAGGCTCCGCGTCCCTCGTACTCGCGCACATAGGAAAGCGAGTAGACCGAAGCGGCCAGTGCGAGCAGCGAGATCACGAATACCATCAGCGCGGCGAGCAGGTCGAAGTGGACCACAAAGCGGGCGAAGGGGAAGGGCCCGCTGCTGGCGAAGTCCAGTGTTTGTCCGCTCAGCAGGGCCGGAGCGGATGCGGCGAGTCCGGCCAGCGCGGCCGCGCTGCCGGCAAGCCCGGCACAGCGGATACCGAGCCGTTCGTTCGAGGCAAGCAGCAGCGAGGCAAAGGCTCCGGCCACGTAGAGCAGAACCGAAACCAGCACAAGTGGCAGAGTGTTCATGATTTCTCCGGGGGAAGGAGGGGCGGCAGGTTCGGACCGATTCCGGCAGCGGCGGCGCGGCGCTTGGCGGCGGCGCCATCGGCCAGCGAGGCATTGTCGACCACGAACATGGCCCGGGTCGGGCAGACGCGGACGCACTCGGGACCGTTCGCGCTGAATGCGCACAAGTCGCATTTGACCGCCACGCTGCGTACGCCGGGCGTCCAGGCAAGCAAGGGGCTCAGCGCGGCGCTCTGGGTCGCCGGTGCGGCGGCCGGCAGATGCGAGATGGCTTTGGCGACCGGCTTGCTGCCGTCGGGCGTGATGGCGCCGAACGGACAGACGATCGCGCACAGCTTGCAGCCGATGCACTGATTTTCGTTGAGAACGATGGCGTCGTTCTCGTGTTTGATGGCGTTGACCGGACAGACTCTCGCGCACGGCGCGTCTTCGCACTGGCGACACAGAATCGGCGCGGTTCCACGGGCCTGACGGGTGACCGTCAGGCGCGGATGATCCTGTAATCCTGCCGCGCGGTGCACCATGGCGCAGGCCGCCATACAGGTATTGCATCCGATACAACGTTTTGGCTCCGCAATGACGAAGCGGTTCATAACCGTCCCCCCTGGTTTGGCCGAATCGTCCGGCCGCCCCCCTTTGAGCATTTTTCATGCCAGAAGGACTGCGAGGGTCTTGTGCGTATTTAATTCATTAAAAACAAATTGTTACCGTGTATTTTGGCGTGTGGATTGCGGTGTCGACACTGTCGAAATGGCGGCTGTCGACATAAGTGACGACGCTGTCGACGCCACGGGCGTCGACAGCGTCCAGGGGTCAGCAGATGCGCGGCAGTTGCTCGCCGGTCAGCCAGTCGACCATGCGTACGCCGCCGAAGCGGGTGCTCATCTGGACGAAATGGTTGGGGTCGGCGGTGACTTCGCCGATGATGGCGGCGTCGCGTCCCTGCGGGTGGGCGCGCATGCAGGCGAGCAGGCGTTCGGCATCTTCGGGCGGACAAATCGCCACCAGCTTGCCTTCGTTGGCGACATAGAGCGGGTCGAGGCCGAGGATTTCGCAGGCGGCGGCGACTTGGGGCTTGACCGGGATCGCTTCTTCGCGCAGATGCATGCCGCACTCCGACTGGTCGGCGAATTCGTTGAGCACGCTGGCGAGCCCCCCGCGGGTCGGATCGCGCAGGCAGCGCAGGCCGGGTGCGCATTCCAGCATGGCTGCGGTCAGGCGGTGCAGGGCGGCGGTGTCGGAGACAAGGTCGGAGTCGAGCGCGAGGTTTTCCCGCGCCGACATGATGGCGACGCCGTGGTCGCCCAGGCTGCCGGACAGCAGGATCGCGTCGCCCGGGCGGGCGCGGTCTCCCGACAACTCGATACCTGGCGCGGCCACACCGATGCCGGTGGTGGTAATGAAGACGCCATCGCCCTTGCCCTGTTCCACGACCTTGGTGTCGCCGGTCACGATGGGGACGCCGGCTTCGCGCGCGGCGCGTGCCATCGAGACGACGATGCGCTCCAGATCGGCCAGCGGAAAGCCTTCTTCTATGATGAAGGCGGCGGCCAGATACAAGGGCTGGCCGCCGGCCATCGCCACGTCGTTGACCGTGCCGTGCACCGACAGGCAGCCGATATCGCCGCCGGGAAAGAACAGCGGCGAGACGACGTGGCTGTCGGTGGCCATCACCATGCGCCCGGTGCCTGGCGGCAGGGCGAAGGCGGCGCCGTCGTTCTGTTCGCGCAGCAGCGCATTGTCGAAATGCTTGACGAACAGGGCTTCGATCAAATGCGCCATGGCCCGCCCGCCGCCCCCGTGCGTCATGTCGACGCGGCCATGACGGAAATCGATTGCCTGGGTGAATTCGCGGCGGCTCATGATTTGCTTTCGGTCGCCGGAGCGGCCGCCGGCTGGCGGAAGCGTCCGTAGGTATAGTGGGCGGCGCAGGCTCCCTCGGAGGACACCATGCACGCGCCGATCGGGTGTTCGGGCGTGCAGCCGGTGCCGAAGGCCTTGCATTGCGCCGGATGTTTTTCGCCGCGCAGGATCGCGCCGCATTCGCAGGCGCGGGCATCGGCGACGACCCGCATCGGAATGTCGAAGCGGCGTTCGGCATCGTAGGCGGCGTAGGCGTCGCGGATGGCGAGCGCGCTATGCGCGACTTCGCCCAGACCGCGCCACGCGAAACGGTCGCGCAGCTCGAAGACCTCGTCCACGCAGGCCTGGGCCTTGACGTTGCCGTCGGGAGTGACCGCGCGCGTGAATTCGTTCTCGACCCGGGCCTGCCCGCGGTTGATCTGGCGGACCAGCAGCAGGATGGACTGCATCACGTCCAGCGGCTCGAAGCCGGCGATCACGACCGGGCGCCGGTAGCGTTCGGCAAAAGCCTCGTAGGGGCGGCTGCCGATGATGGTGCTGACGTGGGCCGGCCCGATGAAGCCGTCGAGCGAGACCGATGCCGCCGATTCCATGATGTGCGCCATGGCCGCCGGGGTGAGGACATGGTTGCTGAACACGCTGAAGTTCTTCAGACCGAGCGCGGCCGCCTGCTTGATCACGACGGCGGTCGGCGGCGTGGTCGTCTCGAAGCCGATGGCGAAAAACACCACCTCGCGTTCGGGTTCCTGTTGCGCGATGGTCAGCGCCTCGGCGCAGGAGTAGACCATGCGCACGTCGGCGCCCTGCGCGCGCGCCTTGATCAGCGACAGGCGGCCGGAAGCCGGTACGCGCAGGGTATCGCCATAGCTGCAGAGGATCAGCCCGGGCCGGTTCGCGAGTTCGATCGCGCTGTCGATGCGACCGATCGGCAATACGCAGACCGGACAGCCGGGGCCGTGGATCAGTTCGATCGCCGCGGGCAGTAGGTCATTCAGTCCGTAGCGCGAAATCGCGTGAGTATGTCCACCGCAAAACTCCATCAGCCGATAGCGGCGCGCGGGATCGACCTCGCGTGCGATGGTGGCGGCCAGTCCGCGCGCGAGATCGCCGTCGCGGAATTCGTCGATGTATTTCATGCGCTCAAGTCCATGGCCGTGTCCGGGGCGCCCATCTCATTGATCAGTGCCAGGGTGCGCAGGGCTTCCGCCTCGTCGAGTTTGCCGATGGCGAAGCCGACATGCACGATGACGTAGTCGCCGACCGCGACCTGATCCAGAAGGGCGATCGACACCTCCTTCTGTACGCCGCCCAGTTCGATACGGGCCTGATTGTCGCCGCACAGGGCGGTGACGCGTGCCGGGATCGCTAAACACATGGTGATTCTCCAGATTGAAGCCGCGCCCGGGCGACCCAGGCCTGTCCGAGCGACAGGCCCCCATCGCCGGGCGGAACCGCGGCGGCCATCAGCACTTTCAGGCCGCGCGCGGCAAAAGCGCGTTCGAGCCCGTCGGCGAGGACGGCATTGAGAAAACAGCCGCCGCCACAGGCGACGGTATCGAGCTGTTGCTCGCGGGCCGCGTGCGCGACCCACTCCGCCAGCGCTTCGATCAGCGTGGCGTGAAAAACGGCGGCACCCTGCACCGGATCGGTTTCGTCGGCCAGGCGCGCGGCCAGTGGGGCGAGATCGAGCAGCAGTCCGCCTGCGCTGGCCGCGAGACGGTAGTCGGCGGACGCGACCGGCGGCAGCGGCTCTCCCGGCGCGAGCAGACCTTCCAGCCGCATCGCCGCCTGGCCTTCGTAGGCGCAGCGCCGGCTCACGCCGAGCAGGCCCGCCGCCGCGTCGAACCAGCGTCCCATGCTCGACGTCGGCGGCGATTGCGTGCCCTTGGCCAGCATGCGCGCGAGCAGTGGCGCACCGGGCTCGTCGGCGAAACGGAAGCCGATCTCGTTGCCGCGTCCGAGCAGGAACAGCGCGGCGGCGGCCATGCGCCAGGGCTCGCGCGCGGCGCGGTCGCCGCCGGGCAGCGCCAGCTCGCTCAAATGGCCGAGACGACACCAGTCGGCCCCATCGACGCGCAGCAATTCGCCGCCCCAGGCGCGCCCGTCGCTGCCGAGCCCGACGCCATCCAGCGCGAGACCGAGTACCGGTCCGGTGGTGGCGGGATGCTCGGCCAGCACGGCGCCGATATGCGCGTGATGATGCTGCACGGCCAGCGCGGGGACGCCCCATTGCTGCGCGAGACGTCGTGCGAGGCGGGTGCTGAAGAAGTCGGGGTTGGCGTCGTGGGCGACCGCCGCCGGTGTCACGCGCAATATCGAGCACAGATGCGCGGTTGCGGCTTCCAGTGCCAGGCAATTGGCGACGCGGTCGAGGTCGCCGATATGCTGCGACAGAAAGGCCTGGTCGTGCCGAGTCAGGCAGAGCGTCGTTTTCAGCGCGGCGCCGAGCGCGAGCACCGGCGGGCCGTCGCGCCCGAGCGCGACCGGACGCGGGGTGTAGCCGCGCGCCCGGCGGATGAACCGCAGCTGCGTGCCGTGCAGGCGCGCGACCGAATCGTCGCAGCGGGTGACGATGGCGCGGTCGTGCATGAGCCAGGCATCGGCCAGTCCGGCCAGGCGCGTGAAGGCTTCGTCATTGTCGATGACCAGCGGTTCGCCGCCGGGGTTGGCGCTGGTCATGACCAGCGCCAAGGGCTGGGCCTGCGCGAGCCAGCCGGTTCCGGCCGGACGTCCGGCCGCTTCGTGGAACAGCAGATAGTGCAGCGGGGTGTAGGGCAGCATCACGCCCAGCCAGGACAGTCCCGGCGCGACGCCGGGAAGCAGGGCATCGGTGTCGGCGCGTTTGGGCAGCAGCAGGATAGGCCGTTCGCTGCGCGCGAGCGCTGCGAGCGCGCCGGCGTCGGCGCGAGCATAGGCGCTCACCGACGCCGGCGCCGCCAGCATGATGGCAAGCGGTTTTTCCTCGCGTCCCTTGCGCAGGCGCAGGCGGGCCACCGCGGACGGGTTGCCCGCGTCGCAGACCAGATGAAAGCCGCCGAGGCCCTTGATGGCGACGATGTCGCCGCGTCGCAGCCGCGCGAGAGTTCCGGCGAGCGCATCGCCGGCGACCGGCTCGCCGGCCGCGTCGTAGAGCGTCAGCTGCGGGCCGCATTCCGGGCACGCGTTCGGTTCGGCGTGAAAGCGACGATGCGCGGGCTCGCGGTACTCGGCGAGACAGGGCGGGCACTGCGCGAAGGGCGCCATGCTGGTGGCCGCGCGATCGTAGGGCAGCGCACGTGCGATGGTGTAGCGAGGCCCGCAGTCGGTGCAATTGATGAAAGCGTAGCGATGGCGCCGGTTGGCGGGGTCGAACAGCTCGGCCAGGCAGGCGGGGCAGGTCGCGCTGTCGGGGCCGATCGCGGCGTCGGTTCTGCCGCCCGCGGCCCCCGTCGCGGCGATGACGAAGCCCTTGCCTGCGGCGGCGGCGACCGGTTCGGCCGTGACCGCGTCGACGCGGGCCAGCGGCGGGGCGTCCGTCTGCAAGCGCCGTTCGAAGTCGGCGAGCGCGGCGGCGTCGCCCTGGACCTCGATGGTGACGCCGTTGTCATCGTTGCGGACCCAGCCGTCCAGGGCCAACGCATGCGCGAGCCGGTAGACGAACGGACGGAAGCCGACGCCCTGCACCAGGCCTCTCGCCGTCAGGCGCCGGCGCAGAATGCCGCTGGGGGCGTTCATGTCCGCATCAACCTGCGTGCGCGGCGGCGGCCTGCTGCCCGCGCGAGAGCCAGGCCAGCCATTCGGCCATGCCGGCGCCGCTCTTGACCGACAGGGCGATGACGGGCAGCTCGGGGCGAACCTGGCGCGCGTAAGCGATCGCCTGCTCGACATCGAAATCGACATGCGGCAGCAGATCGGTCTTGCTCAGCAGCAGCAAGTCGGCGGCGCGAAACATATCGGGGTATTTGAGCGGCTTGTCCTCGCCTTCGGTGACGGACAGGATGACGACTTTGTGCGCCTCGCCGAGATCGAAGGCGGCAGGGCACACCAGATTGCCGACGTTCTCGATCAATAACAGACTGTTGTCGGTCAGCGCCGCCTGCCGCTCGAGTTGCGCGAGCGCGTGACCGACCATGTGTGCGTCGAGATGGCAGCCACGGCCGGTGTTGATCTGCACCGCCGTCGCACCGGTCGCGCGGATGCGGGCCGCATCGTTCGATGTCTGCTGATCGCCCTCGATGACGGCGATCGGTCCGTGCTGCCAGCGGGTGATGGTGTCCACCAGCAAGCTGGTCTTGCCGGAACCGGGGCTGGAGACGAAATTGAGCGCGAAAATGCCGGCGCGCGCGAGGCGTGCGCGGTTTTTCGCCGCCAGTGCGTCGTTGGCGGCGAGCAGGTCCTGTTCGATCTTCAGTGTGCGTCCGGCATCGAGTCCTGGCGCGTGTGCCGCGTCGAGCGGGCGGTAGGCGCCGGTGGGCGCCGCGGCGCCACTACGCGCGCTGCGGCGATGCAGTCCGTGATCGTGTGGGTGAGGGTGGTCGAGCGGTTTTCCATCCAGGCTGACCGCGTCATGGCCGCAACCGCAGCTGCTACACATGGAGTTCTCCCTGCCGGCGTGGCCGGCACTGTCAAGGGTCAGGCGATGTCGATGTCGAGTACGCGCATCTGATCGCCATCGGTAATGGAGAGGTCGAAGCCCTGGCATTGCGGGCAGGGCATGCCCCAGCGCTCGAGGCCGACCTCGGCAGCGCATGCCGCGCACCAGGCCCGGCCCGGCGGCCGTTCGATGCTGAAGCGCGCGTCTGCCGCTATCGTGTCACGGCTTGCCACCTCGCAACAATACTGCAGCGTATCGGACTCGACATGCGCGAGTGCGCCGATGGCCAGCCGTACGCCGGTCACCCGGCTGGCCCCCGCGCGTCGGGCGGCGGCCCCCACAATTTCCAATACGCTCTCGGCAAGCGTCAATTCATGCATGTCGGTCTCCACGACGCACGGCTCATGATGCGCATGCTAGCACTGTGCGGCACGCCATGACGCTGCGGTGGATCAAACCGGACCGTGTACGCCCCCAGTGCGAGTCTGCCGCGCAGGGCGGCTGACGGGCGTCGACAAAAGTGACGATGACAGGGATGTCGACAGTGGCATCGACACCTGACACGGGCGCCTGTCCGGATGCAAAGCCCCGTCTTTGCTGGCTTTCGGGTCGTCGGGCGCGCCTGGAAACCATTGGCACGGCAAATGCTTTATCGGGGGGGATCCTGGCTTCGCGAGCGTTGCTGTCGCGCTATGCCGAGTGCCACCACAACCCAGATCAGGAGCCACTAAGGAGGCGTAATGATGAACCGGTTCGTTATCGCAGAACCTGATAAATGCATAGGGTGCCGCACCTGTGAAATCGCCTGTGCCCTGGCTCACCCGGTCGGCGCAATCGCCGCCCCCCTGACGCCGGCGACGTTTGCGCCACGTTTGACCGTGGTAAAAGGCATGAAGATCAGCACGCCCGTGCTGTGCCGCCACTGTGAAGATGCACCGTGCGTCAATGTCTGCCCGAATGGCGCCATTGTCTATCGTCAGAACAGCGTTCAGGTGCTGCAGGACCGTTGCGTCGGTTGCAAGACATGCATGGTCGCCTGTCCTTATGGCGCGATGAATGTGGTGGCGCGGCCGGCGGCCCAGCCTGCGGCCGGCTATGCGACGACGCATGCGATCAAGGCCGAGGTGCAGAAATGCGATCTGTGCGTCGATCATGCCGGTGGACCGGCCTGCATCCCCTCCTGTCCGACCAAGGCCCTGCATCTGGTCGACCGCAATACGATGGATGCGGCCCGCAAGTCGCGGCAGGAGCGCGCGGCACTGGACATGACGAACGGCAGGCTGTTCTGAGCGAGAATTGAATCCTCCGCAAAGGGAGTTGGAAAATGGAGAAAGTAATATCCGTATGCCCGTACTGTGGCTCTGGCTGCAAGCTCAACCTGCTGGTCGAGAACGGGACGGTAGTCGGGGCGGAACCGGCCAACGGCGTGACCAATGAAGGCGAGCTGTGCCTGAAGGGCTATTTCGGCTGGGATTTCATCAACGATACCAAGCTGCTGACTCCTCGCCTGAAGCAGCCGATGATCCGGCGTCAGCGTGGCGGCGAATTCGAAGCCGTCTCCTGGGACGAAGCGATCAGCTATGCGAGCTCGCGGCTGCAGGAGATCAAGGCCAAGCACGGTTCGGACGCCATCATGTGCACCGGCTCGTCGCGCGGTCCCGGCAATGAATCCAACTACGTGATGCAGAAGTTCGCGCGCGCCGTGATCGGCACCAACAACATCGACTGCTGTGCCCGCGTGTGCCACGGCCCGTCGGTGGCCGGCCTGCAAGTGACGCTCGGCAACGGCGCGATGAGCAACTCGATCTGCGAAATCGAAGACAGCAAATGCATTCTGGTGTTCGGCTACAACCCTGCCGATTCGCACCCCATCGTGGCCCGCCGCATTCTCAAGGCCAAGGAAAAGGGCGCCAAGGTCATCGTCTGCGACCCGCGATTCATCGAAACCGCCCGGCTGGCCGATATGTGGCTGCCGCTGCACAACGGCAGCAATATGGCGCTGGTCAACGCTTTCGCCAATGTACTGATCGAAGAAAATCTGTACAAGCAGGACTATGTGGCGCGCTATACCGAGGGTTTCGAAGACTATCGCGCCCTGGTGTCCAAATACACGCCGGAATACGTGGAAACGATCACCGGCCTGCCGGCACAGCAGATCCGCGAAGCCATGCGCGTCTATGCCGCAGCGCCGTCGGCGACGATTCTGTGGGGCATGGGCGTTACGCAATGGGGGCAGGCGGTCGATGTGGTCAAGGGACTGTCCGGTCTGGCCCTGCTGACCGGAAACCTCGGACGCCCGAACGTCGGCGTCGGCCCGGTGCGCGGACAGAACAATGTGCAAGGCGCGTGCGACGTCGGCATGTTGCCCAACCAGTTTCCCGGCTATCAGCATGTCTCCGACGAAGCCGCCAGTGCCAAATTCGCCAAGGCGTGGGGTGTGCCGGAGTTGTCCAAGCGCGTCGGCTTCTCGCTGACCGATGTTCCGCATGTGGTACAGGAAGGCAAGCTCAAGGCCTATTACATCTTCGGCGAAGATCCTGCCCAGACCGAGCCCGATCTGGAAACGATGCGCCAGGCGTTCGAGAAACTCGAATTCATCATCGTGCAGGATATCTTCATGACGAAGACGGCAATGTTTGCCGACGTGATCCTGCCTGCCACCTCCTGGGGCGAGCATGACGGCGTGTATTCGAGTGCCGACCGCGGCTTCCAGCGCTTCTACAAGGCGGCCGAACCCAAGGGCAACGTCAAGCCGGACTGGGAAATCTTCAGCCTCATGGCCACTGCCATGGGCTATCCGATGAAGTATCGGGACACGCGCGAAATCTGGGACGAGATGATCGCGCTGTGCCCGCTGTACACCGGTGCCACCTACGACAAGCTTGCCGGGCTCGGCTACGTGCAATGGCCCTGTCCGACTGAAGACCATCCCGGTACGCCGTGGTTGTACAAGGACAACAAGTTCGATACCGCGAGCGGCAAGGGGCTGTTGTTTGCCGCCGAATGGCGGGCGCCGCTCGAGCAGGTCGATGCGGAATACCCGCTCGGTCTGTGCACGGTTCGCGAAGTCGGACACTACTCCTGCCGTTCCATGACCGGCAATTGCAGTGCGCTGCAGACGCTGGCCGACGAACCGGGCTATGTGCAGATTCATCCGGACAACGCCGCCAAGCTGGGCTTGCAGGATCAGCAACTGGCCTGGATCGCATCGCGCCGCGGCAAGGTGATCGCCCGCGTCGCCGTCAACGAGCGCGTCAATGCCGGGACCGTGTACATGACTTACCAGTGGTGGATCGGCGCCTGTAACGAGTTGACCATCGAGCATCTGGACCCGATCTCGAAAACGCCCGAGTACAAGCATTGTGCCGTGCGCGTCGAAGCGATTGACGACCAGCTGTGGGCGGAAAACTACGTGCAGCAGGAATACAGCCAGCTCAAGGCGCGGTTGCGGCACGCGGCGACGGTCTGATTGCCGTCGTCACGAGCGCGTGAATACAGCCGGCCGGGGCGCTTTCGCCCGGCCGGTTTTTTCGTGTGCTCGGGAGTCGATCTCGATTGCTTCTGCCCGCAGCGGCAGGGCCGTGTCGCCGGTGCCGGCCTCCGCTTAGACGTGCCCGCCGTAGCGCGAGGCTTTGCCGTTGGCGCCGGCCGAGCTGCGATCGCTGCCGACCTTGGGCTCGACGCGGTCGGGGATGTCGAGGCGGGCGACCGCTTTCGAGTCGTGGAGGATGACCAGGGTCCGGGCTTCGACGCGGGTGGCCAACAGCAAGCCCTTCGATGGCAGACCGCACGGCAGGGGCAAGGGGGACATTGGATGCTCCTCTACAAAGGGGGCGACAGGACGGAAGAAGACGCTCCGTCCGCGGCATGGGAAGACCGCGTCGAAGTGCGCGGGTTCCCGCAACGCGCTTGCCGCTGCCGGGGTATGATGTCAAAATATTTTTTTGTCATGAGAAAAGTCATGAAAATAAGGAAGGCTGTGAGCGCCGATGTTGCCGCGGTGATGGCGCTGCGCAAGGCCGCCATCCTGGCCCAGTGCGCAGGCTACTACTCTACCGCCAGCCTGCAGATCTGGACCGATGGGGGACCGGGTCCGGACTTTGTCGCCGCGCTGGACAGGCATGGCTATGTGGCCGAGATCGACGGCGTGCTGGCGGCGAGCGGGATGATAGACCTGCGGGACGGCAAGATCGATGCGATTTTTGTCGATCCTGTCCGCATGGGCAGCGGGATCGGACGGCGCATGCTGACCCACCTCGAGCGGCTCGCGCGCCAGGCCGGGCTCGTGCGCGTGCATCTCGATGCCACGCTGAATGCTGCCGACTTCTACCGCACCTGCGGCTTCACTGGCAGCGGACAGGCGCTGTATCGTTCGCCGCGCGGTATCGTGCTCGAATGCGTGCCGATGAGCAAAGACCTGTGACCGGGCGTCCTGTGCGGACCGGACGACTTCAGGATGTCGTGCTGATGACGTTGCCGATCCCGGTGTTGGAGGAGGGGTCTTCCAGCCTGCGGTAAAGGCTGCGCAAGAATTCCTGCAGCGAAGGGGCCAAGGTGCTGCTCTGGTTGGCCGAAGCGTCCGAGCTTTGCTGGACGTCGGTCATCAGCTTCTGAAACGACGCTTGCAGGCTGGACAGATTGCTGTTGTTCGAGCTGGCGCTTGCGCCGCTGGACATCTCCTGGATCAGATTCTGCAGGCCGGTACTGAAATTAGAGTAGCCGCCGTTGAGCGAAGACGCGGTCGTGTCCACGCTGGAGCGGTTCGGGCTTTGCAGGCTGATCGATGAATACAGATCGCGTACCAGCGTATGCAGATCCTGATCTATCATCGGGTTGCCGGTGGAGTAGTCACTGGCGCCGCTCTCTCCGGATGCCGAATTGCCGACCGGGTTGAGGCCGTACTGGGCCAGTGTCTGTTGTAGTGCCTGCTGAAATTCCTGGCCGCCGCCGCCGTTGTGGTAGTGGTGCCGGACCGTAGCGGCGGTGGGCCCCCCGTCCGATTGCGTGCTGCTCCCCGCTGCGGCAGCGCCACCGGCGGGCTGCAGGGCGCTCGTATACAGTGAACCATCGATAGAAGAAATCGTCATTGCCAGGCTCCTCAGACTTCCTGGCTGCAAACGCCCGTGTCGGGCTGGAGCCGGGAATCAGGTCAGGTCCGTCGACCCACGGCACTGCATAATCCGTGATCATCCATTATTCATATCGGCAGCAAGCTGGAAAAGTTGTGTCTTTTTATGGGGTTGTGGCGAATTTTTAGTCGCTATTGTGGTTTTTACGGCCAATTTGGTACTTTAGTCTGAAAAAAAGGGGGCTTGCAGCGGTCTGTTCCTGTCATACGAAAGCCGCTGCGGCCGGGCCGGTTCAAGGCTGAACTTTCCAGGAGACGAGTTCGCTGCTGAAACGCGACACCCGTTCGCCATTGTCATCGAAGTACTCTTCGATGGACCGGATCCAGCGCTTGACTTCGGGCGCATACCAGAACGCCTTGTAGGTCCGCCCGCCCACGCGCTGGCGCTCAGCCATCCCGGCTGTCGGCGCGGAAGCGGCGGCCGGCTCCAGTTCGGCTACCCAGCCCCCTTCGGCTTCGACCTTGAATGCATGAAAAGTACCGGCGGGGACGGTGACATCTTCCGTGCCGACGACGGTATAACGGCTGCGCCACAGTTCGAAGGCATGATCGGGGGTCGGGTGTATCTTGCGGTATTCGATATCCCAGCTTTTTCCCGGCGTCAACGGAAACGAAAAGGGACGATTGACCACGATGTCGGTGCCGTTTACCGACAATGTCCGGCTCCAGTCGGTCCCCGCAAACTGGTCGACGGCCGTCTCCGCCGCTCCGCTTACGGTCTGGGAGTAGTAAACGCTGCCGGCCGTGACACGGGTGACGGTGAAGTCGTTGCTGACACGGCTCAGGACCGTGCGGCCCTTTTCTGTCGTGATGTGGTAGGTCCAGGTGTCGCCGACGTGCAACTGCGGTCGCTCGGGGGCTTGTGCCAGAACGGCGAACGAAATGGCGGCCAGACTCGATCCACATGCAATCCGGTTCATGCTGCAACTCTTTAATTTACTGGTAGGGTAGATAATACTGTCAAGGTAATTGAATGTCATTCGTCCTGCGCTCTTGCGCGAACTCCACTCGCCATGAGGAGAGAGTAAGGTGTCGATATCACTTGCTGTCCGTCCGTTGCAATCGTCTGATTTCTCGGTGTGGTCCGTCTTGTGGGATGGCTACAACCAATTTTATGGACGCTCGGGCGCGGACGCGCTGGCGCCGGAGATTACGCGTACATGCTGGGCGCGGTTCTTTGATCCCGACGAGCCGGTGTGGGCGCTGGTCGCCGAATGCGACGGTTTTCTGATCGGTTTCGCGCATTACCTGTTTCACCGCAGCACGACACTGATCGGTCCGACCTGTTACTTGCAAGACTTGTATACGGTGGAGGCGGCGCGTGGTCAGGGGGTCGGCCGCTTGCTGGTCGAAGCCGTCTACGCGCGTGCGCGCGAAGCCGGCGCCGGTCGCGTGTATTGGCAGACGCATGAGACCAATTTGACGGCAATGCGGCTGTACGACTCGGTGGCCGAGCGCTCGGGATTTCTGGTTTATCGCAAAATCCTGTGAGGCGTTGGCCGCCGCCCTGCCGGGGTGGCGATGCGCCGGCCCGGACTCTCGCATTTTTGATGGGGGCGTAGCGATGCGTAATGTATGGATTGTCCTGCTGGTGGTGCTGAGCGTGTCCGGTTGCGGTTATAACACCTTGCAGAGCAAGGATGAGCAGCTCAAGTCGAGCTGGTCGGAAGTGCTTAACCAGTATCAGCGCAGAGCCGACCTGGTGCCAAACCTGGTCGATACCGTCAAGGCGTACGCGGCGCATGAAAAAGGCGTGCTGGTCGACGTCACGCGCGCCCGCGCCCGGGTGGGCGGCCTGCAGGCCCGTCCGGAGATGCTGAACGATCCCGCGGCCTTCGCCAAATTTCAGGCGGCCCAGTCGCAGTTGTCGGGGGCGCTCTCGCGTTTGCTGGTGGTGACGGAGAACTATCCGCAGTTGAAGGCGGACACAGGATTCCGCGATCTGCAGGCCCAGCTCGAGGGCACGGAAAACCGCATTGCCGTCGCGCGCAACCGCTATATCAAGGCGGTTCAGGACTACAACATCACGGTGCGCAGCTTCCCCTCGAACCTGACGGCGCTGGCGCTCGGCTATAAAGTGAAGCCCAACTTCGCACTCGAGAACGAAAAGGCGCTGTCGACGGCGCCGCGCGTCGACTTCGGAGCGTCGGGCACGCCGGCGGCCGCGCAGGGCAGTAGTCAATGACGAGGGTCGCGGCGGCGCTGCGCGGCGTGTTGCTGCTTGCCGCCTTCGGCTGGAGCTTGCTGGCCGCGGCCGAACCGTTGCCGGTGCCGCCACTGAGTGCGCATGTCACCGATCAGACCGGTGCTTTCACGCGCGAGCAGTCCGCAGCGCTGGAGCGGAAGCTGCAGGCCTTCGAAGCCCGCAAGGGCAGCCAGCTGGCGGTGCTCGTCGTCGGCACGACCGGGGGCGAGCCGATAGAGCAATACTCTCTGCGTGTTGTCGAACAGTGGAAACTCGGGCGTGCGAAGGTGGACGATGGCGCCTTGCTCATCGTTGCCAGGAATGATCGCACCCTGCGCATCGAGGTCGGCTACGGCCTCGAGGGGGCGCTGAACGATGCGACGAGCAAGCGCATCATCAGTGAAATCATCGTGCCGCGCCTGCGCCGGGGGGATTTCTACAGCGGCATCGCGGACGGCGTGGATCGTATGATGAGCGTGATCGATGGCGAGCCCTTGCCCGCGCCCGATCGCCGCGACGCGCGGGGCCGGAGCGAGTCCGTGCTGCCGCTGCTGTTTCTGCTGGTGTTTGTGGCGGGGGGCATTCTCCCGCCGTTGCTCGGACGGATTCCCGCCGCCGTCGTGGCGGGCAGCGGGGCGGCGGTTCTGGTCTGGGTGCTGGTCGATGGCGTGCTCGCCGCCTTGGGCGCGGGAGCGCTCGCCTTTGTCCTGGTGCTGGCGCAGGGTGTATTCGGCGGCCGCGGCGGTCCGGGTGGCGGCTGGCCGGGGGGAGTAAGCGGTGGCGGTTTTGGCGGTGGCGGAGGCTTTGGCGGCGGTGGTGGCGGTTTTGGCGGCGGCGGTGCCTCGGGGAGATGGTGATGGCTGGTCTCGGACGATGGGTGCGACATTTTTTCATGCCGCAGTGGCAGGTCCGGCGGGTATTCCCGGCGGCGGCGCTGCGTAGCGTCGAGGACGCGATCAGGCTTGGCGAGCAGGCGCATGCAGGGCAGGTTCGCTTTGCGATCGAGGGCGCCTTGCCGGGCCGGGCCCTGTATCGCGGACAAACGGCCAGAGACAGGGCGGTCGACGTTTTTTCGCGTTTGCGGGTCTGGGACACCGAACATAACAACGGTGTGCTCGTTTATGTGTTGCTGGCCGACCGCGCGGTCGAGATCGTCGCCGACCGGGGGATTCACGCGCGGGTAGGAGAACGCGAGTGGGCGGCCATCTGCCGACGCATGGAAGACGCATTTCGGCAAGGCCGCTTTCGGGAGGGGGCCGAGGAGGGCGTGCGCGAACTCGGTCGCTGTCTGGCCGAACATTTCCCTGCGGCATCGGGCCAGGCGAACGAGTTGCCGGATGGGCCCGTGCTGCTATAGGCCGTGCGGCTGGCGCCCGTCCTCAGCCCGCAACGCCGGCGCGGCCTCGCCAGCGCCGCAGCAGCAGCGAGTTGCTGACGACCGATACCGAACTCATGGCCATGGCGGCGCCGGCGACGACGGGGTTGAGCATGCCGAGCGCGGCAAGCGGAATGCCGAAAATATTGTAGATGAAGGCAAAGAACAGGTTCTGGCGGATCTTGGACAGCGTTGCGCGCGATAGGGCGATCGCATCGCACACGGCCAGCAGATCGCTATGCATGATGGTGACGTCGGCGGTCTCTATCGCGACGTGGCTGCCGGCGCCCATCGCAAAGCCGACATCGGCGGCGGCGAGCGCCGGCGCATCGTTCACGCCGTCGCCGACCATGGCCACATGGCGTCCTTCCTGTTTCAATTCCCGTACAAAGGCGGCCTTGTCCTGCGGCAATACCTGGGCACGGTAGCGCTCGATGCCGGCCAGTCCCGCGATGACGGAGGCGGTGGCCGGATTGTCTCCGGTCATCATCACGACCTCGACCCCGCTCTGGCGCAGGCGTTCGACCGCGAGGCGGGAGCTCGGCCGGATGGCATCGGCAATCGCGATCAATCCGACCTGCCTGTCGTCGACCGACACGGCCGCCAGCGTGCGGCCCAGCATGGCCTGCTCGCCGATTCGCGCTTCGTCGGCCGCGCCCACTGGTCCCGCCCAGGACGGAGAGCCGACGCGGACACGACTGTCCCCGATGCGACCGCTGATGCCCCGTCCCGGTTCCGTGCCGAAATCCTCCACCGCTAGCAGCGTCTCGCCGGCCTCCTGGCATGCGCGCAGGATGGCGCGCGCCAACGGGTGCTCCGAACCTTGCTCCAGGCTGGCTGCCAGTTGCAGGATCCGGCCGACCGGCAAGTCGGCGCACGGGACGATCTGCTGGACGGCAGGCTGGCCCAGGGTCAGGGTGCCGGTCTTGTCGACGACCAGTACATCGATTTTTTCGGCGTGCTCCAGGGCCGCGGCATTGCGAAAAAGAATGCCGTGCTGCGCGCCGCGGCCGATGCCGACCATGACCGCCGTCGGTGTGGCGAGCCCGAGCGCGCACGGGCAGGCGATGACCAACACGGCGATCGCATTGATCAGACTGCTGGCGACGCCCGTGCCCAGCGCGACGCTCAACGCGAAGGTCAGTACGGCGATGGAGACCACGGCCGGAACGAAAACGCCGGCTATCCGGTCTGCCAGACGCTGGATAGGCGCTTTGGAACCCTGCGCTGCCGAGACCAGCCGGACGATCTCCGCCAGCTGGGTCTGGCCGCCGACGCTGGTCGCACGACACTTGAGCGTCCCGTCCTGCACGTTGGTCGCGGCGTAGACGCGATCGCCCTCGGCTTTTTCCACTGGCAGGCTTTCCCCGGTCAACATGCTTTCATCGACCGCCGCCCGTCCGGCGATGACCTCGCCATCGACCGGAATCGCCTCGCCATGCGGAACGATGACGATGTCGCCGGTTTTCAGCTCGGTGATCGGCACTTCTCGCAGCTCGCCCTCCACTTCGACACGCGCGCTGCGCGGTTGCAGCTTGAGCAGCTCGGCGATCGCACTTGAGGTCTTGCCCTTCGCGCGCGACTCCAGCCACTTGCCGAGGATGACCAGGGTGATGATGGCGGCGCTGGCTTCGAAGTAAACGTGGCGTTCGCTCCAGCCGAACATCGTGACCACGCTGCTCAGGCCGTAGGCCGTCGTGGTGCCCAGTGCCACCAGTACGTCCATATTGGCGGCTCCGCCGCGCAGGCTGTGCCAGGCGCCCTTGTAAAAGCGGCGGCCGAACCAGAATTGCACCGGCGTAGCCAATAGCCATTGCAGAGCGCGCGGCAAGAATTCGCCATGCCCGCCACTCATCATCGCGACCATCTCGGCCAGCAGCGGCAGGGTCAGCAAGGCCGACAGCACGAACTGGGTACGGTCGCTGTGCATTTGGGCGGCTCTTTCCTCGCCCCGGTCGATGGCATCGGTCTGAAGCCGCGCGCCATAGCCTGCTTTCTCCACGGCGGCGATCAGCGTGTCGGCGTCTAGCATTCCGGCCGGAAAACGGATCTCTGCTACCTCCGTCGCAACGTTCACGCTAGCTGTGGCGCCGGGCTGCCGGTTCAGGACTTTCTCGATGCGCGCCGCGCAAGCTGCGCAGCTCATGCCTGACAGCGACAGGCGTATCGTGCTCTCCGGCACGGTGAAGCCGGTTTTGCGAACGGTAGCGAGCAGTTCGGTCAGCGATGTCTGCTCCAGATCCACATGGATCAGCGCGCTCTCACTGGCAAAGTTGACGCTCGCACTGACGCCTGCCCTTTTGTTCAGCTGTTTCTCGATGCGGCTGGCGCAGGCGGCGCAGGTCATGCCTCCGATGGGGAGGCTGAGGTCGATGTGCTTGTCCATGACGGGGTCCGCGAAGAAAACGATCTGGCGTTATCTTATACCCTATGGGGGTATGTGAGAAGTGATTTCTTCGGGAGAGAGGGAGCGGTGCGATGTGTCGCGTACAAGGCGGATGGTCGGGGGGCTGTGCTTTTGAGTGCGCATCGGAAGGCTGACGGGGGAGGAGAGTCGCCGCTATAGATCAATTTGTGATTATAAAATCAATATTAATAACTTTGTCTAATATCAATACAGGCGTAATTTGCAGGGATCAGCCAGCAGGAGCATCTGTCGTGCCTTTACCCACAAGCCCGTCGATCAAGCACGATCGTTTCCGCGCAGCGGTGCTGGAAATCGATCGCGTCAGCAAGCGGTTCGGCGCGACGCAAGCACTCGCCGATGTCAGTCTGCGCGTCGATGCCGGCGAGGTCGTGGCCCTGATGGGAGCAAACGGCGCGGGCAAGTCCACCTTGGTGAAAATCATCGCCGGCGTGCAAGCCCCCGACAGTGGCGGGGTCCGGCTCGATGGCCGGCCTTCGCCCTCGTCCTCGCCGCGCGCGGCTCTGTCCCGCGGCATAGTCACCGTGCATCAGGCGACCGAGCTGCTCGGCGTGCCGGAAATGACCGTTGCGGAAAACCTTCTGCTCGGGTGGCTGTGCCGCGGTGCGCTGCCGCTGGTGCCCGGACGGCGGCGTCTGTTGGCGGCTGCCCGTGATGTTGCGGCGCTGATCGGACTCGACTTGCCGCTGCACGCCCTGTTTGCCGATCTCTCGCCTGCGCAGCGGCAGCTGCTGGCGGTGGCACGGGCGCTGGCGGATGACGCCCGCGTGATCATTCTCGACGAGCCGACCGCCAGCGTGTCGGCGCGCGAAGCGGAACAGTTGTTCGAGGTCATTGCCCGGCTGAAGGCGCGCGGCGTGGGGGTGCTTTATATCTCGCACCGGCTGGGCGATTTGCGGCGTATCGCCGATCGGGCCGTGGTGCTGCGCAATGGCCGCGTGGTCGGGGACTATGCCTCCCCGCTCGATCTGGATGCGGCGGTGCGCGCGATGATAGGCCATGCGCCGGCAGCCCCGGCGCTGTCAGAGCGGCATGCCGATGCGCGGCGGGTACTCGAGATCCGGCAACTGACGCTGCGCGCAGGAGCGCAACCGATTTCTCTTGATCTGTGCGCGGGAGAGGTCGTGGCGATCACCGGTCCGCTCGGCGCCGGCAAAAGTCGGCTGTTGCGCACGCTGTTCGGAGCCGAGCCGCTGCGCGGCGGTTCGTTTGCGCTCGACGGCCGCGCCTGGCAACCGCGGTCTGTGGCCGCTGCCATCGCCAGCGGCGTGTTCATGGCCGGAGAGGATCGCTGGCGCAGCAGTTTTCTGCCCGCCGACACGCTAGGCGCGCGCATCGCGGATGTGATCGCACTGCCGCATCTGCGCCGCCTGTTTCCTCGTGGCAGCTACTCCCGCTCCGGGATCGATGCCATTGCCGCCGCCGAGATCGAAAGGCTGGGCATCCGCTGCCAGGGGCCGGATGCGACCCCCGATCAGCTCTCGGGTGGCAATCAGCAGAAGGTGGTTCTTGCCCGCTGGCAGAGCCAGCCCTGCCGCGTACTGCTGCTGGATGAACCGTTTCAGGGGGTGGACGTCGGCGCGCGCGCCGACCTCATCGCCGCCATCCGTTCCCGTCGCGATACGGCTACCCTGGTCGCGGTCAGCGATCGCGAGGAGGCGCTGGAAGTCGCCGATCGCCTGTTTGTGATGCGGGAACATCGATTGACCGAACTGAGGGTGCGGCGCGAAGGCGAAAGCGTGCTGGCTGCCCTGCACGCTCTGGAATCCAGCGAGGACTTCGTATGAACACCAGTCTGACCCTTTCCCCTATCCCGCGCTGGCGCGCGACCGCGCAGGCACTGCGCCGCTATGCGCTCTTCTTCCTGCTGGCGCTGATGCTGATGGTCTTCGGCGTGGCCGAGCCCGCGTTTCTGCGGCTGAACAATCTGCTGAGCATCTTGCAGTCGACGGCGGTCGACGCGCTGCTGGGGCTGGCGGTAACCATTGCCCTGATCGGCGGCGGCTTCGATCTGTCCATCGGAGCGGTGGCCGCGCTTTCGTTGATGATCAGCAGCTACGCGATGGTGGTGCTCGGGCTCGGAGCCGCCGCCAGCGTGGCGCTGGCGCTGCTGGCGGGGGCGCTGGTCGGCGCTTTCAACGGGCTGCTGGTGTTCCGTCTGCGGATACCGGACATGCTGGCGACGTTGGGCACCCTGTTTCTGCTCGGCGGTCTGCAACTGCTGCCCAGTGCGGGCCGTTCGATCACGCCCGGCTTGATTCTTCCCGACGGCAGTTCGGCCAACGGCAGCTTTGCCCCGGCTTTTCTCGCCATCGGCCGCAGCGAGTGGCAGGGGGTTCCGCTGCCGGTACTGATCGTGGGTTTGCTCGCCTGGCTCGCCTGGTTTGTTACCGAGCGTACGCGCTGGGGGCGCGTGCTGTGCGCCACCGGCGGCAATGAAGCCGCCGCCCGCCTGGCCGGTGCGCCCACCGTGCGCTATCGCCTGATCGCCTATATCGCATCCGGGCTGCTGGCGGCACTCGGGGGGGTGATCATCGCCGCCCGTGTCGGTCGCGGCGACGTCTCGGGCGGAAACGGTTTGCTGCTCGACAGCGTGGCGGCGGCGCTGATCGGATTTGCCGTGCTTGAAGCGCGCCGGCCCAATGTCGTCGGAACCGTCGTCGGCGCCGTGTTCGTCGGAGTGCTGCTCAACGGCCTGACCATGCTGAATGTCTCGTTTTATAGCCAGGACCTGATCAAGGGACTGGTACTCGTCGTCGCGCTGGGCCTGACTTTCGGCCCGGGCCGCGCACATCGTCTCTGAAAAGCCGGATCGAGGAGTTCTCATGCTTACATCTGCTTTATCGCCTGCCTGGCGCCGCATTGCGGTCGGCGTCGGCCTGTTCGCGGCCTTCGCGTCGGCGGCGGCCGCCTCCGGGATCAAGGGCGCGCCGCCGCCGTTCGACAAGGGCGGGGTCAAGATCGCCTTGATCAACTATCTGTCGGCCGGCGATTTTTTTCAGGCGTATGAAGGCGGTGCGCAACGACAGGCGCGCGCCCTCGGCATCGACTTGCGTGTCTTTCCCGGCAAGCAGGACGCGGCACTGCAGCGCGATCAAATCGAACAGGCGATCAATCTGGGTGTGAAAGGCATCATCGTCAATCACGGTTTGCCCGAGTCGTTGAAAGATGTGGTGCAGAAGGCCGTCAATGCCGGCATCAAAGTCGTGGCCTTCGACGTCGATCTCGATCAGGCGCAGATCCCCCAGATCGAGCAAAGCGACAAGGATCTTGCATCGTCGTTGCTGAATCTGGCGATCAAGCAGAACGGGCGCGCGTTCAAGGCCGCTTATGTCTATGTGCCCGGTTTTGCGCCGCTGGACCGGCGCGACGCGGTCTGGCAGAGCGTGAAGAAGTCCACGCCCGGCATCGTCGAAAAAGCGCGCTGGGGCACCGTCGACAATCCGATCGCCACTTCGGTGGCGGCGCAGGCGCTTGCCGCCTTGCGCGCCCATCCCGATATCAGCGTGGTATTCGCTCCCTACGACGAATTTGCCCGCGGTACCAAACTCGCTGCCAGCGAATTGGGCATCGGGCGCAAGCTGAAGATTTATAGCGCCGACATCTCGACATCGGATATTCGCGAAATCCGGGAGGCGGGCAGTCCCTGGGTCGCTACCGCCGCCACCAACCCCGCCGTGGTGGGGGCCGTGTCGGTGCGCGCACTGGCGCTCTCTATAGCCGGTATCAATCCTGGTCGTCATATCGCGGTCAAACCGACCCTGATTACGCGTGCCGATCTGGATCGCCTCGATATCAAGACGGTTGAGGAGCTATCGGCCAGACTGCCGGCCTTCGGCACCAGCGACGCCGCGCGTGCGGCGTGGATTCCTGTCACGCATTGAGGGGAAAGACATGGGCATCGAGATCCCTGCGGGCTATCGTCCGCTGGACGATGATAGTCTGCGCCGCTGGTTGAGCGGGGTCGCCGTACTGGCAGAGCGCCTGGGCGGACCGAGCGCAGACTGGACGGTGGAGGAGGTCGGCGACGGCAATCTGAACCTGGTGTTTCTGGTTCGCGGTGCGACCGGCGGGGTCTGCGTGAAGCAATCGCTGCCCTATGTCCGCGTTGTCGGCGAGAGCTGGCCGATGCCGCTGGAGAGGACGTTTTTCGAAGCGTGCCATCTGTCCGAGACGGCCGCCCATGTCGGCCGTCTCGCGCCGGCGCTGCTGCACTACGATGCGACCTTGTTCGTGCTGGTCGAGGAGCTGCTTGAGCCGCATCGGGTGCTGCGCGGCGCATTGATCGCCGGGGTGCGCTACCCCGATGCCGCGCGTGCGGTGGCGGAATATGTCGCGAAGAACGGTGTGCTGAGTTCGGTGCTGGCGCAACCGTTCGAAAAGGTATTCGACCGCGCGGCCGTGTTTGCTGCCAATCAGGCGCTGACTCGTGTCACCACCGAGCTGGTGTTCGCCGACCCCTATCGCGAGCAGGCCCGCAATCGCTGGTCCAGTCCGCAACTGGACGATGCGGCGGCCTCCATCCGGCACGACGCACGGCTCAAGCTGGCGGTGGCGCGACTCGGACAGGCGTTTCTGACCCGGCATGATGCCTTGCTGCACGGTGATCTGCATACCGGCTCGGTCATGGTCTCTGCGAGCGATACCCGGGTCATCGATCCCGAGTTCGCCCGTTACGGGCCGCTTGGCTTCGATCTCGGCAACTTCGTCGCCAATCTGCTGACCGCCTATTTTTCCCAGCCCGGACACGAGACCCGCGCTGGCGAACGCACGGATTACGGGGAATGGATATTGGCGCAAATCGATTTGTTCTGGCGTCATTTCGTGCTGCGCTACCAGCAGTTGTGGCGAGAGCAGACGGAGGGGGACGCGTATCCGGTGACGCTGTTCGAAGAGGCGGACGGACAGCGGGCCTTGCAAGACGAACGGCAGCGCGCCGTCGCCGCCTTGCTGGACGATACGCTGGGCTTCGCCGGCGCGGAAATCATCCGCCGCATCCTGGGCTTTGCGCATAACCGCGAATTCGAGGCCATCCCCGATCCGGATGTGCGTGCACGGCTGGAGCGGCGCGCTCTGCAACTCGCGCGGCGCCTTCTGCTGGAAAAGGAGCGCTTCGGCTCGATCGAGGCCGTTCTTGCCGCGGCGCGGGCGGTGTCCGAGTACGAAGCGGAGGTGGCATGACGGTTCAGAGCGATAGCGGGCCCGAGGTGGAGCAGCTGATCGCTGCCGCGGGCGACGCGGCGCGGCGCGGATGGATTCCTGCGACATCGGGCAATTTTTCAGTCCGTATCGGCGAGCGCATCGCGATCACGCGCTCGGGCTGCGACAAGAGTGCGTTGCGCGTTCAGGATATGGCGCAGCTCGCACTTGACGACGCCCTGCCCGCCGGTGTGTCGGCCGAAGCCCCTTTGCACCTGGCACGTTACCGTGCCGATGCGGCGATCGGTGCGATCCTGCATGTGCATGCCGGCAGTGCGGCGCTGGTCTCGCGCCTGAGCGTGGCGCGCGGGCATCTGTTGCTGCACGGATGGGAGTTGCTGAAGGCTTTCAGCGGCATCGGCAGTCACGATGTGACCCTGCGCGTTCCGGTGTTCGCCAATGCGCAGGATACCGCCGCCCTAGCCCGGCAGATAGAGACCGAACTCGCGAGCGCGCATGCGACCCGCCTCGCGCCCGGCTATCTGCTGGCCGGCCACGGGCTGTATGCCTGGGGCCGGGATGTGGCCGAGGCGCGGCGCCATCTCGAGGCGTTCGATGCCTTGCTGACCCTGCAGTGGCAGTTCGATCACCAGACCCTGAATTCAGTAAGTGGAGATTATGTCGCATGACTACACTCATTCGTTACCGTGACGATGCCCCGCAGCAGGCATTGGAAAGCAGCACCGATGGAGCTGTCATCATCGAACGCCTGGCTGCGCTGGGCGTCGGCTTCGAGCGTTGGTCGACCTCGCGCAGCCCCCTGCCGGCCGCGGCCAGTGCCGACGCCATTCTGGCGGCCTATGCCGCCGAGATCGCACGGCTGCGCGAGCAGGGCGGCTATACCACCGCCGACGTGGTCCGGCTGACCCCCGACCACCCCGAGCGCGAAGCGCTGCGCGGCAAATTCATAGAAGAACACACCCATAGCGAAGATGAAGTGCGCTTCTTCGTCGAAGGCGGCGGCGCGTTTTATCTGCATATCGGCGATTCGGTCTATCAGTTGCTGTGCGAGCGCGGCGATCTGCTGCGCGTGCCTGCCAATGCCCGGCACTGGTTCGATATGGGGCCGCGGCCGCGGTTTACCGCGATTAGGCTGTTCACCGACCCCGCCGGCTGGGTCGGCCATTTTACCGGCGACGGTCTGTCCGCCCGCTTTCCGCGCTATGGCGAACCGTATGCCGGGGCTTGAGGCAACGGAGGGGCTGGCAGGGATCGTGCTGGATGTCGAGGGCACTGTCTGCGGCGTCGAGTTTGTACGCGAGATCCTGTTTCCGTATGCACGCCGTCATCTGGCCGCCTATCTCGATGATCATGCCGGCGAAACGCAACTGGAGGGAATCCTGGCCGAGACCCGTCAGCGGGCGGGGAGGCCGCTGACGCGGGATCAGACCCGAGACCAACTGCTGCAGTGGATGGCGGACGATCGCAAGCTTGCCCCGCTCAAATCGCTGCAGGGGTTGATCTGGGAAGCCGGCTACCGTTCGGGCCAGTTGCTCGCGCCGCTCTATCCCGATGTGGCGCCGCTCTTGCGCGAATGGCGCTCGCGCGGACTGCGCCTCTATGTCTACTCCTCGGGGTCGGTCCATGCACAGCGCCTGTTTTTCGCGCATAGCACGCACGGCGATCTGAGCGCCATGTTCGACGGCTATTTCGACACCGGCGTCGGTGGCAAGCTCGACCCCGCTTCTTATGCCGCGATCGCCGAGCGGACCGGATTGGCGCCCGGGAGCCTGCTGTTCTTGTCCGACCATGCGGGCGAGGTAGCGGCGGCGGCCGCGGCCGGTTGGCGTGCACTGCGGGTGGATCGTGGCGCGGCGTCCGTGGAGACGGACGCTGCGGCGATCCGCAGCTTCGACGAACTCAGCGTGTAGCCGCCTGCCGCAGCGGCGCCAGACCGGCTTCGCTGGCGGGAAAGACGCCATGCTCGGTAATCAGCGCGCTGATCAGCCGCGCCGGAGTGATGTCGAAGGCGGGATTCAGCGCGCGGGTGCCCTCCGGCGCCAGCCGTACCCGCTCGAGCGTTCCCCGATCGCTCAACCCGCTGATATGCGTGACTTCCTCGCTGCCGCGATCCTCGACCGGAATTTCGCTCTGACCATCGCGCGTCTGCCAGTCGAGGGTGCTGAGCGGCATGGCGACATAGAAGGGTATGCCGTTGTCGGCAGCGGCAAGCGCTTTCAGGTAGGTTCCCACTTTGTTGCAGACATCGCCCAGCGCACTGACGCGATCGGCGCCGACGATGCAGGCGTCGACTTTGCGCGCGCGCATCAGGTAGCCGCCGGCGTTGTCCGTAATCAGCGTGGCATCTATGCCGTGACTGGCCAATTCCCAGGTGGTGAGACTTGCGCCCTGATTGCGCGGGCGGGTCTCGTCTATCCAGACATGCAGCGGAACTCCCTGATCGTGCGCCCGGTACAGGGCCGCCAGGGCGGTCCCCCAGTCGACGCAACCCAGCCAGCCGGCATTGCAGTGGGTGAGCACATTCAGGCGGGGTGGACGTCCGAGCGCTTCCCAGCGCGTTCGCAGCAGGCCGGCGCCATGCGCGCCGATCGCGGCATTGGTGGCGACGTCCGCCTCGGCCAGTGCATCCGCCCGTTCCAGCGCCGCGGCGGCGCGCCCGGATGGCGGGAGCGCCGTCACATGCTCGACGACCTGCTGTAGCGCCCAGCGCAGATTGATCGCAGTAGGGCGGGTGGCTGCCAACAGCCCGCAGGCATGTTGCAGGGCATCGTCGCCGGGATCGCGCGCAAGCGCGAGCGCCAGGCCGTAAGCGGCGGTCACGCCGATCAGCGGCGCGCCGCGGACCACCATGTTGCGGATTGCGGCGGCGACATCGTCGACGCTGTCCAGCGCAATGCGTTCGAAACGGTGCGGCAGCCGTGTCTGGTCGATGACCAGCAAGCGCAGCCCGTCGCGCTCGATGCTGCGATAAGGATGACCGTTGACTTTCATCGTCTGATCCCGGGCGTGGCCGCCATGGTTGGAGGGGGCGGGAATACCTGGCCCCGTCAGATTAAAAAGAAATATGAAATTATTTTTAATATCAAACCGCGATCGGCGTCGATGCGGCGGCGATCACGCCTGCACGCCCCTGGCGGGGATCGCGGCACGATGCCCCGGCTAGATCGTGAAGTCCTCGCCATGCCAGCTGCCGTCGGCATCCTGCAAGGGCGGATGAGGAGCGGCGTCGCCGTTCGCACGTTCCAGTTGCTCCACCCTGGCGATCAGCATGCGCAGAGCCGTGCCCAGCGTGTCGGGCAGGCCCGTGTCATGCAGGTCGGGAGCGCTTCCTGGCGCGACTGACCGTGCGCGTATCACGATCTGACCGGGAATGCCGACCACGACCGAGTTGGGGGGCACCGATTTGACCACGACCGAGTTGGCTCCGACCCGGCTGTCGTCGCCGATAACGATCGCACCGAGCAGCTTGGCCCCGGCTCCGACGACGACGCGGTCGCCCAGCGTCGGATGACGCTTGCCGTGGGCGAGGCTGGTTCCACCCAATGTGACCCCGTGATAGATCGTGACATCGTTGCCGATTTCCGTCGTTTCGCCGATGACCACACCCATGCCGTGATCGATGAAGAAGCCGTCGCCTATGCGCGCTCCAGGGTGGATTTCGATTCCTGTCAGTCCTCGTGCGAGTTGCGACAAGAAGCGCGCGCTCAGCCGCCAGCCACGGCGCCATAGCCAGTGCGTGAGGCGGTAGCTCCATACCGCGTGCTGGCCGGAGTAGCACAGGATGACTTCGAGTGCCCCCCTGGCCGCCGGGTCGCGGGCGAGGATCATGCGGATGTCGCGACGGACGGTCTTGAACGGTCCGCGCAGCACGTGCGGCCTGTGCGGCACAGAGACCGGGGCGGCTGGCGCGAGCGGCGAGGTGTCCTTGATATGGGTCTGGTTCATGCCGGACTCCCGTGGATATGAGGGTCGCAAGCCGAGCCTCCGCGCCGGCAATGCCTGGCAGCCGCCAGAAAGACGGGGGAGGGCGTCGTCCTCGATAGTCGAGCTTATCGGTTCCGTCCGTCAGCTCGGAACGAAGAAAAAATTATAACGACATGACCACGGACGGCCATGCGGTGCCGCAGGCCGGGCTGTGCTGCATATATGAATTATTTATGTGTATTTATTTTTTCATTCCTTATTGATCTTAGTGCGGGCAGGTAGAGTGAGCCTGATTGTGTCCGCCGGTTTTCTGCTGCGGATGGTCGGGACCTTTTCTGTAATCGTGGTTGAAAAATGAAAACGCAAAACCATATCTACCTTTTCATGCTCGCCATCCTCGCGAGCAGTGTGGCGCAGGCCGATGCCACCCTCGACAAAATCAGGTCGCGCGGGGTCGTCGCGGCCGGCGTGATCGTAGATTCTCCTCCTTTCGGTTTCATCGACCCCAAGAGCGGGCAAGCTGGCGGTTTCAACATCGATCTGGCCCGCAGCATCGCTCAGCGGCTCGGAGCCAGGCTCGAACTGGTGACCGTGACACCACCGAATCGAGTGCAATTCTTGCAGCAGGGCAAGGTGGATCTGTTGCTCGCCAATATGCAGCTCAACGCGGAGCGCAGCGCGATCCTAGGTTATGTGCCAACCGCCTATGGCGAGGCGGGGGGCGGGCTGATCGCGCGCAAGGGCAGCGGGATAAAGCGGTGGGAAGACGTCAAGGGCAAGGTGATCTGCGTGTCGCAGGGTAGTAACTACGCTAAACCCCTGCTCGAGCAATATGGCGCGAACGTGCGCGGGCTGACCGGCATGCCCGAATCCTTGCTGGCCCTCAAGAGCGGGAGTTGTGCCGCCTCGGTGCATGACAGCGCTCCCCTGCATCTATTGGTTTCGGAGAATCCGGAGTGGAAAGAGTACGAGATGCCTGTCTCCAAGGACTTGATCCCGTTGCCGTCCGTGATCTGGGTGCGCAAAGGCGAACATGACACTGAAAAAGCGCTGGACCAGATTGCCCAGGATTGGTACCGCAGCGGTTGGTTGCTCCAGGAAACACGCAAATTCCGTATTCCCGTAACGCCGGAATTGCTGAAATGGCAAGCGCGTTACCCGGTGGCTATTCACTGAACAAGCATGACGAAGAGAGGCAGGGCGATGGCGACAGTAAACGAAGCCGTAGCGGGGGCGGTGTTGGCGCTGGCGATGGTCGCAGCGCATGCGGATGCAACGCTGGATAAAATCCGCTCGCGCGGAAGCGTGAGCGTCGGAGTGGTGCTGGGCGGGGCTCCGTATGGCGACGTGGATGGACATAGCGGTCAGCCGCAAGGGTTCAACGTCGACCTGGCCAGAAGCGTGGCCCAGCACCTGGGCGTCAAGCTGGATCTGGTCGTGGTGACGCCGGCCAATCGGGTCCAGTTCTTGCAGACCGGCAAAGTCGATCTGTTGCTTGCCAATATGCAATGGACGCAGGACCGGGCCGAGATCCTGAGCTTCGTCCCGACTCAGTATGACGAAAGCGGTGGGGCGGCCATGGTCCGCAAGGGGAGTGGCATCAAGCGCTGGGAAGACTTGCGCGGGAAACCGGTCTGCCTGTCGCAGGGGAGCAATTTCGCCAAGCCCTTGCTGGAAAAATATGGTGCCCAGCTGAAGGCTCTGCCGAGCATGCCGGAAGCCCTGCTCGCACTGAAGGGAGGGGCGTGCGTAGCCTCGGTGCACATCAGCAGTGGAATACACCGCCTCCTCGAAACCGAAGCCGACTGGAAGGACTACGAATCCCCGATTGCCAGCGATCTGATTCCTTCTCCGGGCGTCATTTGGGTGCGCCGGGGCGAGAAGGACACGGTCTCTGCACTCGACCGTATCGTCAAGCAGTGGCATGGCTCGGGATGGCTGATCCAGACTGCGCGCAAAGAGCATCTGACCGTCCCGCCCGTGATCTATGCCTTGCACGACAAATTCGCGACGACGGCCAGATAAGGAGCATGCGAATGGCCTTGATCGGGGCTCTGCGGGCGATAGTCGGCAACAATCATGTTGCGACCGGGATAGACGGGCATGCCGCCCTTGGCGATATCAGAGGCGTATACCGGGGACGGGCGCTGGCACTCGTCACTCCCGGCTCTGTCGCCGAAGTGGCGGCAGTGGTGCGCGAGTGTGTGAAGACACGCACACCCATCGTCGTTCAAGGGGGAAACACCGGCTTGATGGGGGCGGCAACGCCCGATGACAGTGGTCGTGCCATCGTGCTGCAACTGGGGCGCTTGAACGCGGTCAGGAATGTCGATACCGATAACGATACCATTACCGTCGAGGCAGGCTGCGTGTTGCAGCAGGTTCAGGATGCGGCGCGCGCTTGCGGGAGACTGTTTCCGCTCAGCCTTGGCGCGGAGGGAAGCTGCACACTTGGCGGAAACCTCGGTACCAATGCGGGTGGAACCCAGGTGCTGCGCTATGGTAATACGCGCGATCTGACGCTGGGGCTGGAAGTGGTGACGGCGGAAGGCGACATCTGGCATGGCCTGCGCGGTTTGCGCAAGGACAACACCGGCTACGATCTGCGTGATTTGTATATCGGCAGCGAGGGAACGCTGGGCATCATCACCGCCGCTACCCTGAAGCTCTACCCCCTGCCTGTGGGCTACCACACCGGTTTGCTCACGTTTGTCGATCTGGAACAGGCCGTGGCCTTCCTCTCCGTCGCCCGGCAAGGCTGGGGGGCGGCCTTGACCGCTTTCGAAGTCATGTCAGGCCGTGCGTTGCAGCTTGTTGCCGCCGATGCCGGGCTGCGCCCGCCTTTTCTGCCTCACGTCGAAGACGACGCCTGGTATGCCTTGCTCGAATTATCAGAGGGCGGCGAGGGCGGCGGCGGAGAACGTTTCGAGCAGGTGCTTGGACTTGCACTGGAGCAGGGGCGGCTCGTCGATGCCCTGATCGCGCAGAACGAGTCGCAGCGGCTGGCCATGTGGCAGTTGCGTGAGCACGGCATCAGCGAGGCTCAGGCGCGGGAGGGACGCAACATCAAGCATGACATTTCTTTGCCTATCTCTCGTCTCGCCCCTTTTGTCGCGGATTGCGCCAGTGCCCTGGAGCGCCATTATCCTGGTGTGCGCGTGATAGCCTTTGGCCACCTCGGCGACGGTAATTTACACTACAACGTGTCTGCGCCGGCAGGATGCGGTCATGCCGGGTTTCTGGCGCAAGAAGAGGGCATACACCGCGTGGTTTACGACTGCGTGCAGTCGCATGACGGCTCGATCAGTGCCGAACACGGGATAGGCCAGGTCAAGCGCGATGTGCTGCCGTACTACAAGACTTGTCTCGAGCTGCAGTTGATGCAAAGGATCAAGGCCGCGCTCGACCCGCTGAATTTACTCAATCCCGGCAAAGTCCTGGCCACGGGCACCGAAAGGAGGCCTTTGCAGCCGCTCCTGGATTTCGAGGTGAACTCATGACTGCATTTTATCTGTCGCAGCGTGTACTGCAATCCGAGTTGTCTCCCAATGCCGCCGCCAGCCAACGCGCAAAGGCGCTGAAAGGCGCAGGTGCCGATATTCTCGATCTGACGATAGGCGAGCCCGACTTCGAAACTCCCGCCGCCGTCAAAGCTGCCGCGGCGGCGGCCATGGCGCGCGGGGAGACACGCTATACCCCCGCACTTGGGACGGCGCAACTGCGGGCGGCGATCAGCGCCAAGTTCGAACGCGAGAACGGCTTCAGCGTGCCCCCCGAACGGATCGCGGTCGCCAATGGAGCCAAACAGGTCATCAACAACGCGTTCGCCGCCACGCTGGAAGGCGATAGCGAAGTCATTGTACCGTCTCCCTACTACCCTTCATTTCCCGAGATGGTGCGTCTTAACGGTGGCCGGGCGGTTATTGTTCCCACCCGCGCCGAGGACGGATTCCGCTTGGGCCGCGAGGCGCTCGAGGCTGCGATCGGCGAGCATGCCCGCTGGCTGGTGATCAATACGCCGTCCAATCCAAGCGGCGCCGACTACCGGCAAGAGGACTTGCTGATGCTGGCCGGAGTGCTGCGGCGCCATCCACACCTGTTATTGCTGCTGGACGAGGTTTACGAGCATATCCGGTTCGTCGAGCCGGCTCCGCATTTTCTGACTCTGGCTCCCGATCTTGCCGATCGCGTTCTGGTGGTCAATGCGGTATCCAAGACCTATGCCATGACCGGTTGGCGCATTGGCTTTGGCGCGGGTCCGCTGCCGTTGATCCGGGCCATGGGGGTGATCCAGTCGCAGACAACATCGGGGGCGTCGTCGATCGGGCAGGCGGCGGCGCTGGCAGCGCTGAACGGCGACCAGTCGCTGGTGGCCGAACGCGCCGCCATCTATCGCGAGCGTCGCGACATCCTGGTGGCGGGTTTGTCCGCCATCGACGGGATTCATCTGCAGGCGCCCGATGGCGGTCTGTTCGTTTTCGCTTCGTGCCGTCACTGGCTGGGGGCCATTGCCGACGACGGCACGGTGATCGCCACCGACAGCGACTTTGTCGACTATTTGCTCACCCGGGTCGGGGTCGCGGCCGTTCCCGGCAGTGCCTTCGGTGCCCCCGGGCATTTCCGGCTGTCGATCGCGGTGGAGACGGCCGCCGTCGCACAGGCGCCATCGCGGATCGCGGCGGCCGTCGCCGCACTGCGTGCACAAGGAGGCCGGCATGACTGATTGGCTGCCGTCGCTGGTGTCCGGGGCGAAACACCTCGGTCTGAACTATGGCTTTGTTCTCAATCCCTTCGAGCGCACGGCCTGGCTGTCTGGCATTGGCGTGACGCTTGAACTGGTGGCGCTGGCACTCGCCGCAAGCCTGCTTGCCGGGGTGGGGATGGCCGTCCTGCTGACGTCAAACCGGCCCTGGCTGCAGCATCCGGTGCGGGTACTGATCGAACTGACCCGCAATACCCCGGTATTGGTGCAGCTGTACTGCGCTTTCTTTGTGGTGAACATGCTGCTCAACCGCGTGCTGGATGGAGCGCAGCATAATCCGTTGACCGCGTTTGCATGGGTGATCATCGTGCTCTCCATTCACTACGGGGCGTTCCATGCGGAGGCCCTGCGTGCCGGCATCGAATCGGTGCCGGCAGGCATGCGCGAATCGGCAGCGTCCCTGGGTTTCAGCCGCCGTCAACTGCTATGGCATGTCGAGTTGCCGCTGGCAATCCGCTTTGCCTTGCCTTCGCTGATCAATAACCTGATCAATCTCGTGAAAACAACGGCGCTGGGGTCGGCCATCGCGGTCGGCGAGGTGACCTATACCTCGCTGATGATCTGGACCCAGCACGATAATGTGCTGGAGCTGATGCTGTTTATATTCCTGGTGTACGGCCTGCTTACCCTGCTGGTCGCCCGCCTGGGACGTCGACTGGAACATCGTTTGAGGATGCCGGGCTATGGCCATTGAACAGACGCTGGCGGCGAAGCCGCAGCCGGAAACGCAAGCACAGCCCGTCGCTGTGGCTTTTGCCCCGAACGCATTGCTATTGGCCGGTCTGTTGTTGCTGTGGGGGCTGGCGGGGACCTGCCTCGGCGACACGCTGAGCGTTCTGTGGCAGTGGACCCCCTTGCTGGCGCAGGGACTCAAAATGAACATACTGATCAGCCTGCTGGCTATCGGGGGCGGGACCGTGCTTGGCGTGCTGATCGGAGCGCTGGAGCTATCCGGGTCTGTCTGGGTCGCGGCGCCCGCGCGCGCCTTTGTGGCGCTGTTTCGCAATGCACCTTTGCTGGTTCTGATTTTCTTCACCACCTATGTGTTTCCTTTCGAGATCCACATCGGCTCGGTTTATCTGCCGTTTCCCGACTGGATCAAGGCGACTGTCGGGCTGGCTCTGCCTGCGGCGGCGCAAGTGGCCGAGATTGTCCGCGGCGCCATCGGTTCCATCCCGTCGGCGCAGTGGGAAGCGTCGGCTTCGCTGGCATTCAGCCGTGCGCAGACCCTGCGCTGGATCATCTTGCCGCAATGCTTCAGACGCGTGCTGCCGCCGTGGATGAATCTGTACGCCATGATCACCATGAGTACAACGCTGGCGTCTCTGGTCGGCGTCACCGATCTGCTCGAGTCGGCCAAAAACGCTAGCAACACGGTTAACCGGACCGATTTTACGATTCTGGTTTACCTGGCGGTCTTGACGTTGTTTTTCTTTTACTGCTATCCGATCGCTTTGCTTACGCGACGGCTGGAACATAAATTCGCCATTCACTGACCTCGGTTCGGACGGGAGATTTCATGCCACTTTCACCATCATCGCCAGAGCCGCTGGTCCGGCTCAAGGATGTCCATCTTTCGTTTGGTCGCAACAACGTTCTCAAAGGTGTCGACCTGACGGTGAAGCGTGGCGAAGCGGTGTCCATCATCGGCCCTTCGGGCTCGGGAAAATCGACGATCCTGCGTTGCATCAACGGGCTTCTGGCCCCCGATCGTGGCCAGATCCTGGTCGGCGATACGGCCGTGCATGCCTTGCGCAGCGAAAGCGCTCGCATTGCCTTGCGCAAGCGCATCGGTTTTGTATTTCAGCAGTACAACCTGTTTCCCCACCTCAGCGTGCTGGAAAACATCGTGATCGCCCCTGTGCGCATCCTGGGCGTTGATCGGGCTACTGCAGAACGCGAGGCGGGCGAGCTTCTGGCGCGCGTGCGGCTTGCCGACAAGGCCGGGGCCTATCCCGGCGAGTTGTCGGGCGGGCAGCAGCAGAGGGTGGCGATCGCCCGCGCTCTGGCGATGCATCCGGAGCTGGTGCTGTTCGACGAGGTGACTTCCGCACTCGATCCCGAGACCGTCGGCGAAGTTCTGGCGGTGATCCGCGACCTGGTGCACGACGGTCTGACGTGCATTCTGGTTACGCATGAGATGCGTTTTGCCGAAGAGGTGAGCCATGAGGTCGTCTTTACCGAAGGCGGCGAAATCGTGGAACACGGTGCGCCTGCGGCTCTTTTCCATGCCCCGCGGAATGCGAGAACGCATGCTTTCATCAATGCAGTGAGCCACTGAAAACGGTGGCATGGCGCGGGCAAATCTGTTCATGATCGATCTCTATTTCTGGCCAACCGCCAACGGTATCAAGATCCCCATCCTGCTGGAAGAATTGGCCCTGCCATATCGGCCATTTCCACTCAATATCCGCTTGAACGAGCATAAGACCGAGGCATTTCGTCAGCTCAATGCGCACCAGAAAATCCCGTTGCTGGTTGATCATGAGCCCTCAGGGGGAGGAGGCCCTCTTCCAGTGTTCGAATCGTCGGCCATCCTGCTCTATCTGGCCGAGAAGCAGCGGGCATTCTTGCCGCAGCCTGTGGCAGGGCGCTACGCGGCGCTGGAGTGGCTGTTCTGGCACGCGGCGCATCTGGTTCCGGTTCTAGGCCAGTACCAGCGCCTGCATGAGCAGGGCTCCGGCGCGGTGCCGACAGAACCGGCGCGGCAGGCCGGCATCGATGTCAGCCGTCTGTACCGGCTGCTGGATACCCGGCTCGCGGGCCGGGATTACCTGGCCGACGACTATTCGATTGCCGATATCGCCATCTTTCCGTGGATTCAGCCGCGCCGGCAGGGACAGATCGTGGGCGAGTATCCGCATCTTGACGATTGGCTGCGGCGAATTCGTTCGCGTCCGGCAGTCGAGCGTGCCTATGCCTACGGCCGTCGCCTCGGGCCGGAAGAAAAATCCCTGGCCGACTGGCTGTGAAGCGGTGGTGGCTTTCATTCATTATAAAAACCGACAGGAGAACCCATGAGCTATGCCAGCGAGCGTCAGCAAGCGGTGACAGCGGCTTTGGCCGATATCCGCGAGATTGCAGGGGCGGCGTCACCGACGCGCGAACGCGTCGAACATATTCTCACTCGACTGCTTGAACTGGCACGCACAGAAGCGTGGTGGGCAGACCGTGAATTCCCCGCACCGCTTGCGGAGGAAAGGCAGGCGCGCTATCTGATCAGCGAGCAGCCGGATCAGAGTTTTGCCCTGTACTTGAATGTGATGCTGCCGGGCAAGACGATTACGCCACACAATCACACCACCTGGGCTGCCATCGCGGCGGTCGAGGGGGTCGAGTTCAATCATCTCTATCGCCGCATCGACGATGGCAGCCAGTCGGGGGTGGCGGTCCTCGAGCATGCCCGGACACTGGAAGTGGGGCCCGGTCAGGGCGTGGCGCTGCTGCCGGACGATATTCACGCGGTTGAAATCCGGGGCGAGACGCCTATCCGGCATTTGCACCTCTACGGACGCTCGCTGGAAACCCTGACCGGGCGCCTGGCATTCGATCTGGAACATGGGCGTTGCGCGCCGATGGCCATCGGCGTGGCTACGCGCCGCTGAGGGGAGGGAATCATGCCCGGACTGATCACGCCTGCCGATTTGCAGACGGCCTTGCATGACGGCAAGGAGATTGCCCTGTTCGATATTCGGGAGCAGGGGGAATTCGGCGAGTCGCATCTGTTTTTTGCCGTCGCGCTGCCGTACAGCCGGATGGAGCTCGACGTGACGCGGCTGGCACCGCGACGGGATGTGCGGGTGGTGCTGTATGGCCGGGAAGGCGAGCTGGCCTTGCGGGCGGCGCGCCGGCTGGAGCAACTCGGCTACGAACGCGTCAGCGTGCTCGATGGGGGAGTGGCTGCCTGGAGCGCTGCCGGCCATCCCTTGTTTGCCGGTGTCAATGTGCCATCCAAAGCGTTCGGCGAGCTGGCCGAACATGCCTGCGAAACGCCGAGCGTGGACGCCGCCACCCTGGCCGGATGGCTGGCAGGCAGCAGACCCCCGCTGCTGCTCGATGGGCGCCCGCTCGACGAATTCGCCAGAATGAGCATCCCCGGCGCGCGCTGCTGCCCGAACGGCGAACTCGCCTATCGGATCCGCGACCTGGTGACGGATGACATGACTCCGGTTGTCATCAATTGCGCGGGACGGACACGCAGCATCATCGGTGCGCAGACCTTGATCAACCTGGGATTGAAGAACCCCGTGTATGCGCTGGAGAACGGGACGCAGGGTTGGATGCTGGCCGATTTCGACCTCGACCACGGTGCGGATGCGCGCTATCCGGAGGTGCTGTCGCAAGCGGCCCGCGACTGGGCGATCGAGGCGGCCGACCGGGTTGCGCACCGCTTTTCTGTTTCCCGGATCGACGCGAAAACGGCCCGCCTCTGGCTGAACGAGACCGTAAGAACGACATATTTGCTCGATGTGCGCACGCCTGAGGAATTTGCGGCTTCGACACTGTCCGGCGCGCAGCATGCGCCGGGCGGGCAGTTGATCCAGGCCACCGATCAGTTCGTCGGCGTGCGCGGTGCGCGCTTGTTGCTGTTCGATAATGGCGATGTACGCGCCGTGGTGGCAGCGAGCTGGCTGCGCCAGCTCGGCTACGAGGCTCATGTGCTGGTCGATGGAGTGGCGTCGGACGTGTCCGCACCGCCGACTGCGCAAGTCGCGTTGCCGGCCGTTCCCTCGCTGACGGTTGCCGCGTTGCGCCAGGGCCGGGAGCAGGGGACGCTGGACGTGGTTGATATCCGCAGCAGCGCAGCCTACCGGCGTTCGCATATTCCGGGGGCCGTATGGTCGATTCGTCCTCGTCTGGCCGAACTATCCTCCATCGGCGGGGCAGTGGTTCTGGTCGCCGACTCCGCTCAGCAGGCCTGCCTGGCGGCAGGCGAGCTGGCCGGACGCCAGGTTTACCGGCTCGATGGGGGCTTCGCGGCATGGCTTGAGTCCGGGCTGCCGCTGGAGTCCAGCCCGCAGGTCCCGCCCGATAGCGAGCGTATCGATTTCCTGTTCTTTACCCACGACAGACACGATGGCAACAAGCAGGCTGCGCGCCAGTATCTGGACTGGGAGGTCGGGCTGCTCGCCCAGCTCGACGAGCGGGACCGCGCGGTGTTTCGTCCTGGCGATCTCGCCTGAATCAAGAACTTTTACTCTGGAATCCAACTTCATGTCCGAAGCGCCTCACCTTGCCACCCGCTTGATCCTGAATGGTCGCGATATGGCCATTGGCCCCGGCCGGCCGGTTAATCCACCTTTGGTCCGCGCGAGCACCATCCTGTTCGACAGCGTCGCTGCATTGCGCGACGCGCGTGCGCGCCGCGGCAACGAGCGCATTCTGACCTATGGTGCACGCGGTAACCCTAATGCGTTTGCGCTGGAGGATATGATCACCGATCTGGAGGGCGGCTATCGCACGCGCCTGTTTCCGACCGGCCTGGCGGCTATCGCTCAGACTCTGATTGCCTTTCTCCAGCCCGGCGATCATGTGTTGATCGCGGATTCGGTATACGAGCCCGTCCGTCACTTTGCGCGTGAGTTTTTTGATCGTTATCGTATCGATTACAGCTTCTTTGCCGCCGACGGCGAGGGAATGCCGGACGGCCTGCGTCCGAACACTCGTCTGGTCTATGCCGAATCGCCTGGCTCTCTCGTGTACGAAGTGCTCGACCTGCCGGCGCTGGCCCGGCTTGCCCATGCCCACGGCGCTTTGCTGGCGGTAGACAATACATGGGGGGCTGGCGTGCTGTACCGGCCGCTGGAGCTGGGGGCGGATATCGTCGTCTCGGCTCCGACCAAATATTTGTGCGGGCATTCTGATGTCGTGATGGGGGCGGTCACCACGAGCGAAGCGGTTTGGCCACGACTCAATGCTTCCGGCGACGCACACGGAATGACGGTCAGCCCGGACGACGCCTGGCTGGTTCTGCGCGGTGCCCGCACGCTGGCGGCGCGCCTGCCTGTGCATGCGGCGGGCGCCATCGCCGTTGCCGGCTGGCTCGCGTCGCACCCTGCCGTCGGCCGCGTCTATCACCCCGCCTTGCCTGACGATCCCGGTCATGCTCTGTGGCAGCGTGATTTTTACGGGAGCAACGGCTTGTTGTCGTTTGCCTTGCGCGATCAGCGCGAGGCCAGCGCCATTGCCGTGATCGACGCCTTGCGCTTGTTTGGCATCGGCGCATCGTGGGGAGGTTTCGAGAGTCTGGTCACGCTGGCCGATATGCGGCACGCCCGGAGCGTGACCGACTGGAGCGGTCGTTCTGCAGTCATCCGCTTGCATATCGGCCTCGAAGCCGTCGATTCTCTCATCGGGGATCTGGAGCAGGCACTGGCTTCCCTGACCGCGCGTTGAGCCGCTTGCCGGGTCGGCGCGAAGCGCGATGCAAGGCCCTGCGTTGTCAGAGGGCCTTCAGATGCTCGGGGTCGAGAATGCGGCGGCTATAGCTCTTGGCGGTATACAAGGCGGCGACCGGGTTATGACCGTTGACTCTGTCCTTGGTGACCAGAGCCTCCGAATATTTGGTGAACAGCGAGTCATGCCCGACGCACAAGCCCATTATCACGTTGAGGTGGGTTTTCTCCTCATTCAGCAGCTGTGCTTGCAAGACCGGATTGCAGCAGGCCTCGAAACTGCCGCAACGGATTTTGAGCGAGTCGGGAATGCCGACCTCGGTTTTGTCGACCGATCCGACTTTGCATAATACGGTGTAGGGTTCGAAACCGGCGGCGCGCAGGACTTTGACAAAAATCTTGGTCTCCTCGATCAGCCCCAGGCAAGAGGCTATGCCGATGCGTGTGGCATCGATCCGCTTGGCGAAGGCGACGATTTCTTCCACTCTCGATATTTTGCAGTAATACAGCCCCTCGACTTCGGCTGCCGCGCGCGATGCGCGCGCGTCGACCGAGTCGCCGCGGTAATGAGCCGTGCTGTCCGCGATTTGTTGCTCGCTGGTGGTTTCGGTCAGGCAATGGTCCGGGAACTTTTTGTCGCGCCGGCCGCAGTGCAGCTGCCCGCATTCGGAGCAAGACAGGTTTTCAATTTTCGCCATGGGTTAAAAGCCTCGTTGAATAGGGGTCAGATCAAGATGCCGACATTCTTCGTCGCAGACAACGAAGAAAGGAATCTATCCATAGTCATGCGAGCGGAGGGTCCGCTGTCGCCCGGTTGGCCTTGACCACGTCGCACAGCAGCGCCTTGTACACAGGAAAGCCCGAGATCGGATCGCGGTTGTCGGCATCCGTCAGTTCGTTGATATTTTGCTGCCACGCCGGAACCGCGTCGGGGCTGCCGCCTCCTGCATTGGCTTCAATCACGCCCCGGACGATGTCGGGGGTGATCGTGGCCACGTAGCGGACTTTGCCGCGAGGCGAAACGATTTCCACGACGTCGCCGTTGGCGATGCCGCGAGCGGCGGCGTCCTCGGGGTGCAGGCTGACCAGCGGGTGGGGCTGCAGCTTGAGCAGGGAGCCGATGTTATGGTGTTGCGAACGGAAATCGGAATGGATGCGTGCGCCCGAGTTGAAGACAAGCGGGTAGATGCGGGCCAGTTCCGGGGTGGAAATCGGGCTTTCGGCCGGTTCGACGTACTCCGGCAGCGCCGGATAGCCGTGCTGCACCAGCAGGCTGGAGGCGATTTCGAACTTGCCGGAGGGCGTGTCGAAGCCCGCTTGGCCATCGGGACGCAGCAGACCCGACTCCCATTTTCGATAGCGCAGCGGCGGCGCCGGGCGATGTATGCCGCTGCCTGCCCCACGCAGGTCGGCGGTGGTGACGCCACTGCCCGCCAGTGCGCGTTCGAGCATTTCATCGCTATTGGCCGGCAACAGCGCGCCGTAGCCGAGCCGTTCAGCGATGGCGCGGGCGATATCCCAGTCGGAGCGCGCCTCGCCCTGCGGTTCGATCACGCGGGCGCGCCAGTGCAGCGAGTCGGGGTAGAGTGAGTAGGACTCGTTCTCGAACAGGGTGGTCGAGGGCAGAATCAGGTCCGCATACTGAGAGTCGGCGGTGCGGAAGCGATCGATGACCGCCAGAAAGTCCAGAGCGGCGAAGCTGCGGCGCCATTGTTCCGGATTCGGGTAAGAAGTGATGATGGATGAGCCGGTAATCAGCATGCCCCTGACCGGGTAGGGGTCGCCGTGCAGAATGGCGCGCGGCAGTTCCATCGCATGCGCTTCCTTGCGGAAATGGTGATAGAGCGGATACCGGCTTTTGCCTATGGGGTCGACGCCGGTTGGCGCTTCCAGCCGCGTGGAACGATTGATGGCAACGGTGCTGGGCATCCTGACGACATTGCCGCCGGGGACGTCGAGATTGCCTGTGATCGCCCACAGCGTCAGTATCGCGCGGATATTCTGCGTGCCGCTATTGGTGTATTCCAGTCCGGTATAACTGACCAGAGCCGCACCGCGCGCGCCGGCGATGGCACGCGCGGTGCGCACGACTTCGTCGGCGGAGACGCCCGTGATCGCCTCAACCCGCTGCGGCGTGAATGGCTGTACATAGGTGCGCAGGGCGTCGAAACCGAGCGTCCAGCCGGCGACGAAGTCATGGTCGTAGCGTTCTTCTTCGATCACCACCCGGATCATGCCCAGTGCCAGTGCCCCGTCCGTTCCCGGCCGGATGCCGAGCCAGCGGCCAGCGGTCGCCTTGACGATGTCGATGCGGCGGTGGTCTATCGCCACGATCTCGGCACCCCGCTGCCGCGCCGCCTTGATGCGGGCCACATTCGAGGAGGGCGAGTCCGTGCTCGGATTGGCGCCCCAGATCACGACCAGGTCTGCCTGTTCGATATCGGCAAAGGTGTCGGCGGCGTAAACGCCATAAGTGGAAACGGGTGCGATCATGCCATGGGCGACATAGCAGATCGCCCCGACGCCGGTGGTGTTGGGCGACCCGAACGGGAATAGCAGGCTCCAGGCCGATGACAGGTGCACGCCCGCCGGAGTCAGCAGGTCGCATAGGGACTGTTCGAATGTGCCGCGCCCTGTGTACATGCAGACCGCCTCGGGACCGTGCGCGGAGGCAATGTCGCGCAAGCCTTGCGCGAGCAGATCGAGCGCCTCGTCCCACCCGATGCGCTCGAAGCGGCCGGCGCCTCTCGCGCCGATGCGCTTCATCGGATAGAGCACGCGGTCGGGAGAGTAGACGATCTCCGCCGCGCGTGAACCGCGCGGGCAGCAAATGCCCTTGGGATGGTCCTTGCGCGGCGACAAGCGGGCGATTTTGCCGTTGTCGAGTTGAATGTCGACGCCGCAGTCGGCCGGGCAGACTCCGCATATCGCCGCGAGGGTTCGGGTGGCGTGGCGGCTCATGGCAGCGTCTGCGCGAGCTCATCGTGCGCCCCCACCGCGGGTGCGCTCCCCTCATGACGCCAGCCGGTCAGTGTGCATTCGAGGTATTCGAAACCGCTGTCTACCGCGATGGCGAGCAGACCGACCAGTGATGCACCTTGTACGATATAGGCGGTGTTGAACCCATTGAGGCCGACGATGATGGGCGAACCCAGTGTCTTGGCGCCGGCGGCGGAGGCGACAGCGGCGGTGCCGATATTGATGATGATCGATGTCCGGATTCCCCCCAGCATGGCCGGCAGGGCGAGCGGCAGCTCGATTCGCCATAGGCTCTGGGCGGCGCTCATGCCCAGCCCGTCTGCAGCCTGGCGGATGTCATCGGGTACCGCGTCGAGCCCGGCCAGCGTGCCCTGCACTATTGGCAGGAGCCCGTATAGCGCCAGGGCGAGCACGGCGGCCGGCATGCCGAAGCCCAGCAGCGGCACGACGATCGCCAGCACCGCAACCGGCGGGATGGTCTGGCCGATGGCCACCACCCTTTCGAGCAAAGGGCGGAACTCGCTGCCGCCGCGCCGCGTGGCCGCGATGCCGGCGGCGACGCCGAGCAGCAACGCAAGCGAACTGGACAAGGCCACCAGTTCGATATGCGCAGCCAGCAGAGTCAGGAAGCTGTCGAGCGGGTAGAGCGGGCTTTGCAATTCGGGAAAGACCCGGGCAAACAGCGGTTCGAGTGCCGGCATGCCGGCGGCCAGCCCGAGCAGCAGCGCCCATATCGGCAGTGCCGGACCGCCGGGGAGGGCGGTGCGTTCACGCGATTTCATCATCCTGTCGTCCCCAGTAGATCGGCAAAGTGCAGTACGCCTGCCGGCTCACCCTTTGCGTCCACGACCGGCAGTGTCCGAACCTGACGGGTGACGAAGGCCGACAAGGCTTCGCGCAAGGTGGCACTCGCGGGCAAGGGGTCGCCGCCCGTCGTTTCGCCAGGACGCGCACGGTCGCGCACCACACCGAGTCCGAGCAATCTGATGCCGATATCGCTGCGCCCGATGAAATCGCGTACGAAGTCGTTGGCGGGAGCGGCAAGCAGGCTGGCCGGACTGCCCTGCTGCACCAGGTGGCCGCGGTCGAGCAGAACGATGCGCGAGCCCAGACGCAAGGCTTCGTCGATATCGTGCGTGACCATAACGATGGTCTTGCCGGACAGGCGGTGGATGCGCGTCAGTTCGGCTTGCAGCGCGAGACGGGTGACCGGGTCGAGTGCGCCGAACGGTTCGTCCATCAGCAGTACGTCCGGGTCGGCAGCCAGCGCCCGCGCTACGCCGACGCGTTGTTGCTGCCCGCCGGACAGCTGGTGCGGGTAGCGCGCGGCAAAGGCGTCCGCCGGCAGGTGCAAGAGTTCCAGCAACTCGTGCGTGCGTTCGCGGATGCGTGCTTTTGTCCAGCCGAGCAGGCTGGGGACCGTGCCGATGTTCTGTTCCACCGTCCAGTGCGGAAACAGCCCATGCGACTGGATCGCATAGCCCATGCGCCGGCGCAGCGCTTCCGGCCGGAATTCGCGGATGTTCTTGCCGCCGAACAGAATGCGACCGCCATCGTGCTCGATCAGGCGGTTGATCATCTTCAGCGTGGTGGTCTTGCCCGATCCGGACCGCCCTATCAGCACGGTGAATTCGCCGGCTTCAATGGTGAGGTCGAGTCGGTCGACGGCGGCGTCGCCGGCAAACGATTTGCTGACCGCTTCGAATCGAATCATGCGTGCGATGTCTCCAGAAAAGCGATGCCGACTTTGAACAAGGCATCGGCCACGATGGCCAGGGCGACGACGGGAATCACGCCGAGCAGCACCAGATCCAGCGCACTGCTGAGCAGTCCCTGGAACATCAGTGCGCCAAAACCGCCGGCGCCAATCAGCGCGGCGACCGAAGCCAGACCGATGGCCTGTACGGCGGTGACGCGCGCACCGGACAGCATTGACGGCAGGCAGAGGGGAAGTTCGATACGCCAGAAGATCTGGCGCGCCGTCATGCCCATGCCGGCGGCCGCTTCTTTTGCCGTCGCCGGAACCAACTGCATGCCGGCGCAGGTGCTGCGCGCGATCGGCAGCAAGGCATACAGCGTCAGAGCGATGACCGCCGGGGTCATGCCGACACCGGCGATGCCGAGTGCCGGCAGCCGCGCGGCCAGTGCGGCCAGCGGAGCGATCAGCAAGCCGAACAGGGCGATGGATGGAACCGTCTGGATCAGGTTGAGCACGGAGAAGATCGCGCGTCGCAACGAGGCGCGGCGAAAGGCGGCGAGCCCGAGCGGCACGCCTAGCAGCAGGGCGGGAACGACCGTCAGGACGACGATCTGCAGATGCTGGAGCAGTGCGTCATCGAACGCTTCTTTGCGGTTGGCGTATTCACGCAGGATCGATGTCTGATCCAGTTGCCCGCTCCACACCAGCCAGGCCGCGGGGAGCGATAGCAGCGAGAGCAGCAGTGTCCGCCGCGGGGTGGTGGCGGCGTAGCGGGCCGCGGCTTCGGCGCCGAGCAGACCGAGCAGGAGGATGGCCAGCCAGAACCCGCCACCGAACGAGGTGCGCCCGAATGGGGTGTCGGGGCCGACGCGGTGTGCGGCTTCGCTACCTGCGAGCGCCAGGAGCGAGAACAGTGCGAGCGCGACAGCCAGTAATGTCAGTCCGGCTCCGCGCCGGCCCGGGCGCAGCCAGGGAAGGAGCGGCAGAACAAGCAGCGGCAGGGCCAGCGCTGCCCGTTGTCCGTGCAGCAAGGAAATCAGGCTGATGCCATGTCCCGTCAGCAGGCGGTTAGGGGCATGCGAAAGCAGGGGCAGACCGGCCAGTGACAGTGACAGGGCTGCGACAAGAAACGCGGGCACCCGCTGCGGGTGACCGAGTCCTTGGGCGATCGTGGCGGAAGCGATGCTCACCGGATAAAGCCTTTGCTCTTCAGATAGTCGTGCGCCACCGTTTTTGCATCCTGCCCCTCGATCGCGATCTTCGCGTTCAGGGTTTGCAGGGTCGGGCCGTCCAGCGAGGCGAATACAGGTCTCAGCGCGGCCTGGATTGCGGGGTGGCGGGCCAGTGTGTCGGCGCGGATGATGGGGGTCGGCGCATAGATGGGCTGCACCCCTTTGGGATCGCTCAGGGTGACCAGCCCCAGGGCGGCCACCGGGCCGTCGGTGCCGTAGGCCATGGCGGCGTTGACACCCGACGTGCGTTCGGCTGCAGCCTTGATGGTGACGGTGGTGTCGCCGCCGGCCAGCGTCAGCAACTGGTCCTGCTTGAGAGAGAACCCGTAGGCCGTTTCGAAGGCCGGCAGGGCATCCGGACGTTCGACGAATTCGGCCGAGGCCGCCAGCTTGAATTCGCCGCCCGCGCTGACCCATTTGGCGAGGTCGGCCAGCGATTTGAGATGGTGGGCGTTTGCCACATCCTTGCGGACGGCTATCGACCAGGTGTTGTTGGCAGGGGCGGGGTCGAGCCAGACTATCCTGTTTTTTGCGAAATCCAGCGCTTTGACCCGGGCATAGCCGGCTTTGGCGCTTTTCCAGACCGGGTTCGATTCTTCGGAGAAGAAGAAAGCCCCGTTGCCGGTGTACTCGGGATAGATGTCGATTTCGCCGGCGGCGATGGCGCTGCGCACGACCTTGGTCGTGCCCAATTGCACCTTGCTGCTGGTTTTGATGCCTTTGCTCTCCAAAACTTGCTGAATGATGTTGCCGAGCAGCGCGCCTTCGGTATCGATTTTGGAACTGACCCGAACCGGAGTTTGTGTCGCGGCGTACGCGCTCGGGGTCAGCATCAATGATGACGCCAGCAGAAGAACTGCCAGCGGGCGTGTTCGTATGCTCATGAGATGCCTTTCGTTTGGAGCCGGGTCCGACCTGCGGCGGGACGAGTCGGCCCGGGATGATGGTCTCCGAGTCTAGTGGCGGCCTCTTTATTACTGCAAGTAAGATAAAATTATTCAAATAGCAGAAATTCGAATAACGAGACGAGCCGAATCCGGCCGCTTCGAGGCTGCCGCGCGTCATGTGCGATCGGTCGGGGGAAAGGGCGTCGCCGCCCGCGTCCCGATTCCGGCAGGGGGGGGCGATGAACATGCCTCTCTGCCGGGGGTGGGGCGAACGCGGAAACGAAACGATCTGTGATAGTATTTCGCGAAATCGCCGGGTGAGCAGTCCGACTCGCGGCGGCTTTGGGGGCGTGCCTCCGCGCGTTTCCCGACCATGATCACGCCATGCGGCGCCGGCCCGAAAACCGACTCCCTGTCTTCAGGAGTCTTTCGTGCCCGCGCGGCTCGCACGGGAAGGATATCTGCTTGTGTCGAATACGACTTCAGCCCGATTCGGTCGCTCCGGGGCCGACAATCGCCCAAGCGATCCGGTTGCCGGGAAATACCGGGTCCAGAATGCTATCTGGGAACAGGAATATGCGGTAAAAGTCCTGGATAAAAACGAGTGGCGCCATGCGGCGCTGGCGTTCTCTGTCTTTGTCTTGATTCTCATCGTCTCCGGCGTGCATTAAGCGCTTGGCGCGGGCCAGCTGCGTGTTCGTCCATCTGTCTTCCGATCTGTGCATACCGATGCGCGATTTTGCCTCCCAGCCACAGGCAGTGCGCGCCCAGCGCCGCGCTGGCAGCGGCAAACGGCAGCCGCAGGCTCTCCGGGGACAGGCACCATGCCGCACCGCACGCCAGCCAGATTGCGTGCGTCAGCCCCAGGCGCGCTTGCGCGTTTTCGGGCAGGAAACCGTGGGTCGACGGCAACATCCCGCGCGGCGGTTTACGCGCTTTCAGGTGCAACCAGGCCAGAAACGGCACGATCTTGCCCAGCATCGCCAGCATGACGCCGAGTCCCAGTCCGCCCAGCCACAATAGGCCGGCAAGCAACGGCAGGCTCTGCCGTTCGGGGGCGTAGCGGCTCGCCATCGCACACAGGGCGGCGACGATCAGATAGAGCATGGCCAGTCCCCATTGCCGTCGCGCCGGATCATCGGCACGGCGGCTCTGCCCGAGCAGGTGCAGGGTGAGGCCGGCATAGCCGCTCGCCGCCAGCCACAGCGCCCCGTCCAGGGCCGCGCCGACGAAGGGCGGCAGCCCATCCTGCAGGCTGTCGAGCCATAACAGCGGAAGCAAGGCGCCGGCAATCCAGGCGATCGGCCGTGGATAGGACGGTGTGATCAGGAACATCGGCACCACGGTCTGACTGATGGCTATCAGCAATAGCAGCAGCCAGCCGATGCCGGCCCAGATCACATGGGCAGAAAGGAGGGGGGTGAAGGGCAGGGCGACATGTCCGGCCAGAGTCGCGACCATGCACAGCCCCAGACCGACCGCCACGCCCAGCCCTGCGAGCGCGCGCGCCATGCCGCGGCTGCTGGCGTCGCGAGCCGGACTGCGCCATAGCCCGTTCAGACCGTGAGCGAGCAGTACGATCGCTGCCAGCGTCAGCAGGCCGGCCCCCGTCTGCAAGGCCACCGCGTCCATGCCATGGAAAAAGCCGCCGACCAGGGCGCCGGCCCCGATCTGCCACGGAACAAAGATACCCAGCATCAGCGCGCGCGGCCTTGCGATGGGAACGCCGGCCAGCACCGCCAGCAATTGCAGCAGGGCGCCCAGCATGATGTTGCCGAGCACGCCCAGAGCCAGCAGGTGCGTTGCCGCCAGGGCTTGCGGATGGAAACGCGCGGCCACGTTCATGTCGCCGGCGGCCAGCAATCCGGCCAGCGCGGCCAGCCACAGCATCGCCGCCAGAAAGAAGCCGCAGGGCAGCCAGATCGGCGGCGCATGCTCATATGACAACCAGCTTGGGCTCATGGCCGGGTGATATGGACAATGACCCCGCCATCGCCCGACAGTTCGCAGCGGTATTCAAGCTGCTGCGCGCTCAGCATGGGGAACAGCGGCGCCGGATGGTGGGGCAGCACATAGGCAAGGCTTTGCCCGCGGGGGAGCGATTCGGCAGCATCCAGAATCACTTCCATCGGCTGCGGCGGCGGCAGATGGCGCAGATCGATCGCGCTCATGCCGCGCTCGCCCGCGAGACCAGTGCATCGACATCGGCGACATGTTGCGCACACATCGGATACAGAATGTTTTCTTCTTTCATATTGTGCTGTTGCATCAGGATCAGCAGCGTTTCGCTGTGGCCGAGGTAGTCGGCGCCAGACTCGGCTTGCAGGGCATCGCGCAGGTCAAGAAAGGTTTCCCGCATTTCGGCGTGCTCGTTGCGCATCACGACGGTCGGGCCCATGCTCATTCCGGTCGCCGTTTCAAAGGCGGGGAAGAGCTGTTCCTCTTCCAGTGCGAAATGGGCGAGCATATCGTGTTCGAAGCGCTGAAAGGCCTGATTGGCCGCCAGCCAGTCGCCTTGGCGCACCGCGCGTTCGGCTTGCACCAAGCTCGTGTCGCAGTGGCGGTGTTGACGTGTCAGTTGTTCGATGGCATTCATGGCTTGCTTTCGCGTGTGAGTGTCCGTAAGGGGCGAGGGCCCGCTGTCAGGGAGCAGTATGGCGGCGCGCGCCAGGCGGTTTGAATGATTTGAATCAAGAAATCCGGGACGCGCCGCCGTGGGCGGCGCTGATGTCCGGGCATGAGGGAACAGGCGATGTCCAAGGTCGATATTCCGGCTTTTCTGCGTCACCAGCCGATGTTTCAGGAACTGGCGCCGCCGCAGATCGAAGCGCTGGCGCCGCATACGCGTGAAGTGCGCGGCGAGAAAGGGCAGATCGTCTTCCAGAAAGGCGACCCCTGCGCCGGGATGTTTCTCGTGGTATATGGCCGGGTCAAGCTGTCGTTGTTTTCCGCCCAGGGAACGGAAAAAGTGGTGGAGGTCATCGAGCCCGGGCAGAGTTTTGCCGAAGCGGTGATGTTTCTTGGCTACCCCTATCCGTTGACGGCACAGTTTCTGGAAGACGGCCTCTTGCTACAGGTCGGGGCGGAGGCTATTTTCCGGGCGCTGGACGAGGAGCCAGGATTCGCCCGCCGCCTGCTGGCCGGCATGTCGCTGCGCCTGCACGGCCTGGTGCGCGATGTCGAGCGCTACTCCATCGAGAGTTCGATGCAGAGGGTGTGCGGATACCTGTTGCAGGCGCAGGCCGGGCAGGATGGCGACGCAGCGGCGCTGACGCTGCCATTGAGCAAGAGCCTGATTGCCTCGCGCCTGAATCTGACGCCGGAGACCTTTTCGCGCGTGCTGCAGCGGCTGAGCGCGGCCGGCTTGATCCGCGTGGATGGGCGCGAAGTCGCGGTGCTGAATTCGGCGGGCCTGCTCGAATTCTCTCGCTGAGGGCGGGGTTGACATATAGGGTCTCTTTTTGTAACGTATCATTTTGATACGTTATGAGGAGGCCGGCATGCATTCCCGATTCGACCGTTTCCGCTCGACCCCGCTGGGGCGGCAGCTCGAAGCGCTGATCGACAGCCCTGAACGCTATATCGAGTTTGCCGCCTTGTCGCGGGTCGGCGTCGCGGCCATCGCGGCGGTGCAGGACGAGATCGGGAGCAAATTCCCCGAGATCGCGAACGATGCCACCGCCCGCCAGTTCTGCGGCGCCATGTCGGCCGAGATCATGCGCCGCCACGGGCACGAACTGGTGCAGGCTCGCGGGCGGGTCGCGGGACCCTTGTTCAGCTATGGGGCCGTCTTCAGCCCTGCGCCGAAAATTCTCAGCTTCGAACACATGCTGCTCGAGCTCGCTGCGATGCCCGGGCGACTCGCCGGCATCGTCGCGCGCACGCCAGCCGCCTTGTGGGGGCGGCGGGAGGAGGGGACCGGGTTTTCGCTGCTCGAGCATGCCTGCCACTTGCGCGATCTGGACGAGGTCTATCGGGAGAGGGTCCGTGCCGTGGCGACCTTGCCGCTGCCTTTGCTGGCTTCGGTCGACGGTTCCGCGCTGGCGGTGGCGCGCGACTACCCGCATCAGGACATGGAGGCAGCCTTGGCGGCATTCCGGTGCGGCCGCGAGGCCTTGTGCGCAGACCTCGCCGCGCTGGCGCCGGAGCAGTTGTCGCGCTGCGGTCTGCGCGACGGGGTCAGGCGCCAGACCTTGGCCGAGCTGGTCGGCGAGATGCTCGACCACGACCGGACCCATGCGCTGGAACTCGACGAGTTGCTGGCCGCCATCGGCGTGCCGCCCTGCGCGCGCCCGGACTGAGCGCCGCGGGCAGCGTTACTCCTGCTGCGCGTCGATGGCGAGCAAGACCTTGACAGCCGGCGGCTCGCTCAGCCAGTCGGCCATTTTGGCGCGGTAAGCGAGAAAATGGGCGCTGGTGCGGTGTGCATCGATGGCGGCCTGGTCGGCATAGGCTTCGAACAGATGAAAGCCCGCTTCGCCATCGGCCTGGCGGAACAGGTCGTAGCGGCGATTGCCGACCTCGGCGCGCGTTGCGGCGACCATGCGCTTCAGCTCGGCTTCGACGTCGGCCACATGCTCGGGTTTCGGTACTAGGCTGGCAAATACGGAAATCGTCATGTCGCATCCTTGAAATGGTGAGGATCAGCGCAGCTTGAACGCCCGTTCGGCCAGCGCTTCGCGCAGACGGTCGCGGCCGCCGAGTGACTGCGGGCCGCCGACTCGGTCGACAACGGTGGCGCTCCAGTGGTCTCCATTCGCGCCGCGTTCGCGCAGATAGTCTGCCACGCGCCTGTCGTAATCCGCAATCAGACCGGCTTCTTTGCCGCTGTCGTAGCGTTCGCGATGCAATACCGCGGCCAGCGGCAGGCGTGGCTTGATTCCGGTCAAGTGCGCCTGATCGGGGTAGCCGACGCACATGCCGAACAAGACCATGCTGCCGGGAGGGAGCGCGAGTTCCGCTGCAACCTGTTCCGGGTGGTTGCGCATGCCGCCGATGTAGACAATGCCGAGCCCGAAGGATTCGAAGGCGACGGCCGCGTTCTGTGCGGCCAGCGTGGTGTCGACGGCGCCGACGACGAAGGTTTCCAGATAGTCCAGACCCTCCGTGGGCTTGCCCTGAGCCTCGCCCAGGCGGCGCAGGCGCGACTGGTCGAGCACCCAGGCGAGAAACAAGGGCGCCTGTTCGATATGCTTCTGCCCGCCGGACAGGGCGGCAAGACGCGCCTTGCGCGCCGGATCCGCGATCGCGATCACGCTCCACATCTGCAGATTGGACGACGTCGACGCCGACTGTGCGGCGGCGAGTGCCGCGGCAAGAACGTTCTCGGGAACCTCCTCTGCGAGATAGGAGCGGATCGAGCGGTGGGCGAGCAGGCTGAGCACGGTTTCGTTGCCGGCCAGCTGCGCGTCCGGGCAGGCGTCGCGGTAGCGCGTGTTCCAGAGCTCGCGGATCGGGTCCTGACTGGAATCTGACATGAACTATCCCTTTCTGTGGTGGTGGCCGCTCCGGAGGCGGCTTCGCGATGATAGTCTCAATTAGACCGGTCGTCTAACTGACGGCCAGGCCGGAGAGGCGATTTGCGGTCACGCGACCCCTGCCGCTGTTGGGGGGGCGGCGCCGTCGGCGGGGCGTTTCGGGAGGGATTGCCGGCCTGCCCGGCCATTTGCCGCGACGGGCGGAGCGACGGGTGCCGGCCCGGCCGCATCGTACAACCGTGCAACTTTTCGTCGCGGGTGCCGTCGAAGCGATTCGCTTGTCCGTTCGTGATGTCTCCTGACGTCGGCAAGGGTCGACGCCGTGAGCGTCCCACAACGCGGAGACTGTCTGCCATGGATGCCTCGCTTTTTCCACCCGGCCTGACCTGGCCTTATGTCCTCCTGTTCGCCTGGCTGGCCGGGGAAGTGGCGCAGCGCGTATTGCACCTGCCGCGCCTCGCGGCTTATGCGACGGCCGGCTTCGCCCTTGGCGGGGCCCAGTTGGGCGTATTGCCCTGGCCCGGCAATACCGTGCTGTACTGGCTCGCCAATATGGCTTTCGGACTGATCGTGTTCGAGTTCGGCTACCGCGTCCACTTGCGCTGGCTGTGGAGCAACCGCTGGCTGGGCGCGAGCGGCGTCGCCGAGTCGTTCGTCACCTTTGGTGCGGTCTGCATCGCCATGCGCGCCTGCGGCCTGTCCGGCGCTACCGCGGTGCTGCTGGCCGCCATCGCGATCTCCACCTCGCCCGCCGTGATTCTGCGCGTCATCGACGAGCAGAAAAGCTCGGGCCAGGTCAGCGAGCGTGTCCTGCACCTCGCCGCGCTCAATGGCCTGATCGCCATCGTCGTGTACAAACTGGCCAGCGGCGCGATCGTGTGGCGCGACTCCGGCCGTATCGATCTCGCGCTCTATGTCGGTCCCGGCATCTTGCTCGGCTCGGCGGCGATGGGTGGGGTCGCCGGCGTACTGATGCCGGTGCTGATGCGGGCTCTGCGCCGCGTGACGACCGACGGCACGCTGGCGTTCTCGCTCGCGACGCTGTGCCTGGTGGCGCAGGCCCATGCCTGGGGAATGTCTCCGGCGCTGGCCGCCCTGTGCTTCGGGCTCACCGCCCGCCATCGTCGCATCGTGCTGAACCCGGCGCAACGCGGTTTCGGACCGCTCGGCGAGCTGCTGACCCTGTTTTTCTTCGTTTTCGCTGCGTCGACGCTGGATTGGCACCAGATGCGGGCCGGCCTCGCCGTCGGGGGCGTTTTGTTCGGTACCCGCTATGCGGTCAAAATCGCATGTGCGACGCTGTTTGCCCGCCGCGCCGGCCTGTCCCGGCGCAAGGGGGTGCTGACCGGCCTCGCGCAGGCCCCGCTGTCGGCCTTCGCCTTTCTGGCGCTGGAGCAGGTGACGGTGCCCGGCGCGGGTCTGGGAGCGCAGGTCGCCGCGTTGGCCGCCGCGCTGGTCGCACTGGAAATCCTCTCCGCGCTACCGACCCGGCTCGCGCTGGTCTGGGCGCGGGAGAACAATACCGGAGACTGATATGCCACTGGAACCATTCAAGACCTCGTCCGCGCTGAGCATGGGCGTGGAGCTGGAGCTGCAACTGGTCAGTCTCAGCGATCTCGATTTGACGGCGGCCAGCCCCGACCTGCTGGAACTGCTGCAGCACTCGCCGTTTCCCGGCAATGTGACCCCGGAAATCACGCAGAGCATGATCGAAATTTCGACCGGGATACACTTTCGTCACGACACCCTGCTCGATGAGCTCGGTCGGCAGCGCGATACCCTGGTGCGGGCCGGCGAGCGTCTGAATGTCGGCATCTGCGGCGGTGGCACCCATCCGTTCCAGTTCTGGTCCGAGCGCAAGATTTTCGCCAAGCCCCGCTTCGAAGAGGTCTCCGCCCTGTACGGCTATCTGGCCAAGCAGTTCACGGTGTTCGGGCAGCATGTCCACATCGGGTGCACGAGCGGTGACGACGCCTTGTACCTGCTGCACGCGCTCAACCGCTATGTGCCGCATTTCATTGCCTTGTCCGCCTCCTCGCCGTACATGCAGGGGCGCGATACCCTGTTTCACTCTGCGCGGCTGAACTCCGTGTCCGCCTTTCCGCTCAGCGGGCGGGCTCCGTTCCTGCTCGACTGGGGCGCTTTCGAACACGATTACTTCGCCAAGATGGAACGCACCGGCGTCGTGAGCAGCATGAAGGACTTCTACTGGGATATCCGGCCCAAGCCCGAGTTCGGCACGCTGGAACTGCGCGTCTGCGATACGCCGTTGAGCATTGAAACGGCCGCCGCGCTCGCCTGCTATCTGCAAGCGCTGTGCGGGTCGCTGTTGCGGCGGCGGGAGGCGCCGCCCGCGGAAGACGACTATCTGGTCTATAACTACAACCGTTTCCAGGCCTGCCGCTTCGGCCTGGATGGCGAGATCGTCCATCCCGCGACGTACGCGTCCCTGTCCTTGCGCGACGACATTCTGGATACGATTCATCGCCTGGCGGAGACGGCGGACGAACTGGGGGGCACACGGGCGCTCGACCTGCTCGTGCATCGCGTCCACTCCGGGAACGACGCGGTTTTCTTGCGGACCGAGTTCGAGGCCCGTGGCGGCATGGAGGGGGTGGTGGACGCGGCCCTTGAGCGCTTTCGCGGCAGCGGCGCCGTGTAGCGTGTCGCGGAATGCGCTTCGCCGTCACGGCGGCGCCATGCTACATTCCGGCCATGGCGTGCGGGACTGGTCCCGTATCGCATCGACCCTGCTCCAAGGAGAGTCATGGCTGGCCCCGGAATCATGCTTGCGCGTGCGCTTGCGAAACTGACTGCGCTTTTCGGGCGCGGTCTTGTCGTCTCTATTGCCGTCATCGTGGCCGTCAGTCTGGCGCTGGCGCTGGCGGTATCCCTGTTCGTCAATTCGGCCACGCCGGCGGCAATCACGATTGCCAGTGGGCCGAAAGGCAGTTTTTTTCAGAAAACAGCAGAGAAATACCGCGAAATCCTGGCAAAAGAAGGGGTGAAGGTGACCATTTTGCCCTCTCAAGGCGCGCTCGACAATCTCAGGAAACTGGCCGATCCCCGGCTCGAGGTGGACGTCGGTTTCGTTCTGGGTGGCGAGCTCGACGGCATGAAGACCGACAGGCTGATGTCGCTGGGGAGCGTGTCCTACCAGCCGCTGATGATTTTTTACCGCGGCGCGCCGAAAACGCTGCTGTCCGATTTCAAAGGGAGGCGGCTGGAGATCGGTGAACCGGGGAGCGGTACGCATATGCTGGCCCTGGCCTTGCTCAAACTCAACGGCATCGAGCCGGGCGCGGACACGGTGCTGCTCGATTCGCTCAAGGGGGATTCGGTGCGTGCCTTGCTCGAAAACCGGATCGACGCGATTTTTGTCATGGGCGACTCCACCTCCACCGATCTGATGCGGCAGTTGCTGCATACGCCGGATATTCACCTGTTCAGCTTTGCCCAGGCCGACGGCTATGTGCGCCGGGTCAGCTATCTGAGCAAGCTGGAATTGCCGCGAGGCGCGCTCGATTTCGGTCGCGACATTCCGCCGCAGGCGACGAATCTGGTCGGTCCGACGGTCGAACTGCTCGCCCGCGACAGTCTGCATCCTGCGCTGTCCGATCTGTTGCTGGATGCGGCGCGGCAGGTGCATGGCAAAGCCGGTATTTTCAAAAAGCGCGGCGAGTTCCCGTCGCCGACCGAACATGAAATCCCTCTCAGCCCGGATGCCAGTCGCTACTACACCTCGGGCAAGAGTTTTCTGTATCGGACCTTCCCCTTCTGGCTGGCCGGTCTGGTTGCCCGCGTGCTGGCCCTCATCGTGCCCTTCGCCCTGTTTTTGATCCCCGCTCTCAAGATGGCACCGGCCATTTATCGCTGGCGGGTCGAGTCGAGCATTCATCGCTGGTACCGGGTGTTGCTCGACCTGGAGAGCGAGGCGGCCAAGCATGCGGACGACCCGAAACGGCAGCGCGAGTTTTTGCGCCATCTGGATCACATCGAGAACACGGTCAGCAAAATCGTGGTGCCGGCTGCTTTCGGAGATTTGTTGTACGGCCTGCGCGGGCATATCGATTTCGTGCGCGACCGTCTGCTGGCCCGCCCGCACGAAGAACATGCCCCGGCCCCGGACGGGCGCTGAGCCGCTCTGGCGCGCACGCGGCCGCGACGAGAACGTCGCGGCCGCTCCTCCCCTGTCTCAGCCGTGCGCGGCTTCTGCGGCCAGCCAGCGGCGGAAAGCCTGGAATGCCGGTTTTTCTTCGACCTCGTGCGGAAAAATCAGGTAGTAGTACAGACAGAGTGAGACCTCCACCTCCAGCGGTTTGACCAGGCGGCCGGCGGCAATGTCGTATTCCACCAGCATTTCCTGTCCCAGCGCCACGCCTTGCCCATCGATCGCTGCCTGCATGGTCATCGTGGCATCGGAAAACCCGAGCGCCTTCTGAATTTCGACCCCACTGACATTGACTTCATCCAGCCACTGCTGCCAGGTGGGGTGGTGCGCGAGGCGCTGCGCGCCGCGTTCGTGCAGCAGGGTGAGCCGGGTCAGATCCTGGGGCGTCTGCAGGCGATGCTGCAATGCGGGGCTGCAGACGGGAAAAAAGCGGGTGCTGGCGAAGCGTTCGACCGTCAGATGTTTGTCGTTGAGGCGACGATCGTCGATCACGACATCGAAGTCGCGATACTCGACGACGCGTTCGGTCGAGACTTCGATCCGTATGTCGGGGTGCAGGTTGATGAAGCGGTATAGCCGCGGCACCAGCCATTTCGCCCCCAGCGTCTGCGGCACTGCCACGTGCAAGACCGCGCTTTTGTCGCCCAGCAGCATCTCGGTGGCCTGCTGCAGCGCGCGGAAGGCATCGCGTACGCGCGGCAGGTAGTTCTCGCCGGCGCTGCTCAGCTGCAGCTGGTTGTTGCGCCGCTCGAACAGCTTGAGATCGAGGTACTGCTCGAGCAGTTTGATCTGGTGGCTGACCGCCGCATTGGTCACGCACAGCTCGTTCGCCGCCTTGGTAAAACTCAGGTGACGGGCGGCGACTTCGAATACGCGAAGTGCATTTAGGGGTGGCAGGCGTCTTGTCATGGTCTTTCGTTAAATAAAACTTAACAACGAAGATAGAATATGTAGTTTGCCATAGTTTATGGCGGGAGGAACAATGCGTTAAACCAAACAGCGGCCCAGAACCATGAACATTCTGACAATTGATACCGGCACTACCAATACCCGCGTGACCGTGTGGAAGGACGAGATCGCCTGTGCTCATGCGGCGCGCCAGGTCGGTGTGCGCGATACGGCGATTACCGGAAATGTGTCTGCGCTGCAGGCCGGGGTGACCGCCACCATCGAAGCGGCGCTCGCCCGCGCCGGGATGACCATGGACGCCATCGATCTGGTGCTGGCTTCCGGCATGATTTCATCCAACGTCGGCCTGCGCGAAATCCCGCATCTGCTGGCGCCGGCCGGGCGTCGCGAACTCGCTGCCGGCATGCAGCCGGTGCAGATTCCCGAGGTTTGCAACAAGCTGATCTGGTTCGTGCCCGGTGTGCGCAACATGACCGGCGAGATCGGCCTGCACAACTGCGAGAGCATGGACATGATGCGCGGCGAGGAAGTGGAGACGATGGCCTTGATCGAGCGGCTGGCCATCACCGAGCCCGCGCTGGTGGTTCTGCCCGGTTCGCACTCCAAATTCGTGCATCTGGACGCGCGCCAGCGCATCACCGGCTGTGTGACCACACTGGCGGGCGAGCTGCTGCACGTCATTACTCACAACACGATTCTCGCCGGTGCGCTCGACAGCGATTTCGCGACCGAGATCGACGAGGAAATGCTGCTGGCCGGTGCGCGCTCGGCCAGCAAGATAGGGCTCGGCCGGGCGTGCTTCATCGTGCGCACGCTCGATCAGTTCACCATCTACGACCGCAGCGCGCGGGCCAACTTCCTACTCGGGGCCGTACTCGGAGCGGATCTGCTGACGTTGAAAAACAGCAGCGCGATTCGCATGAGTCCGGGCATTCAATATGTCGTTACCGGTAAACCCATCCTGCGGGAAGCCATTGGATTGCTCGTCCGGGGGGACGACTTTTTCTCGGGCAAGGTAACGATCGCCAGCAATGAAATCCAGGCCGATCTGGCGGGCTACGGCGCCATCGTCGTCGCCCGCGAACGCGGTCTGCTTGGATGACGTTATCGAAATCGGCGGCGCTCAGCCGCCGACAACGGGCCGCTGCCTATGAGCCCGCGACACCTCGCCCATGAGCGGGAACCTTCACAACGCAAGGAGAGACATTCATGAAACAACTTCACAAGGTAACGACGGCTGTCGGGCTTTTGCTCGCGCTCGCCGGCGGTGTTGCGCATGCAATGGATGAGATCAAGATCGGTTTTCTGGTCAAGCAGGCGGAAGAACCGTGGTTTCAGGACGAATGGAAGTTCGCGGATCAAGCCGCCAGGGAGAAGGGTTTCAAACTGGTCAAGATCGGCGTGCCGAACGGCGACAAGGTCCTGACTGCCATCGATAACCTGTCGGCGCAGCATGCGCAAGGCTTCATTATCTGTGCTCCGGACGTCAAGCTCGGCTCGGCCATCGTGGCCAAGGCCGCACAGTACAAGCTCAAGGTCATGAGCGTCGACGACCGTCTGGTCGACGGCGCGGGCAAACCCATCGATTCGGTGCCGCACATGGGCATCTCGGCTTACAAGATCGGCGAGCAGGTCGGTTCGGCCATGGCGCAGGAAATGAAAAAACGCGGCTGGAAAATGAGCGAGGTGGGCGCGATCCGTCTGTCCTTCGATCAGTTGCCGACGGCCAAGGATCGCACCGATGGCGCCATGGCGGCATTGGTCGCGGCGGGTTTCCCCAAGGCTAACTTCATCAATGCCCCGCAGGCCAAGACCGATACCGAAAACGCGTTCAACGCCGCCAATGTGGCGATCACCCAGAATCCGAAGTACAAGCACTGGCTCGCCTTCGGTCTGAACGATGAGGCGGTGCTGGGCGCGGTGCGTGCGGCCGAGGGGCGCGGCGTGAAGTCCGACAGCATCATCGGCATCGGCATCGGCGGCAGCCAGTCGGCGATGAACGAGTTCGCCAAGGCCGGCAAGACCGGATTCTTCGGTACCGTGCTGATCAGCCCGAAACGGCACGGCTATGAAACCACGCTCAATATGTACCAGTGGATCAAGGCCGGCAAGTCGCCCGACAAGCTGACGCTGACCACGGGGATGTTGATGACTCGCGATAATACCGCCGCCGTGCGCAAGGAAATGGGGCTGTAACGCTCGCATTCCCTGGTTTCGACCAGGCTCGTCACCCAGGTGGCGCAATGATGTCGAACATGCCGTCCGGCGGCGCCGGACGGCGCAGGAGCAGGAGTACTAGCGTGAGTTATCTCGAATTCAAGCAGATCGGCAAGGTCTTTCCCGGGGTTCGCGCCCTGTCGGACATCAGTTTTCAGGTCGATAGCGGTCGGGTGCATGGCTTGCTCGGCGAGAACGGCGCCGGCAAGTCGACGCTGATGAAGATTCTCGGCGGCGAGTATCGGCCCGAGGAAGGCGAACTGATCATCGACGGGCAGGTGCGCAGCTTCGGCCGCAGCCGCGAAGCCATCGACGCCGGCATCGCCATCATCCATCAAGAGCTGCAATACGTGCCGGATCTGAGTGTGATGGAAAACCTGCTGCTCGGGCACCTTCCCAGCCGCTTCGGCTTTGTCAGCAAGCGCGCGGCACTCAAGCAGGTCGGCGCGCAGTTGCAGCAGCTGGGGGTCGATATCGCCCCCGATGCCTTGCTCAAGGATCTGTCCATCGGCCAGCGGCAGATGGTTGAAATCTGCAAGGCCATTTTTCGCGATGCCAGGATCATCGCCCTGGACGAACCCACCAGTTCGTTGTCGCATCAGGAAAGCGAGATCCTGTTCCGGCTGGTGCGCGAACTGAAAGCCAAGGGCAAGGTATTGATCTATATCTCGCATCGCCTCGAAGAAGTCTTCGCCTTGTGCGACAGCGCGACCGTGTTCCGGGATGGCTGCAAAGTCGCCGACTACCCTCGTCTGGCCGATATTACGCGCGAGGAACTGGTGACGCGGATGGTCGGGCGCGAGATCAAGGATGTTTTCGGCTATCAGCCGCGAACGCAGGGCGAGACGCGACTGGAAGTCGAAGGCATGAGCGGCCGCAAATTATCCGAAGCAGCCAGCTTTTCAGTGCGCGGGGGCGAAATCGTCGGCTTCTTCGGTCTGGTGGGTGCCGGGCGCAGCGAACTGATGCAACTGGTATATGGCGCCGACCGGCGCGACGCCGGAGAAGTGCGCATCGACGGCCGGCCGCTGAAAGGGCGCGGCATACGCGATTCCATCGAGTCCGGGCTGGTGTTCTGTCCGGAAGACCGTAAGGAAAACGGCATCATCGGCTGCTTGTCGGTGTCGGAAAACATCAACATCAGTTGCCGCCGGCATTACCGGCAGGGGTATTTCTTCGTCAACGACAGCTCCGAGGCCAGAACGGCCGAAGGGTATATCAAGTTGCTGCGCATCAAGACCCCGGGGCGGCAGCAGAAGATCCGCTATCTGTCCGGCGGCAACCAACAGAAGGTGATTCTCAGCCGCTGGCTGGCCGAGCAAGACCTGCGCGTGCTGATCATCGACGAGCCGACGCGGGGCATCGATGTCGGCGCCAAGAACGAAATCTACTCCGTTCTCTTCGAAATGGCGGCCAAAGGCGTGGCCATCGTGATGGTGTCCAGCGAATTGCCCGAGGTGCTCGGCGTCTCCGACCGCGTCGTGGTCATGTGCCAGGGGCGCATTACCGGGGAACTGCGCCGTGGCGAGGCCAATGAACAAAACGTGCTGAGTCTGGCCCTGCCGGCAGGTAAAACTGCCGACCGCGCCGCCGCATAAGGAATCCGACAATGACGACCACTACCCAAAACGTTCCTGGAAAGACCATGGCGAAGAGCAAGACCGGAATCATCAAGTATCTCGACGAATACAGTCTGATTCTCATCTTCCTGGCCCTGTTCGCGTTGCTGAGTTTCAGCGTCGAGTACTTCTTCTCGCTGGACAATATGATAGGCCTTGCCTTGTCGGTGTCCCAGATCGGCATGGTGGCCTGCACCATGATGTTCTGTCTGGCCTCGCGCGACTTCGACCTCTCCATTGGCTCCACCGTGGCCTTTGCCGGGGTGTTGTGCGCGATGGTGATCAACCAGACCGGCAGCATCGTGACCGGCGTGGCCGTCAGTTTGCTGGCCGGCGCCGCCATCGGCTTCATCAACGGCGTCGTGATCGCCAAATTGCGCGTCAATGCGCTGATCACCACGCTGGCGACGATGGAGATGGTGCGCGGGATGGCCTTTATCGCCTCGGGCGGTCAGGCGGTCGGCGTCTCCAATACCGCGTTCTTCACGATCGGCAACACCATGATTCTGGGGATACCCAGCCCGGTATGGATCACCATCGTCTGCTTCGTCGTCTTCGGGATCATGCTCAACAAAACGGTATACGGCCGCAATACGCTGGCCGTGGGGGGGAATCCCTCCGCCTCGCGCCTGGCCGGTGTCAGCGTCGAGCGGACCCGTATCTATATCTTTTTGATCCAGGGGGCGATCGCTGCGCTCGCCGGCATCATTCTGGCCTCGCGTATTACCAGCGGCCAGCCCAACTCGGCGCAGGGCTTCGAGCTCAATGTCATCTCGGCCTGCGTTCTGGGAGGCGTCTCGCTGATGGGGGGGCGCGCGACGATCAGCGGAGTGATTGTCGGCGTCCTGATCATGGGGACGGTCCAGAACGCAATGAATCTGCTGAACATCGATGCGTTTTACCAATACCTGGTGCGCGGCGGCATCTTGCTGACAGCGGTATTGATCGACCAGTTGAAGCAGCGCGAAGAAAACGATTAACACGGGAAGAAAATAATGACTAACTTTGCTCGTTATCCCAGTCTGGATGGAAAAAGCGTCTTCGTCAGCGGAGGGACCACCGGCATCGGTGTGTATTTTGTCACGGCCTTTGCCCGTCAGGGTGCAAAAGTGACCTTCATCGGCCGTAATCGCGAGGCAGCGGCCGAGGTGATCGCCGAGGTGAGTGACGTCGCCCACCGTCCCCTGTTCATCGAATGCGACATTACCGATGTCGCCGCCTTGCAGGGCGCGATCGCACAAGGCCGCGCGGCACACGGCCCGATCACGGTGCTGGTCAATAATGCCGCCAACGACAAGCGGCATACCACGCAGGGCATGACCGTCGCCGAGTGGGATGCGGCCATCGCGGTCAATCTCAGGCATCAGTTCTTTGCCGCGCAGGCGGTGATCGAAGACATGAAATCGGCCGGCGGCGGCAGCATCATCAATCTCAGCTCGACCAGCTGGAAAATCAAATCGCCGGAATACCCGGCCTATGCGACCTGCAAGGCGGCGATCAACGGGCTGACGCGCAGTCTGGCGCGCGAATTCGGCATGCATCGCATCCGCGTCAATACGCTGACGCCGGGCTGGGTGATGACGGACAAGCAGTTGCGCATGTGGGTGGATGCGGCCGGGCTGGCCGAGCGCGACCACAATCAGTGCTTGCCCGGCGATCTGACCTCGATGGATTGCGCAAACCTCGCTCTCTTTCTCGCGGCCGATGATAGCCGCATGTGTACGGCACAGGAGTTTGTCGTCGACGGCGGCTGGACCTGAACCGTCGCGCGGGGGAAAGGGCGGCCCCGGACGGGGTCTTTCGGGCGGGCAGCATGGAGTCATGGCAATGCCGAATTTCGCAGGGATAAACACGTCGCGCTATACCCTGGGCGAATGTGCGATCTGGGATGAACGCGGGCAGTATCTGTGGTGGACCGACATTCTCGCGCGGCGACTGTTGCGCTTCGATCCGGCGACCGGGGACGGGCGCGAGTGGCCCATGCCGCAGCGGCTAGGCTGTTTTGCCCTCACGCAGCAAGAAGGGCTGCTGCTGCTGGGGCTGGAGAAAGGGCTGGCCCGTTTTGATTACCACTCGGGCGAGTTGACCCACCTGTGTGCGATCGAACCCGAGCGCCCGGGTACGCGCATCAACGACGGGCGCTGTGACCGTGCCGGCAACTTTGTGTTCGGCACACTGAACGAGGCCGGCGAGAGCGCGATCGGCTCATGGTATCGCTACAGTCGTGACGGCGTGTTATTGCGCCTCGACCTGCCTGCCTGCCGCATTCCCAACAGCCTGTGCTTCAGCCTCGATGGCGCCACGCTGTACTTTGCCGACTCGGCCAGCAAACGCATCATGTGCTGCGATTACGATGCCGGCAACGGCGCAACCCGCCATATCCGCCTGTTTCATGACTTGGCCGCGAGCGAGCCTGCCGGGGCGCCGGATCCCGATGGCTCCATCATCGATGCGGCAGGGGGGCTGTGGAACGCACAGTGGGGCGCGGGGCGCGTCGCCCGCTACTTCCCGGACGGGCGTCTCGACCAACGGTTCGACGTGGGGGCCGCGCAGCCAAGCTGCCCGACTTTCGGCGGCAGCGGGCTCGATACCATGTACCTGACGACGGCGCTGACGGGGCTCGGCGATGCGGTCGGACCCGCCGATGGCGCGGTACTGGCCTGGCAGGACAGCCCCTACCGCGGCGTGGCCGAATCCCGTTTCGGTTGAATCGTCTATCTGCGCGAGCGACTCATGACCCCGACTCCCATCACATTGCAAAACGAACACCTGCGCGTGCAACTGCTGCCCGAACTGGGGGGCGGCGTGGCCCGCTTCGATCATCTTGCGCACGGACGCGTGCACGCGATATTTCGTGCGCGTGCAGACAACGCTGGCGCGGATCCGAACACGCTGGCCTGTTATCCCTTGCTGCCCTGGTCCAACCGCATCGGCGGCGGCGGCTTCGACTTCGATGGACGCCGCCGCGAGGTCGGGCTGACGCGGCAGGACGAGCCCCTGCCCATTCACGGGTTTGGCGCCTTTTGCGCCTGGGACGGTATCGAAGCCGAAGACGCGTCGGCCATTCTGTCCTTGCGCTTGAATCGCGACGGCTGGGATTTTCATGCCTGGCAACATTTTCAGCTCGGTGACGACCGGCTGGTCGTCACCGCGACCGTGCATAACCACGGGCCGCGCATGCCGTTCGGGCTCGGCCTGCATCCGTTTCTGCCGCGCACGGGCTCGACCCGGCTTTGGGCTCCGGCGACCGGTGTCTGGCTGTCCGGCTCCGATAGCCTTCCAGTCCGGTTGCAGTCGCCGCAGGGCGAGCGCGATTTTGCGAGTCGCCGCACCTTGCCGTCCACTTTGACGCTGAACAACGGTTTCACTGGCTGGGATGGCCATGCGCAAATCGAATATGAAGACTGGCGGCTGGATATTCGCGCCGATGCCGGTTGTTATGTGCTGTACGCGCCGCAGGGCGAGGATTTTTTCTGTTTCGAACCGGTGGACCATCCGGTGGATGCATTTCATCTGAGCGGGGGTGCTGCCGCCAACGGCATGACGATACTGGAGACGGGGCAGACCCTGTCACGCCGTTACCAATTCGCGGTGCTGGCATCATGAGCGGCCGTCTGGCGGGTAAGGTGGCCCTGGTGACCGGGGGCGCGCAGGGCATCGGTGCGGCCATCGTCCGCCGCTTCGCCGCCGAAGGCGCCCGGGTGCTCATCAATGTCCGGCGACACGACCAGCGTGCTCAGACCCTGCTGGACGAAATCGGCGGGGGCGGGAGGGTTCTTGAGGCCGACGTCGCCGATCCGCTTGCGGTGGCCGGGATGGTGGCTGCCGGCGAGCGTGCTTTCGGCGCGCTCGACATTCTGGTCAATAACGCCGGCATCAATGTCTTCAACGATCCGCTGGCACTGTCCGACGACGAGTGGGAGCGCTGCTTCTCGGTCGATCTCAAGGGGGCGTGGCACTGTTGCAAGGCTGCGCTACCGCTGATGCTGGCGCGCGGCGCGGGCAGCATCGTCAATATTGCCTCGGTGCACGGGCACAAGATCATTCCCGGCGCTTTTCCCTATCCGGTCGCCAAGCACGGGCTGATCGGGCTGACGCGTGCGCTCGGCATTCAGTACGCCGCGGAGGGGATACGGGTGAATTCGATTTCTCCCGGGCTGATCCGCACCCCGCTGGCCGAAGACTGGCTGGCTACCCTGACGCCGGAACAACGCCAGCGCCAGATCGACATCTTGCCGTGCAAACGCATCGGCGAAGCGGACGAGGTCGCCTACACCGCGCTGTTTCTCGCCAGCGACGAGGCTCGCTTCATCAATGCCACCGATATATTGATCGATGGCGGTCGCAGTCAACTTTACCATGAGTGAAACCATGATGTGGCCCACTAAACTCCCTCTGATCGCCATCTTGCGCGGCATTCGTCCCGACGAAGTCCTGGACCATGTCGGCGCCCTGGTCGACGCCGGATTCGACGCGATCGAAATTCCGCTCAACTCGCCCGACTGGCAGGAGAGCATCCGCCTTGCTCTGGCCGAGTATGGCTCGCGCGCCTTGATCGGCGCGGGCACCGTGCTGCAGGCCGACGACGTCGACCTGCTGGCCGGTCTTGGCGCCCGCCTGCTGGTGTCGCCGAATACCGATGTCGATGTGATCCGGCGTGCGGTCGGCCACAAGCTGGTGACGTGCATCGGCTGCATGACGGCGACCGAAGCCTTTGTCGCGATCAAGGCCGGAGCCCGGAACCTGAAATTCTTTCCCGCCGGCGAACTCGGACCGAACTATCTCAAGGCGGTATTGACCGTATTGCCCAAGTCGGTTCCCGTTTTTGCCGTCGGGGGCGTCACGCCAGAAAACCTCGCGCAGTATCTTGCAGTCGGTTGCATCGGCGCGGGGCTGGGCAGCGATTTGTATCGGGCCGGGCAGCCGCTGGAGCGGACCCGGGAGAAGGCGCGCGCCTTTGTCGCCGCCTGGCACAACTTTCAGGAAGCCACGGTATGAAAATCACCAAACTCTCGACCTGGCGGGTTGCCCCGCGCTGGATGTTTCTGAAGATCGACACCGACGAGGGCATCAGCGGTTGGGGCGAACCCGTGCTGGAAGGCCACGCCCGCAGCGTGGAGGCTGCCGTGCACGAGATGTCGGCGCTGCTCGTCGGGCAGGACCCGCAGCGTATCAACGATCTGTGGCAGATGATGTATCGGAGCGGATTCTACCGCGGCGGCGGCGTCTTCATGAGTGCGATTTCCGGCGTGGATCAGGCCTTGTGGGACATCAAGGGCAAGGCGCTCGGCGTCCCGGTCTATCAGTTGCTGGGAGGATTGGTACGGGATCGCGTCAAAACCTATAGCTGGGTCGGCGGCGATCGTCCGGCCGACATCATTCGCGATATCCGGCTGCGGATGGAAGTCGGCTTCGATACGTTCAAGATGAATGGCTGCGAAGAAATGGCAATCATCGACAATAGCCGCGCCGTGGACGCTGCCGTGGCCAAAGTGGCCGAGATCCGTTCGGCCTTCGGCAATTCGATCGAGTTCGGTCTCGATTTTCACGGCCGGGTTTCGGCGCCGATGGCCAAGGTTCTGATCAAGGAGCTGGAGCCCTATCGGCCTCTGTTTATCGAGGAGCCGGTGCTGGCGGAACAGGCCGAATACTACCCGCGCCTCGCCGCGCAGACTGCGATTCCGATTGCCGCCGGCGAACGCATGTACTCCCGTTTCGAATTCAAGCGGGTGCTGGAGGCCGGCGGCCTGGCCATACTGCAACCGGACCTGTCGCATGCGGGAGGCATCAGCGAATGTTTCAAGATCGCGGCCATGGCCGAGGCCTACGATGTCGCGCTCGCACCGCATTGCCCGCTGGGACCGATCGCGCTGGCCTCGTGTCTGCATGTGGATTTCGTCAGCTGGAACGCCTTTATCCAGGAGCAGAGCATGAGCATCCACTACAACCAGGGAGCGGATGTCATGGACTATGTGCTGAACAAGGACGATTTCAAGCTCGACGACGGGTATATCCGGCCGTTCCCGAAACCGGGGCTCGGCGTCGAGGTCGACGAAGAACGGATCGTCGAGGCCTCGAAATCGGCGCCCGACTGGAAGAACCCCTTGTGGCGGCATGCGGACGGCAGCGTGGCCGAATGGTAGGGTCGGATCTGCCTGGGGGCGACGAAAAAAAACCCGCTCGTGGCGGGTGAGTAAGGAGATGGGAAATAAACCAAATGTAATGGGATCGCCATTTATTTGGTTGCGACAGCATAGCACGAAATCGTGTCGAATCAAGTCATTGATTTTATGGATAATCTTTATGTGAAGAATTATGATGTAGCTGTAATGAATACGCTTCCGACTGGTAGATTTAAATTAAATACCGGGTTGAAAGTTTCAATTGCCATGCTTATTTATTGGATTGATGCCAAATAAAGACGATTTTATAGGTTTGACGGTGATTTATTGCGTGGCAGTTGTAGTGCCGCCATGGCGCGAGCTGACGGTGTGCTCGGTCAAGGAGCGGCTAGAAGTGTAAAACGCACGCTAGCCGCCCGTGTGGGCGCGAACGTGGCCGATGGTGCACGTTTGCCGTGCCGGACAGTGATTTTGCCTTCCCGCGCGAGCGCAGGCATCGAGTCGAAGAGCGCTTCCCGGTGTCGTGCCGGGGCGCGCGCGGACGTCAATCCAGATGGTTGAGCAATTGCAGGGGGTGGTCGACGCGAAGGTCGGCTCCCCAGTTTTCGGCATGGTCGCTGGCGTCGAAATAGCCCCAGTTGACGAGGGCGGTACGCATGCCCGCGGCCCGGCCGGCCGCCATGTCGCGTTCGGCGTCGCCGACATACAGGCAGTCGGCGGCGGTCAGTGCGAGGCCGTGCGCGGCGTGGTGCATCGGCCGCGGATCCGGCTTGGCAACCCCGACGGTATCGCCGCTGACGACCACGGCAGGCGGAAGCGGGAAGGGCAGGGCTGGCACCAGGCGGTCGGTGAAACGGCTCGGTTTGTTGGTGACGATGCCCCAGGCGCATCCGCGTGCGTCCAGCGCGAGAATGAGTTCCGCGATGCCGTCGAACAAACGGGTCTCGTCGGCGAAGCCGCGCTCGTATTCGTCGAGGAAGCCCAGCCGCAAGGCTTCGAAGTCGGGGTGTTCGCGCCCGAAGCCGAGGCCGACCAGGCCGCGCGCGCCATGCGAGGCGAGCGGCCGGATCGCGCTATATGGCTGCGGTGGCAAACCGCGCGCGGCCAGCATGCGGTTGAGGGCGGCGCCCAGGTCGAGCGCGGTGTCGGCCAGGGTGCCATCCAGATCGAACAGTACGGCTTTGATCATGCGTTTTCCGGCGGGGTGGTGAGGGATTGCTTGCCAAGAAACAGCTTATACGCGGGGTTGTCGGTTTCTTCAATCCACGGGTAGCCCAGGTGCTCGAGGAAGTCGCTGAAGGAGCCGCCATCGGTCGCCGGCACCTGGATGCCGACCAGAACGCGTCCGTAATCGGTGCCGTGGTTACGGTAGTGGAACAGGCTGATGTTCCAGTCCGTGCGCATGGCTTCCAGGAAGCGCAGCAAGGCGCCCGGACGTTCCGGGAACTCGAAGCGCAGCACCCTCTCGTCGCGCAGCGCAGGTGCATGGCCGCCGACCAGATGGCGGATGTGCAGCTTGGCCAGCTCGTTGTCGGTCAGATCGATGGCCTCGAGCTTGTTGTCGCGCAACTCGGTCAACAGCCGGGTGAGGTCCTCGCGCCGCGCGATCTGCACCCCGACGAAGACATGCGCCGTCGCGGCATCGGCATAGCGGTAGTTGAATTCGGTGATATTGCGGCCGCCTATGACGGCACAGAAGGTCTTGAAGCTGCCCGGCGCTTCGGGAATGCTGACCGCGATCACCGCCTCGCGCCGTTCTCCGAGTTCGGAGCGCTCCGAAACATGGCGCAGGCGATCGAAATTCATGTTCGCGCCGCAGTTGATCGCCACCAGCGTTTCGCCGCGCAGATTTTCGCGTTCGACATAGGCCTTGGCGCCGGCTACCGCCAGTGCGCCGGCCGGCTCCACGATGGAACGCGTATCTTCAAAGATATCCTTGATCGCGGCACAGATGGCATCGGTGTCGACCAGAATGATTTCGTCCAGCAATTCGCGGCAAATGCGGAAAGTTTCTTCTCCGACCAATTTGACGGCAACGCCGTCGGCGAAAAGGCCGACCTCTTTCAGTTCGACGCGATGGCCGGCCTTGATCGACTGGTTCATGGCATCGGAGTCGACGCTCTGCACGCCGATCACCCGGATTTCAGGCTTCAGGCGCTTGATGTACGAGGCCACGCCGGCCGCCAGTCCGCCCCCGCCTATGGCGACGAAGACGGCATGCAGCGGAGCGGTGTGCTGACGCAGGATCTCCATCGCGATGGTGCCCTGGCCGGCGATGACATCCGGGTCGTCGAAAGGAGGAATGTAAGTGGCGCCACCGGCGGCGACCAGTTCCATGGCCTTCGCGTAAGCATCCGAGTAGGACTCGCCGGAAAGGACGACCTGACCGCCGCGGGTGGTGACGGCATCGATCTTGATCTGCGGCGTGGTGACCGGCATGACGATGGTCGCCTTGCAGCCGAGCTTGCGCGCCGACAGCGCCACGCCCTGGGCGTGGTTGCCGGCCGAGGCGGTAATCACGCCCAGGGCGAGTTCTTCCGCCGTCAGGCGCGACATCTTGTTATATGCGCCGCGCAACTTGAACGAAAACACCGGCTGCAGGTCTTCTCTTTTAAGCAGGATGGTGTTGCCGGTTCGGCGCGACAAATTGGGAGCGGGTTCCAGCGGTGTTTCCACCGCCACGTCGTAGACGCGCGACGTGAGGATGCGTTCTAGGTAGTCTTGATGCGGCATTCTTTTGTCCTGGTCGTTTTGTCTTTTCAGGCTATCAGCCCGGGACGCTCAAGGGAAGGGTTTGCATGCCGCGTTTTGTTGCGCCGCGCCATGCGAGTACTGCCGCGTCGGCGCCTCACGTGTAATCCATGCGGGCAGGCCGGGCGGGGCAGTGTATAATTGGCAACTTGTTTTTACCACGCCGCGTCGTGAATGCTATTGATCAAGACATGAAAAAAATGAACCGATTTGTTGTTGCCGCAGCGTTTGCGCTGCCCGCTGTTTCTTTTGCCGCCGCTTTTGTCCCCCCCGTCCCCCAGATCGCAGGCAAGGCCTATTACCTGCTCGACTACAACAGTGGCCAGCCGCTGGCCCAGCAGGACCCCGACGCGCGCGTCGAACCGGCGTCCCTGACCAAGCTGATGACCGCCTACCTGACGTTCAAGGCGCTGCGGGAGCATCGTCTGCGCCTCGACCAGCAACTGACGGTGTCCGAGCGCGGCTGGAAGACCGAAGGTTCGCGCATGTTCCTCGATCCCAAGCGTCCGGCCCCGGTGTCCGAGCTGATCAAGGGCATGATCGTGCAGTCCGGCAACGATGCCTGTGTCACGCTGGCCGAGGCGATTGCCGGCAGCGAAGACGTGTTTGCCCAGATGATGACTTCGCAAGCGCGTCAACTGGGCATGATGCATACCCAGTTCAAGAATGCGACCGGTTTACCGAACCCCGAGCATTATACGACGGTGCATGATCTGGCCATTCTGTCGGCCGCGATCATTCACGACTACCCCGAGTTCTATCCGACGTACTCGATCAAGTCCTTCACCTATAACAACATCACCCAGCCCAACCGCAACCTGTTGCTGTATCGCGATCCGAATGTCGACGGCATGAAGACCGGCTTCACCGACCGCGCCGGCTACAATATGATCGCCTCGTCGCACCGCGATGGCCGACGTGTCGTGTCGGTGGTGGTCGGGACCGCGAGCCCGGAGGCGCGGGCGGAAGAAAGCGCGAAGTTGTTGAATTACGGCTTGCAGTTTTTCGAGACGCCCAAACTCTATCAGGCGGGCAAGCCGCTCAGCGTGATCCCGGTCTACAAGGGCGCCAGCTCGAAGCTGGACATCGGCTTCGCCCGCGACGTCTACGCGACCGTGGTCAAGGGCGAGGCCGGGCGGATCAAAATCGATCTGAGCACGCGCCAGCCGGTGCTTGCTCCGGTCAAGGCCGGTCAGGTTGTCGGGCAGTTGACGGTTTCGCTCGACGGCAAGGTCCTCGAACAACAGCCCGTGGTGGCCTTGCAATCGGTGGACGAGGGCGGCTTCTTCAGCCGGTTGTGGGACAGCATCAAGTTGCTGTTGAAGTGGAAGTAAGATGAAGGGATTCCGCGCGGGTTTGCTCCCGCGCGGGCGCTAGCGAGGTGAGTCGTCGATGAGTGAAGATCGTAAGGACATAATGGAGTTCCCCTGCCGCTTTCCGCTGAAAGTGATGGGCGAACGGCATGAGGCGTTTGCCGCCACCATTATCGAGGTCGTGCGCGAGCATGCGCCCGACTTGGCGGAGCACGATGTGGTGGCGCGCGACAGTTCGGGGGGGCGCTATATTTCGTTGACGGTGACGGTGACGGCCGTGTCGCGCGAGCAGCTCGACCGCATCTATCTCGCATTGACTGGCCATGCCATGGTCAAGGTGGTGCTGTAGATGGACTGTCGGGTCAAGCATCTCGGGCGGGTGGCCTTCGAGCCGGTGTTCGACGCCATGCAGGCTTTCACGTCGGCACGCACGCCGCAGACGATCGATGAAATCTGGTTTCTCGAGCACGAACCGGTGTATACGCTGGGACTGGCCGGCAAGACCGAGCATGTCTTGCGCGAAACCGATATCCCGCTGGTGCGCACCGACCGCGGCGGGCAAGTGACCTACCATGGCCCGGGCCAGCTGATCAGCTACCTGCTGATCGATTTCAAGCGCATGCATATCGGTGTGCGCGAGCTCGTGCGCCGTATCGAACAATCGGTCATCGACCTGATGGCCGACTTCGAAATCGCCGCCCATGGCGACGTCGATGCGCCGGGAGTCTATGTCGGCAGCGCCAAGATCGCCTCGCTGGGGCTGCGCATCCGCAACGGGGCCGTCTATCATGGCCTGTCGCTGAATGTGGACATGGACTTGACGCCGTTCGACTGGATCAACCCCTGTGGTTATCCCAACCTGAAAGTAACGCAAATCAAGGATCTGGGGGTGTCGCTGAGTGTGAGCGAGGTCGCCGAACGGCTGCTGCCGCATCTGCGCGCCAACCTGTCCATGGCAAAGGAGACAAAATGAAGGTGGACAACCAGGCGGGTGTGAAACACAAGGGAGCGGCCAAGACGGCGCGCATCCCGATCAAGATCGTTCCGCTGGACGAAAAGCTGAAAAAGCCGGAATGGATACGCGCCAAGCTGCCGAACGGCCAGCGTTTCCAGGAAATCAAGAGCATCCTGCGCGAGCAGAAGCTGCACACGGTGTGCGAAGAAGCCACCTGTCCGAATATCGGCGAATGCTTCAGCAAAGGGACTGCGACCTTCATGATCATGGGCGATATCTGCACCCGTCGCTGCCCGTTCTGCGACGTCGGGCACGGTCGTCCCAATCCGCTGGACGCGGCCGAGCCGCGCAATCTGGCCGAGACGGTGGCTGCGCTCAAGCTGCGCTATGTGGTGATCACCTCGGTCGATCGCGACGACCTGCGCGATGGCGGTGCCGACCATTTCGCCGAGTGCATTCGCGAAGTGCGCACGCTGTCGCCGGGAACCCAGATCGAAGTCCTGGTCCCCGATTTCCGCGGCCGCGTCGAGATGGCGATCGGGATTCTTGGCGCGACCCGTCCCGACGTGATGAACCATAATCTGGAAACGGTGCCGCGCCTGTACAAGCAGGCGCGTCCGGGGGCCGATTACGAGCATTCGCTGGCCCTGCTCAAGGCCTACAAGGCGAGCAACCCCGAGGTGCTGACCAAGTCGGGTCTGATGGTGGGGCTGGGCGAGACCGACGAAGAGATCCTGGACGTCATGCGCGACATGCGCGCGAGCAATATCGACATGATCACCATCGGCCAGTATCTGCAGCCATCGGACGGTCACTTGCCGGTGCTGCGCTACGTCCATCCGGATACCTTCCGCATGTTCGAGGAGAAGGCGCTGGAAATGGGCTTCAAGCATGCGGCGGTCGGCGCGATGGTGCGTTCGAGCTACCATGCCGACGAGCAGGCGCATGGTGCGGGGGCGTGATGACGATTTCAGCGCAAAAATGGATTGATCAGCGCTGATTTGTGCGTAACATCGTTTAATTGCATTAAAAAGCCGCAGCAACGCTGTGGCTTTTTCTATTTGTCAGAATTCTCGCCCATCGCTTTTTCGAGAAGGGCCATTCCGGCCTCAATCTGACCTTTTCCACGAGCAGCCCGGACCTGAAAGCGGGTTTCTGCGTCGAATTCGGCCAGCATCAATGTGGCCATTTCATCTACCAGCCTGTTGACGCTGGTGCCGCGGGCATGGGCAAGTGCTTTCAGGCGTTGATACTTTTCATCGGCCAAACGAACGGTCAAAGCGGTCATCGATGTAACTCCTGCAAGATTACTTCCGGTCCGATGATTCGGAGGTGGGGGAAATTTAGTTCCATGTTCGCGACATCCCGCAGGTTTCGCGTCACGATGGCTTGAGCTGACCCGGCAATCGCAAGTTCCACCAAGTGATTGTCGCCTTCGTCGCGAAGATTGGGGCGCCACGCGTAGTAGATGCGCACCCATTCGCAGCACGACAGAAAAACATCCAGCAATATTTCGCGTTCGTCGGCATTCAAGCGGCTGCGCTGAAACAAGTCAGGCCGATGGAGTACGTCCTCGTACTCGTTAAACAGCGTCGTGCCTATCAGCGGGGTCAGTTCGCCGCGCAGGCAGGCTGCAACCGTCTGGTTGGCGGCGCCCAGGCCCAGGCAAGCGCCTAGAAAAATAGTGGTGTCCAGAACGACTCTCATGGTTTGATGGTAGCATATTTGCCACCAATGTGCGTTGTCGACCGTGCTTAAGGATAAGGGGTGGGTTCGCGCCATCACCTGATGTCGATGAGTGTGTGCCGAGTTTTTCGGGCAGATTTCCAATCTTGGTACACGTGATCCTTGTAAATGGCTATTCGGTACAAAGGATCGATGTATGACAGTACAAAATATTGGCTGATTTGTGCGTAATATCGTTTAATTGTATTAAAAAGCCGCAGCAACGCTGTGGCTTTTTCTATTTGTCAGAATTCTCGCCCATCGCTTTTTCGAGAAGTGCCATTCCGGCCTCAACCGCATGGAGCGAAACGCCGCCGAAAACGGCGCCATGGCCGCTGCCCGCGGCGGCAGCCCTGCCATGGCCACGATCCGGACGGGGGCGCCGTCGCGATGGGTGTGCTCGTGCGCGCTCAGACCAGCGTGCCCAGGGCCGTACGGTCGAAAGGCTTGAGTTCGTCGAAGCGGCCCGCGCCGACCTTGCGCGCCCAGTCCGGGTCGACGATCAGGGCGCGTCCGACGGCGATCAGGTCGAATTCTTTGCGCTCCAGGCGTTCGAGCAGCCCGTCGATCGAGGCGGGCGTCGAGCTTTCTCCGCCGAAGGCCGAAATGAAGTCGCCCGACAGTCCGACCGACCCGACGCTGATCGTCGGCTGGCCGGTGAGTTTCTTGGCCCAGCCGGCGAAATTGAGCTCCGAACCGCTGAACTCGGGTTCCCAGAAGCGGCGTTGCGAGCAGTGCAGGATGTCGGCGCCCGCCGCGACAAGCGGCGACAGCCAGCTTTCCAGTTCGTGCGGGGTATGCGCCATGCGGGCGGTGAAATCCTGCCCCTTCCACTGCGACAGACGCACGATGATGGCGAAGTCCGCCCCCACTTCCGCGCGTACGGCCTGGATGATTTCAGCGGCGAACCGTGTGCGCTCGCGCAGGGTCGCGCCACCAAAGCGGTCCTGGCGCGTGTTGGTGGCGTCCCAGAAGAATTCGTCGATCAGATAGCCGTGCGCACCGTGCAGTTCGACCGCGTCGAAGCCGAGCCGCTTGGCATCGCCGGCGGCGCGGGCAAAGGCCGCGATCGTGTCGGCGATGTCCGACTCCGACATCGGTTCGCCAACTTTCTTGCCGGCGAGCAACAAACCCGAAGGGCTGTCGATCGGGGTCGGCGCCCAGCCGGCGGTTTGCCCTGGAACGGCGCCCACATGCCAGAGCTGGGGCGCCATCACGCCGCCAGCGGCGTGTACGCGGTCTATCACCTGTTTCCAGGCGGCCAGTTCCGCTGCGCCGTGAAAGCGCGGAGCATTCGGTTCGTTGAGCGACGCCGCGCGCGCCACGCCGGTGCCTTCGGAAATGATCAGGCCCACGTCGCCTGCCGCGCGCAGGGCATAGTAGTCGGCCACCGCCTCGTTTGCCACCCCGCCCGGCGAGAACATGCGTGTCATCGGCGCCATCACGATGCGGTTTTTCAATGTCAGCGATTTATATTCGAATGGGGAAAACAGGGCTTGGGTCGGCATGCTTGGTGACTCCGAAAGGGTGGGGGGGCAGACGCGCTGTTACGGGTGATGCTCAGGCTGTATACTTTATGTAACGATCGTTACGATATTAACCGTCTGTCTGGAAGAATTCAAGAGTGACCGATACAGAAATAAACATGTCTCCCGGCCGCGGCCGGGGCCGTCCGCGCGCCTTCGATCGCGATCAGGCACTGGACACGGCCTTGCAGGTTTTCTGGCGACTTGGTTACGAAGGGGCCTCGATCAGCGACCTGACCCAGGCAATGTCCATTTCCCCGACCAGCCTTTATGCCGCCTTCGGTTCCAAATCCGGCTTGTATCGCGAAGCGCTCGAACGCTATGGCTCGGGCGAGGGGGCGTGTTCGGTCGGGCCTTTGCGACCGGACGGCAGCGTGCACGACGCGGTGTCCGCCGTGCTGCGCGAGTGTGCGGTCCGCTTTGTCGACCCGGCGCACCCGCCCGGGTGCATGATTTCGACGGCCGTACTTGCCTGCGCCGAGGAAAACGATGCCGTGGCCGACCATCTGGCCGAGTTGCGGCGGCGGGCAATGGCGGCATTTGTCGCACGGGTCGACAAGGGGAAGGTCACGGGCGAACTATCCGCCGCAACCGATTGCCTGGCGATTGCCCGTTTCTACGGCGCCATCATCCAGGGCATGTCGGTTCAGGCCAAGGATGGAGCGGGAGCGGACGAGCTCGCGCTTGTTGCCGAGATGGCGATCGGGGCCTGGGACGATGTCTGTGCCCGCGCCATGGCAGCGGGCAGTGTCTGAAGCGACACGTGCCGGCGCGCGGATGGTGCGCGCGCCGGCACGGGGAGCTGACGGGAAAGGGTTACGGCGTCTGTGTGGCGCGCGCGGGAGCCGGCTGTGCCTTGTTCTTCATATAGAAGCCGACCCAGAGCAGCAACACCCACAGCGGCAGCACGTAGACCGAGATCGCCGCCCCCGGCGTAAACAGCAGGATGCCGAGGATCATGATCATGAAGGCCAGGCAGATCCCGTTGGAGAGCGGGTACCAGAGCGCGGGGAAAACCAGCTTGGCGCCGCCCTTGGCCTGCCGGAACTTGAAGTGGGTGAGGCTGATCATCGCCCAGTTGGTCACGAGTGCTGCGACCACCAGCGACATCAGGATGCCCAACGCTTCGCCCGGCAGTACATAGTTGAGAATCACGCAGGTAAACGTGGCGAGTGCCGAGAATAGCGTGGCATTGGCCGGTACGCCGCGGCGGTCCAGTTTTTTCAGCGCGGCCGGTGCGTTGCCTTGTTCGGCCAGGCCGTACAGCATGCGGCTGTTGGCGTAGACGCAGCTGTTATATACCGACAGTGCCGCCGTCAGTACGACGAAATTGAGGACGTGGGCCGTTGCGCCGGCTCCGATTTGCCGGAAAATCATCACGAAGGGACTGCCGCCAGCGGCAACCTTGCTCCATGGGTAGAGCGACAGCAATACTACCAGCGAGCCGATGTAGAAAATCAGGATGCGATAGATCACTTGATTGACGGCCTTGGGAATCGCCTTCTGCGGATTGGCGGCTTCGGCCGCGGTCATGCCGATCAATTCCAGCCCGCCGAAAGAGAACATGATCACCGCCAGCATCATGAACAGGCCGCTGAAACCATGCGGGAAGAAACCGCCGTCGCGCCACAGATTGCTGACTGTTGCCTGCGGGCCGCCCGCGCCCGACCACAACAGATAGCCGCCGAACAGGATCATCGCCATGACGGCGACCACCTTGATCAAGGCGAACCAGAATTCGGCTTCGCCGTACGATTTGACGTTGGCGAGATTGATGCCATTGATGGCGATGAAGCAGACCAGTGCGGTTATCCAGGTCGGCACTTGCGGCCACCAGAACTGAACATACTGTCCTACCGCCGTCAGTTCGGCCATGCTGACCAGAACATAGAGCACCCAGTAGTTCCAGCCGGACAGAAAGCCGGCGAAACGCCCCCAGTAGCGATAGGCGAAGTGGCTGAACGAACCGGCGACCGGTTCTTCGGCGACCATCTCTCCGAGTTGGCGCATGATCAGGAAGGCGATGAAGCCGGCGATGGCGTAGCCAAGAATCATGGACGGGCCAGCCGCTTTCAGTACGCTGGCCGAGCCCAGAAACAAGCCGGTGCCGACGGCGCCGCCGAGGGCGATCAACTGGATATGCCGGTTTTTCAGCTCGCGCTTCAGTCCGGAGGAGGGGGGGGTGTCGCTCACGTTGGTTTCTCCATGTGTTGAGCTGCCCGCGCGGCTCGTACGCGCGACAGGCCGCCATCTAACCATCGTCGCCCGCAAGCGTCAAACGTGTTTTTGCAATATTAATTCTAAAAAATCCATTTTTATTTGTATTTTAACCAGATTTATCCGTTATATTTGGCACACAATTTCATTGTGTTGCCAAATGATGGCACCATGCCTCAAATTGCGCCTATGCACCAATTCGGATCGTGATTTGATGTGTATCAGGCGGGTTGACGGCTGGTGCTGATGGGCGTTTCTGCTTAGACTCAGAACGGGCTGGAGGTGCTCATGCGCAAATTGCCACGTGTTCTGCTGTTTGTCCTGGGACTGGCTGCTGCCGCTTGCCAGGCGGCGCCCCGCGTGCTCGACATCGTCTTGTCCAATCCCGAATATCCCCCCTATCTGGGCGAGTCTCTTCCCGGCTACGGGCTGCTGTCGCGTATCGTCAGCGCGGCATTCGGGCTCGAGCATGTCAGGGTGCGTTATGTCTTTTATCCTAACAACCGGGCTTTGCAGGCGGCCCGCAACGGTGTGGTGGATGGCAGCCTCGGCTGGGCGGTGACTGCCGAGCGCCAGCAGGATCTCTTGTATACCGACCCGGTCATGCGGTTGCGCATGGTTTTTTTCCAGCGCGCCGAGCGCTCGATTCCATGGAGGTCGTTGAATGATCTCGGCAGCTACCGCATCGGCGTGACGACGGGCAACAGCTATTCCGATGAGTTTGCCCGGCTGCAGGATATCGGGATGCTGCATACCGAAGCGGCGGCCGACGATCTTTCCAATTTCCGCAAACTTCTGGTCGGGCATATCGATCTGTTTCCCATCGATGCCGAAGTGGGGGAAATGCTGCTGGCACAGCATTTCAGCGCTGCGCAGCGCTTGCGGCTGACTTATTCGCCGCACTCGTTCTGGAGCGCCGATATGCATGTGGTCATATCGCGCAAGCAGGCGCAAGGCCCCGAATTGGTGCGCCGCTTCAATCTGGGTTTGAAGCGGTTGCGCGCGAGCGGCGAGGCGCAGCGCCTGGTCGAAAGCATGCGCCGGGAAATCGCACTCGCGGCCGGGCGCTGAAGGCCTGTCTGGTCGCAGGGTACCGTCCCTGGGGGCGATGCCGTGCCGCTGCGGTCTTGGTCGATGGGCCCGGCCGTCCGTGTCATCCCGGTCTCGTCTCTTGCCTGTCTGTCGGTAGCGGGAGCGGGCGTGTAGCGGGTATCCTTGAGCCGGGAGCACAAGGTGCCGTTTGTCAGAATTGATCGAAGCAGGCAGGAGTCGATACATGGTTGAAGCCGACCGCAATTTATTGCAACAGATCGGGCGTACCGGGCGCGCGTTGGTGGCCGCTTTCGAATTCAGGGTCGGGCACCCTCTGCCACGCTGGCGCATACTGCGCGCCATGTCGGCGGAAGACGGCATGACGCAGAAGTCGCTGGCGAAAATATTGATGATGGACCCGGGCTCGCTGACGCGGCAGATGAAGCTGCTCGAGGCCGAAGGCCTGGTGCGCCGGCGCACCGATCCGGACGACAACCGTCTGACCCGGGTGGCGTTGACCGAGGAGGGACGCGCCGTGATCGTGGAAGGCGAGCCATTGCGGCAGGCGTTTTTCAACGAAGCGCTGGGCTGCGTCGAGCCGGAGCAGCTCGAAGCGGCCATGTCGGTGCTGCAAACGCTGGAAGCGCATTTTGGCCATGTTGCCGTGGTGCAATGAGCGGCGCGGCGAACGAGGAGGGATGATGGAGGAGCGTGAAGTCACGGTATGGGATGTGCCGACCCGTCTGTTTCACTGGACGATGGTATTGCTGCTGGCGGTGATGGCGGCGACAGGGAAGATCGGCGGAGGCTGGCTGGCATTGCATCTGCGCTGCGGGGAGGCGCTGGCGGTGCTGGTGCTGTTCCGGCTGCTTTGGGGGGTGATCGGCAGCCAAAGCGCGCGCTTTGCCGATTTCGTCGGCGGCCCGTCGACCGTGCTGCGATACCTCAGAAGCGGCGACGCGCCGTCGGCTGGCCACAATCCGCTCGGGGGCTGGATGGTGCTGGTTCTGCTGGCCTTGCTGGGGGGGCAGATTTCGAGCGGCTTGTTCGCCGCCGATGTCGACAGCTATCTTTTCGACGGCCCGCTGGCGCATCGTATCGCACCGGCGCTGGCCGAGGCCGTGACTGGCTGGCATAAGCGCCTGTTCAATCTGCTGCTGCTGCTGTCCCTGTTGCATGTCGTCGCCATTGCCGGCTACCGCGTGCTGAAAAAGCAGAATCTGCTGTTGCCCATGGTGACCGGGCGCAAGCGCGTACCGGCCGCAGCCGGCGTGCCATTTCTCGCGTCATGGCGGCTGGCGCTGGCGAGCCTGCTTCTGGCCGTATTGCTGGTGGTGGGAGCCCTGCTGGCGCTGGGCTGACGGGGCGCGTCGCCGCTCAGCGTTCCGGGCCGCGGAAACTGTCGTGGCAGGATTTGCAGCTTTGGGCGACGACGGCGTAGCTTTTCTTGATCGCGGCGAGGTCGCCGCTTCTGGCGACGGTGTCCAGCGCGTCGACGGCGGCGAAGAAGCGGGTCTTCTCAGCAGCGAAGCGGGCGGGTTGGCTCCATATTTCCGGTTTGGCCCGGCTCTTGCCGTCGATGCTGTTCGGCGGAAACAGGGTGAAGGGCTGGCGGGCCGCCAGCTTGAGCGCATCGGCGTGCTGGATGAACGCGCCTTTTTTGTACGGGTCGCGTTCGCGAACCATCAAGCCCATCGGTTCGAAGTCGAGCAGGACCTGTTTGAAGGCGTGCTGGCGCTCCGCGCCGCCAGGCGCCGCCATGGCCGGCATGGCGACAAGGGCAGCGAGGCCGGCGGTCAGTATCAATTTCATCGTGGTTGTTTCCAGGCTTGTTGCCGCGCTCGGGAATCCGGGTCCCGTCTCGCGCAGGGCCGAATCAGAAATCGAGCATGTCGATATGGGCTGAGAACTTGGCCAGATCGTCGCGATCGCAAGACGCATCGCCACCGGCCGGCGAGCCGGAAGCCGCCGTCCATTGTTCATTGCTGGCCACGCAGGCGGAGGCGGATTCGGCGGCGAAACTTTGACTGGTCGCAAGGGCGGCCAGAATTGCTATGAGCATGTATTTCATGCAGATAATCCTCACGGCTTTATAGGAGTATATGGGGATGCTATCACAGTCTGAGAGGGAATCGGTACGGCGAGCTGTTAAGTCTTGTGAATGACTTATGTTATACTGTAACGCTAATCCAACATCGGAGTCCGGTATGGACGCTGTCAGCTATCTGTCTCAGGCCGAACGCCACTGCGCCCAACGCGGGTGCCGACTGACCGAGCTGCGCCGGCGTGTGCTGGAGCTGGTCCTGCGCCATGATGGTGTGGTCAAGGCGTATCAGGTGCTGGCGGATCTGCAGCGCGAGCGGGGACCGGCGGCGCCACCGACCGTCTATCGCGCCCTCGACTTTCTGGTTGAGCAGGGTCTGTTGCACCGGGTCGAAGCGCTCAACGGTTTTATCGTGTGCGAACATTTCGAATGCCATCACGATGGCCTGTTCCTCGTGTGCCAGGATTGTGGCCGCGTATTGGAGCTCGATGCGGCGCAAGGGCTGTCGTCCTTGTGCGCCGCCACGGCGCAGCTGGGGTTTACCATCGCGCCGCAAAACCTGGTGTTGACCGGTACCTGCAAGGCGTGTCTGGCATGATGAAAAAAACGGTAGTCAATCTGTTTTCGGGTTTTCTCGGGGTCGGGAAAACCACGGCGCTGCGACATCTGATCGCGCATCGGCGCCCGGGCGAAAAATGGGCGGTGATCGTCAACGAGTTCGGTGAAGTCGGTATCGACGGCGCGGCCCTGAGCGATGGCGAGCTGCCGGTGGCGGAAATCGCCGGCGGCTGCCTGTGCTGCGTCGCGGGTCCGCAGATGACTGCCACCGTGGCGACGCTGCTGCGACGCGAGCGGCCGGACCGCCTGCTGATCGAGGCCAGCGGCCTCGCACATGCCGCCGGCGTGGTCGACGAACTGCGGCGCAAGCCGCTTGGCGATGCCCTGACCCTGGGCGCGGTGCTGACGCTGGTCGATGCCCGCCAGTTCACCAATCCCGACTACTGGCGACAGCCGTTGTATCGCGATCAGGTCGCGCTGGCCGATGTTTTGATCGCCAACAAGATCGATCTGGCCGACGTGGCGACGCTGGAGGCATTCCGGTGCCAGGCGCAGGCGCTGTTCCCGGCCAAGGCCAGGATTGCGGAAGTCTGCCGTGGCGAAGTCGATGCGGACTGGCTCGATCTGGCGGTCGGCCGTGTCGATACGCGATATCGTCCGGCGCTTGAGCGTGCGGCCATCGCTCCCCATGCGGCGCAAGGCTGGGTATTTCCGCCTGAGACCGAATTCGAGGGCGAGGCGCTGGTGAGCTTTTTCGAGCGGCTGCCGGCGCTGGTGCCCGGCCTGGTGCGCGCCAAGGGCGTGTTTCGCGTACAAGACAGCTGGGTCTGGCTCAACTGGCTCGAAGGGCAGTGGAATGCGGTCGAGGTTGCCTGGCGGCGCGACAGCCGCTTCGAAGCGATAGCAGAGGGCGAGGTCGATGCCGTCGCGCTCGAGGCGGCGCTCTGCGCCTGTCGGCAACGGTAACCGTCTTAGAAGATGAATATGAACGATTTGCGAGAACGCCGCATCAGCCTGTTGGCGATGTCGGCCGGTCAGCGCCTCGCGCTGGCCCTCATTGCGGCCGGTGTGCTGTGGGCGCTGGTGGCTTGGGCGCTGGGAGCGCGGTCATGAACGTGATCCTGGATAATGTGACGGTGTCCTACCAGCGGCATCCGGCCGTGCATCATGTCTGCGGCGAGTTCGCCGCGGGCGAGGCCACCGCGATTTTCGGCCCCAATGGCGCCGGCAAGAGCACCTTGCTCAAAACCATGATCGGGGCGCTGGAGCCCGACTCCGGGCGTGTCTTGCTCAATGGGTTCAAGCGGCAGCAGATTGCGTATCTGCCGCAGCAGTCCGAGATTGACCGTAGCTTGCCGGTCAACGTGCTGGATCTGGTCAGCACCGGACTGTGGCAGCGCACCGGCCTGTTCGGCCGAGTCGGATCCGCCGGCTGGCGCGCAGCGCGCGCGGCCCTGGCGATGGTCGGCCTCGAAGATTTCGCCGAGCGGCCGATTTCCGCGCTGTCCAGCGGGCAGTTCCAGCGTGTGCTGTTCGCCCGCATCCTGGTGCAGGACGCGCGCCTGATTTTGCTCGATGAGCCGTTTAACGCCGTTGACGCGCGCACGACCTACGATTTGCTTGAACTGGTGCGCGCGTGGCGCGAACAGGGCCGTACCGTGATCGCCGTGCTGCACGACTACGAACAGGTGCGTGCCTTTTTCCCGCAGACCTTGCTGCTGGCACGTGAAGTGGTGGCCTGGGGGCCGACCGACAAGGTGTTGTGCGAAGCCAATCTGCGTCAGGCTGTCGACAAGGCGCACCATTGGCATGAGCATGCTGCGGTGTGCCATGTAAAAGCGGAGGCCGCATGATAGGGCATCTCTATGGCTTGCTGGTGCAGCCTTTCATCGAATTCGGCTTCATGCGCCGGGCGCTGGTCGGCTGTCTCGCCCTCGCGCTTGGCAGCGGCCCCATCGGCCTGTTCCTGATGATGCGCCGCATGAGCCTGGTTGGCGACGCGATGAGTCATGCCGTGCTGCCCGGGGCGGCGGTGGGGTTCATGCTGGCCGGTTTGAGCCTGCCCGCGATGAGCCTGGGCGGCTTTGTCGCCGGCGTCAGCGTCGCCTTGCTCGCCGGGCTCGCGACGCGCTTTACCACCATACGCGAAGACGCGAGCTTTGCCGCGTTCTACCTCGTCTCGTTGTCGCTTGGGGTGCTGATCGTATCCAAGAGCGGCAACAATATCGATTTGATGCATCTGCTGTTCGGTTCGGTGCTGGCCGTCGACGATGCCGCCCTCTACCTGGTGGCCGGCGTCGCCACTTTTACCTTGCTGGCGCTGGCGCTGATCTATCGGCCCTTGCTGCTTGAAAGCCTCGATCCTGTCTATCTGCGTGCGATCGGTGCCTATGGCGGTATCTGGCATATGGTGTTCCTGGTCCTGGTGGTGCTGAATCTGGTTTCCGGTTTCCAGGCGCTCGGCACGCTGATGGCCGTGGGTTTGATGATGGTGCCCGCCATTGCCGCCCGGCTGTGGGTCAATTCGGTCGGCGCGATGCTGGCCATGTCGGTGTCGGTGGCTTTCGTCTCCGGCCTGGGGGGCTTGTTGCTGTCCTATTATTTCGATCTGCCGTCGGGCCCCGCGATCATTCTGTTTGCCGGTGTGTTCTATCTGTTGTCCCTGCTGCTCGCGCGTCAGGGGGGGGCCTTGCCGCGCTACTGGCGCGCGCGTCATCTGGAGAGTTGATGAAAAGATCGATGCAATGGGGGCTGGCGGCGCTGCTGGCGTGTGCGCTGTCGACGGCGCTGGCCGGAAAGCTTCCGGTGGTGGCGAGCTTCAGCATGGTGGCGGATATGACGCGCCAGGTGGGGGGCGACAGGGTTGACGTGACTGCGCTGGTGGGGGCCGACCAAGATGCGCATGTGTTCCAGCCGGCTCCGGCCGATGTCCGGCGCCTGTCGCAGGCGCGCGTGTTCGTGGTCAACGGCCTCGGCCTCGAGGGCTGGCTCGGGCGGCTTACCGGTTCCGCCGGCTTCAAGGGGGTGACCATTGTGGCGAGCCGCGGCGTTACGTCGTTGAAGGCGAGCGGCGGCGATGAGGCCGGGGGCCTGGATCCCCATGCCTGGCAGGATCCGCAGCGGGTCCTGCGCTATATCGCCACGATCCGCGACGGTTTGATTGCCGCCGACCCGGACGGTCGCGCCGGCTATACTGCCCGCGCGGCGGCGTTTTCCGCGCGCGTGGCCGCGCTCGATCGCTGGGCCGCCGCCGCCTTTGCCGCCGTGCCGCCCGAGCGGCGCAAGGTGTTGACGTCGCACGATGCCTTCGCCTACCTCGGTGCGCGCTATCAGATCCGCTTCCTGGCGCCGCAAGGGGTCAGCACCGATGCCGAGGCCTCGGCGCGCAAGGTGGCTGAGCTGGTTCGCCAGATTCGGCGCGAACGGGTCAAGGCGGTCTACTTCGAAAACATGAGCGACCAGCGGGTGCTGCGCCAGATTGCCAACGAAGCCGGGGTCGCTGTCAATGACAAGCTGTATTCGGATGCCCTGTCCGATGCCCGCGGCCCGGCCGCGACATGGGAGGCGATGTTCCGCTACAACGTGTCGACCCTGCTCAAAGCGCTGAAGTAAGCGCCAATCGCGTCAGTTGCACCGCGCCGAGCGCGGCGACGGCCAGTCCCGCCAGCAGGCGGACTGGCCGTTTCTGCATCCACTGGCGCAGGGTCGTCGCGAAGGCGCCCATGGCCAGCAGATTGGGAAGCGTCCCCAGTCCGAAAGCGGCCATGCAAAGCGCCCCTTGCATGGCTCCGCCGCTGGCTAGCGCGGACAGGCTGGCGCTATAGACCAGGCCGCAAGGCAGCCAGCCCCATATGGCGCCGGCGCCGAGTGCGCGCCACGGCGAACGCAGCGGCAGCGAGCGGGCTGCCAGCGGCTGCAGCCGACGCCATAGCGGCCGTCCGGCGCTTTCCACCAGCCGCACCGCTGAAGACAATCCGGCCAGATACAGGCCGAGCGCGATGATCATGATGTTGGCCAGTGCAAACAGGACGATCTGTCCCGGTCGCGCCCACTGCGGCGTAAGTCCGAGCTGAGCCAGCCCGCCGAGCAGTGCGCCGATCGCGATATAGCTGGCGATGCGCCCGAGATTGTAGGCGAACAAGTAGGGCCAGCGCGACGAACCCTGCGGCAGGCCGAAGGTCAGGGCGGTGACGATGCCCCCGCACATGCCCACGCAATGGCCTCCGCCGAGCAGGCCGGTCACGAACAATACCCAAAAACTGGTTTCTATCATTATCGTCGCTTGCCATGCCACGGATTCGCGGCAGAGTCCCGCGTCACGCCGGATGGCATGCGCGCGCCCATTTTAGCAGCCCTTTCCGCATCGGCGTAGCCGGCATGCCTGTGGCAAGGCGGTGGTCGGTGCTTATTTTGTTGGCATTGTGGGACGCTCGGGGCTAGAACGGAACAGAGACGTCGGTACACGACGCGCGATGTTCGGGGTTGTTGTCAGGGAGCCATAATGGGCCAATTTTTGATGCAGGAGCAGTTGGGGCTGGCTGCGATCGTGACGTATCGGAATCCTCCGGGCAATGTGTGGGTGCTGGAGGCGGTATGCGAGCTGGCCGAAACGGTGACGGCGCTCGGCGCGCGCAGCGATATCCGCGCGCTGGTTCTGACCGGTGCAGGCGATGCCTGTTTCAGTGTCGGCAGCGATTGCGCGGCACTGAGCCTGGGCGGCGCCGCGTTTGCAGAACGCTGGGCGGCGGCCTGGGAGGCGGCGCTGGGCGCGCTCGATCGCTACCCCGGGGTGACGGTGGCCGCGCTCAATGGCGATGCCATGGGTGTCGGCCTCGGTTGCGCGCTCGCGTGCGACTTCATGGTCGTCGAACGCCGTATCAGACTGGGGATGCCGGAGACGCGGATGGGGCTCGTTCCCCTGGCCGGATGCAGCAAGCGCCTGGTCGACAAGGTCGGGCAGGCGTGGGCCAAGCGGATTTTGCTCGGTGGCGAAGAGGTGGATGCCGAGCTGGCCTGCCGCATCGGTTTGGCTGAGGAGCTGGTCGATCCCGGCTGCGCCAAGATCGTTGCCCTCAGCCTGGCGGGCAAGGCGGCGCGGCAGGGGGCTCAAGCGGTCGCGGCGACGCGCGGGCTGTTGCGCGAAGCGGCCTCTTCAACGCTTGCCCGGCAGGCGCAGCACGAGCACGAGTTGTATCTGCGCTTGCTGGCGGGCGAAGAGGCGCGCGAGGGGCTGGCGGCACTGGCGGCCGGTCGCGTGCCCGGGTGGGTTCCGGACGAGGATTGAAAACGGCGCAGCGCGGAAGTCGTGCTTCCGCGCTGCGCCGTCGTTTCCGCTGTCGCTTATTGCAGCTTGATGCTGGCTTTGGCCTTCAGGTCGGAAATGTACTTGTCGATGCGTTGTCCCAGGATGCGCTGCTCGAGCTGCGGGCGCAGCGAATCGAGAGACGGCGCTTCTTCGGTGCGGATGTCGTCAAGCTTGATCACATGCCAGCCGAACTGGGTCTTGATCGGTTGCGGCGTCACCTGGCCCTTGGACAATTTGACCATGGCCTGGCTGAATTCCGGGACGAAGCTTTCCGGGTCGTTCCAGCCCAGATCGCCGCCATTGGCCTTGCTGCCGGTATCCAGCGATTTTTCGCGAGCCAGGCGTTCGAACTGGCGGCCTTTCTTCAGCGCGACGATGATCGCGCGTGCTTCGGCTTCGGTCTTCACCAGAATATGCTCGGCATGGTAGCTTTTCTTGACCGGCATCTGGGCCTTCAGCTTGTCGTACTCGGCCTTGAGGTCGCTTTCGGTAACCGGGTTGGCCTTCTGGTAGTCCTGGATCAGGTGGCGGGCCAGCGTCATGGCCTGCAGGTTTTCAAGCTCGATGCGAACATCGGGCTGCTTGTCCAGACCCTTGCGTACCGCTTCCTGGCGCAGGACTTCGGCGGTGATCAGTTGATCGCGCGCCTGGTCTTGCGGCTTGCCGGCGCTTTCGTCCGCCTGGCCTTGACCCTGTTGTCCCTGCATCATGGCGGCGACGGCGTCGATCCGGGCCTGCGAAATGGTGGTCCCGTTTACCGTCGGATCCGCCGCCATCGAGGCGGAGGAGAGTACGGCGGCGACGAGCGTGCTGATCAGCAGCTTTTTATTCATGGTTGTCCTGTCGGTTGAAGTTTACTGAACCTGCGCCTTGCTGCGCAGTTCGGAAACGGCCTTGTTGATTTCCTCGTCCACCAGCTGACGCTGGAGTTGGGGCTTGACCTGCTCGTACGGCGGGATTTGCGCCGGGCGTACATCTTCGACCTTGAAGACATGCCAGCCGACATTGGTGCGTAACGGCGACGTCGATGCCTGGCCTTTCTTCAGGTCTTTCAGGGCATTGGCCAGGGCCGGCGGCACCATGTCCAGATTGTTCCAGCCGATATCGCCGCCACTCTGCTTGGCCGACGGGTCGAGCGAGCGCGTACGGGCAAGCTGGTCGAAGCGCGAGCCTTTCTTCAGGTCGGCGATGACTTTCTCGGCTTCGCCCTCGGTCGAGGTGACGATCTGGAAGGCGTGAACTTCACGCGAGTTCTTGTACTTGGCCACCAGGCTGTCGTAGCGCGCGCGGATGGCCGTTTCGGCGATCGGCTCGTGCTTGACGATGTCACCGAACAGGGCATCCTGCAGGATGTTCATGTTGGCTTCGGCGATTGCATTGATCACGTTCGCATCCTTGTCCAGGCCGCGACGGCGCGCTTCCTGCAGGATGACTTCGCGGTTGATCAGCCGGTTTTTCAGGTCTTCGCGCAGTTGCGGCGTGTCGGCGGTCTGGCCGTTGCTGCTCTGGATGACGGTGTTCACTGCACGGTCCAGCTCTTTCTTGTCGATGGAAGAGCCGTTGACGACGGCGATCGATTCGGCGGCGGCAAGCATGGGAAGTGCGGCGGCAAGACTGATGACGATCGTGGACAGACGGGAAATTCGCATAAGAGTCCCTTGGGTAAAATTAGATTTCTTCCGGAGATTTCACGTTGATGACCAGCGCGTGAATCCGGTTCGGCATGAGGTCGGCCAGGGCCTGGTGAACGAGGCGATGGCGGGCGACGCGGTTCAGCCCGGTAAAGCGCGGGCTGACGAGGGCAAGACGGTAGTGGCCGCCACCGGCGCGCGCGCCGGCATGTCCTGCGTGGGCGGCGCTGTCGTCGATCAGCTCGATGTGCGTGGCGTCCAGCGTGGTCAGGCGACTGAGGATTTCGTCCCGGATGTCGCTCATGCCGGATACACCTGCCGTATCGGCTTGACCTCGACGTCGGCATAGACGCCAGCCGCCCAGTACGGGTCGGCATGGGCCCATTCGCGCGCGGCCTCGAGCGACTCGAATTCGGCGACGATCAGGCTGCCGGTGAAACCGGCGGGACCCGGGTTGGCGGCGTCGATGGCGGGCAGAGGCCCCGCCAGCGCCAGCCGACCGTCGGCTTGCAGCGCGTCGAGCCGGGCCAGGTGTTCGGGGCGGACCGACAGGCGGCGCTCGAGCGAATCGGCGACGTCGCGGGCGTAGATGACGTAGAGCATCAGTTTTCTTCCTCGACAATATAACGTCCGAGCACCAGACTCTGCGCCACGGCAAAGACCACCATCAGTCCGAGTCCGCCAAACAGTTTGAACTTGACCCAGATGTCTTCGCTGAAGTGGTAGGCGACGTACAGGTTGAGCGCACCCATCAGCGCGAAAAAGACGATCCAGGCGTAGCACAGGCCGCGCCAGACCGGTTTCGGCAGCGCGATCTGCTTGCCCATCATGGCCTGTATGCCGTTTTTGCCCAGCCACTGTCCCACGAGCAGACCGCCGCCCATGATCCAGTAAAGCACGGTCGGCTTCCACATGATGAAATGCTTGTCATGCAGCAGCAGGGTCGCGCCGCCAAGCACCACGACCAGGCCCAAGCTGACCCATTGCATGGTATCGATGACGTGGCCGCGCAACCAGGCATATCCGACCTGGAGTACCGTCGCGACGATGGCGATCGCCGTCGCCAGGAAAATGTCCTGGCGAATGGAATAGACTGCGAAAAACAGCAGTACCGGGAAAAGGTCAGATAGAAATTTCATGCGGGTGATTATGCGGGCGAGTGGGCCGCAATTCAAGACACCATGCGCCAGTTGTCATTAACGGGAAACCTGTTTCACTACCGAGAGTGCACTGGCGACCAGGCTGCCCACGTCGGCGACGTTGGCGGGCAGGATCACCGTATTGCTCTCGCGTGCCAGGTTGGAGAAGGCGGCGACATACTGTTCGGCGACTTTCAGGTTGACGGCTTCGATGCCGCCTTCCTGCCGGATGGCGCCCGCCACGCGGGCCAGGGCATCGGCCGTGGCGTCGGCGACCAGACGCAGCGCATCGGCCTGTCCCTGGGCGCGGTTGACGGTGGCGAGCCGTTCGCCTTCGGACTGGTTGATATTGGCCCGCATCTCGCCTTCCGATTTCTGGATGGCGGCTTCGCGTGCGCCGTTGGCCAGATTGATCTGCTCCATGCGCCGCCCCTCGGATTCGGCGATGCGTGCGCGTTTCTCGCGTTCGGCGGTGATCTGCTGCTGCATCGAGTGCAGGATTTCCTGCGGCGGCACCAGGTCCTTGATCTCATAGCGCAGGACTTTCACGCCCCAGCTGACGCCTGCCTCGTCGAGCACCGCCACGACGGTGCGGTTTATCTCGTCGCGTTCTTCGAATGTCTTGTCCAGCTCCATCTTGCCCACGACCGAACGCAGGGTCGTCTGCGCGAGCTGGGTGATGGCGACGATGTAGTCGCTCGCGCCGTAGGACGCGCGTTGCGGATCGGTGACCTGAAAGTAGATGATGCCGTCGACCTTGAGCTGGGTGTTGTCCCGGGTAATGCAGATCTGGCTCGGCACGTCGAGCGGGATTTCCTTCAGTACATGGCGATAGGCGATACGGTCGATGAAAGGAATGATGATGCTCAATCCCGGCGGCAATGTGGCGTGATAGCGGCCGAGCCGCTCGACGACGAAGGCATGCTGCTGCGGCACGACCTTGACCGCCTGGATCACGAAAATCACGAAGGCGGCAAAAAACACGAGTGCAAATTCCATTATTCGTCCCTGTCCGGTTTGTCCAGCGTAAGCAGCAACAGATTGCCTTCCTTGCCCGCGATGAAGGCGGAGCCTCCCGGCAAGGGCGGGGTGCCTTCGAGGCGGGCGTCCCACTCTGTGCCGCGGAAGTGCACTCGCAGGCGGTCGCCGCCTTGTGTATAGAGAATGATCACGCGCTGGCCGATGTCGGCGTCGTCCGGCCCGGGCAAGGGCATGCGCTTCAATCGCCGCCGCCAGCGGGTGACGAGCAGCAGGGCGGCCAGACCGACTATCACCGCCGTCCCCAGCTGCAGCGGCAGCTGTTCGGTGTAGCGGGCGGCAAAGCCGCCGCCCGTCAGTGCGCTGGCCACGACCAACAGATAAAACGTCCCCGAAAGAAATTCCGCCGCCAGTGCGAGCACGGCAAGGACGAACCACAGGGTGGGGCTTGCGCTCATGAGCTCCGTTCCTTCGGATTGTGCGGCATAGGTGCCCATTGTGGGTCCAGTGCCGGATGATGACAAGTGGAAGCGCAATGCCATCGCCGCGGCTCGATTTGAGTCTGGGGGGCGGATGCCACACAATATATGCCTTCATACGACAGCGACTATTCGAAAATGTTCCAGCTGGACGCGCCGGTGATGGCCGAAATCGAAATCCGCAAGAGCCGCTTCATCGCCTTGCTCCACCCGGTTGCTTCGCGTGCCGAGGCCGAGACGCTGATTGCGGCCGCGCGGCGCGACTGGCCGGATGCGAGGCATTACTGTGTGGTGCTGCTGACGGCATCGGATTCGATGCTCAACGATGACGGCGAACCGGGCGGAACGGCCGCACGACCGATGTACAACGTGTTGCAGCACAAAGGTCTGGTCAATGTGCTGGCGGTGGTGGTGCGTTACTTCGGCGGGGTAAAGCTGGGCGCGGGCGGCCTCGCGCGCGCCTACGGGCAGGCGGTGAGCCAGGCGCTGGGCGAGGCCCGGCTCGTTGCGGTGACGCCGATGCGGGAGCAGCGGATCGGGGTGCCGTTCGCCATCGAGTCGGCGCTGCGGCGGCGCTGCCAGCAGGCCGGCATCGCCATCGGCGCCGTGGAGTACGGCGATGCGGTGACCGCGACGCTATCGCTGGAAGTCGCGCGCGCCGACGCGCAGCTTGCCGAACTGGCCGATGCCTTGAACGGGGCGCTGACGCTGCTGGCCGACCCCGACTGAACTCAGTGCCCGGCGCGGCGCGCGCGGGCGACGGCGGCGTGGATTTCGTCGCCGATGACGGACAGGGATTTCAGGCGACCTTCTTCGTCAAGGCAGCCTATCCGTGCCCAGCCGCGTTCGGCGGCCAGATGGCGGAAGTTTTCCAGCGCGATCTGCAAATGGTCTTTCGACGCTTCGTGCAGGTCGTGGCTCTTGTCCGTGTAGGCGCGCTTCTCCTTTTGCGCGACCAGTTCCTGTGATTTCTTGACGTCCATGTCGAGAAACACCACCAGATCGGGCGCGGGGATGTGCAAGATGTCTTCCTCGACTTCGACGATCCAGGATGTCAGCGCGGCGCGCTCGTCGGCCGGGACGCGCGCGGCCTGGTGCGCGATATTCGATCCGGTGTAGCGATCGCAGATCACGTCTTCGCCGCGGGCCAGCGCGGCGCTGATGCCTTGCAGTGCCTGATAGCGGTCGAGCGCATAGAGCAGGGACGAAAACTTGACCGGGACGGTGTCCAGAGAGCCGTAGTCGCCGTTCAGGTAGCGCCCGACTTCGCGCCCGAAGAAGGTGTCCTGATACTGGGGGAAACGGATCAGCGTGACCTGCCGCCCTTCGTTCTGCAGTTTTTCGGCCAGTGCGGCGGCCTGGGTGCCCTTGCCGCTGCCATCGATTCCTTCAATTGCTATCAGCACTATATTTCCTTGGATTGGACCCGGTCCGTGACGGTTCTCGCCGCCCGCGCCGGCGCGGGCGGCATCGTGCGCATTGTACACTGACTGCGGTCGACCCTGAACCGCGTCAGCCGGTCGGCCACAGGGGCTCGCGCATCGAATCGCGCATGGCATCGATGAAGCGGCGCAGTTTGGCCGGATAGAAGCGGGCGTAGGGATAGAGCAGGTATACCGGCAACGGCGCGGCGCGCCAGCCGGGCAGCACATGGATCAGATCGCCGCGTGCGACATCGTCCTCGACCAGCCAGCCGGAAACGACGGCCACGCCCAAGCCCTGCATGGCGGCATTGCGCAAGGCATAGACGCTGTCGGTATACAGGCGCGGGCGCAGCGTCAGCGTCTGTGTCGCACCGCTGGCGTCGCGCAGTTCGATCTCGTTGCGATAATACGTCGAGAAGGCGAGCCAGGGCAGGGCCGCGAGCGCGGCGGGCGAGGTGGGGGCGGGGACGCCCTGCAGCAGGGACGGCGAGGCGACCATGACCCGCGGCACGTCGGCGAGCTTGATCGCCACCAGCGCGGGGTCGACGCCCTCGCCGACGCGTATCTGGCAATCCAGCCCTTGTTCCACCAGATTGGGCGCACTGTCGGTCAATTGCCACTCCACCGACAGAGCGGGGTAGCGGCGCAGAAACTGCGCGAGCGGGGCGAGCAGGTGCTGCTGGCCGAATGCGTGCGGTACGACGACGCGCAGCAAGCCTTCCGGCTCGTCTATCGCCCCCCTCAGGTCGGACTCGAATGCGCCCCACTCATCGATGAAGGCGCGCGCCTGCTCGTAATAGCGCGCGCCGGCCTCGGTCAGTGTCATCGTGTGCGTCGAGCGTTGCAGCAGCCGCAGGCCGAGCGTGCGCTCCAGCGTTTGCAGCCGGCGGCTGACGGTCGGCTGCGTGGTGCCAAGCTGTTGGGCGGCAGCGGAGAGATTGCCGGCTTCGACGATGCGGATGAATGTTTGCATCAGTGCGAAGCGGTCGGGAGGCGGTGTTGTCATACGCTTAGTGTATAACCATTCTGTTCGCAGTGCGTCTACACGCGCCAAATGAAGAACGGCAAACTCAGTTCCGTTCTCCTACTGATTTTCGGGTACCTGTCATGACCACATTGTCCAATACTGTCGCCGACGACCAAGGCGGCTTGTCTTCCAGCCTCATCATGCTGCTTGCCGGTGGCGCCGGTCTTGCGGTGGCTTCGCTGTACTACGCGCAGCCGATGCTCGGCATTCTGGCGCACGACTTTCACGCCACGCCATCCGCGATCGGGCTGGTTCCGACTCTGACCCAGCTCGGATATGCGGCAGGTATATTACTGCTCGCGCCTCTCGGCGATCGCTACGACCGGCGCAGCATCATCGTAGGCAAGGCGCTGGCGCTGGCGTTCGCGCTGGCCCTGGCTGCGCTCGCGCCGGGCCTCGGCGTGCTGTGCATCGCCTCGGTCGCCATCGGTCTCGCCGCCACGCTGGCTCAGGACCTTGTCCCGGCCGCCGCCGCGCTGGCGCCCGAAGCCCGGCGCGGTAAAACGGTCGGCACGGTGATGACGGGGCTGCTGACCGGCATTCTGTTGTCGCGCGTGATCAGCGGAACCCTTGCGCAATCCTTCGGCTGGCGGATCACCTTCGTCGCGGCGGCGGCAAGCATCGCCGTGTTGGCGCTTCTGCTGGCCCGGCGTCTGCCGCGCTTTGCCGCGACCACGTCCCTGAGCTATACCGCCTTGCTCGGTTCTCTGCTGACGTTATGGCGGCGCTACCCGGCGCTGCGCCGCGCAGCGTGGGCGCAGGGCCTGCTCAGTGCCGCATTCAGCGCGTTCTGGTCGACGCTGGCGGTGATGCTGCAACATGCGCCTTATCACCTGGGCGCGGCGGCGGCCGGTGCTTTCGGTCTGGCCGGTGCGGCGGGTGCCCTGGCTGCGCCGCTGGCTGGCCATGTCGCGGACCGGCGCGGGTCGGAAGGGGTCGTGCGTGCCGGAGCGGCACTGGTGCTGGTCTCCTTCCTCGCGATGGCCTTCGGACCGCATGGCCTGTGGCTGATTGCCGCCGCCACCGTTCTGTTCGATCTTGGCATCCAGGCCTCGCTGATCGCCCATCAAAGCCAGATCTACGGGCTCGAACCCGCCGCCCGCAGCCGTCTCAACGCCGTTCTGGTCGGTGCGATGTTTGTCGGGATGGCTGCCGGCGCGGCGATAGGCAGCCAGGTGCTAGACCATGGGGGCTGGAGCGCGCTGTGCCTGTCGGCTGCGCTCGCCGCACTCGCCGCGCTCGGCGTCAGGCTGTGGCCGGGCAAGAACTGAAGCCCGGTGCGCAGCTCAGAGCTGGCGAATCATCTCGAGTGCCTGGTGCAGGTCGTCGCAGATGCGAAACGCCAGCGCCGCCTGCTCCGCGGACGGTGCGATCAGATCCGGAACCATGATGACGCGCATGCCGGCGGCGTGGCCTGCCATCACGCCGTAGGCGGAATCCTCCAGTACCAGGCAACGTGCGGGGTCGATGCCGAGCCGCCCGGCCGCGCCGAGAAACAGGTCAGGCGCCGGTTTGGTGGCCGCGACTTCGTCGCCGGCGACGACGGTGGAGAAATAAGGCGCCAACCCGCTCTTGTCGAGCTTGATCTCGGCTTGGGCACGTTTGGTCGACGTCGCGACCGCCCGCACGATACCCTGTCCGACCACCCAATCCAGCAGTTGAACAATGCCCGGCATCAAGCCGATGCGCCCCTGCTCGAGAGTCTGCATATAGTAGCTGTTGCAACGCTCGCGCAGGGCGTCGGCGCGTGCGACGTCGCCACCGAGATGTGCTGCGACGTAGTCGGTGCAACGGGCGGTGGCCAGCCCGACCATGCCCAGCAGAAAAGCCTCGTCGCAGGCGACGCCGAGATCGGCGCAGGCCATGCGCCAACATTCGATCGCAGCGGCCTCGCTGTTGATCATCAAACCGTCCATATCAAACAGGATGGCGTCAAAACTCCGTGTCATAGCATTCCTAATCTGTAGTGTTGGCGCGGGAGCTGGCCCATTATTCTGCAAGCGATGGCGCCTGTGCAATGGCGAAACCGGGCAGTAACAGGGGCGAGGTGACAGAAATGCCTTGAACCCGAAGGACGACAAGCCGGTTCGGAAGCAGAAAATTCATATTGGCGCGGACCCGGTGGTATTGCACCATGGTCCCGGATCATTTTCTCCGCCACGCGGAGGGGAAGGGCTCCCGTGACCGGGCGAAGCCGTTCTCGCCATGCCGAATGCCGGGAGGGGCTGCGATGAAAATATTGATGCATGTGGCGGTACGGGTCGTCTCTGTTGCCGGCAATCGATCGGGGCCGCACCCGTTCGGCCGCTACCTCGCGCACGGCATGCTGGCCACTGGAACCCTGGTCTTCTTTGCCCTGTCCGCTTTCGAAACCCTGCACACCGGCCGTTTCGACGAACTGCCTTTTGTCGAAGGCGTCCTCGGGCTGGCCTTCGGCCACGTCCTGGCCCGGCTCGACGCCCCGGCCGCCATCGCGAGGCCGCCCTCCGTCTGAATGTCGGTCCGTCGTCAGGCCGCCACTTGCAACGAGGCCCACAGGTGGGCCGCCACCAGCGCGCGCCAGGGGGCGAACGCTTGCAGCCAGAGTCGGGCTTCCCTGTCCGACAGGGGAGCGTCCTGCTTGAGTAGCTGTTGAATCCCGCGGCGCACGGCGACATCGCCATGTAAAGAGCCATCGAGCCAGGCATAGGCGCGCAGCAGGGTGTAGCTGATGGTCCACGGGCCTATGCCCTTGATCGAGGACAGCCGTTCACGCATGAGGGCGATCGGTGGTGCGGCCAGCCAGTCGTCGAGGGGGAGTTCCCCTGCCGATTGCATCCGGCTGATCGTCAGCAGGGTGTGCGCCTTGCCGGCGGAAAAGCCGCAGGCACGCAGATCGTCTTCGGTCAGTTCGGCCACTCGCGCGGCATCGGGGTGGCAGTACAAGCCGCCGCTGTGGCGAACGCCGCATCTCTGAATCAGCCGCCGCCGCAGGGATACCGCGACGGCGACGCTGATCTGTTGTCCGGTGACGGCCCAGGCGATGGCCTCGAAGGGCGAGGCCGTCTGGGCAACGCGCAAGCCGGACTGGCGGGCAATCAAGGCGCCAAGCTCGGGGTGGGGGCCGAAGGTGCGCTCGAATTCGTCTATCGGCTGGGTCAGTCCCAGCATCCTGCGCACTCTGTCCTCCAAAGCGGGGCGGTCATCGTCGCTGACGCTGCCATCCACCTCCAGCACGGCTTCGGCTCCGTCATCGCGGCAGAGTATCCCGAGCCGGGCCGGCGCCCCTTTCCATATCATGCCCTTGTCCAGGCGCGTGTCGTCGGCCCGTTCCGACAGTTGTTGCGTGTCGCGGCGGTGAAACGGCAGTATGACGTCGCGCCGGAAACGGGGCGGCAGATCGATGTGGCAAGATACGGCGGTGACGGGCATGCGCGGTTACCGGCAAGGGCGGACAAGGGAGAGCGAGTGTCACACGGGCGCTGCCCGGTCGGCAATCCGGATCTTGCTGTCGAAGTGCGGGTGCGGCCCGCGCCCGCCCAGTCAGATGGAAAAGCGCAAGGGCAAGCATGCCGCGACGGCCGGCGCCCGGGTGCGCTCGACCCGCACGCGGGCATTGCCGGCGACGGCTTGCACGAGCAGGCGCTCGCCGTGGCGGGCATCCTGGCTCCAGCTTTCGCCGGCGTGCAGCAGAATGTCTTCGCCGTCAAAGCTGATCCAAACCATGCCGGCTTCGCACAGCAAACGACGTGCCACGGCGCCGTCGAAGGATGAAAGTTGCTGGTCGTTCAAGGGGAGTGTGTACATGAGCGTTTTCCTTTTCTGCTGGGTACCCCGGTAGATTAGTTGTGCCCCCGACGGTGCAGTAGCCACACAGTTCACTTTTTTTGGGCGTAACAGCGCAGCTTTTCGAGCGACTGTACCGGTCGTGCGCCGGGTTAACTGTACATGGTGGCTTTGTCTGCATCGGTTATGATGGACTGATGAAGAACAACGATCTCCCCCTGTACCAGCAACTGGCCGATGCGATCGCGGTCCAGATCAAAGACGGCATCCTGCGTCCGGGCGAACGGCTGCCCTCTCTGCGCGAAATGCGCATGCGGCGCGGCTTGAGTCTGAGCACGGTGCAGGAGGCGTTCCGGCGTCTGGAAGACCGCGGTCTGGTCCAGGCGCGGCCGCAGTCCGGCTATTTCGTCAGCCCGCGCGCGGTGTTCGAGCCGGTGCCGCACCCGACCGCGCCGGGCGAAGTCGAGGTCGACGCGCTGCTGTGGAACTATGTGAAGGATCTGTACGAGGTGGCCCCGGGGCATGTCGACGGTTTTCGCAACGCGCATGTCCTGCCCGGGCTGTTGCCGGTGGCCGCCTTGCAGAAACTGACGATCGATTGCGTGCGCAGCCGGCCCGGGCTGTTGAGCGACTACGGTGTTCCGGCGGGCGATGCCGGTCTGCGCCGCCAGATCGCGCGTCAGGCATTGGAGTGGGACGGCCAGATCTCTCCCGATAATCTGATTATTACGCAAGGCACGATCGAGGCCCTGAATCTGGCCTTGCGCGCGTTGACCCGGCCCGGCGACGTGGTGGCGGTCGAGTCGCCCGCCTATTTCTCCTTGTTGTACTGTCTGAAGGCGCTCGGCCTGCGTGTGGTCGAAATTCCGACCGACCCGGTGTGCGGCATTTCAGTCGATGCGCTGGAGCTGGCCACGCGCGACGGCGCGGTGCAGGCGGTGATCCTGGTCGCCAATTTTTCCAATCCGCTCGGTTCGCTGATGCCGGACAGCGCCAAGCAGCGGGTTGCGGATCTGCTGGCCAGCCGCGATATTCCGCTGATCGAGGACGACGTCTACGGCGAGTTCTATTTCGGGAAGCACCGGCCGCGGCCGATCAAGGCCTTCGACCGAAGCGGCAATGTGCTGTACTGCTCATCCATGACCAAGAGCGTCGCCCCCGGGCTGCGTGTCGGCTGGATAGAGGCCGGGCGCCATCAGGCCAGCATCGAAGTCCAGAAGTACATCGGCACCCATTCGACGCCCCTGCTCAACCAGGTCGTGCTGGCGCGATTCCTGGAAGATGGCGGCTATGCCCGCCATATGCGTCGCATGCGCCGCACCCTGGCCGCACAGATGCGGGCGGTGGCGGCTGGCGTGGAGCGCTATTTTCCGGAAGACACCCGTTTTTCGCTGCCTGGCGGCGGTTGCGTGCTATGGCTGCAACTGCCGTCCCGCTTCGATAGCATCGCGTTTTACCTGCGTGCGCGCGAAGAAGGCATCGGTGTGGCGCCGGGCCCTCTTTTTTCTCCGCGCGGCGGTTATCGCAACTGTGTGCGCTTGTCTTACGCCGCGCCGTGCGATGCGGTGCAGCTGGCCCGCCTGGCCCGTCTCGGCGAGCTCGCGCGGATGCAGCTCGATGGCCGTCTCTGAGTCGGCCCATTCTCGTCATTCCTCCCGTTTTTCACCGATGCAGACCTGCCGCTATTTTGTCAGGCGGGCACCGGTGTTTTTATTCCCTATTCCAGATATTTCACTTTTCTATGGCTGTATTTTCAGAACGGCCTATTTAATAGGTGTCAGATATTTATTCGTTCGGATTTCTGGATAAAAACCCATTATTTCGTTCGGTTTTTCGGAAGCGGCGCATCCTGTGTTTGGCTCCCTTGTGGCATGCTTGTGCTGCCGTTAAATCCTTTTGTCATTTCCGTCGTGGCGCCAATTTATTGGATAATATATTGATATATATGCGTATTATTTCTGTTTCTCTACTTGGCGTGCCAGCGGGTGAGCCGTGCCCGGGCCGCCGGCAGCGGGCGGGAGTCATGATATGGCAAGGCGCGGCCGGATAGGCCGTTCGGTTTTTCGGATAAGGTGAAACGGATGTGAAATTTTGAATGGGGTGCAGTGTTATTTAAATGTTACAGCGGGCATTGTCGGGGTTTGATTGTTCTGGACGCTGGCTAAATTAATATTCTAGACTCGGCGCCATCATGGCTGGCTCAATTCGGCTTTGATGCTTTGTCTATCAATACGCTCGATGTGGAGATAATAATGAATAAAATGATCAAACCCTTGCTCGCCACGTGTGTCCTGGCTGTCGGACTCGCGCTCCCTGCCCAGGCGGCTCCCTTGCCGCATGTCGTGATTCTGGCCACTGGCGGTACGATAGCCGGTACCGGCGCCAATACCACGACCACGGTCGGCTATACCGCGGCCAAGCTGGGTGTCGACCAGATGATTGCGGCCGTACCCGAGTTGCAGAAAGTGGCGGAGGTGCGCGGCGAGCAGGTGGCGCAGGTAGCCAGCGAGAGCATGAATAATGCGGTCTGGCTCAAGCTGGCTCATCGCGTCAACCAGCTGCTCGCGCAAAAAGATGTCGACGGCATCGTCATCACCCACGGGTCGGATACGCTGGAAGAAACCGCCTATTTCCTCGATCTGGTCGTCAAAAGCAAGAAGCCGGTGGTGATGGTCGCCTCGATGCGTCCTTCCACCGCGATCAGCGCCGACGGCCCGATCAATCTCTACAACGGGGTCATCCTGGCCGGCAGCAAGGAGGCGATCGGCAAGGGGGTCATGATCGCGATGAACGATCAGATCAGTTCTGCGCGCGATGTGAGCAAGTCCAACACTTCGACCGTGGATACCTTCCGTAACCCGGACCTTGGCTTCCTCGGCTATATGCAGGATAACAAGGCGCACTTCTACCGCATGTCCACGCGCAAGAATACGGCCGATACCGAATTCAACGTCGATGCACTCGATGCCCTGCCGCGCGTGGACATCGTCTACGGCTATGCCAATATGGATCGCGTTGCGATGGATGCCGATATCGCCGCCGGCGCCCAGGGCGTGATACAGGCCAGCGTCGGCGACGGCAGCGTCCCGGCGCAGATGATGCCGGCGTATCGCGATGCGCGGCATCGCGGGGTGATCGTTGTGCGCAGTTCGCGCGTCGGCAGCGGCATTGTCGCCCGCAACGGCGAGGCGAACGACGACAAGGAAGACCTGGTTGTCAGCGACACGCTCAATCCGCAGAAGGCGCGCATTCTGTTGATGCTGGCCCTGACCCGTACCCGCGATACCCGGGAGATTCAGCGCATGTTCTATACCTACTGAGCCGACGCGCCGCCCGGCGCGTGTCGCGCCGGGCGGCTCAGACCGGCTCAGGCCGGATGTGCGGGCGGGGAGGACAGCCGGTCGGCAAAGCCGTGATTGACGTCGCGGTGGCCTGCCTCGTCGTCGCGTACGGCGAGGATGACCTCGCGCAGACGCGCATCGGGTGCGAGTCGCCAGTAGTCGATCGCGATCGCCGGCGCGGCGACATTGGCGTATATCCCGCTGTCGACGCCGGCCAGGTATTCGGTATAACTGTAGACTGCTTCTTCTTCGAAGTAGCCGACCAGGCGATGGGCGGTTTTGGGAGATAGCAGATACAGCATGAAGAAGAAATTATAAAAAACGCCCTGTGCAATCAGGATCAACAGCCTTTCCAGTGGCGACGGGTGCGCGATGTGGATGAACGTCATCAGATGCATGCGCTCGTTTTCGGCCTCTTCGAGCAGGGTCCGGATCCAGCCGCCGTCGGCCGAGAGGCGGCGCAGGGCGCGCAGATGCTGCAAGGTCGCGCCGACCATCCCGGGGACGGCGGCAACCGTTTCCAGAACGATCGCGCGATGACCGTAGCGGCGGGCGAAAAACAGATCGGCGAAGAAGCGAAGCGTTTTGCAGGTCGCGTAGGCGAAGCTGTCGGAGAAGCCCCGCGGGCGATGGTGTGGTGAGGATGTCATCGTATTTTTCCTGAGTGGACGCTTAGCGCAGGTGGTCGAGCAGTTCCGGCCCGAAAACCTCGCGCCGCATGCGCGCCGGACTGATTTTTTCCGTCAGCAGGCTCTGCCATTGCGCCTGCATGAAACCGAGGGGGCCGCATAGGTAAAAATCGCCGTCGCGGTCTCGTGCTTCGAGAATGCGTTGCATCTCTACGCGCCCGGCGATCTGGAAGTCGCGGCCGATGCGGTCGCTGTCTTGCGCACATTCGTATGCCACGATCACGCGCAGATCGGTGTGATGCGCGCGCGCGCGCTCAAGGTCGGCCCGCAGCGCGTGCCGACTGCCGTTGCGGGCAGCGTGCACGAACAGTACGGGCCGCCTCGAACCGGTCGCGAGCAGTGTATTGAGTGCGCTGATCATCGGCGTGACGCCGATGCCGGCCGATAGCAGGACCAGCGGCGTTTCGCCTTCCAGCTGCACCGTGAAATCCCCGAATGCCGGGCTGACCTGCAAGCTGTCGCCAGGTTTGACATTCGTGTGCAGCCAGTTTGAGACCCGTCCCTTCGGCTCGGCGCTTTCGCGCTTGACGCTGATGCGCCACCATGGTGCGGAGGGCGCATCCGACAGGCTGTACTGCCGACGCTGGCGCCAGCCGTCGGCACCGACCTCGACACTGATATATTGACCGGGTTGAAATCCCCCCGGACTGTTGCCATCCGCGGTTTGAAGCAGATAGGAGCGCACGTCCTCGCTTTCTTCGCGGACCTCGGCCACCCGTACCGCGATCAGTTCGCCGGCCTGGGTGCCTGTGCGCTGGTAGAGCCGGGCTTCGGCAGCGATCAACTCGCCGGCCAGCAGCCAGTAGGCTTCGTCCCAGGCGGCCAGCAGCCCGGGTGTGGCCGCATCGCCGAGAACCGCCGCGATGGCGCCGAGCAGATGGCGGCCGACGACAGGATAGTGTGCGGGTCCGATTCCGACCGCCGCGTGCTTATGGACAATGCGCTCGATCACCGGTGCCAGTGCCGCCGCATTGTCGATATTGGCCGCATACGCGAACACGGCGGCAGCCAATGACTGCTGCTGTGCCCCATTGGCCTGGTTGCCCATATTGAACAGGGTTGTCAGCTCGGGGTGGGCGCGGAACATGTCGGCGTAGAAGTGCCGGGTGATGGCCAGTCCGTGTTCGCGCAGCACCGGTACGCTGGCCGCGATGTAGGGACGGGAGGAGGGAGACAACGTGGCTTTTCCTTTTTTATGATGCATTTTAAATGCATTAATTTGGGTGCGACTCCGTGTCGCCGTCGCTCGCGCGCCCCCAGGCACGCGACGACACGGCATGTGCATCCAGTATACGAAAGATGTATATTAAATACAATTTACCGGGCAGGCACTCCAGCCTGCGCAGGAAGGCCCGGTCGGCAGCGGAAGAGCGCGCAGGCGCTAGCCGAGCGCGAGCCTGTCATGAACCTCGGCGAGGATGATCGCCGCGAGTTGCTTCACCGGCGCGGCGGGCTCGGATTCGGCCCGATGCAGCACGAGTCCTATTGCGGGCAGTTCGGGTAGCCCCTCCACGACGGCCAGATCCGCAGGGAGTTCCACTTTCGTCCGGACCGTAATGCCGAGGCCGGCACCCACGGCAGCCCATATTCCGCTCAGGCTCGGGCTGGTGAATGCCAGCCGCCATGGAATGGCCGCGCGGTCCAGCGCGTCGATCGCGGCGCTGCGCATCAGGCACGGCGCTTCGAAGGCCGCGAGGGGAAGGCGCTCGCCCGCGTCGATTGCCACTCCGGTTTTTCTCCCTATCCAGTACATCGGAAGCTCGGCGATGTACTGACTGTGCGGGGTCCGGTTGCCGGAATCCCAGGCCAGGGCAAGGTCGAGACGACCGCTGCCGACCCCCTCGAGCAACTCGGCGTTTCGCGCCACTCTGACCTCGACTTGAATGCGCGGATGGGCCCGGGCGAAAAGGCCTAGCGTCCCGGCAAGGAGATGAGCACCGAAATCTTCTTGCAGGCCGAGCCGCACACAGCCCTGAAGTTCATCGTCCCGTACGGCGGCCACGGCTTCGTCGTTGAGTGCGAGCAAGCGTTTGGCGTAACCGAATAAAACCTCGCCGCCAGGGGTGAGCGCCATGCCGCGTCCGGATTTGCGCAGGACCGGTGTGCCGGCCTGCTCCTCCAGTTTCTTGAGCTGCGCGCTGATCGCCGAGGTCGAGCGCCCGAGGCGATGGGCTGCTTTGGCAAAGCTGCCCAGTTCAATGCCCAGCACAAAGCCGCGCAGCACATCCAGATCAAGCACGATGCGTCGCATTGTTATCGTCCGTTTTTTTGGGATTGTATATTAAAAAAATCCTGATTTTCAGGATTATGTTTGCCTGTTATCGTGATGCCGTCAAGCCTGCTTTCACTAACGGAGGGTTTCATGAGTACAGAACAAAGCTATGGACAACGCGCGATGGGGCGGGATATGCCAAAGCTGGCCGAACTGACCGACACGGTGCTGTTCGGGGATATGTGGGAACGGGCCGAATTGTCGAAACGGGACCGCAGTCTTGTTACCGTGGCCGCCTTGCTTGCCCTGTACCGGCTGGAACAGCTGCCGTTCCATCTCGAGCGGGCTCTCGAAAACGGCGTAAGCAAGGACGAATTGACCGAACTCATCACCCATCTGGCCTTTTACGCCGGCTGGCCTGCCGCCGCCTCGGCCGCCAGCTTGCTGCAAGCCGCGACGCGCCGGGGCTGATCGATGGTCGTGACGTCCTTTTTTTACCTGGTCATGGAGTTTTCATCTTATGCCCTACGTCCGAATATCACTGCTTGAAGGGAAGTCCGCCGACTATCTGGGCTCCCTTTCCGACACGCTCCACCAGGCGATGGTGGAGACGTTCAACGTCCCGGCGAAGGATCGCTTCCATATCTTCCACCAACTGGCGTCGGAGGCGTTTGTGTTCGACCGCGAGTATATGTGCGGTCCGCGCAGCGACGACTTTGTGCTGATTGCCATTACGACCGGGCGGACTCGTGATGCGGCGACCCGACAAGCCTTTTTCCGACGGCTCGCCGACTTGCTGGAAATCGCGCCGGGAATTCGACGGCAGGATGTCATGGTGGTGATCACGAACAGCGAAATGGGGGAGTGGTCATTCGGCGATGGTGTTTCGGCCCTGCCTGTTGCGGTGTAACGAAGGAAACGGAGGCTCAGATGTTGGCAATGCAATACAGCTTTTCACTTCCGGCTGACTACGATATGTCGGTCATTCAAGATCGAATTGCAAAAAACGGGCACCTGATGGACGGGTTTCCCCTGCTGCTGTTCAAGACCTTCCTGTATGCGCGGCGGGACCCGACGCGGCGAGATGCTCGCGAGAACCTCTACGCGCCATTCTATCTATGGGAACGTAACGAGGGAATGAATGCCTTCCTTGGAGGGCAGGGCTTCGCCGCCCTGACCGAGGCTTTTGGCTGGCCTGCGATCAAAACCTGGTCGGTGTGGGATGCTATCGTGCCGTCGGCACTGGGCGCGGCGAGCTGCGCCACGCGCGAGATCCTCCCCATTGCACCCCATGCCTCTCTTGCGGAGCTTCAGAAACGGGAAACCGATGGCCTGCGCTTCGATATCGATACCCACGGCGCGCTGGCGGCGGTAGTCGGGTTCGATCCCGGCACTTGGAGCCTGGTGCGCTTCCGGCTCTGGCCAGCGCCGCGCATGCGCGCGGCGCGAGAGGGCGTACAGGTCTATGACATCGGCCATATCTCTACCGGCGTCGCCAGCCGCCTCCCGCAGTAGCGGGGAGGCTCAGGCCCTGGGCAGCCGGATCAGGCGCTGATTGGCCGAACCGCGCCAGGGCTCGCTGCTGGGCTTGTCCTGCTCGTACTTGCCATCGATCACGACGTCGACCAGGCCGAGTATGTCCAGTTCTGCGACGTCTTCGAAACGGTAGCCTGTCCACAACCAGATGTCTTTGTCCGGGTAGCGCTGCTTGAATGCGCGGCACAGAGCCAGTATTTCGCCGCGGTTGTGCGGGTGCAGAGGGTCGCCGCCGCTCAGGCTCAGCCCATCGTGTGTGGCGCAGGCATCCAGTATCCGTTCGCGGACGTCGGCAGTGAACGGGGTGCCGGCTTTGCGGTCCCAAGTCGAGCGGTTGTAGCAGCCCTCGCAGGCGTGCAGGCAGCCGGTCACGAACAAGGTGACGCGGATGCCTTCGCCGTTGACCAGATCGCAGGTGTAGAAACGATCGTAATTCATCGCATTCAGTGCGCGCTGTCGCCGAAGTGCTTGACGCGGCGCATCATCTCTTTCTGCTTGCCGGCGTTGAACGGGCGCGAGTTGGGGCTGCCGAGGTAACCGCACACGCGGCGGGTCACCGACAGCGAGCTACTGTCGGTATTGCCGCACTCGGGGCAAGTGAAACCGTCTTCTGTCGCTTTCGTTTCGCCCATGAAGCCGCACTTGCCGCAGGAGTCGACCGGCGTGTTGGTGCCGAAATAGGGGACGTGCGCGACCGCGTAATCCCAAATCTGCTCCAGCGCCTTCAGGTTGTGGCGCATATTCGGCAATTCCACATAGCTGATATGGCCGCCGCTCGCGTGGTCGGCGAATCCCGCCTCGAAATCGATCTTCTCGAAGGGATTGACCTTGCGGAACACGTCGAGGTGGAAGGAGTTGGTGTAATACCCCTTGTCGGTGACGTTCGCGATCGTGCCGAAACGTTCCTGGTCGAGTTTGCAGAAGCGGTTGCACAGCGATTCGCTCGGCGTCGAGTACAAAGAGAAGGCAAAGCCGGTTTCGCGGCTCCAGACCTTGGTTGCCGCACTCATGCGTTTGACGATCTCGTGCAGGAAAGTCTGGCATTCGGGGCTGTCGAACGGATGTTGACCGAACATCAGCACCCCGACTTCGTGCAAGCCGATATAACCGAGCGAGATCGAGGCGCGACCGTTCTTGAACAGCGCCATGATCTCGTCCTGCGGGTCGAGGCGGGCACCAAATGCCCCTTCGGAATACAGAATCGGCGCCACATTGGCCTTGACGCCTTCCAGGCGGTGGATACGGTTCATCAGCGCGCGGAAGCACAGTTCCAGTCTCTGCTCGAACAGGGTGTCGAAGCGTGCGCGATCTCCCCCCGATTCGATCGCAATGCGCGGCAGGTTCAAGCTGACCACCCCGAGATTATTGCGGCCATCCAGCACTTCCTTGCCGCTTTCGTCGTGCCAAACCGACAAAAAGCTGCGGCAGCCCATCGGCGACACCGGGGTGCTGGAGCCGGTGATCTTGCGATTGAGGCTGGCCGAAATGATGTCCGGGTACATGCGCTTGGAGGTACATTCCATCGCCAACTGCTTGATGTCGTAGTTCGGGTCTTCCGGCCGCAGATTGATGCCGGCTTCCAGGAACAGCACCAGCTTGGGGAAGACCGCGGTGATGCCGTCCCGTCCGAGCCCCTTGATGCGGATCTGGAGGATGGAGCGCTGGATCGCGCGCTCCTGCCAGCTGGTGCCCATGCCGAAGGAGAAGGTTACGAATGGCTGCTGGCCGTTAGAGCTGAACAGCGTATTGATTTCGTACTCGCACGCCTGCATCCCGTCATAGGTTTCTTTCTCGGTCCGCTCGCGGGCGTAATCGTCGGGTTTGGCGATGCCGTATTGGCGCGCGACCTCAAGATTTTTTTCGTACGTTTTCTGAACGTAGGGTGCCAGTGTCTGGTCGATATTGGGAATGGTGGTGCCGCCGTACTGGTGGCTGGCGACCTGGGCGATGATCTGCGAGGTGACCGCGCAGGCGACGCCGATCGAGCGCGGGCTTTCTATCTTGGCGTTGCCGAGGCGGAAGCCCTTGCCGAGCATGCCCTTCAGGTCGACCAGGCAGCAATTGGTGAACGGCAAGAAGGGGGAGTAATCGAGATCGTGGAAATGAATCTCGCCTTCGCGGTGCGCTTCCTGGATGTCCTTGGGCAGGAAGTTGCCCGCGAACTGCTTGGAGACGATGCCGGCCATCAGGTCGCGCATGACCGGAAAGACATTGGCGTCCTTGTTGGCGTTCTCTGTCGTGGCTTCCAGATCGGTCTTGTGCACGAGTCCCATCAGCTTGGCGTGCAGTTCGGAACCGCGCGCACGGATGGTGTCGCGGTCGTGCCGGTACTGAATATAAACCCGCGCCACTTCCGGGCAGTCCTTCATCAGGGCGTTTTCGACCATCTCCTGAATGGTGGGAATATCGAGCGCATCGCAGGAGCAGGCCAGACATTGTTGCTCGACTTGACGGGCGATGCTGCGCGCGAGATCGCGCGGCGCGGGGTAGCTCGCCGCGCGTGCCGCGCGTTCGCAGGCGGCCGCAATTTTCGCGCTGTTGTATTCGACGATGGCGCCATCGCGCTTGGTGACTTGCAGCATCAGGTACTCCTCTGTTCCGGGCCGGGTATGCTCCGCAGTGTCCGGGCTCCCCAAAACGAAAGGCGCCGCTGTGTCGGGGCGCCCCTGCCGTAATTCATGCCCGTAATGTATTCGATTCGCTGCATGCTGGGGGTGCTTTTTTTCGTAAATGTAGCGATGGAATTTGTCTTTCATCAATATCTAGTGTTTTTGCGCGAATGATACACCCTGTAGTGGCGGCAATTGCCTTGTGCTTCAATATCTTGTGTCACGACGGAAAGGCGGGGCTTGACAGGGCGGCGGGAGAGGCGGCCGGCAGGGGACCGGCCGCGCGAGTTTCGGGCTGCTGCGGCTCAGGCCGGCATCTTGCGGAAGGCGATGGCGAAACGGTTCCAGGCATTGATCGTGCCGATCAGCAAGGTCAGGTCGACGATCTGTTCCGGGCTGAAATGCGGGCTGACCGCGTCCCACACGGCATCGGGTACCCGGTCGGCCGCAATCAGGGTCAGTGCTTCCGTCCATTCAAGTGCCGCCCGCTCGCGCTCGGTGAAAAATGGCGTTTCGCGCCAGGCGACGACGGCGGCCAGCCGGCGCTCGCTTTCGCCGTTCTCACGCGCATCGCGGTGATGCATATCGACGCAGAAGGCGCAGCCGTTGATCTGCGAGGCGCGCAAGCGGACGAGCTCGGCTAGCGCCGGTTCGACCGTCGAGCGGGCAATTTGTTTTTCCAGTGCCCCCATGGCCGCATAGGCGGCAGGGCTGGCGGAGATGAAATCTAGGCGGGCTTGCATTGGGTTTTCTCTTTTCGGGCTGGGGCGCCTTATGGCGCGACATGGACAGAGTAAAACTGAAACTGGCCATATCATATGGCCAATTTATTCAATTTTTAGCTAGCCACTATGGTTGGCCTCCGTATCCGCCGACATGCGGCAGGATCGTCGCCAGTGTGCTCAGCGCCGCGTCGATTTCGTCGTCGGCCATGCCGCCATAGCCAAACAGCAGACCGGCTTGCGGCGGGCCGGCGCGGTAGAAGCCCGCAATGCCATACAGGCCAATCGACTGCGCGGCGGCGGCGGCGAGCAGGCCGCTTTCCGATATTCCGGGTTTCAGCATCGCACTCAGATGGATGCCGGCGATCGGAACGATGGGGGTCAGCCAAGGAGAAAGATCCTGCCGAAGGTGGCTCAACAGAATCTGTCTGCGCGTGCGATAGAGGCCATGCATGCGGCGCAGATGACGGGCAAAGTCCCCATCGAGCATGAATTTGGCCAGCGCCGTCTGTGTAAGGCTCGCGCTGTGCCAGTCGGCGAGTTGTTTGCTGCGGCGCAGGGAAGGATTCAGTGTGCGCGGCGGGACGAGATAGCCGATGCGCAACTCGGGGAAAATCGTCTTGGAAAAGGTGCCGACATAGACGACGCGGTCGGCGCGATCCAGATTTTTGAGCGCTTCCAGCGCCCGCCCCTCGAAGCGGAATTCGCCGTCATAGTCATCCTCTATGATGATGGCGTCCCGCTGCTGCGCCCACTCCAGCAGGGCGATGCGCCGCGGCAGGCTCAATGGCATGCCAAGCGGAAACTGGTGCGAGGGCGTGACGTAGACCAGGCGCGCCTGGGGGGGCAGATGGTCGACGACGATGCCCTCGTCGTCGACCGGGACGCCGACCACGGCGGCGCCGTGTGCTTCGTAGCAGGCACGGGCTGGCGGGTAGCCGGGGTCTTCCATCGCGACCACGTCGCCAGGACGCAGCACGATGCGGGCGATCAGGTCCAGCGCCTGCTGTGCGCCGTGAGTGATGATGATGTCATCGGGCGTGCAACTCAATGCCCGATGAAAGCCCAGATAGCGCGACACGGCCAGGCGCAGCTCGTCTTCGCCTGCCGGATCGCCGTAGTGGCCGCGGTCACGTGCCTGCACTCGCAAAGCGTGGTTGACGCAGCGCCGCCAGGCGGTAAATGGAAACACGCGCTTGTCGGTTACGCCGCCGCGAAACTCGAGCGAGTGCGCGGGGACGGCCTCCGGCTGCAGCCAGTCGCCGGCGCCATCCGCCGCGATGGCCGGATTCGGCACGGCGGTACGCGCGATCCCGGGGGCGACAAAAGTGCCGGCGCCCGGACGCGGGCACAAGAAGCCTTCTGCGCTCAGGCGCTCGAAGACGTCGAGCGTGGTCTGGCGCGATACGCCGAGCCGGTCCGCCAGTTCGCGTGACGACGGCAGACGCTCGCCCGCCGCCAGGCGGCCGTCGACGATTCCGGCGCGCAACTGGCGATAGATCTGGCCGCTCAGGTCGCGCCGACCCTCTAGTCGGAGATGAATGTCCATGCCGGTCTTCCTTGGCTGTGGCGTGGAAAGAAGCGCATCGTCTCAGCCATCCAGTGCCGTGTGCGAGGCGGCCGCCCCGCGTTTCCAGTAGCTGGCGACGCGGACGCGCGACTTGTCCAGGCCGCGCTCGTCGATCAGATGCGAGCGCAGTGCCTGCGCCAGTCCCAGTTCGCCGGCAGCCCAGGCATAGCCTTCGCCGGCGGGCAGATCGAGCTTGCGCAACGCGCAGAGCAGGGTGTCGGATGCGGCGTCCTGCGGGTCCCGGCAGACCCAGCGGATGTCGACGGCGGCGGCGCTGGGCAGGTCTATCCTGGCATCTTCGCTGTCGGTGTCGATCAGCACCAGAGCGCGCTTGCCTGCCGGCAGTTCCTCCAGACGGCGGGCTATGGCGGGCAAGGCGCTGAGGTCTCCCGCCAGCAGATGCCAGTCGAAAGCCGTCGGCACGATAAACGAACCGCGCGGGCCGCCGATACCGATGCAGTGGCCGGGCCGGGCTTGTGCGGCCCAGGTGGCGGCCGGGCCTTCGCCATGGAGCAGGAACTCGATGTCCAGTTCGCCGCTTTCCGCATCGAAACGGCGTGGCGTGTAGTCGCGGGCAATCGGGCGGGGGCCGTCGCCGCCGACGGCCGGGGTGCCGTCCGGGTTTTGCTCGGGCAGGTGCGGCATCGTCTCGCCCGGCAGGGGGAAAAAGATCTTGATGTGATCGTCGAAGGCATCCGATGCGAAGTCGGCCATATCCGTGCCGACGAAGGTGATGCGCAACTGGAGGGGGCTGAGCGCCCGGATGCGCAGCACGTGCACAAGGCGCAGTTTGAGTGGATGCCGTACCCGGCGCACGGCCAGCGTGTCAGTGCCGCCGCTCATGATGAAGCGCCTGTCTGGAAGGAGGAGGGCGAGCCGGATTCGATTTCGGCTGTTGCCCGCGCCAGGATGGCGGCAATGCGGCGCTGCTCGTCGGCAGGGGCATCGTCTCTAAGCAGCAAGGCCTTCTTTAACGCCCTGCGTGCGGCGACCAGTTCGGGCAGCCACGCCTCGGGATCGGCGGATGGGTCTTCGCCGGCATAGGCCCGGCGCACGCTATCCATCTTGCGCGCGATGTGGCTGAGTCGTGCCAGCATCAGTTGAGCGTGCTCGCGGTGAGCGGCCAGATAGTCGCGTCCAGCCGGCGCCAACCGGTAGCATTTGCGATTGCCGGTGGCTTCAACCGTGGCGTAGCCGACATCCTCCAGCCAGGTCAAGGCCGGGTAGACCATACCTGGACTCGGGCTGTAGAAGCCGTTCGAGCGGGCGGCAAGCAATTTGATGAGTTCATAACCGTGGCGCGGGGCCTCCTCCAGCAGCGCGAGCAGAAGCAACTGCAGATCGTCCGACGAAAACTTGCGTCCGCGGTGCATGCCCCCACCGTCGCCCATCCCGTCGCCGAAGCGGCCGTCGCCGAAAGGCATGCCGCCATCGTGGCGATGGTGGGATCCGGCCATCGCGTGCCGGCGGTCCGAATGGCGCCCATCTCCCGCGCGGCAGCGGTGGGCGGCGTGTTCATGATCGAACATGGTGAATCCTTATCTTAAGTTATGTCTTAAAATATATCTTAAGATAATATTCCGCTGAAAGCAAACGATAGCGGCAAGGGTGTCAGACCAGGCCGAGCAGCTCGCGCAGCACAAAAGGCAGAATGCCGCCGTGACGCAGGTAGTCGATCTCGACCGGGGTGTCGGCGCGAAGCCGCAGGCCGACCGCGTACCGCGAACCATCCGGTCTTGTCACGTGCAGGACCACATCCTGCTGTGGGTGCAACTCGCCGCTCAAGTCCGGGATGTCGAAGCGCTCGTCGCCGACGATGCCAAGCGAGGCCGCGCTGTCGCCATCCTTGAACTGCAGCGGCAACACCCCCATGCCAACCAGATTGGAGCGATGGATCCGTTCGAAGCTGACCGCGACGACGGCACGAACGCCGAGCAGGCGGGTGCCCTTGGCGGCCCAGTCGCGGCTGGAGCCGGTGCCGTATTCTGCGCCGGCAAAGATCAGCGTTGGCGTCCCTGCAGCCTGGTAACGACCCGCCGCATCATAGATGGGGAGTATCTCGCCGCCCGGCTGGTGGCAGGTCAAGCCGCCTTCGATGCGTGCCCCGTCGGCTGCCGGCGCGAGCATCAGATTCCGGATGCGGACGTTGGCGAAGGTGCCGCGCACCATCACTTCGTGGTTGCCGCGCCGCGATCCGTAGCTGTTGAAGTCGGTCTTGCCTACACCGTTCTCGCGCAGCCAGGCGCCGGCCGGCGAATTTTCGTCTATCGAGCCCGCCGGGCTGATATGGTCGGTCGTCACCGAATCGCCGAACAGGGCTAGCGCGCGCGCGTCCCGGATATCGTCCACGCCGGGGAGTTCCGGGACGAAGGCGTCGAAGAAAGGCGGCGCCGAGATATACGTTGATGGTGTCCACGCGTAGGTCGTGCCGATGACGGATGGAATCGCATTCCACAGCGGATTGCCTGTGGCGAAGTCCCGGTAGAGCGTGCGATAGGTCTCAGCATCGGTGGCGTCTGCCAGCGCGGCGCCGATTTCGTGGCTCGAAGGCCAGATGTCGGCAAGCATGACCGAGCTCCCGGCGCGGTCGGTGCCCAGCGCTTCTCGCGTCAAGTCGATGTCGACGTTTCCTGCGATGGCCAGGGCGACGACCAGGGGCGGACTCATCAGGAAATTGGCTTTGATGGCCGGGTGTATCCGCGCTTCGAAATTGCGATTGCCCGACAGCACGGCCGCGCACACCAGGTCGTGACGGGCGATGGCGTCCTCCAGCCCCGGGAGCAAGGGGCCGGAATTGCCGATGCAGGTGGTGCAGCCATAGGCGACGACATTGAAGCCCAGAGTCTCGAGGTCGCCCAGCAGGCCGGCACGTTCGAGATAGTTGCTGACGACGCGCGAGCCGGGGGCCAGCGATGTCTTGACGCGGGCGTTGACCGTCAGGCCAAGCGCGACAGCCTTGCGCGCAAGGAGACCGGCCGCCAGCATCACGCCGGGGTTGGAGGTGTTGGTGCACGAGGTGATGGCCGCGATCAGCACGTCGCCGTGTCCGATATCGCCGCCTGCCTGTTCCGGCAGCGGGTGCCGTTGTCCAGGCGAGTGCTCCGTCATGCCGTAACCGCCCGCGGAAAGCGGCAGTTGCAGCAAATGCTCGAAAGTACGCCCGAGTTCGGGCAGGGCGATACGGTCCTGCGGTCGCTTGGGACCGGCGACACTGGGCCGGACCGAAGCCAGGTCGAAGTCGATCACGGCACTGTAGTCGATCTCGCCTGTGCGCGGTATGCCGAACAGCCCCTGTGCCTTGAAGTAGGACGCAAAGGCATCGATGTCCGCCTCCTCGCGGCCGGTGGCGCTCAGATAGGCGACTGTCGCCTCGTCTACCGGGAAGAAGCCCATGGTCGCGCCATACTCGGGTGCCATATTGGCCAGTGTCGCGCGGTCGGGGACTGCCAGCGAGGCGGCGCCGTCACCGAAAAATTCGACGAACTTGCCGACGACCTGTGCCAGGCGCAGGCGCTCGGTGATGTGCAATACCAGGTCGGTGGCCGTACAGCCTTCTGACAACCTTCCGTGCAGATGAACGCCGACGACATCTGGCGTCAGCAGATAGAGCGGCTGCCCCAGCATGCCGGCTTCGGCTTCTATGCCGCCGACGCCCCAGCCGACCACGCCCAGCGCATTGATCATGGTGGTATGCGAGTCGGTGCCGACCAGGGTGTCGGGGTAGGCGACACCATCCTTGTGCAGGATGCCGCGCGCCAGATATTCGAGATTGACCTGGTGCACAATGCCGATGCCGGGAGGGACGACGCTGAAGGTGTCGAAAGCCTGCATGCCCCATTTGACGAAACGATAGCGTTCGGCATTGCGCCGGAACTCCAGTTTCATATTGAGATCGAGCGCATCGGCGGACTGTGCATGGTCGACTTGTACCGAATGGTCCACCACAAGCGCAACCGGGACGCGCGGCTCCACGATTTTCGGGTCCTTGCCGAAGCGCACGGCCGTGTCGCGCATGGCCGCGAGGTCGCAGAGCAGGGGGACTCCGGTGAAATCCTGCAGTACGATGCGGCCCGCGATGAAAGGAATCTCGGCGCTGCGTGGTGCATGGGGTTGCCAATTCGCGAGTTCGCGCACATGGTGTGGTGTGATCTTGTGTCCATCGCAGTTTCGCAACAACGATTCGAGGACGATGCGGATCGAAACCGGCAAGCGCGAGAGTCGGGGATTCTCCCTCTCCAGGGCCGACAGGGCGTAGTAACGCGACGTTGCGCCGCTGGCCAGGGTGAAGGATTGCAAGGCGCCGAACATATCATGAGACATGGTGACCTCCGATGCGATTGCGCGTCGCCGGTCGGCGGCGTGGGACGATGAGAATAAACCCGTCGCGACGGAAATGAGACAGCTGGGGTGCTCCCGGCCGCACGGGAGAATGATTCGCGTTTATGCTTGCCAGCATCGCACCGTATGAGGAGAAGATCAATGAAAACAATGAAGACGACCCGGACGGAACGGGATTCCTTCGGGCCTGTCGAGGTTCCGGTCGACAGGCTGTGGGGGGCGCAGACGCAGCGCTCGCTCGCTTACTTCTCCATCTCGCGCGAAACGATGCCGGAGGAGATCGTGCTGGCGCTGGCGATGGTCAAATCGGCTTGCGCGAGGGTCAATCTCGAATTGGGGCTGCTGCCCGCGGCCCTGGCGGACGTGATTGTCGCGGCTGCCGAAGAAGTGCGGGTGGGTTTGCACCGCGGCGAGTTTCCCTTGTCGGTCTGGCAGACGGGGTCCGGTACGCAGAGCAATATGAATATGAATGAGGTGCTGGCCAATCGCGCATCCGAGCTGCTGGGGGGCGAGCGTGGCGGCGGCAGGCTGATTCACCCGAACGATGATGTCAATATGGGGCAGTCGTCGAACGATGTCTTTCCCACGGCCATGCATCTGGCGACGGGGCTGGCGGTGGTGGGCACTCTGCTGCCCGCTCTGGACCGGCTGCAGGCGACGCTGCATCGCAAGGCGGAACAGTTCGCCGACATCGTCAAAATAGGGCGCACGCATTTGCAGGATGCGACGCCGCTGACACTGGGGCAGGAGTTTTCAGGCTATGCGGCGCAGCTGGAGCAGGCGCGGGCCTTGATTGATGCGGTTCTGCCTGCCATTTTCCCGCTGGCCATCGGGGGTACCGCCGTTGGAACGGGCCTCAACACCCATCCGCGCTTCGGGCAGGCGGTGGCCGAGCGGCTGGCCGAAGTCAGCGGCCTGCCTTTTGTCAGTGCTCGCAACAAATTCGCCGCCCTGGCCGCCAACGATGGGCTGGTTGCCGTGCACGGCGCCCTCAAGACGTTGGCGGTGGCGCTGATGAAGGTCGGCAACGATGTGCGCTGGCTGTCCTCTGGGCCGCGTTCGGGGCTGGGGGAGATCGCGATTCCGGAGAACGAGCCGGGGAGCTCCATCATGCCGGGAAAGGTCAATCCGACCCAGTGCGAGGCGCTGACCATGGTGTGCGCCCAGGTGATGGGCAACGATGTCGCTGTCGGTATCGGCGGCGCGAGCGGGAATTTCGAACTCAATGTGTTCAAACCGCTTATCGCGCACAATGTGTTGCAGAGTATTCGCCTGCTGGCGGACGGCATGAGCAGTTTCGAGGCGCATTGCGTGCGCGGTATCGTAGCGCGGCGCGAGCGCATCGCCGAGCAGCTGGAAAAATCCTTGATGCTGGTGACCGCGCTGGCCCCGCATATCGGCTATGACCATGCGGCCGAGATTGCGAAACAGGCTCACGCGACGGGCTCCACCCTGCGCGAAGCGGCGCTGGAATCGGGCTATGTGAGTGCCGCACAGTTCGATGGCTGGGTGCGGCCTGAGACCATGATTCACAGCGAGTAGGCGTGTTTTGTAGGGAGTGCTTGCACTCCTTTTCGCCGTGCCTTACGCTTACACCACTTATCACGGTTTCGCGGCGATTCGATGGCGAAATCCCGTGCGGCGGCAACGCTGAGCGGGGCAGGCCAAAGCCGTTTCGGCCGATGATCGTGGGGTAAGCGAAATTCCTTTATATATGTAGTAGTTGGTGTATACTATAGTAATGGACGTCAAAATCCATTGAGCGTTTGCTCATTTCAACACACAGGACAGATACGCAATGGCAACTGGTACCGTTAAGTGGTTCAACGACGCTAAAGGCTTCGGCTTCATTACCCCGGACGAAGGCGGTGAAGACCTGTTCGCGCACTTTTCCGCGATCAATTCTTCCGGCTTCAAATCCTTGCAAGAAGGCCAGAAGGTCAGCTTCGACGTGACCACCGGCCCGAAAGGCAAACAAGCTTCGAACATCAAGGTACTGTAAACCATACAGTTCTGGCCTTGAAAAACCCGGTGCATACCGGGTTTTTTTGCGTTCTGCCCCCCGCAATCCCTACTTTCCCAGTTCGTAGCTCAGAACCAGATTGCAATCCGCTCGGTGGTAAGCGTAGAGCGGGATGGTGGAATGCTGCTTTGATAGCGTCAATTGAGTGCGCAGGCTGAAGCCATAGCGCAATCCTACCGATATTCCCGTGCCAGCCGTATCCAGCGTATCTTGCCGCGTCCTCTGAAACGTGGGGTCGGGTTTGGCGTAGCGGCTGTTCATGCGTTCCACCCATGCATACCACTCGGCTTTGCCGAATACTTTGCCGTTGGCCGACAGGCGCAGGCTGACGACATCGCGATTGCCATCCGAATGATGCGGGCCGGTTTGATCGTGCCCGCCGAGCAGGGAGGCGCCGAAGGTGGTCCTGCCCAGCGGGACGGTCGCCGCCAGGGTAAGCAGCTGCTCGCTGAAATTGTCGTCGTCCGCCTTCGTTCGCAGGGTGTTGTAGCGCGTGACATTCCATGCCACGACGGGTTGCCAGGGCGAGATCGGCGCCGGTCTCCACTCGAGGCTTCCTCCGGTGGCGGTTCGCGTCATGTCTTTGCCTTGCATCAAACGGTCGGACAGCGCGCCCAGCGACCAGATGCCGAGTGCGCCTTCGTCGCGGTCGTATCGTGCCGTGACGGTGTATTCGTCGGTCGTCGCGATCGGCAAGCCGTCGTAGCGGCGCTCGTTCTTCGTTGCGGACAAGGACAGTGCCGACCTGGTCGACGTATCCCAGCGCCCTTCGGCGTGGAGCAGTCCGGAGCGATAGGAGGCGGATCGCTGTCGCGAAGCTGGACTCAGGGTGAAGAGGGTGTTGCCGAGCGATGGAACCGAAATCGTGCTGTCATAAGGGGCCAGCGTCGCATTGCTGTCATGGCCGACGCCGCTTTCGAGTGTCGTCTGCCAGTGAAATCCGGCTTCGGCGACGGGGAGGGGGGCGTACCGCTTGGCTGTCATCGCCTGGCGCGCCATGCGGGCAGCGTCGGGGTCGCCCAGCTCCCGCCATGCCTGCGACAAGGCGCGCCAGGCCGCCTGATCGTCCGGGTCCAGGGTTGTCGCCCGTTCCAGTGGCGCCAGCGCCGCTGCCGACTGGCCCGAGGCTAGCAGCGATTCGCCGAGCACGCGGTCGAAGCGCGGATTTGAAACGCAGGAAGCCTCGTGCGGTCGCAGGCCGGCGACGACCTGTGTCAGCCGCCCGAGACGCCAGTCCGCTTCGACCTCGTCCAGTGCGCTTGAGCAGACATCGGCATGGGCAGCGGCCGCCGACAAGGTTCCGCACAGTGCGAGCCAATACCGCAAGGGTGGCTGAAGCCGCCCATTCGTGCCGTGCTGCCCGCTTTGGGGCAGGCGCAAACTCATGGGCGCGCGACCACGGCCGCTCCCGCGGCCGATTGCCCGCTACCGGTCTGCAGGCCATAGCTGGTGATGATGCCTTTGCCGTTATTGCCGATAATGATGCCGGAAGCGGTGCCGGTTGCGCTGCCGCTGCCGCATCCCTCTCCCTGGCATGTCCCCGTCAACGCCATCTTGCCGGCGCGGAAAGCGGACAGACTGATTGCCCCGTTGAACTGCGCATCCCAGGTTCGCGATTGTGCATCTGTGGCATTGATCTGATACGAGGTAATGGCGGCGTTGCCGCCGAAGCGGACACCGATGCTCAGGGAGTTGACCTGGCCGCCGATACCGCCGCTTTCGTCGCTCAACATCGTGCCGCCGATCAGTTGCCCGAAGGTGGCGGTCCCGCTCAGGCTGGACAGTACCGAGCGCGGGGTTGCCCCCTGATCGGCATAGGCAAAATGGTGAAAGTCGTAGGATTTCACTGCACCGGAGTTCGGATCGACCACGGCGGTGGCACCGTACAGCCCCCATATCACATCGATGCCATCCACTGTGGCATAGCCCAGGTCATACAACGGCGAGTTGTCCTGACTCTGGAAGTTGAAGCCGTTGTGGGTGTCTGCGGCAGCGACCGGGATGCCCCAGTCGGGGTCCAGCACGATGAGCGAGCCATTGCGCTTGCGGCTGATGGCCCCCCCGGCAACAAGAATCGAATTGCCAATGTCCTGGCTGACGCCGACATAGGCCGAGCCTTCCGGCGCAACCGTGCTCAGATCGAAGTTCTTGTCTATGCTCTGCAGTGGCTTGAGATAGGTGGCGGCCTCTGTGTCGTCGACGGGTGCCACTGTATTCTTGTTGCCACTGCTCCAGGCCGGCGTTGTCATTTTGACCAGGGCCGACGGCAGATGCGGCAGGCGCATCGGTGCGCGGCCGATTGCGGGGACGAAGCCGATTTCCTGCGGCGCCAGCTCCAGGCGCTGGCCTGCGCCGAGCAATACGGTCCCGCCGGAGAGGACCCGGTTATAGGTTCCGGCCGGTACGCCCGGAAGCGGGTTCGGGATGTGGAACACTTCGTGCACCGTGCCGCGGATGCCGATATCGGTCACGGGGGTATGCAGTGCATACAGGGCTTTGTGCAGATGGCCGATCTCGCCAGTCGTTGCGCGTATGCTGCCCCAGTCCAGTGTCGCCGAAAAGCGTTCGCTGCCGTCCATCGTGCTCGGCAAGACGAAGGCATCCAGCTGCAGGCGGCTTTCCGCACGAATGCCTATCTGCCCGCCATCCGCCATGGTCAGCTGGGCGAGGCTGGCCTGTCGCGTCTCGATGGCATCGCCTGTGCAGACGGGGTCGCCGGCATTCAATGTGCGGCTGAAGCCGTCCGCGCGTTGCGCAAGTACGGTGCCATGGGCGAACAGAACACTGCCGGCCAGCGCGGGGCGTACCGCTGCGCCGGTGCCGCCGATTCCTCCGCTGCCGGTCGCGGCGACCTGCGACGCACGAAGCGCCTTGCCGGTGCCGCCGATTCCTCCGCTGCCGGTCGCGGCGGCCTGCGACTCGCGAAGCGCCTTGCCGGCGCCGCCGATTCCTCCGCTGCCGGTCGCGGTGGCCTGCGACTCGCGAAGCGCATCGCCTATGCCGCCTTTGCCCTGGACTACCGTCGACGAGCCGGCCGTCCGGGGGGGAGCACCGGTGCCGCCGATTCCGCCGCTGCCCGGCTCGCCGCGGATCAAGGTCACCGCATGCGTGCCCGGGGCGAATTCGCAAAAATCGGTGGCTGCCGCCTGCTTGCCGGCGGCCACCAGCCACAGCGCCAGGCTGGCGGCGCGGGCGAGGCGGCGCAAGTCAGCGTTCATCTTCATGTTCGGACTCGTGATAGAAATACATCCCGAAATTGAAGCGTTGGCTGTCTGCCGCGTTCGAGTCCGTGCGGGTTTCAAGCATCTCCCGGGCCAGCCGGTTGATTTCCACCAGGGCATCCATCGCGCGCTCTTGCGCGAGCGCGCGCAAGAGCGCGATCTGGTCCGGGCTCAATCCATCGTAGAACACGCAGCGTTCGATAAAAGGAGAGGGCGACTGGCGCAAGTTGGCGCCAATCGCGGCCAGGTGGTCATGGATGTTGCGGCCCATGAATTCCAGTTTATCGTCGCGCGCGGTGGAGGGCACCGCGCTCGCCACCTGCAGATGGACGTCGTCGTGCTCATCGAGCGTCACGATGCCGGCGTGCAGCCATTCATCGAGCAGGGAGCGCGGGCGGATGTCCTTGCCTGCCGACTGCACCAGCGTCTCGAACGATAAGGACTGACCTTCGCGTGGAAAGCGCGGCAGCGGCAGCGGCTGCCCGCACGCATCGCGGTAGCGTTCGTCGCCGGTCCAGCACCCGAGAACCTGGGCTGCCAGTGGCGTCTCGAACGTCATTTTCTGCTGGTTCATGCCGTCGCGCAGACGCTTGATATCCTTGCGGTGCACCCCGGTCAAAAGACTGATGCGGCTGTCAGTCTGTGCCTTGCCCTGCAGCTTGAAGTGGCGGTCTGCTACCTGGACATAGGTGGCCTTCAATAATTCGACCAGCGACGGCAGGCCGACGCCATGGTCCAGCAGGAGGCGGACCAGCGGGCGCAACATCCGTTCGAGTGTGACAACGAAGCGTTGTCTATCGGGTGGCGGGGACAGAGAGTCGGGCATCGATTGGCGTCGCTGACAGTATGGCAGTGAGTATATCACCGTACGGGGGAAAATTTCCCACCCTATCGCGCCAAAGTGTGGGAAAATTTCCCACGTCACGATGCGATGGAGGGAAGCATGCTGCGCACTATCTGGAATACGGCCCGTGTCTACGGGCAGGCACAGAGCGATGGCAAGAGATTCAGGCAGGCCAAGTTTCTGTTGCGTGCGTTGCTTCAGTATTCGCATTCGGCGCTCTGGTTCCGTTTTCTGGCCTCCGAGCCCGAACTGGCGACGGTAGTGCCCAGACAGCCGCAATGGCTGCACAAATTGCAGCGCCCGTATCTGTGCGTCGATTTCAATACCGCCGACAAGCTTTGCCTGCTGCGCCGTCACTACGTCTTGTTCCACTCGCTGTTCTCGCCGCCGTTGCGGCAGCATTTACTGGGCGAGCGAGCGGTACCGCTGGCGCGATTTGCGGGCAAGAGCGGCGAGTTCTATCTGATCGAGCTGGCACTGACGCACACGATGGACAAAGAGGGCGAGCTGATGCTGAATCTGGTCTGCGCCCGTTCGCAACAACGGCTGGTGACGCTGGCTTTCAGCCTCGGTTGCGACGACACCGGCGACAGCCGGGTTCTGCTCGGGTGCCTGCAAGGGCCGCAAGGGACGGACGGGCGCGAGCGCTTCCGCGAGGTGACCAGAGACCTCTACGGGATGATGCCCAAGATCCTGATGGTCAAAGCGCTGTGCATCATCTCTCGCCTGCTGGGAATCCGGCATCTGCTGGCGGTGAGCAATCGAGGCCATGTCCATAACCGCCGCGGCTACTCGGCGATCCGTTCAGACTACGACGCGGTGTGGAGGAGCTTGGGGGGCATGCCGGCGGGGCCGCATTTTTTTGCCCTCGACAGTCGCCTTCCCGCGCGCGATCCGGCCACGGTCCCGTCCGCCAAGCGCGCGCAATACCAGCGGCGCAAGGCGCTGGAAACCGAAATCGAAGCCCAGTTCGTTCTGAACGGCGGCTTTTGCACGATAGCGCCGCATCGGGCCTTTTCGCGTGCGGGCAGCGATGCTTCCCGTGTTTTGAACCCCGTTGCACCGGCATGCGTGTGATGGCGGGCTCACCGGCGAGCGAGTGTGCCGATCCGCCGAAGCGGGAGCCTCCGCTTGCCCGGGTACGCTTTCTGGCTGCCGCCCTGCTGTGCATCCTGGCGTTGTCGGCGTTGATCGTGTGCGGGTGCCATCCCCCTGCGCCGCATGGGCCGTCCGGCGTGCACGCCATCTGGCGGCTGGGTGTACGGCATTGGTCTGCGCCGCCGCCGCGGTGAATCCCGGAACGGCGGCCAGGAGGATGGGGGCGGTGTATCGCCTTGCATGCCGCGAGCGGATCGGGGCCGCCTTGACCACGCCCGGCTATTTTCGATCAGGGGCGTGCCCGACCGGGCGCGCTGCTGCGACGGGCCGAGCCGCCGTCATCGCCTCCTGTATCGAAGCCCCCGCGATTTCCACGATGTCGCCATCCACACGGCCCTGGCCGGCCAGCGTGCGCAGGAAGGCGAGGATTGCCTCGCCGTTCATGCCCTCGCGATACGGACGGTCTTGCGCCATGGCCTGGAAGATGTCGGCCACGCGCAGCAGGCGCGCTTCCAGCGGCAGTGCCGCGCGGGTGACGTGAAAGGGGTAGCCGTTTCCATCCGGTTCTTCGTGATGGTAGGCTGCCCAGCGCGCGATGTCTTCGAAGCCGCGAATCGGGCGCAGGATTTGGTAGGTTTCGAAGCTGTGGGCATTGATCAGCTTGCGTTCCCTGTCGTCAAGCGGTCCCGGTTTTTCCAATACCTCGTCCGGAACGCGCAGTTTGCCGAGATCATGCAGCAAGGCCGCAATTTCGAGCCGGTCGCAGCGCTCGGCATCCAGTCCCATGCGTTGCGCGAGCAAGCGGGCCAAGCGCGCGACACCCAGCGAGTGCTGCGCGGTGAACGGGCTCTTGGCATCGACGATGCGCGAAAAAATCGTGGCCAACTGCTTGAGTTCCGCCATCGTCGCGGCGCAGCGACGGCCCTGTGCCTGGCGCTCGAGCAGAATCGCCGCGATCCCTCGCGGCTCGAGCTGCAGCCAGAAGGCTTCGCAGGCCGACGCAGCGAGGAAGGCGTCGACCAGGGCGGGGGCGAAATAGGTTCCCGAGCGCTCGGCGATCGACTCGCGCAGTGCTGTCGCCTGCATCAGTATTCCCCCTGTCGCATAATACGGCGCGGCCTGAGCATCGACGCGGTCGACCAGATAGATCAGATTGGCTTGTTCCGCTTCCTGCGGTGTCACACCCGGCATGCATGCCAGTTTTTCCCAGCGCGTGTGGTGATGCAGGACCGGTGCGGCCAGCGAACTGAGCGGAGCGAAGCCGCGAAGCAGGGCAGCCCCTGTCGCGCAGTGGTCCTGCGAGCCTTCCCAGTCGAATTCTGCGACCAGATGCGCATGAACGCGCGTGGACGATACGCCGATATCGTGCAACAAGCCCAGATCGAACAAACGCTCCTGTTCGTCGCCAGAGCGCCCCAGTGCCCGCCCGCAACCGGCGGCCATGATGCCGACACGCTTGCCGTGGCCGACGTCGTCGACACCGACCAGATCGAGCGCGTCGGAGAGAGCGAAAATGACATGGCGCAGATCGACATCGATAAGAACCTCGTCAGAGGGGGAGGCGGTCATGGCGGTTCTCTCCTGCATGGCGGGTGGCGCTATCCGTTTGGATTCAGCCAACGTCTGGCAATAGGTTTCCGTCATTCAGTCTAGTCCAGTCTCTATCGTTTGCCGCGCATCGCGCCCGTTTCTCATGTGCCGTCAGGCATGCCATCGCAGGCGGCGGCAAGGTGAAATAGCGCGTTCTCTTGCCCGAGCTGCCGGGCCGTGGCCAGAAGATCCAGCGGCAGCGTTACGCTGAGGTGCGGATTCACGCGCCCCCCGGCGGTGCCGAAGGTAATGATGCCAAGATAGGGAGCCATGGCGGCGTGCGGGTGTTCGAGCGCTTCCAGCATGCTGTCCCGACCGAAGCGGATGGCGGGGTAGTCGAACTGGCTCCAGTTCGACGTCAATACAATGGACGGGTCGGACTGGATACGGTGAACGACGCGATCGGCGTTGTCAGTATGCTGTTCCAGCTGCCGATACCAGTTCAGTATGCGGCTCAAGTTGGATCGCCCTCGGCGCGCGACCAGGCGCCGTATGGCGATGGCGAGATCGAGGACTGTCATCTTGCGGATATCCGCACTGGCCATTTCACCTGTGGTGATCGACGCGATGATATTACCGATAGTGCTGTCGTCCAATCCAATGGCATGACGCATGTCGCATGCCATTTCGAGTCGACTGTAGTTTAGTGATCGGTCCTCGGCGTGGATTTTAAGCAGCACGGCATTAATGATGTCGTTGCTGGACACAGGGCTTGCTGCATTATTGCGAAGCACAGTGATGGCGGCGGCATCGAATTGAAGATCGCAGCCTTGCGCCGGCCGCACATTCCGCGCGTCGTGGTCATCCGCGCAGGAGAGGGGGCGGCACAGAAATCCGAGTTGTTCGCCCTGCGCGAGAAAGTCGTCTCGACAGTTGCAGTCGCATTTGTCCCCGTCTTCCAGCAAGGATAGGGTGTCGACCAGAACCGGCTCGGGCAGGCCGTCCGCCGCTTCGTTGTAATGGCGCGCCAACGATTTGAAAAAATACACCAGGCTGGACTGATCGATGAAAGCATGGTTGAAGAAATAGCCGATGGCGAATCCGCCCGGAAAGTGCGTGAGCTTCAGGTACAGCATCGGCAGGCCGTCGACGCTGCCATCCGGGTGCAGCACCCGGCTGTCGATGGTCTGCGGCAACAGTGCTGCTGTATTTTCGATCGCGCCTTGCGTCGATCGTTCGAGGCCGACATGGCTGTCTGCTTCGCCCCCGCGATACTCTGCATGGATGTTGCCTGAGCGCTCGCGTAGCGTGGAGAACAGAAAGTCGAAGGACTGTAGCGAACTCTCCAGCGCAACCAGGAAACGGGCCTCATCGATTACACCTGAAAATTTCAAGACACCCGACGGGTAGAACGTACTGAAATATTTATCATGGGAATTAAGCTTGCGGGTAAATTTATTTACAGCAGGTGAGTATATTTTATATGGCATATTTATCCAGTGCTATTAATTCTATATCGCGACCGATCGGATATTTTTATCGGCAATGAACGGGAATGTCGAAATGGGACTGCCGCCGATTTAAGGGGTTCCGCCATGGGGGGCATAAAGTGGGCATCCGGATTTATTTGTGTCTGGCATCGTAGAGAACGATGCTGGCTCTACCGCTTGACGACAGGCACGACAGGAAGGGCTTCGATCATGGCGATGCAGATCTGGATAGCGGGCTGAAACGGACCGCCAGGCGGCACAAGGAGAAGGTGGGGGGCGACCTTTGTCTCAGTCGCTAACGAGACAGGCGTCGAAGTTCCCGTCTCCTACCGTTTTAACTCCCCCCCGCGCAGTCAGTTGGCTGCCGGGGGGGCGTGTGGGCTCGTCGCCCAGGGTTCGCTTCATCCCGGCTTTGGGAGGAGGGATTGAACGACGGCACGGAACCAGATACACCGCTGAGGATTTTGCGCGATATGGGACGCCCTTTTCGCTTGTATGCCGGGATTGGCACTCCGCCTGGCGCAACTGCCCGGGCATCCGGAGTTGCCGGATTCATGCGCGACTGATGCCGGGGGCGCATGCCCCCGACGGGGTGGTCACATGACCGCCCCGTCAGGTCGAGTGCCGCACCGTGCACGGCCGGGGAGGTGCGCTTCCCCGGCCCTCGGTCAGGCCAGGTCGTGTCGTTCCAGGCTTTCATGCTCCTGTTTCTTGAATTGATTGAAGCGCGGCAGGAATTTGTCCCAGTCTATGATATGCGCGTCCAGTTCCGGGCCGTCGACACATGCATGCTTGCGCACCATCTTGCCGTCCACGGTCACCGGCACCATGCAGGCGCCGCACATGCCGGTCGCATCCACCATGATGGAGTTGAGGCTGGCCACGGTCCTGACGCCATAGGCGAGCGTCAGGTCGCTGACGGCACGCATCATCTGCGGCGGCCCTATGGTCACCACTTCGGCGACTTCGCGTCCCGAGCCCTGTGCATTGGCGTCCAGCATGTCTTTCAAGGGGCCGGTCACAAAGCCCTTGATGCCGAAACTGCCGTCATTGCTGGTGTAGACAAGATCCAGCTTGTCTCCGAACTCGGTCTTGAGGCGGCCCATGCGCTCGTCCGTGCCGGTCCAGAACTGCAAGCTGGCATTGCGGAAGCCCGAGATCAGCGTCGCATGGTTGCCGAGCCGCAAATGCTCGCGCAGGATCGGGTACACGGGTGGCAATCCGACGCCGCCGGCGGTGAAGACCACCGTTTTTTCGCCCTCGTAGCGGTGCAGTGCACTGGGAAGGCCCAGCGGTCCGGCGATGCCGGCGAAGGCCTCGCCGACGACCATCTTGTTGATCTCGATGCTGCTGCTGCCGACCCCCTGTATGACGAGACAGATGGTGCCGGCTTCTGCATCCCAGTCTGCCAGCGTCAGCGGGATCAACTCTCCGTTCGGCCAGGCCAGCAGGCGAACGAACTGGCCAGCGCGTGCCGTTCTGGCAATCAGCGGCGAATGTACGGTGAACTCCACGATGCCGCCCGCCAGCTCAACCTTGTTCAGGATGGTCTGCGGGGCCGCGCCGAGGTCGGTGTAATGCCCGGCGGCGGCGACGAGCGCACGGATTGCGTCGGGTGACAGATCGATATCGCCGACGATTTCGCGTGCGGCGGTCTGGCCGTCACCCGCCGCCCGGATGGCGGTCGAACCGCCACGGGTGGCATCGCCGCCCGAGAACACCCCTTCGACCGACGTGCGCTGCGAACCGCCGCCGACTTCGATGGTGCTCCATCTGGTCGTTTTGAGCGTGGGCTCCGAGTCCTTGATGATGGGGTTCGGCGTATTGCCGAGCGCCATGATCACCAGGTCCACGGCCATCGGTTCGGTTTTGCCCGTCGTTACCGGGCTGCGCCGACCCGAGGCGTCGGGCTCGCCTTGCGCCATGATGTCCAGCAAGGCGTGGGTGACGAAGTGGGTTTTTTCGTCGCCGACAAACTCGTATGGCGCGCGCAGCACTTTCAGTTCGATGCCTTCTTCCAATGCGTGATGCAACTCCTCGACCCGCACCGGCATTTCGGCCTGCGTGCGCCGGTAGACGATGGTGACCAGCCCGCCCAGACGGCGCGCAGTACGTGCCGAGTCCATGGCGGTGTTGCCGCCGCCTATCACGATGATGCGCTTGCCGCGCGTTTCCGGCAGCGGCGTTTCATAGTCTTCGCGCAGGCCTTGCATCAGATTGACCCGGGTCAGAAACTCGTTGGCCGACATGACATTGAGCAGGTGCTCGCCCGGCACGTTCATGAAGCGCGGCAGGCCGGCACCGGTGCCGACGAAAATACGCCAGAAGCCGGCCTGCTTGAGGTCCTGAATGGTCGCCGTCTTGCCGACCACGAAGTTGGACACGAACTTGCCGCCGAGCAGCTTGATCTTGGTGACGACATCGTCGATCAGTTCGTTGGGCAGCCGGAACTCGGGGATGCCATAGCGCAGGACGCCGCCGAGCGCATGGAATGCCTCGAAGACCGTGACCGGAAAACCTTCCGACGCCAGCAGGTAGGCATTGATCAAACCGGCTGGGCCGGAACCGACGACGGCGACCGGCGGCTTGTCCGCTTTTTGCCACGGATCGGGAAAGCCGGCATAGCGGGTGGCGAAAGCATCCGGGTTGTTCATTTTTTCGCGCTGCGGCAGATACCATTCGATCTGCCCGATCTCGATCGGCTGCTTCTGATGAGCGCAGACCCCCTGGCATTGCAGTTCCTGCGGACAGACGCGGCCGGTGACATTGGGCAAGGGGTTGCAGTTCTCTATCAACTCCATCGCCTGGCGGAAGCGGCCGGTGCCCAGCAGCTCCAGCATCTGCGGGATGTGGATCTTGACGGGGCAGCCGCCTTTGGGTTCGGCGCGTCCGGCGACGCGCAGCCCGAGCTCGCACGGCTTCTCGTCGCATTGCTTGTCGCGCAAGGCTTCCAGCCAGACGAACATCTCGACTTCGCGCGCGGTGAAGCCGAGGTTCATATAGCCGAGGTAGCCCTGATTCACCAGGCCGAAGTCGTGCGACCGCTCTTCCGCGTCGCGCATGTATGGCGGGATGCAATTCTCGGCCGGCCAGTTCTCCGACAGTCCTTTGAACAGCGGGTAACGATCCGACAGGTGCAGATCGATGGCGCGGATGAATTTGCGCTTGAGCTTGAGCGGAACGTCCCAGACAAAACGCATCAGCAGCTTGCTGGTGTCGTCGTCGCGCAGCATCAGGTCCCACATCGTGCCGATGAAGCCCGCGCTCAGTTCGTCCTGCTGAAACTCCCAGACGATCGCGTGCGTGCCATCGGCGATGAACATGTCGCGAAACGCGGCGGGCTCGTTCAGCAGGCGGCGGCGCAAAAGCGCGAGCTGCTTGTGAAAGATGCCGACCGCTTCGGACTGTTCCAGGTCTTCGATCTGCGAACGCGTGCTCTCCATCGCATTGCGCGCATCGAGATAGCGTTGAAGATCGTCCTGGTTGAAAGGCATGGATTCGGTGCTCATCGAATGATCTCCGCGTCGCAGTTGGCCGACACCCGCTTGATGCGTGCGAGCAGTTCCGGTGTGGCGACAATCCGCTCCAGCGCGCCGGGGATCAGCCGTGCGACTTCGCGGCTTTCTCCGTCAACGACGATGCGGGTCTTCTCGAACAGCTCCGGCAGGTCCTGATGGCAGGTGTTGCAATTGGTGCACTTCGCCTGATCCGCTTCATCGAAGATCACCAAGGGTCTTGCCGCACCCTTGTTCTCCGTAACGGGGGCGGAAGCGGGAGCGGAGCCGCCCGCCACAGGCTGAATGGGGATGGTGCCGGCGGTCGGCGCTTTGCTCGAAGCGGCCAGATCGGCCATCGCGCGGGCGATCGAGTCGAGAGATGCATCGCGTTGCTGCACCGAGTCCCGCAACTGGCTTTGCAGTGCGTCCAGGCTGGCGCGATGTTCGGCACTCAACCGGGCGACATGCTGGCCATCGAGGTATTGCAGCAGCTGCCAGTTGCGGCGGCGTTCCTCCACCAGTTCGACCACGTGGCTGGCCGGGGCCAGGCGTTGCAGCCGCTTTTTCGAATCGGTCGTGTAGATGAACGGCGTCTTGCCGCTGCGCGCCTCCGCGCTCAGATCGATGTACTCTTCGATCGGCACCAGACCGGCTTCGTCGCCGGCCAGCTTGCGGAACTGTTTCTTGAAGCGGTTTTCGCCGATGGCGAAGTGGGCCGGGGTCAGCGGTATTTCAAGCAACTGCAGCTTGCCGTCCGCGTCGATGTATTCGAGCGTGGTGCGGGTCCAGGTCTTGTCCGGATCGGGGTTGCCTTCGAGCGAGAACCACTCGTGCAGCGTCTTTCCGCGCCGCGGGTCGTGCACGAATACCGGGTTCATCCGGCTCTCTACCGCGAGTCGCGACTGGTGGGCCGAAGCGCGGTCCGCGATGCCATGCTCGCCCTGACAGGGGGTGTAAACGTCCAGTACCGCCGGCCCGTCGCTATAGCCGAGGAAGGCCATCGTGTTCTTGAGGAAGTGTCCCTGCAGCGCAGTGCTGGTGGAGCACACGAACACGTTGGGGTGGAAGGAGGCGATCACCCCGAGTTCCTTGCGCGACTCATGCTTGCCGTGGTGCGCGCTGCCAAAGCGCGCGAGGTCGGCATCCTGGCCGAGGAAGCTCGACGTGGAGGCCTGGCCGCCGGTGTTGGAATAGGCTCCGGTATTGAGCACGAGCACCTTGACCGGCGTGCCGCTCGCCATGATGCGCGACAGCGCGCCAAAGCCGATGTCATAGGTGGCGCCATCGCCGCCTATCGTCATGACCGTCGGCATCAGCCCGAGTTCTTTCTTGCTGAACTGGCCCCAGTTGAGATAGCGCAACTCCCTGTCGTGCACCTCGGGCTCGTAGGCATCGTCGAGTTCGAGCCGGGCGAGCCGCAGCGCACGCACATCGGGCACGGTCTGCGCCGAGATGCCTTCGAAGATGCCCTTGGCCAGCGGCTGCGCGTCCTGGAACAGGCTGTTGACCCAGGGGTCGTTGTAGGCGTTGAAAGGGAAGGTCGAGGCGTAAACGCTGCTGCAGCCGGTGCTGTTGGCTATCACGGTGCCGGAAGGTCCGTTGCCGGTCGGCCCGCTCTCGTACCGGTAGAGCCGCGATTCGAGCGTGGCGATGAAGCCGTCTATGCGGTGCGCGCGTTCGGTTTCCGTCGCCGCCAGTGCGGCGCGCTTGGCATTCAGCCCGGCGATCAGCGTTTCCAGTTCGGCGATGTGTTCTCGCCGCCGCTTGCTGGACAGCGCGTGACTGGTCGCCATGACCAGGCGGATCGCCGTCACTTCGCCGCAGCCGCGACAGCCGCCGTGGCCACCGGTGGTCGAGTAGTAGTTGTCGTGATCGAGCAGCAGGCGCTTGATCTCGCCTCCCGGCTCGATGGCGTCGTCGACGAAACGGGCGGGGGTGTTCGGCAGGGCGCTCATGAAGTCGAAGCGCCCCTGCAAGGTCGTCTGCAGCGTCGCGCTCTGCTCGTGGGCGACCAGTGCACCCGGCCCGCAGACATCGACGCATTCGAGACAGCCCGTGCATTTCCAGGGGTCGACGGTCACGGCATAGAGTCCGCCGCCGCCGACGCCCGTTTTTTCCATCGCATCGAAGAAGGGGCGGGTGCGGGCGACCGGGTAGGCGGCCAGCAAATCGACGAGGCGGCTGAAGTTGCCGAGCAGGGTGGCCGACGGGGCCGGGATGGAGGCGGCGGCCACGGCGACGCGTTCGTGGAAGGCCCCGCCATCCTTGCTATGGCGGTAGGACTCGCGCACGGCCTCGCCGATGCCGTAGACCCGTGCGCGCATCGCCTCGCGCTGGGCTTCGCCGATATCCAGTTTGCGAATGCCGGTCAGCAGTACGTCATGGATTTCATGCACCGTATTCGGTATCGCCGCATCCGGGCAGACCAGCGTGCACTCCATGCAACCCGTGCATTGCTCCGGGTCGAAGAGCGGGACCACGCGGCGGAACAGGCCCTTGTCCTTGGAGCCGGCCGTGCCGGCCGGCATGAACAGACCCGTGCCGGGCAATACCGGCGCTTCGCCCAGCGCCCCCTTGCGGAAGGGGGCCGCGACCATGTCTTCGTAGTAGTCGCGGTCGAACAGGCCGCCGCAGCTGGAAGAACCGGCGGTCTGGCACATGGCGGCCGAGAGCGACACAGTGGCGATGGGAATGGCGACCGGGCGGCTTTCCAGCCCGGCAAAGGCGGCGGATTCATAGTCGATGCGGCGGGTGGCTTCTATCCCTTCGCAGATGACTTCCATATTGCCTTCGATCACGGCAGCGCCCTTGGCGCCGAATTTCTTGCTGATCTGCTTGCGTACCTTGTCGAGGATGACCGCCGCATCTGCGCCGGCGGACACTTGCGGGACATGGCCCGCTACGGCCCCGATGAAGGCGATGCCCATCATGCGCGTGGCCAGCTCCGGCGTCGGTGCATGCTTGCTCGCGACGGCAAAGGCATCGATCACGAAGAAATTGATCTTCTTGTCGCGAATGGTTTTGCGCGCGGCTTCCGGCAGGTCCTGCCACACTTCTTCCGGGGTGGCGTTCGACTGCATGATGAAGGTGCCGCCGGCGGCCAGTCCGTGCAGCGGGTTGGTGTGGCTGAATGCCTTGTGGTCGGGCGAGATGACGATCTCGACGTCTTCGAGCTCGGCATTGGTGATCTTGATCGGCTCGGGACTCAGCGTGATGTAGTAGTTGGTCGGTGCGCCGCTTTTTTCGGAGCCGTATTTAGGCGCCGACTTCGAATGCATGCCGAGCACGCCGGCCAGAATGTCGGTCAGCAGCTTGCCCGAGGCGATGGTGCCGTAGCCGCCGACCGAATGAAAGCGGACGCGGAAAGCAGTGGGAGGCAGCAGGCGCGGATTATCTTCGGTATCCAGCGCCATCAGTTCTGTTTCGGGGTAGGCCGCCTTCAGGCGGGCTTGCAACTCGGCCATGCGCGGCGAGGCATCCCGGGAGAAAAACTGCGAACCGAGGTAGACCAGCGGTGCGCCCTTGCCGTCGACCATATTCCTGAACGCGGCGATCAGGTGCCGGGGCTGCAAGTCGTGGCCACCGAGACCGAAGATGGCCGTGGTGAGCCTGGGCATGGCTTCCAGGGCCGGAATGCCCGCATGACGCGGCTGATCGGCGTTTTCGCGGGCCTTGAACAGGGCCTGGGTGACGAAGCTGGTGAGCGCGGTCTGGTCCGAGCGTTCCAGCACGGTCACGGCCTGCTTGCCTTTCAGTGCGGCAACGAGCTCCGCTTCGGGGAAGGGCTGCAGCAGCTTGATCGCGACGAGGCCGACCTTCTGGCCTTTGCTGCGCAGATACGTGACCACGGCTTCGACATCGTCGGTCACCGAGCCCAGACCGACCATGACGGTTTCTGCATCATCGCACATGAAGGTATGCACCGGCGCGTAGCGGCGACCGGTCAGTTCCGAGTACTCGGCCATGGCCTCGCGCACCAGGGCGGGCACCGCGCTCGCGAAATGGGTGCGATGATCGACCGAACCTGCCTGGAAGTCGGGCTGGTTCTGTACCGGCCCGGTCAAGCCCGGGTTATTGATGTCGACCAGCGCCGGCACCCGCTGGCGGGTCCCTTTGGCATGGGCATTCTGCCATTGGCGCCGCCATGGCGCGTGCAACTCCGCAGGCAGCCACTCCAGCGTCGGCGCCAGGAGCGCACCGGCCGCGTCGTCCTCGATGGCGCTGTCATGGCTGTCCAGGTAGGCGTCCAGGCTGGTGCGTCCGGGCGCGGCGATGTCGTCGCCATGCCGCGCCAGATACGTCTTGAGCTGTGCCACGCGACCCTTGGAGCCGAACAGCATCTCTTGCGCCACCGTCGGCGCCTTGATATAGGCCGCCGGGTCGCCGATGAATTCGGCCAGCAGCTCGGGTTCCGGCATTCGCGCGCCGCTGAGCATGTGGCTGGTCGAGAAACCGTCCATCGCGTTGGCGACCGGGATCAGCGACAGCGCCGCCGTGCGGTAGGCGATGGCGGCCAGGTCGGCCGCTTCCTGCGGGTTGGCGCCGAACAGGATGGTGTAACCGGACGACAAGAGTGCGTAGACATCGTCGTGCCCGGCCATGACGTTGAGCGAATGCTTGGAGACGACGCGTGCCGCCACTTGCAGGACAAAGCCGCCGACTTTTTTGCCGACGGTGACGTAATGGGATTCGAGCGCGTACAGGATACCCTGGCTGGACGAGGCGTTCGAAATGTATTGGCCGCCGGTCAGCGCCGCACCCAGCGCCCCGCTTTGCGCCGAATGCTCGCCCTCCGGGCTGAAGAAAAACGGGTGCTTGCCCCAGACGTTCATGCTGCCGTCGGCCCGGGCGGCCTCGAACAACTCGGCGATCTCGGTGGAGGGGGTGATAGGGTAACCGATGACGCCGCCGCAGACATGATTCATGACATGGGCCACTGCGCCGTTGCCATGGATGACACAGGGGATGCCGGGGTATTTTGCTTGATCGACTTTCATTTGATGATGTGTCCGAAGGATGGGTAAAAACTGAACCGCACATCCTCGAAGACGCCCGGACCGCCAGCCCCCAGTCTGGTGCCGGTCGTATCCCCGAGTCTCTGGACCCGCATGCTTCCCTGTGGGCGGGGTTCCAGACGGCGATCATGGGTACACCTGTTCGCTTTGAACCGATACCGGGGAGGTTTGCCTCCCACAAATATAAAGCGCCCGCTGGCGGGATTGCCGCCGCGGTCGCCCAGGAGAGTTTGCGACCCCCTGATCTTTTGGCTACTGGCTACACCCGTAGTTTTCTCCATAAAAACTTCGTAAACGCTACCACGCACCCCGATTATTTTCAATTGAGTTTTTATAAGGGAATGCAGGGTTTTCAAACGATATGGACAGATGTGCTTTTGGGTTTGAAAAGCATGCTATGTCTTGTCGTCAGCCTTCTTGACCTATTTGCCTTGCAACGATTTTTCATGTTTTTTTCTGGTGCATTGAACCTGGCGGTGCGATGTTTTTTTTTAATTGAAATGGCCACTGCGAGATAAATAAATATACACCCACAAATTTTGTTTTTTTAATAAGTTTCAAGATAAAAATAAAAACATGCAATGCCTGCTTTGATGAGGTAAGGCTTGCGGAAGGGGGAGGTAAAGGGTAATTGTCCGTAGCCTTGTTCGGCGGGCTCAGCCCAGCTGATGCCTGGTCGTTCTTTGTGTGAAAAAGGACTTCATTTCTTAAAAAACCATTTCAACTATATGGTTATGGAGAATGGCAAGATGGTGGGGGGGGCTGGCGTCCCGGGTTTCGCGAACCGGGCGCGGCGCTGCAGCGGCCATTTTATTCGCAACCCATATCGCATGACCGGTCTGCTTCAATCCGCTGCGAACGCCCGCTCTGCCGTCCTGCCTGGGTTCTGCCATGCCTCCGGCGTGGGGACTCACGTTCGCTGCGGCGGCCTTTTTTGCAAAATGGCGGGGCTGGGTTTAATCGCCGCGGCCAACGGCGGGCATCGTCCACGGCTGCCGCGAGCCTGTCTGCTCGAGACCCGTCCCGCGATGGCCGGGTGTCAATACCGGTCTGGATATATATCAATGGGTGTCGCCTCGAAGCGACAGTCGTCGCTCGCGTCATGCGAAGCCGCTAATGTGGGCGTCCGGGGGACAAGGAACGGTTATTGCTCTGCCTGCCGGATGGACGCCATCGATACCGTTGCTGTCGGACACAGCACCAATCTTGTCGGCATTCCCACCGGATTGCTGGGCAGTATTGCATTCAACGAACACCCGCTGCCGCTGCATATCAGCGGCGCGAGAGACACCAGCCCGGCCTTGTGGAGCATGTTGGACGATTCCACCTGCATCGAGGGCTGCCTGGAGGCATTTCGTCTGTATATGGAGGCGGCCTTCGATATCGGTCCGACACCGAATGGGCAAGGGGTGCACCGTTACCGTTCGCATTACCGCTTGCTCTTGCAAGGTTGGGGCTTCGACTCGAACAGCCCGCAGGGCGCCGTGCTGAAGGGCTGGGTGGAGAGCCGGTTCGGCCTGATCCCGACTTTTCACAAGCAAACGCTCGGGCGTTACCCCTCGGCCGCATGGATGGGCTATCTGCAGGAAAAAATGTCGGGCCGCTATCACAATAATGCTATCCACTTACAACTAGATATGCTCTATGAGTTCTGCCAGTGGATGCTTGCCCGGAGGATCGCTCCGGGCGAGTCGCACATGACCCTGTATCGCGGCGTCAACGACTTCGAGGAGCATCACATCGTTTCACGTATCAGCAAGCGCGAGGCGGTCGTGCGTCAGAACAATCTGGTCTCGTTCAGCGCCCGGCGCGAAGTCGCCGAGCAGTTCGGCGATGTCATCCTCGAAGTCCGGGTTCCGCTGGTGAAAGTCGTATTCTTCGCCGGGTTGCTGTCGGGGTCCGTTCTGTCCAGCGAGGGTGAATACCTGGTGCTCGGCGGGGACTACCAAGTCAGGATGAGCTACTACTGAGGTTGAAGGCGAAAGGCGGGTCAGCCTGCGCCATCAGGAGAGAGGAGAGGAAGCATGATCATGCTACCCGCGGGGGGGGCAGGCGGGATCGGCTTGCGCGAGCGGGTGCTCGGCGCATACATCGGTTTCGCCGTCGGCGATGCGCTGGGAGCGCCGGTTGAGTTTCTTACCGAGCAGGAGATTCGCATGCTGCATGGCACGCTGTGCGACATGGTCGGCGGGGGGTGGTTGCGCTTGCGTCCGGGGCAGGTGACCGATGATACCCAGATGTGTCTGGCGCTCGGCGATGCGATAGAGCAGGCGGGTGGGTGGAATCTGTCTGTCGCCGCCGAACATTTCCTCGGCTGGTACCGCAGCAAACCGGTCGATATCGGGAACACCTGCCGCCGCGGCATTGCCCGCTATTTGCGGGATGGCAGCCTGGAGTCTCCGTTCAGCGAAGGCGATGCCGGCAATGGCGCGGTCATGCGCAACCTGCCGCTGGCCGTGCTGACTCTTGGCGACGACGAGGCCTTTGCCCGTTTTACGCTCGAACAGTGCCACTTCACCCATAACCATCCGCTGTCCGATGCGGCGGCGCTCGCCCTCGGGCACATGACGCGGACCCTGCTCGGCGGTCACAGCATGAGCCGCGCGCGGGCGATTGCCGATGGCTTGGTCTCGGAGCAGCGCCTTTTCAATTTCGAGCCGTACCCGAAAATGTGCACCGGTTATGTCGTCGACACCGTACAGACGGTATTCCATGTTTTTTTCAACAGCGACAGTTTTGAAGATTGCCTGCTGCAAGTGGTAAACCGCGGTGGTGATGCCGATACGAATGGCGCGTTGGCCGGCATGCTGGCCGGAGCGCGCGACGGAGTCGGCGCGATTCCCCGGCGCTGGCTGATGAAGCTGGAACGCCCCGTGCGGGACGCCATCGAGCGGCAGGTGGATGTATTGCTCGAACTGGCAGGCAAGAGCGAGTAGCGCGCCGTTCGGCCTGCGGCTAGTGCGCCGGCCCGTAATCCCCGAGCGCAACCGCTTTGGCCAGGCCGCCGGCCAGGGCGATTATGCCGAAGGAGCTGCCGTTATAGTCGAGTGAGGGATTGCTTGTGCCGGCGTCGATCTGTCTGAGCGTCGCATCGACGACATGAAGCATCGGCCACGAGTATTGAGCGAGCTGATTCCAGCCAAAGTAGATCGCGCCATTGCCCCAGGGCGGCCGCTCACGGAAACAGCGGTTATCGCCATTGCTGTAGTTGCTGAAGGCCGGACTCGACAGGGAGCCGTTCCAGATGGTGCCGACAAAACCAGCGGCAATGCCGCGCAGCATGGAGCGGTCGAAGGTAAAACCGGTCTCGTGAAAAGTCATCATGGCTGCCGGGTAGCGGTTGGCGTGGGCGGTGTCGATGGCTGTGGCGCCGCAGTCGCCATCGTCGGACCAGGTGACGCCGATGTCCATTCCCAGTCCGCTCCCCTGCGGGCTGAAACGCGGCTTGCCGCCGTCGTGGTCGAGCAGCCCGCGGGCCAGCTGCGAGGCGTACGAGGTCATGCGCACGCCGTCCTTCCATTCGGACGGTTGCGCGGCCGACGCGCGGGCCATATACGCCATGATCTCGCCTAGCATCAGTGTCTTGTCGTCGATGGCCTTGGCTTCGTCTTTCATGTCGGCGTAAAACCACTGCCAACTGTCGCGGTGGTCCAGCCATTTCGTCAGCCACTGTGCCTTGACGAAGCGGTAGATGTCTATCCCTTGCGCACGGAGATCGGCCAGCGCGGGGCGGGTCAGGATCAGGTACGCGAGGCGCGCGAGCTGCGTCATGCCTTGCACGTCGTCGAGCTGGTAGGCGATTTTGTCGGGAGCATCAAAAGAAACGGGCTGCCATGTGCCCGACCAGTTGCAATCTCCGAATGCATCGACGAGGGTGCAGGTGGCCATTTCCGCCCGGGCCCAGCTCAGTGCCTGGTACAGATAGCGGCGATCTCCGCTTGCCTCGTACAGGGAGAGGGCGCCCATCAACGCATACTGCAGCGTGTAATAATTTCTATCCTCGCCATTGCCTGCGGCCGCCATTCGGGCGAACTCATCGCCGTAGTGTGCGTACTCCCTGTCGTAGGTGCTTCTGTAATAGGCCAGCAGCGTCGGCTTCGGGGTCGTGTCGACAGGGGACGGTGCCCGATTCAGCATATTGTCATCCATTGTTCGTTCGTCGGCTTTGGCAGCCGGGGCAGGGCGCTCCGGTATTGGGTGCAGCAGAAGCAATATCGATATCAGTCCCGCCATCAGCGCTCGCCGATGACAGAATCGATGGAGCGGTGGCGCTTGTATTCTATGCTCGCTGTACACCGTATGTCCTGTCGAGAAACGCCGGCCGCGGCCATCCCGTGGGAGAACGGCGGCGCAGAGATATTAAACACAATATTATTTAAGTTATAGTTTTGTGTTTAATCATGTCAAGGAGGCGGGGGACGCAAGGGCTGAAATGAGAGCGGCACGACGTATCTGCCACTATCGTTTTTATGCTCCGTTTACGCGTCCGGGCAATGACGGGCGAGGGAAGGGCGGCTGAGAATCGAAGCGACTGCGGTTGGGGACGAGGAAAGCGTGTGGCAGGCGGTGCTCTGTGCGGGGGGCAAGGAATTCGATTTCATTCGCACGAACCCGGAAGCCCGTCCGGCGGATCGCTCCTTTGCGGCGCGCCGGGGCAGCGGCTGGCAGCCGTGCCACCGCCCGGATCAAGACTATCCGCCGCGTCGTCCTGTGCGAGAAGGCCGGCGCCGGAGGCTAAAGCGCGACACCCTATGCAGGGGGAACTGCTGCACGATTCATTCCGGGCGGAACGACAGGGCTACCGAGTTGATGCAGTAGCGCTCGCCGGTCGGCGCCGGGCCGTCGTCAAACACATGGCCCAGGTGGGCGTCGCAATTCGCGCAGCGCACTTCGGTGCGGCGCATGCCGTGGCTGGTGTCGGTGATGCGCACGATGCTGCCGGGGACGGCCTCCTGCCAGAAGCTCGGCCAGCCGCAGCCTGCATCGAATTTGGTGCCGGCGTCGAACAGCAGGGCGTCGCAGCATACGCAGTGGTAGGCGCCGTCTTCGCGCCGCAGGTAGTGCTCGCCGCTGAACGGGCGTTCGGTGCCGGCCTGGCGCGTGACACGGTACGCTTCGTCGCTGAGCCGGGCGCGCCATTGCGCGTCGCTCATATGTTTTAAATCGCTCATCGTCTCTCCTTGGTACGGACTTACAGCTCGTCGAGGCTGTCTTGCAAGTGCGTCTGGTCGGCCCAGCTGTCGAGCCGCCAGCCATTCTGGTTGTGACTGATCCAGTTCAGTGCCGCGTTGGGAATCGGAAAATCGCGCGTCTCTTCCAGCGGTTTGCCCGAAGCGAGGCGATAGGCCATGTCCAGGACGCCGCCATGGCTGACGATCAGCAGGGTCTGGCCCGGGTGGCGTACGACCAGATCGCCGAGAAAGGTGTTCACGCGGCGGTAGAAGTAACTCAGGCATTCCCCTTCGCTGGGCGCGAAGTCGGGTTCGCGCGCCTTGAAGCGCAGGTAGAGTTGCGGCATGCGAACGCGCGCTTCTTCGTAAGTCAGCCCCTGGAAGCAGCCGAAGTGGCGCTCGCGCAGGGCGGGGACGGACAGCCGCTCGAGTTCCAGGCGACGGGCGACGGCTGCCGCAGTCTCACGCGCGCGGCCGAGGTCGCTGCAGTAGCACCCGTCGAAGCGCATGCCGCGGCGTTGCAGCGCCTGCGCCAGTTGCTCGGCCTGTCGCAGGCCGTTGGCGTTGAGCGGAATATCGAGCTGGCCTTGCAGGCGCCCGGCCAGATTCCAGTCCGTTTCGCCGTGGCGGACCAGGCACAGCCTGGTTATGGGGGATGCGGTCATGGGCGAGGCTCGCTTAGATGATGCCGGTGCCGGAAATTTCCCGAGCCAGGTTGGCGGCGTAATTGTCTGTCATGGCGCCGGTGAAATCGAGAATCTTCATGTAAGCCTGGTAGAGCGACACGTCGGGGTAGCCCTGTCCGCCGAGCAGATTGAGGGCCAGGCGTTGCCGCGGACCGAGCGCGTCCGCGCCTAGCGTGTGCAGCGAATGCACGGCCGGCACCAGGATGTCGAGGATGCTGCCGAGGCAGGGAAAGGAGGCCAGTTCGGCTACCAGCTTGGTGCGGTGGCGGTAGACCTTGCGGCTGGCCAGTTCCTTCGCCTGTATCAGCGCGCCTTGTACCGCCGGGGCGCACAAATTGATCAGATCCTTGGCGGGGAACTCACCCGACAATAGCGAGTCGTGGTGCATCATGAATTTATCGGCGATTTCGGTCACGCAGCGCCCGACGGCGATGCCACGCAGCATGGCGCATTTCTGCCTGACATCGTTGACCTGCCACACCCGTTCGAATTCGGCGAAGCCCGCGAACAGGCTTTCGAATTCATTGACGTCCAGAATGCCGATTTCGACCGCATCCTCCAGGTCGAGTATGGCATAGCAGATGTCGTCGGCGGCCTCCATCAGGTAGGACAGCGGGTGGCGCGCCCAGCTCAGCGAGTCCAGGCGCTGCAGGCCGAGCTCGCTGGCGACAGCCTCGAAATAGGGCAGTTCGGTACGGTAGATGTTGAATTTGTCGTTGAGGCGCGCCGCGGGAGCATCCGAGGTCCACGGGTACTTGATCAGCGTGCCGATCGCGGCCGCGGTCAGGCGCATGCCTCCTTCGTTGGCATACATTTCCAGCGTCGCGACTGTGCGCAGACCATGGGCATTGCCCTCGTAGGTCTGTACGTCGCGGCGCTCGGACGGTGTCAGCGTTTCGAGTAGGGTGGCGTGCGCCGGCTGGCGGAACCAGTCGCGCAAGGCGTCTTCGCCGGTATGACCGAAGGGCGGGTTGCCGATGTCGTGGGCAAGGCAGGCGACCTGCACCACCGCACCGATGTCATAAGGGGTATAGCCGACCGGCAGATGCCCCGCATGCTGCAACATCATCCCGACCCGGTTGCCGAGGCTGCGCCCCACGCTGGCGACTTCGACGCTGTGCGTCAGGCGATTGTGCGTGTGATCGTTATGCGCCATCGGGTGGACCTGGGTCTTGCGTCCGAGGCGGCGGAAAGCGCTGGAGAAGACGACACGGTCGTGATCGATATGAAAATCCGTTCTCAACCCCGGTTCGCCTTCTTCCGTGGCCGGGGTGCGGGTGGTGCGGACCACGCCCTGATCCAGCTTGAAGCGGCGGGTGGACAGGAGCGAGTCCCATCGCATTTGCTGCGCTGTACTCATAGAGGTTCCACTTGTGTGCTGATTCATCATATCAGTGCCGGGTCATGGCGGCACCTGTCTTTTGGTGGGATTTAGCAACTATTTGGTATACTATGTATCCGGCGTGAAATCGGAGTTAAGAAAATGAGTACCGTGGATCGTTTGATGCATCTGCTGAAGACGCGCGGGCCACAACCGGCCCACGTGCTGGCCGGCTGGCTCGGGTTGACGTCGATGGGCGCGCGCAAGCACCTGTTGGCGCTGGAGGAGCGCGGTATGGTCCGTTCCGAAGACCGGCAGCAGGGGGTCGGACGACCGGCCCGGTACTGGGATCTGACCCATGCGGGGCAGGCGCGCTTTCCCGATCGCCACGCCGACTTGACCGTACAGTTGATCCGCCAGGTGCGCCAGGTTTTTGGCGACGAAGGGCTGGAGCGGCTGGTCGCGCAACGCGAACGCGAGACCCGTAGCAGCTACGATGCCGAATTGGCCAAGTCCCGCGGTGCGGCGGAGCGGGTCATGGCCCTGACCGAGTTGCGCAATCGCGACGGTTATATGGCAGAGCTGACGCCGCGTGACGAGGGTGGCTGGTTGCTGTCCGAAAATCATTGCCCCATCTGCTCCGCTGCCGGCGCCTGTCCTGATTTTTGCGCATCCGAGCTCAATGTGTTCCGTCATCTGCTCGGCCCCGGGGTTCAGGTCGAGCGCGAAGACCACGCGCTGGCCGGGGCGCGCCGCTGCAGCTATCGCATCGTGCCGGCTGTCGGGGCAGAGGGCTGACTCGCCGTGCCTGTCAGGTGGCTGGGCCAGTAGGCCGTGACGCGTTACACTAAGGGTCTGGCCCCGGACGGGGCGTGACTTGGAGAGTGGCGATGAACGATAAAACGGTGGCTTTTCTCGGCCTGGGCAGCATGGGCGTGCCGATGGCGCGCCAGTTGATCGAAGCCGGCTACGCGGTGACGGTTTTCAATCGCAGTCCGGGGCGGGACGCCGAACTGCTGGCGGCGGGAGCGATCAGGGCTGCGAGTCCGCAACAGGCTGTCACCCCTGGCGGCATTGCAGTGAGCATGCTCTCCAACGATGCGGCCCTGCTTGATGTCGCGCTCGGAGAACACGGGTTTCTGCCGCGGCTGGGTGTGGGCCTGCACCTCTCCATGAGTACCGTTGCTCCCGAAACCTCGCGACAGCTGGCGGCCGCTCAGGCGGCTCATGGCGGGCTATTTGTTGCCGCACCCGTTTTCGGTCGGCCCGACGCGGCGGCGGCGGCCAAATTGTGGATTGCACAATCCGGTGCGGCGGCAGCCAAACTAAGAGCGGCCCCCTTGCTGGCGGCCATGGGGCAGGGGGTACATGATTTCGGCGTCGAGCCGGGTGCGGCCAACATCATCAAGCTGAGCGGCAACTTCATGATTCTGGCGGCGGTCGAGGCCATGAGCGAAGCGTTGCTGCTGGCCGAGAAACAGGGGCTGGACCGCGAAACGGTGGCCGATTTCTTCGGCAAGACCGTCTTCCCTTGCCCGATCTACCAGAATTACGGCCGTCTGCTCGCCAGACGGCAGTATCGCCCGGCCGGCTTCAAGTTGGCGCTGGGCATGAAAGACATCCGCCTGGTGCGTGCGGTGGCAGAAGAACTGCAAGCCCCGATGCCGGTGGCCGATGTGCTGCACGGCAAGTTGCTGTCCGCCCTGGCGCGCGGCCGGTCCGAGTTCGACTGGACTGCGATCGAACTCGACGCAGCAGAGCAGGGCGGTGTCGATGTGCGTCAGTGAGCGTCGGTCAGGACCACGGCTTCGCGCGCCCGGACATCGATCCACTTGATGCTGCCGTTCGGGGCGTACCGCTGGCGCCCCGATGCCGGGTAGGCTGTTTTCCAGGTTCGGGTCGCGAGTTCGGGCTCCAGCGTGAAGCGTGCGCTGGTGCCCGAGTAGTTGATGGCGACCAGCGCCTGGCTATCGCCCCGGCTTCTGAGAAAAACCAGCATGGGCGCATCGGCTGCGCTCAGCAGTTTGAAGTCGCCCTCCGCCAGCGCCGCGACGTCGGCGCGCAAGCGAATCAGCGTCCGGTAATGAGAGAGCAGCGATGCCGGGTCGTTCTGCTCCTGCGCGACATTGTAGGTGGCCTTGTTGTCCGCCGGCGGGCGATAGGGGGCGTGCGACGAGAAACCGTTGCCGGCATCCCAGCTCATCGGTCCGCGTAAAGCCTGGTCGTCATAGTGCACCCCCGGTGACATCCCCTGTCCGATCTCTTCGCCATAATAGATGAATGGAATACCCGGCAAGGTCAGCAGCGTCGCCGCCGCCATCCGGTAATCGGCTTCGTCGCCGTCGAGCTGGCGGAAGACGCGTGCACCGGCGAAAGTGTCGTGGTTGGACAAGAAAGTGCCCATCTGCGCGACAGGGTGGGTTTTCAGGTAGTCGAGCAGCGCGGGCATCGCGCGGCCGTGGGTGACGCTTTCGATGATCGCGCTTTGCAGTCCGAAGGCGAAGGCGCTGCCGGCACTGTCGGGGGCCGAGAATTCGGACGGCGCACCCGGTGCTTCCGCTACCATGTAGCGCTTGCCGTACTGGGCGAGCAGGTTTTTGATCTGGTGGAGTATTGCGTGATTTTGCGGCTGGTTTTCCCACTCCAGCGGGCCGTTTTCCACCAGGGCGCCAGCGGCGTCGAAACGGAAGCCATCGACGCCGCGATTCAGCCAGAATTTCAGATTGTTGAGGTGAAAATCCAGGGCCTGCGGATTCTTGAAGTTGAAATCGGGCATCGAGGTGTCGAAGGCCGAGTAATACCAGGCGCCTGCCGCAGCGTGCCACGGGTCGCCGCCATAGGCGTTCCAGCCCTGGGGTTTGGCCGATTCCCAAACGTAGAGCGAACGCCACGGCGAGTCCGGGCGCTGCGAATCGATGAACAGCGGATGGGTCGCTGCGCTGTGGTTCATGACGTAGTCGAGAATCACGCCGATGCCGCGGCGATGTGCTTCGCGCAGCAAGGTGTCGAAATCGGCCAGGGTGCCGAAATCGGGGTCGATGCCGCGATAGTTGACCACGGCATAGCCGTGGTCGTGATCCGCGCTCGGGTAGATCGGCATCAGCCAGATTCCGCGTATGCCGAGCGCTTGCAGGTAGTCGAGGCGCGAGATCAGGCCGCGCAAGTCGCCGATGCCGTCGTTATTGCTGTCCTGGTAGGAGCGGACCAGGATCTCCATGAACGGTCCCTGGCGGAACCAGTCGGCGGCGAGGCCGCTGTCATTGCGGATGACGGCGACCGGGCCGACGTCGGGCGGCATGGCGCCGGATGAATCCGCAGGGGCTTCGGCGACGCAAAAGCTCAGGCAGGCGGCCAGGCCCATCCGTTGCAGGAAATTCCGACTGTCCATGTCGCGCACTCCGTAGTATGTGCCGGGTTGTTTCGCTTTATTATCGATTCAAACCGGTTTGGATGCAATGGCGGCATCGCCTTGCGGGGTGAGGCCGCCATGCCTGTTGACAAGGAAATGATCGTTTCCTATTATTGCTGCATGAAGATTCCCTTCGCGACGACAGGCGTGCGTGGCCGCGGCCGGCCGCGCGAGTTCGATATGGACGCGGCGCTCGACGGCGCCTTGCTGGTTTTTCGGGAGCGCGGTTACCACGCGGCCTCCATTGCCGAACTCGGCGCGAGCATGCAACTCACCGCCGGCAGCTTGTATAAGGCATTCAGCGACAAGCGTGCGATTTTTCTGGCGGCTTTCGACCGCTATATCCGTCTGCGCAGCGAAGGTTTGCAGCGCGAGCTCGATGCCGTGGCTAGCGGGCGCGACAAGCTGCGTGCGATGCTGATTTTCTATGCCGAGTCGGCATACGGGGTCGAAGGCCGGCGCGGCTGCCTGGTGGCGGGCAGTGCTAGCGAGCTGGCCACCTTCGACGCCGGGATGGCGGCACGTGTGGAGGCGGCCTTGCTGCGTATCGAGGCCGTGGTGCGCGAGTTGATCGAACTGGGGCGCCGCGATGGTTCGCTGCCTGCCGGTACCGACGCCGGTGTCTCTGCGCGAGCCGTGCTGTGCCTGTTGCAAGGGATGCGGGTGGTGGGCAAGACGGGGCCCGGACGCGAGGAAATGCTGGCGATCGTCGAGAACGGGCTGCGCTTGGTGGCCTGATTTTTTTTGATAAATTAGGAAATGAACATTTCCTAATTTGACGATACGGTCTCCCGGACAAGCGTTGCCCGGGAAGCGGCCGTCATCGATAGCCCGGGAGGTTTGACCATGATACAAGACAAAGCCCTGCCATCGGCCCCGCCGCTGGTCGCACAGGAATCCGCCATGTCAGGCTATCCGCTGCCGAGCGGCTTCGAACACCGCTTTGCCACTGTGGACGGGGTCGGCTTGCACTATGTTGCCGGGGGTAAAGCCGACGGCGATGTGGTGGTGCTGCTGGCCGGCTTCCCCGAGAGCGGGTATGCGTGGCGCAAGGTCATGCCGCTGCTGGCCGGGAGTTTTCGCGTCATTGCGCCGGATTTGCCGGGGCAGGGCGACTCCGATCATCCCGAGGGGGGCTACGATACGCAGTCTCTCGCTATCGCGGTTCATGGCCTGCTGCACCAGATCGGCGCAAGCCGCTATTTTCTGGCCGCACATGATATCGGGGCATGGGTGGCCTATCCGCTGGCGGCGATGTTCGGCACCGAGGTGAGGCGCCTGGCTTTGCTGGACGCCGCTATTCCCGGCATCACCCTGCCCGAAGCGTTGCCTATCGCAGCGGATCGGGCGTGGCGCACTTGGCATTTTGCCTTCCATGCTCTGCCCGATCTGCCTGAGACGCTCATCACCGGACGCGAGCGCGAGTATCTGGAATGGTTTCTGCGGCGCAAGGCTGCGGATCCTGAAGTCTTTACATCCGCCGACATCGATGAATACGTGCGGGTACTCAAGAAGGACGGTGGCTTGCGTGCAGGGCTTGCCTACTATCGCGCCGTCGAGCAGTCGGCGCAGCAGAATCGCGAGTTGAGCCGCGGAGGAAAGCTGGCCATGCCGGTGCTGGGCATGGGGTCGGATCAGGGGTCCCTGCCGGATATGGCGGCGCCGCTGCGGGTCTGTGCGCAAGACGTGCGCGGAATGCGTATCGCGCGCTGCGGTCATTTTCTGCCCGAAGAGCAGCCGTCGGCGGTGGCCGGGGCGTTGACGGCCTTTTTTGCCGGATCGACAGACTGACCCGGGCCGTTGCCGCCCTGGGAGGGGCGGATCCGCTGTCGCGACGTTTCGCGGCCCGAGCACGCCGGTGCACGGTTCGGTATGGCTCGAGCGGAGATGTCGCCGGGAGGCGGTGCGTTCGTTGCAGGCGATGGGGATGCCCGCGGCCGGGAACATCGTGAAATAAAAAAACCCGTGCCTTGGCACGGGTTTTTTGCCTTGAATTCGGACGCTTACAGCGGCTGAATGTCGGAAGCTTGCTTGCCCTTCGGGCCCATGGTCACTTCGAAGCTGACCTTCTGGTTTTCGGCCAGGGTCTTGAAACCGTTCGACTTGATTTGGGAGAAGTGAGCGAATACGTCTTCGCCGCCTTCGTCCGGGGTGATGAAGCCGAAGCCCTTAGCGTCGTTGAACCACTTTACGGTACCAGTTGCCATAATACGTTTCCCTTAATGGAAATGATGTTGAAGATTGCTTGAATATCAAGGGAAATGACGTACTGTGGTACGGACTTGGCGTCACTACTACAACTACACATCCACGACTTGAACATCCAGCGAGAGCATAATGCACACGGTTTTGCGCGGATGCAAGTATTATTTTTACCTGCCGTAAAAAAAGACGGGCGAAGAAATGCGCGTCGTCGCGAGCCGTCGCGGACGACCCGATATCCAGGCTGATAGCGTGACCGGGCGGGGCTTGTGGCGGAAGCGGGCTCCCGGGGCGGTCGCTGCGGGATGCGCGTATTTCAGATGGCGATGCCGGGCGAATAAACTTCGACTTTATAATCCCTTGTCGGCAGACAATAATGCTAGCGTGGGATGAATCAGCGTCTGCGGTTGATTGTCATCGCGGCGTGGGCCCGGCCTTGCGGGCGATGTTTATTCTTAACTAGCGGGGCGTGTCATGATTGCCGATATGCAAGACAGCCTGGTTGATATGAGCGGCTTCCAGGATTTCCGGGATGCCATGTCCGATTATGCCCCGCGTGTCGAAACCCTGGTGGCGGAGCTGCGCCGCGAACCGGGACGCGGCGACAGCATCGCCGATCTGTTCCGGACGTTCCATAATATCAAGGGCGATGCCGGTTTGTGCCGCCTGCATTTTGTCGTGCCGCTGATTCATGCGGCGGAAAATCTTCTGGTGCGGGTCCGGTCTCGCGAGCTGTCTTTCACGCCATCGCTGGCCGATGTATTGCTGTTCACGGTGGACAGGCTGGAAATGGCGATGGACGCCCTGGCCGCAGGGCAAGCGCTGGATAGTTTGAACCTGCCTGTTTTGGGCGACAATCTGGCTGCCGTGGCGGCCTTGCCGCCGCGTGAAGTCGAAGCCGGCTGCGATCGCATTTTGGGGCTGGGGACGGGGGGGAGGGACAAGGAGGCCGGAGTGGACGCCCTCTTCGCCGATGATGGCAAGCGCGCGGTCGCTCCAGCCGATGATCTGGCTTTTTTCCACGACCTGGCGCTGCAGATGGAGACCCATTCGCCCATTTTTTCCGGCCGCAGCGTCCGCAATCTGAAGCTGGCGCGGAGTCTGAACGAGATGGGCGGCATGCCGGTCCCGGCCGATCAGCTCGAAGCGGCTGTTTACATGCACGACATCGGAATGATGATGGTGCCGGGCGGTCTGTGGCTGGGCGGAGGGCGGCTGCGAACCCAGGATCTACCCGCCGTGCAGTCTCATGTCGCCTGGGCCGCCGGTCTGCTCGAGCGTATGCCTGGCTGGCGCGAGGCCGCGCTCATTGTGCGTCAGCATCACGAAAAGCCGGACGGCAGCGGTTATCCGGCCGGTCTCGTCGGGGAGGCGATCTGTCCGGGCGCCAGAATACTGGCTCTGGTCGATGCGTTCGAGGCCGTCTTGACCAAGCAGGGCGCACGCGGTCAAGTGCGCTCTCTGTTGAGAGCGGTCGCCGAGGTCAATGCCTGTGAATACCAATTCGATCGCGCCTGGGTCGAGGTTTTCAACCGTGCGATACGCGCGATGCACGATGCGCTGCCGGGCGCCGCGGTCGCAAAAATTCAATGTCGTTAATTGTTGATAAATGTTGCCATGTGCAATGGGTTTGATAAACTTTCTGCGCGTCCTGGGGTCGAAGCGAAGATAAACGTACGGCCCGGTGCGCGTTTTGCATTGTCGTGCGGCATTTAAATGCCGCTATGGGAAAGGCCCCTGGTCGTGCGCATCATGAAGCGAATTCATCCGCTACCGAGTCTTCCTTCTCCGGCACTCATCGTCGCCATGTCGATGGCCGTGGTATTGGGCTTGTCGTGGCTTGCCCATAGCGTGACGCTGGGACGCGACGAGGACGGACGCCTGTTCGAACGCGGCACGCTGACTCACGGTCAGGCGCTGGCGCTGGCCGGCAGCTACGGGACGCCGAGCCGGGCGCGGCTGGAGCGCCGCCACGGACACTGGGTGTATCGGGTCGACGTGCTGCGGGCGGGGCGCTTCATCGATGTGGAGGTGGACCCCTTCAGCGGCAAGGTGGTCCCCCATTTGAACGATGATGCGCGGCAATCGCCGACGCTGCCCACCGATAAACTGGAATGCTACGACTCAATCTATACCTGTTTCTGACTCTCAACGCCCCTGCCCATCCTTCCGCCCCGATTCTCTCCATCGCGATTTTTCTGGCCGAGTACCTGATCTGGCTGGTTCCGCTTCTGCTGTTGGGCGGGTGGTTTGCCGGCGGCCCCGGTTTGCGTCGCAGTCTGTTCGGTGCCGGCATCACCGCGTTGTGCGCCTTGGCGATCAGCCAATTCATCGGCTTGCTATGGCCCAACCCGAGGCCTTTTGTGCTCGGTCTCGGACACACCCTGATTCCTCATGCGGCCGACCCGTCGTTTCCCAGCGATCACCTGACCCTTTTCTGGAGCGTGGCATGCGCCCTGTCCCTGAACGCCGTCACGCGCAGGGCCGGTGTGTGCTTGTGCTTGCTGGGCCTGCCCATGGCCTGGTCGCGCGTCTATCTCGGCGTTCATTACCCGCTGGATATGCTCGGTGCCGCCATCGTATCGCTGGCGACCGGCCTGCTGGTTTTCCGGGCAGCCCGCTCCGCGGTCGAGCGCGCTTTCGTGTGCTTTGACGCCTTGCCCTTTCCACGGCGCGGCCACTAGGCATCCCGGCCGAATAACTCGCGCAGGCGTCGGGCCACGCCGCTATCGGCATTGCTGAGCACGCGCGTCGCTCCGGGCAGGCTCTGCTGGAGCCGGGGTTGCGCGTTGGCCATGAGCTGGGGGAAGCCGACCGCCTGCAACATCTCGATATCGTTTTGTCCATCGCCGAAAGCCACGCAGCGCTCGGGGGCGATTCCCATCGTATCGAGCAGTGTGCTCAGCGCACGGCCCTTGCTGACGCCACGGGCCATGACCTCCAGGCAGTGGCGGGAGGAAAAGGCCAGGGCGATCCCGCCGTCATAGCGTTGCAGGAGCTGCGCTTCCAGCTTGAGCAAGCGGCCGTAGCCGCCCATATACAGTATTTTGCTTATGCCGTTGCCGTCGTGATGGCGCAGATCGGCTACGCGATAACGGAAACCCGAATCGCGATGACCTGTCAGCAGCATGGGGAAAGGGCGCTCGATCAGCCATTCATCGTCGAGGTAGGCGCTGAGCAGGGTGCGCGTGCCGAGGCCGCGCGACAGCAGCTCGCGCGCGAGCCCGGGTTCAAGGTCGTGCCTGGCGATCAGTCTGTCGTCTTCGTCGTGCACGCGTGCGCCGTTGGCGGTGATCAGATGGGCGCGCACCCCGAGCCGCGCACGGATGGGGGCGGCGTCGAGATGATGGCGGCCGGTGGCCAGGACCAGGCGCACGCCTTGTGCATCGAGATCGCGCAAGGTGGCGACGGTCAGCGCGTCGACGGTATGCCGCCGGTTGAGCAAGGTGCCGTCGAGGTCGGAGGCAACCAGAGGAAAAGGCGGAGTCGGGGCATTCATGAGTGTGTTCGCACAAGGATTCTGTTGCTTGCGACGGCTAACATGGTGGAGCTCCCTTGGTCATGCCCGTCCGCTGCGCCGGCCAGTCCGGGCGGCTTGCCGGCGAGGCGCCTGTACCGAATGCGCTCGCTCGCCGATGCGAATCGGGCGTCCTGACGAGTTTACCCAAATGCCGCCTTCAATACCGGCAATATGATCGTGCCGCAGCCCTGGCCGTTGCGGTGGAGAGAGTCTGGCGCGACGGGCTACGCTTTCGCGTGGCCCGCCGGTACACTGTCTGGCGTTTCCCTCGAAAACCACTCTATGCGAATTCTTCACACCTCGGACTGGCATCTCGGCCAACACTTCATGGGCAAGACGCGCCAAGCCGAGCATCTGGCTTTTATCGACTGGCTGGTCGGGCAGATCCGGCAGCAAGGTGTTGACGTGGTGCTGCTCGCCGGGGACGTCTTCGATACCGGGGCCCCGCCCAGCTATGCACGCGAGCTGTTCAACCGGTGCGTCGTCGCTGTGCATGAAACCGGCGCGCAACTGGTCGTACTCGGCGGCAACCACGATTCGGTGGCGACGCTGGGGGAGGGGCGCGCCTTGCTGAGCTACCTGAATACCCATGTGATCCCCGGGGTCGACGAGGACATGCGACAGCAGGTATTGCCGCTGCTGGGGCGCGACGGCCGCATCGGTGCCATCCTGTGCGCGATACCGTTCATCCGTCCACGCGATGTGCTGCAAAGTCAGGCCGGACAGAGTGCCGAAGACAAACTGCAGTCGCTGCAGGATGCGATCCGTCACCACTATGACGCCGTTTTTCAGCTTGCCTGCGAACGCCGGGACGCGACGGACGGGACGCTCCCCATCGTCGCCAGCGGACATCTGCTCACCGTGGGGGCCAGTGCGAGCGAAGCGGTGCGCGAAATTTATGTCGGAACGCTGGACGCGTTTCCGACACAGGCCTTTCCCCCTGCCGACTATATCGCGCTTGGCCATATTCACCGCCCGCAGAAGGTGGGCGGCCAGGATTGCATCCGCTATTGCGGCTCGCCGATTCCCCTCGGTTTCGACGAGGCCGGGCAGGAGAAGCAGGTTTTGCTGGTTGATCTCGATCATGGCGGGTTGAAGGCGGTGACGCCGTTGCCGGTTCCCTGTTTTCAGGCCATGGCTTCGGTGCGCGGCACGCTCGCGCAACTGGCGACCGAAATCGCGGCCGCGGCCGCGGCGGGCCGCGCCGAGAGGCCGCTATGGCTCGAAGTCACGGTGCGCACCGACGACTATCTGGCCGACCTGCAACTCAGAGTGCAGGCCCTGTGCGAAGGCCTTCCCGTCGAATTGCTGCGGCTGCGCCGCGAACGCGGCACCGCCGCCGCTGCGCTGCAGGGGCGAGCCGGCGAAACGCTGGATGAATTGTCGCCGGATGAGGTTTTTGCGCGCCGACTCGAGAGCGAGGAGGTGGACGCCGGGGTCGGGGAGCGCCTGCGCGAGCGATACCGGTCCGTCGTTGCGGCCTTGCGCGAGGAGCGGGCATGAAGATTCTGTCGCTGAGGCTGAAAAACCTGAATTCGTTGAAGGGCGAATGGACGCTGGATTTCACCTCCGCGCCGTTCGCGAACAATGGACTGTTCGCCATCACCGGGCCGACCGGGGCGGGCAAGACGACCTTGCTCGATGCGATCTGCCTTGCGCTCTACCACGAGACGCCGCGCATCAAGTCGGTGTCGGCCGCAAGCAACGAACTGATGACGCGGCATACGGCCGATTGCCTGGCCGAAGTCGAATTTGAAGTCAAGGGCGCACGCTATCGAGCGTTCTGGAGCCAGCGTCGTGCGCGCGACCGCGCCGATGGCGCGCTGCAGGCGCCCAAGGTCGAGCTGGCCGACGCCGATGGCCGCATTCTGACGACCCATATCAACGACAAGCTCAAGCGTATCGAGGCGATAACCGGGCTCGATTTCGCCCGCTTCACCAAGTCCATGCTGCTCGCGCAAGGGGGGTTTGCCGCCTTTCTGAATGCGAGCGCCGGCGAGCGCGCCGAATTGCTGGAAGAGCTGACCGGCACCGAAATTTACGGACTGATCTCGCAGCGCGTGTTCGAGCACAGTCGCGACGCCGGCACGGCGCTCGCGCACTGGCAGGCGCAGGCGCAGGGCGTCGAGCGGCTCGACGATGAAGCGCGTCGGATCTTGAACGAGGAGGCCGCCGCCGCGCGCGAGCGCGAAGCGGCGATAGACGCCGAGCTTGCTGCGCTGCGGGCGCAACGGCAGGCCCGGCTGGATGGTGATCGTGCCTGCGCGGCGCTGTTGTCGGCGCAGGAGGGCTTGCACCGGGTGGGAGCGGACGAAGAAGCGGCCCGGGCACGCTTGCAGCGATTGGCGGCTGGCGAGCCGGCCCAGGCCTTGCGTCCGACCTACGATGTCTGGCGGGGCGCACAGCGGCTTTGTCATCAAAACGAGGTTGAACGGCAGGCCGTCGGCGTCGAGCTCGCGCAGGCCGAGGGCGAGGTCGCGCGGCAGGGAGGGGCGGCCTGGCAGTGCGCGCAAGCCGTCGCCGCCGCGGCAGAAGCGGACTGCGAACGGCTGGAAGCCGTTGCCGTCGAGCTGGACGCCCGCCTGGCGGCGACGCCCTTGCGAGCGAGGCTGGGCGAAAGCCTCGGCCTGTGGCGCGCGCAGTTTGCCGAGCGCGAACAGGCCCGGCGCGAGCTCATCGAGCAGGAACGGGCGCAGAGGGACGACGAGCGCCAGATGCAGGGCACGCGCGACGAGCTTGCCGCCGTGGCCGGGGCCATCGGTCCGGCCCGGGAGGCGTTCGATCGGGCGGAGCAAGCCGCTGCGCTCGCACTCGCCCTGCGCGACGAGACGCTGGCCGGGCGCGAAGCCGGGCAGCTCGGCATGCAGCGCCTGACGCTGGAGCAAGGTGCGCATGCGATCGATCGTCTTGTCGCCCTGGCCTCGGCATTCGAGAAGCGGGCGCAGGAGCAGGAGCGCTGGCATCGGGAGTCGGCGCGCCTGCACGCCGAGTTCGAACGCAAAGACCAGCAGCGTGCCGACTTGCGGCAGCGTTACAAAGACCTGCAGCAACAGGTGAAGGACAAGGAAACCCTGCTGGAGCAGGAAAGGCGGATCCAGAGCCTTGAGTCGCACCGCGCCGGGCTGCGCGAAGGCGAAGCCTGCCCGCTGTGCGGCTCGCCCAGCCATCCGGCCGTTGATCGCTACCGGGAACTGGACGTGTCCGAGACCAAACGCCGATGGGCGGAGAAGCGGGCCGAGCTGGATGCCTTGACGGCACAGGGGCAGGCTCTGAATGAAGAACTGGTCGCGCTTGCCACGCGTCAGGAAAACCTGGCGGGTCAACAGGCGGCAGCGACCGCGGAGCAGGAGGGTTTGCAGGACCAATGGCGCCGCGAGGCGCGGGAGTGGGGGCTGGCGGACGACGCCTGGCGGCAGGCGGATGCGCTATCCGCCTTGCGCGAGCGCCAGGCGCAGCGCATCGCGGACATGCAGCGGACCCTGCAGCGGCTTGAGGCGATGGAAGCGGAGCTGGGACGCGCAGAACGCACGCGGCTGGAGTGCGAGCATGCGGTTGCCGCGTTGGAGCAGCGGCAGGCGTTGCTCGCGCAAACGCTGCAGGCGCAGGAGCAGAGGCGGACCGAAAGCCTGCAGCGCCGGGAGGCCGTGCGCTCGCGGCTGGCCGGGTTGGAAACGGCCCTTGCCGCTTCTCTCGCTGAGCAGGCGTATCCGGATGTGCCGGTTCATGCCGGACCCTGGCTGGATGAGCGCGAACGCGAATGGCAAGACTGGCAGAGCTGCCGCGTACGGCAGCAGGAAGCCAGGCAGCAATTGCTGCTGCAGCGACAGCATAGCGGACAGATGGCGCGGCTGCGTCTGGACTGGCAACAGCGCTGGGAGGCCGTCGGCTGCCCCGGTTCGCCGGGCGGTTTGCCGCTCGACGATGCTGCAACCCTGCTGCAACGGTTCGCGCTTGAACTCGACGGCGCCTTGCGGCGCCGCGAGCGGCTGCAGGGGCGCAGCGCACAGCTGAGCGCCGATCGCGACGTGCATCAAGACGCGCTGCGGATCGCCGGGCGCGAGTGGGACGAGGCGCTGGCGGCCAGTCCGTTCGCCGGGGTGGATGACTTTGTCGCCGCCTTGCTGCCCGAGGACGAACGCGCCGGCCTGCTCGCTCTCAAGCAAAGGCTGGCGGCCGCACGGCTGGAAGCCGAGACCCTGCTGCAATCCGCGCGCGAAGGCGTCGCGGCGACGCAGGCACTGTCGGAAACGGCCGGGTCGCTGGAGGCGCTCGACGCACGGCTGCTAGAGTTGGGAACGTCGTTGCGCGCCGCCGCGCTGCGGCAGGGTGAAATCTCCTCCTTGCTCGATGCCGACGATGCCCGTCGCCAGACCCAGGCCGACTTGTATGTCCGCATCGATGCCATGGCCGACGATTGCGAGCTGTGGCAGCGCTTGAATGGCCTGATCGGCTCTGCCAGCGGCGATAAATACCGCAAATTCGCACAAGGGCTGACGCTCGATCATCTGGTTCATCTCGCCAACCGGCAGCTTGAACGGTTTCACGGACGGTATCAGCTGCTGCGCAAGGCGGGCGGCGAGCTGGAGCTCGAGATCGTCGACACCTGGCAAGGCGACGTGACGCGCGATACGCGCACCTTGTCGGGAGGCGAAAGTTTTCTGGTCAGTCTGGCGTTGGCGCTGGCGCTATCGGATCTGGTCAGCCACAAGACGTCGATCGACTCCCTGTTTCTGGATGAAGGCTTCGGCACGCTGGACGGCGAGACGCTGGATAGTGCGCTGGACGCGCTCGACAGTCTCAATGCGAGCGGCAAGATGATAGGCGTGATCAGTCATGTCGAAGCGATGAAGGAAAGGATTCCCGTGCAGATCCGTATTCACAAGGGCGTGGGCGCCGGCTTGAGCCGCATCGAGGTCAGCGGTGCGGGTGGCCGCCGCGACCGGGTCTCGCTGACGGAAGGTGGGGCATGATGAAGCGGCAGGCCAACGCGGCCTGGCCGAATATCTTGGATTATTGCTCGCTTCTATTGTCATGACCATCTACGATTCAATCGTATCTTAAGTTGTAATATTTATTTTGTAATGTTTATCACAGCAGGATTCACCCTGCGATCACGGAACGGCTCATAGCGGAGAGCAGTGATGCGTATTGCACAGAAACTGGTTCTTTCTTTTGTTCTGGTGCTGCTGTTGACTGCCATCGTCGGCGGTATCGGCATCACCGGCCTCGGGAGGGTGTCGGACACGCTGGACAGCATCAGCGATAGCTGGCTGCCGCGCGTGCAGCACTCGTTGGCGATGAAGGCGGCGCTGATCGATTTCCGCAACCGCGAAACCCAGTTATTGCTGGTGCGTACGCCGGACGATCTTGCCGACACCCTCAAGCGCCAGGGGCAGAACTTCAAGGACATGCAGGCCGAGCAACAGATCGTGAAGTCCTTGTTGCAGAGTCCGGCCGACAAGGCTCTGTATCAGGACTACGAACAGCGGCTCGATGCGTATCTTGTCGTGCATCGGCAGCTCGAAGCGCTGGTCACGGCCGGCCAGACCGACGCGGCGCTGACGCTGTTTCGCGGTAAGGCGCGCAAGGCGTTTCGCGAGTTGCTGCCCAGCCTGGATCGTCTCGTCGCCGCCAGCACCGACGGCGCCTCCGCCGCCAAGGGCCAAGCCCAGAGTCTGGCCCTTTTTGCCAATCGCCTGATGCAGGCGGGTACGCTGGCGGCGATTTTCGCTGCGGTAGGGCTGAGCGCCTGGTTGTTTCGTTCGACGATTCCGCCGCTGCGAAAAATCAGCGAGATCACCGGGCGCATGGCACGCGATTCCGATTTTACCTTGCACATCGATCTAGCCGGCCGTGACGAGGTGAGCGATACCGCAGGCTCGGTCAATCAGCTGGCGCAGTCCATCCGCGAGACCTTGCAGGAATTGCTGGCCGGAATCGCCCGCATCGCCGAAACGTCGGCGCGCCTGTCGCTGGCCGCGGGGCAGGTTTCCAGCAGCTCCGACAGACAATCCGAGGCGGCATCCAGCATGTCGGCCACCGTCGAGCAGCTGACGGTCAGCATCAATCAGGTCGCCGATAATGCGCGGCGTTCTTTTGATTTGTCGCACCAGTCGGGCGAGGCCGCCCGCGACGGCGAAGCGGTCATCGCCGAGTCGGTGCGGCATATGAAGGAAATCGCGGAGCGCATTCGCTCGACCGAGAGCGCTGTCGGACAACTGGGGGTATCCTCGCGCGAGATCACCGGCATCGTGCAGGTGATCCGCGATGTCGCCGATCAGACCAATCTGCTCGCGCTCAACGCCGCCATCGAGGCGGCGCGCGCGGGTGAACAGGGGCGTGGCTTCGCGGTCGTGGCCGACGAGGTGCGCAAGCTGGCCGAACGCACCGCGCTGGCGACACAGGATATCAGCGCCAGGATTGCCGGTATCCAGTCCGGTGTCGATGGCGCGACGGCAGGGATGGCCGAGGCCGTCGCCCTGGTGGATGCCGGTGTGGTGGTGTCCGACAGCGCGGGCGTCTCGGTCCGCCGCATCAACGATAGCACGGCGCTGGCCGAGGGCGAGGCGAACGCGATTTCCGCGACCCTGCGCGAACAGAGCGAGGCAAGCAATCAGATCGCCGCACATGTCGACCAGATTGCGCAGATGAGTCAACTCAACAGCCGTGGGGCGGAAGACACGGCCGATCTGTCGCGCAAACTCGCCGAACTGGCCTCCAGCATGCGCGAGGCCGTGCAGCGCCTGCGGGTGTGACGAAGCGGGCGGCCGGCACCGGCGCCGATCGGCGCGCAGGAGCGCCCCAAAGGGCGGGCAGAAGCGCCCGCCCGTCCGGTCAGGATTTCACCAGTTCCAGCGCCAGGGCTTCGGCGACCTTGATGCCATCGACGCCGGCCGAGAGAATGCCTCCGGCGTAGCCGGCGCCTTCTCCTGCCGGATAGAGCCCGCGTACATTGATGCTTTGCATGGTCTCGTCGCGTGTTACCCGAAGCGGCGAGCTGGTCCGTGTTTCCACGCCAGTCAGCACGGCGTCGGGCATGGCGAAACCGCGTATTTTCTTGTCGAAGGCAGGGATCGCCTCGCGTATCGCGGCGATCGCGTAGTCGGGCAGGGCACTGGACAGATCGGTCAGGTGGACGCCGGGTTTGTACGACGGCACGACCAAACCCAGCGCCTGCGAGGGGCGACCGGCGAGAAAATCGCCGACCAATTGTGCGGGAGCTTCGTAGCTGCTGCCGCCGAGCAGGTAGGCGTGGCTTTCCAGGTCCCGTTGCAACTGGACGCCGGCGAGCGGGCTGCCCGGATAGTCGGCTGGCGTGATGCCGACCACGATGCCTGCATTGGCGTTGCGTTCGTTGCGCGAATACTGGCTCATGCCGTTGGTCACCACGCGGCCCGGCTCGGAGGTCGCGGCAACGACCGTCCCGCCCGGGCACATGCAGAAGCTGTATACCGAGCGGCCGTTGGCGGCGTGATGCACCAGTTTGTAATCGGCCGCGCCCAGAATGTCGTTGCCCGCGTACTTGCCCCAGCGTGCCTTGTCGATCAGCGATTGCGGATGCTCGATACGGAAGCCGACCGAAAACGGTTTGGCTTCCATGAATACGCCGCGTTCATGCAGCATTTCGAAAGTGTCGCGGGCGCTGTGGCCGAGGGCCAGAACGACATGGTCGGCGCGGATGTGTTCGCCACTGGCCAGAATCAGCCCGCGCACATGGCCGTTTTCGATCTGGACATCGCTCACGCGCTGTTCGAAACGGATCTCGCCGCCGAGCGCTTCGATCTCGGCGCGCATTTTTTCGACCATGCTCACCAGGCGGAAGGTGCCTATGTGAGGCTTGGCAATATAAAGGATCTCTTCCGGCGCGCCGGCTTTGACAAATTCGGTCAGCACTTTGCGCCCGAGAAACTTGGGGTCCTTGATCTGGCTGTAGAGCTTGCCGTCGGAGAAGGTGCCGGCACCGCCTTCGCCGAATTGCACATTCGACTCGGGGTGCAGAATGTTCTTGCGCCACAGATCCCAGGTGTCCTTTGTCCGTTCGCGAACCTTCTTGCCCCGCTCCAGTACCAGCGGCTTGAAGCCCATTTGCGCGAGAATCAGCGCGGCAAAAATACCACAGGGGCCGAAACCGACCACGACCGGGCGATGTTCGAGCGTGGCGGGGGCGCCGGCCACGAAATGGTAGCCGGTGTCCGGCGTCGCCATGACATGGATGTCGGCGGCAAAGCGCTCAAGCAGGCTGGCTTCGTTGGCGACGTCCACGTCGACGATATAGGTGAGCACCATCATCGATTTGCGCGCATCGTAGCTGCGCTTGAAAACGGTGAACGTGCGCATGTCGGCGCTGACGATGCCGAGACGGGCGAGAATGGCGGCGGGGAGTTCTTCCGCCTTGTGTTCCAGCGGAAGCTTGAGTTCGGTGATACGAAGCATGAATCTTTCCAGACCGAGGTTGGTGTCTATTCAACAAACCCCGTATTGTAGCGGCGAGCGGCAGCAAGAGAAATGGCGGGGATCGAAAATGCGCGGCACCGGGGCCAAATAAAAAAACCGGCTGACGCAGAGAGGCGTAGCCGGCAGTGGGCGGTTCAGGCCGCCGCTTTTTTCAGAATCTGGTACAGCTCGTCTTTCAGCTTCAACTTTTCCTTCTTCAGTCCATCCACTCCGGCGCGCCCCTCGGGCTCGATGCGGTTCTCTATATTCTTGATCTGCTGATCCAGGTCGTTGTGCTTGTTGAACAGGCGCGAGAAGTGTTCGTCTTCTTTTTTCAGCTTGGAAATCAAATCGCGAAATTCAGGAAACATAGGCTGATCCTTGTTCGTTCGGTCGGGGCGACATCATGGATATGTCCAGTTCAGCTTAAGCCGATTGGCAGGCAAAACCTTGATTTAGAGCAGATCATTTCCGGGGCTTGTCTCTGTTTCCGGCATGCGCGCGGCCAGGAGCGCTCCGGCCGCCCCCGGCGGCGCACACGTTCACAGGATGCCGCCATTGGCCCTTCGCGGCCAGACGCGCGCTGATCGCTCGAGCAGCGAATGTAAATATGGCAATTCGGCATCGCTTGTTTCGCGGCAGGCGTATCATGTCGCAGCGAAAAATACGGCCGGCAGCGCTGGCGCTTGCTCGTCGCTGCCGTTTCCGTACCGCGCCCCGAATGGGGGGCGATGCTGTTTTATTTGGTACGGCTATCTTTATCATTTGAGGTACGACAATTGTCGCTGGCTGTCGCAGCACGCCGACGAAGACGGACCCGGAGTTCACGAGTCATGGAGTGGTTGTGTGATGTTGAGTCGTTTCGGCCTGCTGTTTCTGTTGCTAGCCTGTGCCCATGGCGCGCAAGCCTCCGCAATGCGCTGTATCGTTGCCAACCTGCAGTACCATTCGGCCCCCGGCGATGGCGAAGGCTATGCAGAAGCCGTGCTCAAGGCGGTCGCCAAGCGGGTGCATGTCGCTTGCCGGTTCGACGTGCAGCCGTTGAATCGCGCCTTGGCCTCGGCAGGGCATGACGCCTCAACGCTGACGTTTCCGGTTGCGCGCACGGCGCAGCGCGAGACCTCGTTTCTATGGTTGCTGCCGCTGCTGGAAGATGATTATGTGCTGGTGTCGACCGGGTCGATTCCTGCGCGGCCCCTGTCAGGGCTGACGGTGGGGGTGGTGCGGGGGTCGATGCTGGTCGATTTTGCCACCCGGGCCGGCTATGACCATCTCGATCTCAGTACCGACGAGGGCGAGAATTTGCGCAAGTTGATGGCTGGGCGTTTCAGAGTCTGGTTGACCGGACGGACGCGTGCGCTCGAGCAGATGCGCAAGCAGGGGCTGGACCCGGCGCGATTCCATTTTTCCGGCCCCTTGCACCATTTTGTCGTCTACGCCGCGGCGTCGCCGCACTTTGACCCGCTCCAGGCGCAGCGTTGGCGGCAGGCTTACGCGGCGATGCGGACCGATGGCACGCTGGCCGCGATCCGCCGCCGCTTCGGGATACAGGGAGCGACGCTGGCGCCGTGAGCGCTCAGGCGGTTTGGGATCTGAACGCCCACCAGCGGCTGCCGGTGAAGTTCCAGATCAGGCCGATGCCGGTGGTGAACAGTTGCGCAAGCCAGTAGTTCACGCCCCAGCGCTGCGCGAGCAGGGCCATCAGACCGGTATTGATGCTCCAGCCTACGCCGAGGACGGCATAGTACTTGGCTGCGGTGTGCATGTGCGATGCGCCGCTTTTAAACGTGAAGAAGTAGTTGAGTACATAGTTGACGATCGAACCGAGGATATAGCCTATCCCGGAGGAAAAGGCCGCAGGCGCATGCATCAGCTCGACGCCGGCCCACAGGGTCGCGTACTGCACCAGGGTTCCGGACGCGCCCACGGCGGCGAAACGCAGAAATTGGCGAAATAGTAGATTCATGACGCGGATTTTACGTCGGCTCGCGCCATCCTGTCTCGTTCAATTCGATGCCCGCCCCGTTATTTTTGATAGATATCAGGCTCATAGCGCTCCATCAGCGACTGTGGCCGCCGTGGCGCGGCGAATCCGAAACCGGCATACAAGCCGTGCGCGTCGCTGGTGGCCAGGGAGAAGCGGCGCAGTCCCTGCAGTTCGGAGTGATCCATCACCGATGCGAGCAGACGCCTGGCGTAGCCGCGCCCGCGATGTTCAGGCAGTACGAAAACATCGGCCAGATAGGCGAAGGTCGCGCAGTCGCTGACCACGCGGGCAAAAGCGATCTGCGTCCCCTCCAGATAGCCGCCGAAACACAGTGAATGCGCGATGGCGCGCGCAAGCGTCGCGCGCGGAATCCCGCGCGCCCAGTTCGACTGTTCCGACAAGAACCGATGGACGAGATCGAGGTCCAGCCGAGCCGGGTCGGTGTCGATCAAAAAGGCGGGCATGTCATTTTTCCTCTGTCTGTACCGGTCTGTTTTTCATTCGATCAACAGGCCGACCCAGGAGTCCGTGCCGTCCCCGCCGGGTGGGGCGCGCGGGGTTCATGCATCGGCGGGGGCGCTCCGGCTCGTCCTCGGCAGTTGTACCCATTGTTGTACCGAAGGGCGCAGCCACTGCCGCCGCGCGTAGTGCGCGAGTCGTTCCGGTACCGGGTCGCCGTTCAGTTGCAGGCGATTCAGCATCAGGGCAAGGTCGACGTCGGCGAGGCTCCACTCGGCAAACAGGGTGGTGGCGCCAGGGGCCAGCAGGGCGTCCGCCGCCGCATACAGCTTGCGCACGGCCGCCTGCGCCATTGCCGACAGGGGGGGCGCAACCTGACCGTAGAACACGACCATGGTCGAGCGCTCCTCGCGAATCGGCATCAGATCGCTGCGCAGCCAGGCTTGCACCTGCCGCGCGCGTGCGCGTTCGCGCGCCGCTTGCGGGTAGAGCGGCGTGCCGGGAAAGACTTCATCCAGGTATTCCGCGATCGCTGTCGATTCCGACAGGGCGAAGCCGGCGTGAACCAGGGCCGGTACGCGCCGGGTCAGCGACAGGGCGGCGAAATCCGGTGCGTGCTGGGCTTCGGCTTCGAGATCCAGCCGCCGCATGTCGAACGGCACGTTCTTTTCGGTCAGTGCGACGAAGACCGACATGGCATAGGGGCTGGCCAGTTGGTCATCGACATAGAGGCAGAGTTCGGCTTCAGTCACGGGGAGACTCCTGTCTGCTGTTCGGACAATCGTTGTCCAGGCTAGTCAAGTTAGCTAGTATGTGATCATCCGTCCAGTGTTGATGCAGATCAAGTCGCCGGTCCGCTTCCGGCGCCACCGTCACCGTCATCGGAGTCGCCGCCATGGCAAGCAGACCGCGTATCGCCCCCTATCCCTATCCTTCGGGGGGATGGGGCGCCCTCAAGCAAGTCGCCATCAACCTGGTCCGGGAGAAGGTGGCCGGCAGCAAGTACAAGGCCCTGTTCAAGCAGAATCAGCCCGACGGCTTCGACTGTCCCGGCTGCGCCTGGCCCGATCGCGATCATGCCTCGACGTTCGAATTTTGCGAAAACGGCGTCAAGGCCGTGGCGGCCGAGGCGACAGGGCGTCGCGCCGGCCCCGATTTTTTTGCCGCGCATAGTGTGACAGAGCTGATGGAGCAGAGCGATCATCAACTTGAGCAGCATGGACGGCTGACCGATCCGCTGCGCTACGATGCCGCCAGCGATCGCTATCGCCCTGTCGCCTGGGATGAGGCCTTCGCTCTGATCGCCCGCCACATCGGAGGGCTCGACGACCCGCGACGCGCGAGCTATTACACCTCGGGGCGTACCAGTAACGAGGCGGCTTTTCTGTTTCAGCTGATGGTGCGTCGGCTCGGCAGCAATAATTTCCCTGACTGCTCGAATATGTGCCACGAGCCCACCAGCCGCGGATTGCCGCTGACGGTCGGGGTGGGCAAGGGCACGGTGACGCTCGACGATTTCGAACACTGCGATACCTTGCTGCTGTTTGGCCAGAATCCGGCGACCAACCATCCGCGCATGGTGGGCGAATTGCGCGAGTGCTCGCGCCGCGGCGCGACCATCGTCGCGATCAATCCGCTGCGAGAGCGTGGTCTGGAGCGTTTTGCCAGCCCGCAGCACCCTCTCGAAATGCTGACGCTGGGCAGTAGCCGGATCGCGTCTGTTTTTTTCCGGCCGCGGCCGGGCGGAGATCTGGCCCTGATCAAGGGCGTGGCCAAACGGGTACTCGAACTGGATGATGCGGCGCTGGCAGCGGGGGGTGAACGGGTGCTCGATACCGCTTTCATCGCTGCGCATTGCACGGATTTCGATGCCTTTGCCGCCGATCTGCGCAGCGAGAGCTGGCCGATGCTGGTCGAAGAGTCCGGAGTGGCTCGCGACGACATCGAAGAGCTGGCGGCGATCTATGCCCGCGGTCGTGCCGTTATAGCGACCTGGGGCATGGGGCTCACGCAGCACAAAAACGCGGTGCAAACGATACGCTTGCTATCGAATCTGATGATGATGCGCGGCAATATCGGCCGCCGTGGCGCCGGCCTGTGCCCGGTGCGCGGCCACTCCAATGTCCAGGGCGATCGTACCGTCGGGATCGAAGAAAAACCGGACGAGGCCTTTCTGCGCCGGCTGGGTGAGGTCTACGATTTCACGCCGCCGCGCGAGCATGGGCTGGACGTGGTGGCGACGATAGAGGCTATGCGGCGCGGTGATGTGAAGGTGTTTGTCGGCCTGGGCGGAAACTTCGCCATGGCGACGCCGGATACGCCGCGCACCTGGGAGGGCTTGCGCGCCTGCGATCTGAGTGTGCATATCGCGACCAAGCTCAACCGCAGTCACCTCGTGCACGGACGCGAAGCTTTGATTCTGCCGACGCTCGGGCGTACCGAAATCGATTTGCAGGATGGCGTAGCCCAAGGCGTGACGGTGGAAGATTCGATGTCGATGGTTCATCTTTCGTTCGGAATGAATACGCCGGCGGGACCTAATCTTCGATCCGAAGTGGCGATTGTGGCTGGCATGGCGCAGGCGATGCTGGGTGCGGACACGGTCGACTGGGCAGGGTATGCGCGTCATTACGCGCGCATTCGCGACGACATCGCCCGCGTGATCGACGGCTTCGACGATTACAACCGGCGCGTGGCGGTGCCGGGGGGCTTTCACTTGCCGGTGGCGGCGCGCGAGCGGATCTGGAAGACGCCGAGCGGCAAGGCGCAGTTCCTGGTGCAGAGCATTGCCACCGATACGCCGCTGCACCGTGCCCGCGCCGCGCATGGCGCAAAGCTGCTGACATTGATGACCTTGCGTTCGCACGATCAGTTCAATACCACCATCTATGCGCTCGACGATCGCTATCGCGGGGTGTTCGGGCAGCGGCGGGGGGGTTTCATCCATAGGGACGACCTGGCCATGCTCGGCTTCGCGCCCGGCGCGCGCGTCGACATCCACGGCGTGGCCGAGGACGGTATCGAGCGGGTGGCCGTCGGCTTCGTCCTGGTGGAGTACGATATTCCGCGCGGCAGCCTCGGCGCCTACTATCCGGAAACCAATGTCCTGGTTCCGCTCGACAGCGTGGCCGATGGCGCCAATACCCCGACTTACAAATCGATCCCGGTGCTGTTGCGCCTGGCGTCCTGAGCGCTGGACCGGAAGCGTTCAGAGCGGGGCGTGCGGCCCGTCATCCCTGTGCCGGGGGATGACCCCTGAGGCGGCGAGTCGTGAACTGGCGTTTCCCGCAATGAAGTAGGGTGCGCCCGACCGCGGTAGCGGCGTCCGCCCGCGCACCCGGTCTGCGATTTTTTCGGCCAGCATGATGACTGCGGCGTTGAGGTTGCCCGTGATCACGCGCGGCATGATGGAGGCGTCGACCACGCGCAGACCCTCCAGTCCGTGTACTCGCCCGTCGGCATCCACCACGGCATCGGCGTCGTAACCCATTTTGCATGTGCATGACGGATGCAGCGCCGTCTCGGCGTGTTCGCGCACGAAGGCGTCGATTTCGGCATCGCTGCGGATAGCGGCCCCGGGCTGGATTTCCCGGCCGCGAAACGCGTCCAGCGCCTGCTGCCCGATGATGTCGCGCGTCAGGCGCACGGCAGCGCGGAACTCGCGCCGGTCGATCTCGTGCGTCATGTAATTGAACACGATGCGCGGCGGGTCGAAGGCGCTGCGCGTCGCCAGCTTGACGTGGCCTGTCGACGGGGACCGCATCGAGCCGACATGGCACTGGAATCCGTGCGCCTTGACCGGGTTGCTGCCGTCGTAGTTCATCGCCAGCGGGATGAAGTGGTACTGCAGATTCGGCCAGGCGCTGTGCTCGTCGCTGCGGATGAAGCCGCCGGCTTCGAAGTGGTTGCTGGCGCCGATGCCGCTGCCCTTGAAGTACCACTCGGCGCCGATGGCCGGCTTGTTCCACCATTGAAGCGCCGGATAGAGTGTGACGGCTTGCCGGCATTCGTACTGCAGATACATTTCCAGGTGATCCTGCAGGTTGGCGCCGACGCCAGGCAGGTCGCGCACGATAGGGATGCCGAGCGCGCGCAGTTCGTCCGCCGGACCGACGCCCGAGCGCAGCAGCAACTGCGGCGAGGCGATCGCGCCGTTGCAAACGATGACCTCGCGCATGGCGCGCGCGGTATGACTGCGACCGGCTTGCAAGTAGCAGACACCGGTGGCGCGCCCGTGTTCGAACAGCACCCGCTCGGTCAGCGCATGGGTGATCAGGGTGAAGTTGGAGCGCTTGCGGGCCGGATCGAGGTAGGCGAGCGAGGCGCTGCAGCGATGGCCGCCAGGCGTCGTCGTGCGGTCCATCGGACCGAAGCCTTCTTGGCGAAAACCGTTGAGATCGTCGGTGGCCGGATAACCGGCCTGTTCGCCTGCCGCGATGAAGGCGTGGTACAAGGGATTGTTGCCGGGCCGTGGGGTGGTGACGTGCAGCGGACCGCTGCTGCCGTGATAGTCGTCTGCGCCACGGTCGAAGTTTTCCGATTTGCGGAAGTAGGGCAGGCAGTCGTGATAGCTCCAGTTCTCCAGCCCCGCATTGGCAGCCCAGCCATCGTAGTCGAGCGCGTTGCCGCGAATATAGACCATCCCGTTGATCAACGACGAACCGCCGAGACCTTTGCCGCGTGCCTGCGTCATGCGCCGCCCGTTCATGCCGGGTTCTGCTTCGGTGACATAGGCCCAGTTATAAGTGGTGCCCTGCAAGGGATAGGCCAGCGCAGCCGGCATCTGCGTGCGCCAGTCCAGCCGCCAGTCGCGCCCGCCCGCTTCCAGCAGCAGCACACTGACGTCCTCTTCTTCGCTCAGACGGCTGGCCAGAACGCAGCCGGCCGAGCCCGCGCCCACGATGATGTAATCGAATTGTGCTTGCATCGGCTGTCTCCTCGGTCTCAGTCGTAAGGGCAGGCGACGCCGCCGAGTTCGACATATACGCTCTTGCGCTGGGTGTAGTGATCGATGGCGATCTGACTGTTCTCGCAGCCGAGTCCGGACGCCTTGAAGCCGCCGAAGGGCATTTCGACCGGTGTGACGTTGTAGTTATTGATCCAGCACACCCCTGCCTGCAATCGCGCCACCACACGATGCGCGCGCGCCAGGTCGCGGGTGAACACGCCCGCGGCCAGTCCCATGCGCGTGTCGTTGGCGCGGGCGATGACCTCGTCTTCGCTGTCGAAGACCAGGATCGACATCACCGGCCCGAAAATTTCTTCTCGCACGATACGCATATCGTCTTCGCAGTCGCCGAAGATGGTCGGCGCCACGAAGTGGCCGCCTTCGCAGCCGGGCACGTCCACGCGGCTCCCGCCGGCCAGCAGCGTCGCTCCCTCAGCGAGGCCGTGCTCGATATAGCCGAGCACGCGTGCCGTGTGCTCGGCCGAGATCAGTGCACCGACCTGAGTTTCTTCTTGCATCGGATCGCCCACCCGCAGCTTGCGGGTGCGGAAAAGCAGCCGTTCGAGAAAAGCGGCGTGGATGGAACGCGCGACGAAAACGCGGGTGCCGTTGGTACACACTTCACCCTGGGTGTAGAAATTGGCGAGCATCGCCGCCGATACCGCCTGGTCGAGATCGCTGTCCTCGAACACGATCAGAGGCGATTTTCCTCCCAGTTCCATGGTCACGCGCTTGAGCGTGGCGGCACTGTCTGCGACAACGGCGCGACCGGTGGCGACCGAGCCTGTCAACGAGACTTTGGCTACGCGCGGGTCTGCGATGAGCTGTCTGGCGAGTGCGCCATCCCCGTGCACGACATTGAAGACCCCATCGGGCACGCCGGCCTCGCTGTAGATCTCGGCCAGCTTCAATGCCGTCACTGGCGTCAGCGGCGAGGGCTTGAAAATCATCGCGTTTCCGCAGGCCAGCGCCGGCGCCGATTTCCAGCTGGCGATCTGCAGCGGGTAGTTCCAGGCGCCGATGCCGAGGCAGACGCCGAGCGGTTCGCGCCGGGTGTAGGCGAAGGCGTTTTTCAAGGTATGGTGCTCGCCGTGGATGGCGGCGGCCAGACCGGCGAAGTATTCGATACAGTCGGCTGCGGACAGGATGTCGACGGCGACGGCTTCCTGGATGGGCTTGCCGGTATCGGCGACTTCGAGTTCGGCCAATTCGCGATTGCGCGTCCGCAGCAGGCGTGCGGCGCGATTGAGGATGCGACCGCGTTCGGCGCCGCTCAACGCCGACCAGACGTCGAAGCCCGCTTGTGCGCTGGCGACGGCGAGTTCGGCTTCGTCGCGACCGGCCTGTTGCACGCTGTGCAAGCGCGCCCCTGTGGCGGGGTTGAAATCGTCGACAAGAGACAATGCGGGATTGTCGCGGTAGCGACCGCCCAGATAATTGCAGAGGATGTTGGCTTGCACGGGGGTTCTCCTGGCGATGGTGCGGCACGCAAGGCGTGCCGACTCTATTGCAGCGCAGTCTTGCGGTGCGCGCCTGTTCTGGCGCGACCGGAAGCGGCGCTGACGCGACATGGAACGCTCAGCGCAGTACCACGACGCGGCTGCCGCTGATGAAGACGCGACGTTCCAGGTGGTATCGCACGGCCCGTGCCAGCGCCTGGCATTCCATGTCGCGCCCCGCCGCTTGCAGGCGTTCGGGAGTGAAGGCGTGGTCGACGCGTTCGACGACCTGCTCGATGATGGGGCCTTCGTCCAGGTCGTCGGTCACGTAATGCGCGGTTGCACCGATCAGCTTGACCCCGCGCGCATGCGCCTGGTGATAGGGACGCGCACCTTTGAAGCCGGGCAGGAAAGAGTGGTGGATATTGATCGCGCGTCCCGCCAGCGCCTGGCTGGTCGGGTGCGACAGCACCTGCATATACCGCGCCAGGATCAGCAGCTCGCTGTCGCTATCCTGCATCAGCTGCAGGAGCCGCTCTTCCTGGCGCTCGCGCGTGCCAGCCTCGACGGGAAGGTGCAGGAAGGGCAGGCCGGCGGCGGTGGCGACCGGCTCCAACAGGGCATGGTTGGAGACGATGGCGGCGATTTCCATGTCGATGTCGCCGATACGCTGGCGATAGATCAGATCGTTGAGGCAATGATCCAGCCGCGACACCATGATCAGCACGCGCGGGCGGATGCCGGGTTCGAACAATTGCCAGTGCATGTCGAAGCCGTCGTCGGCATCGGACCCGACCAGGGCGTGGCGCAGCTGCGAGGGATCGATGACCGCATGCCGGGCATGGAAGACGCAGCGCATGAAGAAGCGGCCGTTGCCGGTGTCGTCGAAGACCGACATCTCGTCGATATAGCAGCCGAGCTTGGCCAGGCGTGTACTGGCGCGGGCGATCTGCCCCGTGCCGCCGCGGCAGGCGAGTGTCAAGGTGTAGCGGGGGGCGGTGCTTGGCATGGCGGGATTCCGTGTTCTGTCCAGTCGCCACCATATGCGCGTCCGTCGGCCTGCGCTGTCCACAATCCGTCGCATCCCTGCGTATTTCGGACATGATGCCATGTCGAAAATGGGCAAAACGCCGTCCTTTCCAATCAATTGCCCGGTGCGTACGGCCACGACAATGACTGCACCCTGCCTCATCAGTGTGGAGCCATCAATGGCAAACCGATATTCGTTCTGGAGTCTGTTGCGACACGGACTCAAGCATCACCAGAGCTGGCAGCCCGCCTGGAAAAGCCCGCGCCCCAAGGATCGCTACGATGTCATCATCGTCGGCGGCGGCGGACACGGTCTGGCTGCCGCCTATTACCTGGCGCGCGAGCACGGAGTCAAGAATATCGCCGTGCTGGAAAAAGGCTGGCTCGGCAGCGGCAATTCGGCGCGCAATACCACCATCATCCGCTCCAATTATCTATGGGACGAGTCCGCGTTCCTGTTCGAGCACTCTCTCAAGTTGTGGGAAGGTTTGTCGCAGGATCTCAACTTCAATGTGCTGTTCAGCCAGCGCGGAGTGATGAATGTCGGCCATACCCTGCAGGACATGCGCGATATCGAGCGTCGGGTCAATGCCAATCTCCTCAACGGCGTCGACGCCGTCATCCTGACGCCTCGCCAGATCAAGGAGCGGGTGCCGCTGATCGATATCGGGCCCGGGGCGCGCTATCCGGTGATGGGCGCGAGTTTTCAGCCGCGCGGCGGCGTCGCACGTCACGACGCGGTGGTGTGGGGGTTCGCCCGCGCAGCAAGCGATCTGGGCGTCGACTTGATCGAACAGTGCGAGGTGCATGACTTCATTGTCGAAAACGGGTGCATCAAAGGGGTCAACACCTCGCAAGGCCCGATTCTGGCCGAGCGTGTCGGCTGTTCCGCCTCCGGGCACAACAGCGTGCTGGCCGCGACTGCCGGCATACGCCTGCCGCTGGAAAGCCACCCTTTGCAGGCGCTGGTGTCCGAGTCGCTCAAGCCCGCGCTTGATACCGTCGTGATGTCCAACGCGGTGCATGCTTATATCAGCCAGTCGGACAAAGGCGAATTCGTGATCGGGGCCGGTATCGACGGCTATGTCGGTTACGGTCAGCGCGGCAGTCCGCATGTGATCGAGCACACCTTGTCGGCCATCGTGGAGATGTTCCCGACGCTGTCGCGCGTGCGCATGAACCGGCAGTGGGGCGGCATCGTCGATGTGACCCCCGATGCCAATCCGATCATCGGCAAGACCCGGGTCAAGGGGCTGTACTTCAATTGCGGCTGGGGTACCGGCGGCTTCAAGGCCACGCCCGGGGCCGGTCATCTGTTCGCGCATACCATCGCCCACGACGCGCCGCACCCGATCAATGCCCCGTTTTCTATCGAGCGCTTCCTCACCGGCCGTCTGGTCGACGAGCATGGCGCGTCCGCCGTGGCCCACTAGGGAGAACGCCATGTTCCTGATCTATTGTCCGTATTGCAAGGCGACCCGCGAAGAAGAGGAGTTTCATAATGCGGGCGAGGCTTTCATCGCCCGTCCGGCCGACCCGGAGGCCGCCAGCGACGAGGAATGGGGCGACTACCTCTTCATGCGCAAGAACCCCAAGGGCTGGCACTGGGAGCAATGGCAGCACGCCGCCGGTTGCGGTCGCGTGTTCGCGGTCAAGCGGCATACTCTCAGCTACCGGATCGCCGGCAGCTGGACCCTTGCCGCAGGCAAGGCCCTGTTTCTGCAGGAGGGCGGAGTATGAGCGGCTATCGCGTAAGCCGCCCGAGCCAGCGCATCGACCGCGATCAGACCGTGCGGTTCCGCTTTAACGGCCGCGACTACAGCGGGTTTGCCGGCGATACGCTGGCGTCGGCCCTGATCGCCAACGGCGTCACACTGCTCGGGCGCAGTTTCAAATACGGCCGGCCGCGCGGCATTGTCGGTGCCGGCCCCGAGGAGCCCAATGCCCTGGTCCAACTCGAGGACGGCGCACGCACCGTGCCGGACGTGAAGGCGACCCAGATCGAACTGTACCCCGGGCTCAGCGCAAGAAGCTGCAGCGGCTGGCCGTCGCTGGCTCTGGATCTGAAAAGCCTGCTTGGGCGCTGCGGTCGCTTCATGCCACCCGGCTTCTATTACAAGACCTTCATGGCTCCGGTCAGGGCGTGGCCGGTGTATGAAAAAATCATTCGCAAAGCCGCCGGATTCGGAACGGCGCCGACCGCAAACGATCCCGATTTTTACGATCACCTGCATCATCATGTCGATGTTCTGGTGGTGGGCGGTGGCGCCTGCGGACTGTGGGCCGCCCTGCTGGCTGGACGGGCGGGCCTGAAGACCCTGCTCGTCGACGATCAGAACGAAGCGGGCGGCTGGCTGTTGTCCGAGGCCAGCGCCCGTATCGATGGGCTTGCCGCCATCGACTGGGTTGCGTCGCGGCGGGCCGAACTCGACGCATTGCCCAATGTAGCGGTGTTGACGCGCACCACGGCCTTCGCCCACCACGACCTGAATCTGGTGCAAGCGGTCGAGCGTCTGCAAGACCATTTGCCCGCGGAGGCACGGCGTGCCGATCAACCGCGCGAGCGTCTGCATCGCATCCGAGCCGGGCATGTGATTCTGGCGGCCGGAGCGATCGAGCGGCCGCTGGTGTTCGGCAACAACGATCTGCCGGGCGTGCTGACGGCCGCCGCGGCGCAGACCTATCTCAATCGCTATGGCGTGGTCGTCGGCCGCACGATTCTGCTGCTCACACACAATGATGCCGCTTACGATACGGCACGCGACCTCGCTCTCGCTGGCAGCCGGGTGACCGTGATCGATGTGCGGCAGCGTGGCGCGGCGCCTGCGCGCCACGCTGCGGTCATCGCCGCCGGGGCGACGGTGCTGACCGGTTTCGGCATCGCCGAAGTGCGCGGCGGGAACCGGGTGCGCGCCGCGCGCCTGGTTCGGCTCGACCCCTTGAGCCTGAAGGCGACGGGCAAGGGACCGGTCCTTAACGCCGACTGCGTGCTGTCGTCGGGCGGGCTGACCGCCACGGTCCACCTCTATTGTCACAATGGCGGTCGTCCGCTGTGGGACGAAGAGCGCCTGTCCTTTGTCGCACCGGCCGGGGGGCGCGACGACATGTGCTGCGTCGGCGCCGTCGCCGGTTACTGGGGCCTGGGCGAAGCCCTGCGTCAGACGCATGAGACGCTGGGCGCCTGGCTGGCGGCACGGGGGCTGGGTGCCGCCGGCCAGGCGCCGCAGGCGGACGACATCCCTGCCGCACCGACGCGCCGCGTGTTCCGCATTCCTGACGGGCGCCGGCCCGGCGCCGGCGCCAAGGCTTTCGTCGATTTCCAGAACGATGTGACCGCCGCCGACATCCATATTGCCGTGCTGGAAAATTACCGTTCGGTGGAGCATGTCAAACGCTATACCGCACTCGGCTTCGGGACCGATCAGGGGAAGCTGTCCAATATCAACGGCTTCGCCATCGCCGCCGAGGCGCTGGGCAAACCCATCGCCTCGGTCGGAACGACGACCTATCGGCCGGCTTATACACCGGTCAGTTTCGGTGCGCTGGCCGGGCCGCACGCTCGCGAAACCTTCGACCCCGAGCGCCATACCGCAATGCATGCGCGCCATGTCGCCGCCGGGGCCGCATTCGAGCGGGTCGGACAATGGATGCGCCCGCATTACTTTCCACGGCCCGGGGAAGATCTGCATGCGGCCGTCGCGCGCGAGTGTCTGGCCGCGCGTCAGGGCGTGGCGGTGATGGATGCCACCACGCTGGGCAAGATCGACGTCAAGGGGCCGGATGCGCGCGAGTTTCTCAATCGCGTCTATTCCAATGCGTGGAGCAAACTCGAACCCGGCAAATGCCGCTACGGGTTGATGCTGGACGAAAACGGCATGGTGATGGACGACGGGGTGACCGCCTGCCTGGCGGACGACCATTTTCATATGACCACCACAACCGGTGGCGCAGCCCGGGTGCTGAGCTGGCTGGAGCGCTGGCATCAGACCGAGTGGCCCGATCTCAAGGTGTTTTTCACCTCGACGACCGACCATTGGTGCACGACGGCCGTGGTCGGCCCCAAGAGTCGCGATGTGCTGATGCGCTTGTGCTCCGACATCGATTTTGCCATGGACGCGTTCAAATTCATGGATTGGCGTGATGGCACCGTCGCCGGTTTGCCGGCACGCGTGTTCCGCATCAGTTTTTCCGGCGAGGTGGCGTATGAAATCAACGTCGAGGCCAGCTATGGCGACTATGTGTGGCAGAGCGTACTGGCCGCCGGCAAGGATTTCGGCATTACGCCCTACGGTACCGAGAGCATGCATGTGCTGCGAGCAGAGAAAGGTTTCATCATCGTCGGCCAGGATTCGGATGGATCGATGACACCGTTCGATCTCGGGATGGCCTGGGCCGTCGGAATGAAAAAACCGTTCAGTTTTCTTGGCCGTCGCTCGCTGACCCGTTCCGATACCGTGCGCGACGATCGCAAGCAACTGGTCGGCCTGCTGACCGACGATCCGGCCGCCGTGCTGACCGAAGGCGCACAACTGCTCTCGTCGCCGCAAGTGACGATTCCGGCGGATATGCGCGGACATGTCACCTCCAGTTACTTCAGCGCCTATCTCGGTCGTTCGATCGCTCTGGCAGTGGTCAAGGGCGGCGCCGCATCGGGTGGCGAGACGGTCTATGCCTGGTCTGGCGGGCAAGTGACCGCGGCCCGAATCGTATCGTCCGTTTTTGTCGATCCACAAGGAGAACGCCAGCATGTCTGATGCCCTGTTCCAGCCTTACGCGCGCTCGCCGCTCGATCCTCTGGATCTGGCGGGCCAGGCCGTCCGGCCTTCGCCGGAGAATGGCGCCTGGGCCAATGAAGTGCGCTTGCTCGCCTATCTGACCCTGCGCGGCGATAGTGCCGACCCGGCCTATGCCCGGGCGGTGCGTACGGTCTGTGGTTTGTCCTTGCCCGACGCCGGCCGCTATGTATCGGGCGTGGCGGGGGTGTTGCTGTGGCGCTCGCCAAACGAATGCCTGTTGCTGACTTCGCGCCGGCAGGCGGCCTCGCTGCGTGTGGCACTGGTGGAGGCTTTCGCTGGCTTGCTGGCCGAAGTCGTCGATCAGAGCGGCGGTCTGACAACGGTATATCTGGCTGGCGCGGAGCAGGTCACTGTGCTTCGGCACATGGGGGGCTACGATTTCGGGAGCCTTGAGCCGGGGCAGGCGATCGCGACCGTCTTTGGCAAAACCGCCGCCGTCGTCATGCGTGCCGACGCCCATGGGGTTCATCTGATCGTGCGGCGCAGCTTTGCCGCCTATTTATGGGCCTTGCTCGCGCGTAGCGCCCGACCCTATGCCTTCACTGTCGGGCGTCTCCCTGCCGCAGGGACGGACCCAGTTCTGTGCTTGCAGGAGGGGGCGACGGTGCTCGATCGGCAGGACCGCGTGGCCGTCTGAGTGCGTCTCATAAAATCTGTAGCAGGAGTCCGACTATGGCATTACATGAAGATTCTATCGTGATCGATGGTTTGGTCATTGCCAACTGGAGCCGTTCCGTATTCGACGACATGCGGCGCGGCGGGCTGACAGCGGCCAACTGCACCGTGTCGGTGTGGGAAGGCTTTGCGGCGACGGTGAATAACATCGCGGCCATCAAGGCGCAGATTCGCGACTATAGCGATATTCTGACCCTGGTGCGCAAGGTCGATGACATCGCGCAGGCCAAACGTGATAACAAGACTGGTCTGATCCTCGGTTTCCAGAATGCCTACGCCTTCGAAGACAATCTCGGTTATATCGAAGCCTTTGCCGACATGGGGGTGCGGGTCGTCCAGTTGTGCTACAACACCCAGAACCTGGTCGGTACCGGTTGTTACGAACGCGATGGCGGGCTCTCGGGTTTCGGCCGCGAAGTGATCGCCGAAATGAATCGGGTCGGCATCATGGTCGATCTGTCGCATGTGGGCGGCAAGACATCGGAAGAGGCGATTCTCGAATCGAAAAAACCGGTGTGCTATTCGCATTGCCTACCGACCGGCCTCAAGGAACATCCGCGCAACAAGAGTGACGCCGAGCTGCGGTTCATTGCCGACCATGGCGGTTTCATCGGCGTCACCATGTTCGCGCCTTTTCTCAAGCGCGGCATCGACGCCACGGTCGACGATTATATCGAAGCGATCGACTACATCATCGATCGGGTCGGCGAGGACTGCGTGGGAATCGGAACCGACTTTACCCAGGGCTACGATACCGAGTTCTTCGACTGGCTCACGCATGACAAGGGTCGTTATCGTCGTCTGACGAATTTCGGAACCGTTATTAACCCGCTCGGCATCCGTACACTGGGTGAAATGCCGAATCTGACTACGGCGATGACGCGCGCCGGCTGGGGAGAGGCCAAGATTCGCAAGGTGTTGGGAGAAAACTGGCTGCGCATCTTCCGTGAAGTGTGGAAAGACTGAACGCAACGGCCCGCTGCCACAGCAAACGCCGGCTTGTCCACCTGCCCCGGGCCTGCGATCGACGCCGCATCGGTCGACGCGGCCCGTTCCTGTATCCTCCGCCGTTCCCGCTTGGCCGTGCGTGCGACCGCGATCGCTTCCCGCGTCGGTCGGGGGGGCGGTCCCTTGTCGGCGCCCTGGATCCGGCACGCTTCTTTCTCCACTCCCGTGTCGGGCGACGGCAAGAACCGGTCGCCCGGACGGCGTCCTGCCGCGGGCGGCTGCGGCACCATGCGTTTGACAGCGGCCCTCGCCGCGATAACGCTGGAGAAAGCGCATGCAAGCTCGTGTTCCCATCGAAGTCGATAGCCAGACCGGCGTCTGGACTACCGACGGCCTGCCCATGTTGTATGTGCCGCGTCATTTCTTTATCAATAATCATCTCGCCATCGAGGCCGCTCTCGGGCGCCCGGTCTACGCCGAGTCTTTGTACGATGCCGGTTTCCGCTCCGCTTATTACTGGTGCGGCGCCGAGGCGGCGACGCATGGCATCCGGGGCATGGCGGTATTCGAGCACTATCTTCAGCGGCTGTCGCAGCGTGGCTGGGGCGTGTTCTCCTTCATGGAGGCGGATGCCGGCCGCGGCTATGCGCGCATCCGCCTAGATCACTCCTGCTTTGTTCTCGGGCAAGGCGTGGCCGGCGCCCCGCACAGCGAGGAGATGGCGTGCTATCTGTTTGCCGGCTGGTTTGCCGGCGCCATGGACTGGGTCGCCGCCGATCTGGGATTGCAGCATGCGACCCGAAGCAGGGAGACGCAGTGTGCCGGGCTGGGTGCGCCCTATTGCGTCTTCACGGTCGAGCCTAAGTAAGCGGAGCGAAACCATGCGCTATCCTCATCTGTTTGCTCCCATCACGCTCAACCGGCTGACGCTGCGAAACCGGGTGGTCAGTACCGCGCATGCCGAAGTCTATGCCGAACCCGGGGGGCTGCCCGGCGAACGGTATATCCGTTACTACGAAGAAAAGGCCAAGGGCGGGCTCGGACTCGCGATCTGTGGGGGGTCGAGCCCGGTGTCGGCCGATAGTCCGCAAGGCTGGTGGAAATCGGTCAACCTTGCCACCGACCGCGTGATCGACCCTCTGGCGCTGCTGGCGGAAACCATGCACAAGCATGGCGCACGCATCATGATCCAGGCGACGCATATGGGGCGGCGCAACAGCTACTATGGCGAGCACTGGCCGCATCTGGTCAGCCCGTCCGGCATTCGCGAACCGGTGCATCGCGGCAATGCCAAGGCGATAGAAAGAGAGGAAATCCGCCGCATCGTGGCCGATTTTGCCTCCGCTGCGCGCCGGGTGCAGCGCGCGGGGATGGATGGCATCGAAATTTCCGCCGCGCACCAGCAACTGATCGATCAATTCTGGAGTCCGCGCACCAATTTTCGCAGCGACGAGTATGGCGGCTCGCTACCTAACCGCATGCGCTTCGGGATCGAGGTGCTGACCGCCGTGCGCGAGGCGGTGGGGGAGGACTTCTGCGTCGGTTTGCGCATGTGCGGCGACGAATTCCATGAAGATGGCCTGTCGCATCAGGTGTTGCAGGAGATCGCGGCGGCGATGTCGGGGAGCGGGCTCATCGACTATCTGTCGGTGGTCGGTTCGGGGGCCGATACGCATAACACGCTGGCCAATTGCATGCCGCCCATGGCCTTGCCCCCCGAGCCCTTCGTGCATCTTGCCGCCGGCATCAAATCGGTGTCCTCAGTGCCAGTCATGCATGCCCAAAGCATACGCGATCCGGTGCAGGCCGAGCGCATCCTGGCGTCGGGTCTGGTCGACATGGTCGGCATGACGCGCGCGCATATTGCCGATCCGCACTTCATGATCAAGGTGCGCGATGGTCGTGAAGACCAGATACGCCAATGCGTCGGCGCCAACTATTGCATAGATCGGCAATACCATGGCCAGGATGTGCTCTGCATTCAGAATGCGGCGACCAGCCGCGAATCCACCATGCCGCATGTCATTGTTCCGAGCACCGGTCCCGTGCGCAGGGTTGTTGTTGTCGGTGCCGGCCCTGCGGGGTTGGAAGCGGCGCGGGTGGCCCGGCTGCGCGGACATGAGGTCGTGCTGTTCGAGCGTGACGACCATGTCGGCGGGCAGGTTGCACTGGCGGCGAAGGCGCCGCAACGCGAACAGATGGCCGGCATCGTCCGCTGGCTGGATATGGAGACCATCCGCCTCGGCGTCGATCGCCGCCTCGGCGTTGCGGCCCGAGTCGACACGATCCTGGACGAGCAGCCCGATATCGTGGTGCTGGCTACCGGTGGCCAGCCCAATGTCGGCTACCCCGCCTGGGGCGTTGCCGAGGGGCTCGCCGTCTGCGCCCGGGATGTGCTGGCCGGGCGTGTCGAACCGGGCGCCAATGTGCTGGTGTACGACGGCATCAGCGGACACGCGGGCTTTGGCGTGGCCGACTACCTGGCCAGTCGCGGCAGCCTGGTGGAAATCGCGACCCCGGACGTCAAGATCGCCGATGACGTCGGCGGCACCACTTTCCCCGTTTTCTATCGCAGATTGTACGCGCAGGGCATGATTCCGACCCCGAATGTCTGGCTGGAGCGGGTCTACGCCGAGAACGGAAAAATCATTGCCGTGCTGCGCAACGAGTACACCGAGCAGTTGGAAGAGCGTGCGGTGGACCTGGTGGTGATCGAAAACGGCATTGTGCCGGCCGATGAACTGTACTGGCAGTTGAAGGCCCGCTCGCGCAATCTCGGCCAGACCGATATCGATGCCCTGTACGCGGCGCGGCCCCAGCCCTGCTTGAGCGAATCGCTGTCGACGGACGAGTTTCTGTTGTTCCGGGTCGGCGACTGCGTTTCGATGCACAACGTACATGGCGCCTTGTACGACGCTTTGCGCCTGGTAAAGGATTTCTGATATGGCGCTCAGATTGGATTGGGCCTTGAGCGTGGTGGTCTGGCTCGGTGCGCTGCTGCTGGCCGCCGGTTTGGCGCGGCGGCTCGCCTTGTGGCGCCAGGGGCAGCCGGCGCCCGTCGCCTGGAGCGGGTTGCTGGCCATGCCGCGCCGCTACTTTGTCGACATCCATCATGTGGTGGCGCGCGAGCCGGCCATTGCCCGTGCGCATGTGATGACGGCGGGCGGAGCCGTCGCCATCCTGCTGGCACTGGGCGTCAACTATGGCTTGATGCGGTATTGGCCGGTGCTGGACGTTGTCACGCTGGCCTGCGCGGTCGCGATGTTCGCCGGCGCCTGGCAGGTGCGCGCACGGCGGCGCGCGCCACCTGCCAGGCTGTCGCGCGGCAGTTGGAACCGCCTGCCCTACAGTCTGTTGCTGTTCGCTGCCGGCATCGCCCTGATCATGGCCTTGTTCCTGCTCGGACCGTTCGCGCTGAGCAGGATGTTCGGACGCGCACTGGCGGCGTTGGCCGGAATCGGGCTGCTGCTGGGCGGGGCGGAACTGGTTTTGGGCATCGGCATCGCCGGCCCGATGAAGCATGCATTGGCGGGGCTGGCGCATCTGGCTTTTCACCCGCGTCCCGAACGTTTCGGCGGTCGCTCGACCGGCCTGCGACCGCTCGATCTGCGCCGCCCTGGCCTCGGAGTGGCGCGTGCGGCCGACTTTGCCTGGAACCGGCTGCTGTCGTTCGATGCCTGTGTGCAGTGCGGCAAGTGCGAAGCGGTCTGCCCTGCCTATGCCGCGGGCCAGCCGCTCAATCCCAAGGCGCTGATCCAGGGCATGGTCGCCGCTTTCGCTCCCGGAGGTCCCGAGTATGCCGGCAACCCTCATCCCGGCCAGCCGCAGTCATCGGCTGGCGCCGTGCACGCCGACATCGTCGGCAGTGTACTGGCGGCCGAAACCTTGTGGTCGTGCACCACGTGCCGGGCCTGCGTCGAAGCGTGCCCGATGTTGATCGAACATGTCGATACGGTGATCGACTTGCGGCGCCATATCGCCTTGAACCGCGGTGATGTGCCGGGCAAGGGGAGCGAGGCGCTCGCCAACTTGCGCTATACCGATACCGTCGGCGGCCACGCCCTGGCGGCACGCCATCATTGGGCGGTCGATCTCGACATCCGCGTGCTGGGTGAAGGGATGAACGCGGACTGGCTGTTGCTGGTCGGGGAGGGCGGTTTCGATATGCGTTACCAGCGCGCCTTGCGTGCCCTGGTCACCGTGATGCGCCGTGCCGGACTGGATGTGGCCCTGCTCGGTGCGGCCGAGACCGACTGCGGCGATCTGGCGCGCCGTCTCGGCGACGAGGCCGGTTTTCAGCGTCTTGCCGCGACGCTGATCGCGACACTGAACCGGTACCGGTTTGCGCATATCGTCACGCCGGATCCTCACCTGTTCCATTGTCTTAAAAACGAGTATCCGGCCTTTGGCGGGAACTTCGATGTGCATCACCACAGCCAGTTGCTGGCCGAGTTGATTGATCGGGGCGCCTTGTCCTTGACGGCCCCCGCGTCGGGCGGAGGGTCGGTGACTTTCCACGATCCGTGCTATCTGGGGCGCTATAACGGCGGGTTCGATGCGCCACGGCGCGTGCTCAGAGGCATCGGCGTCACCGTGGTCGAGATGCCGCGTTCGCGCGAGGATTCCCGCTGCTGCGGCTGGGGCGGTGGGGCGGCGTTTACCGATATTCCCGGCGCGCGGCGGATACCCGACATGCGGATGGATGATATTCGAGCGAGCGGGGCCGGGCGAGTCGTCGTTGCCTGCCCGAATTGCAGTGCCATGCTCGAGGCGGTGGTCGGGCCGCGCCCGGAGGTAATCGAACTGGCGGAGTGGGTCGCCGAGCGCTTGGCCGTCGACGTGCCGTAAACAAGGAGAGTGTGATGGAGCAGGCTGTTTCCGTGCGGCGGGTCGATCCCCGGCGCCCCTGGGTGCCCGGCCCCGGTGGTATCAAGCGCATCGTACTGGGGCGGGATGACGGGTGTCGCGATCCCCGGACGACATCCCGCCAGGAGCGCGTTCTGTCGCCGCGCAGCATGGGGCCGTTCTCGCAGTCGCGCTGGGTGATCTGCCATGCCCGGCGCGGCGCCTTGACCGCGGTCGCCATCGAGGCGCTGGCGGCCGCAGCCATCCTCAGTGCATCCGACACGGAAGTCGCCGCACTGATTTTCGGCGCGGGTGTCGATATCGTCTCCGCCGCATCGTGTGCTGGAGCCGACCGGGTGCTGTGGCTGGACGGGACGGAGTGGGCGCCGGAACGCAAGCTGGCTTTTCTGATGGAGCGTTTCCTGCCGGCGCCGCCCATGCAGATCATCATGCCCGACGAGGGCGACGATGCCGATCTCGGCAGACGGCTAGCCTGTCGCCTGGGGATGAGCGTGGTGACCGATGTGGTCGAAGTCGGCGGCGGGATCGCGCGCCGCCGTATCGCCGGCGCGCGTTTTGCCGCACATGCGGCGACGGCGGGGCTGTTGTTGCTGGCTCCCGGGGCGGCGGATGCTCATTTGCCGTTTGTCGGGTTGGGCGTGGCCGAAGCGGCAGTATTGCCGATGATAGCGGAGTCCGCACGCGAACTCGGGCGCTCGACGCCGCCCGCCGCGCATCAGGCGCTGGAGGAGGCCGACCTGATCGTATCGGCCGGCAACGGGGTCGGCGATGTTGCGGCTTTCCGCGTATTGGCCGATGTCATGGGCGCCGCGACCGGCGCATCGCGGGTCGCCGTGGACGACGGGCGCTTCACGCGCGACCGGCAAGTCGGTGCCAGCGGCAAAACCGTGGCGGCAAGCGTTTATATCGCCTTGGGGATCTCCGGCGCGATCCAGCATCTGCAGGGCATTCGCCAGTGCCGGCATGTGATCGCTGTCAACCTCGATGCGGCTGCGCCGATCACGCGTCGTGCGGATCTGACGGTGGTCGACGATTGCCAGTCATTCATTCCTGCCTTGACCACCCTGATCCGCGCGGCGCGCGAGGAGTCGGAAAATGTCCGGAAACGTTGAACGTCCCCGCATTGCGGTGCTGGTCAGTCCTGCCGTACATCCCGTCAGTGGCCGGGCTTGCGCCGGCGCCGCCGATCTGGCCGCGCTGGCACTCGGGCAGGCACTGGTCGCCAGCGGCGCACCCGATGTGTTCTATGCCGGCGCGGCCCCGGATTCGGCACTGGCCGATTACCTGGCTCACGGCTGCCGGCGCTTGCTTGTATTGCGGCATGAGCCGGATCAGGACGTGAGCGCGAGCCTCGCGGCGGCGGTGCGCCCATACGATTTGGTGATCTGCGGCATCCGTTCCGGTGGCGGCATGAGCAGCGGGCTGCTGCCCTATCAACTGGCCGAGCTGCTGGGGCGGCCGCTGCTGCCCGGGTTGGCGGAGTTGAGCCTGGACAGCGGTACGGTGCGCGGCGCGCAGTCCCTGCCGCAGGGCGAGCAACGCCTGCTCGAGGCCGGTTTTCCCGTGCTGGCCAGTGTCCATCCGCGCGCGGCAACGGCGCGGCCGTGGCGCTTCGCCGGTCTCGCGCAGGGGCGGATCGAGGTGACGCCCGCGACCGGATGCGGCCTGACCGAATGTGCATTCGAGCCGGAACGCCGTGCGTTGCCGTTGCGCGCAGCCCGTGCCGAGCGAGGCCACGAGCGCATGTTGCAGGCGATTGCAGCCGGGGATGGCCAAGCTGCCGGGCTGGTCGTAAATCAAGGAGATTCCGTCGAAAAAGCGCAAGTTGTCCTCGACTACCTGCGGCACCATCAACTCGTCGACTATTGAGGGTCGCGACCGGCGGCGGACGGCATGTCTGGCGTCGGGTTCGAAGTTCTGTCGCAGGGGAGTGTGAAATGAATCATCGAGACCTTGCCGCGCCGTTCGCACAATCGGAAAATCTGGCCGGACTCGTGGCGCGGCGCCGGCCCGGATACAGCCTCGAAGCGCCGTTCTACCTGTCCGATGCGATCTTCCAGGCCGATATGGAGGCGATTTTCAGTCGCCATTGGCTCTATGTCGGCGTCGCAGCCGAAGTCGCCGAAGCCGGGGATTACCTGACGGTCGATGTCGGCGGCAAGCCGGTGCTGATCGTTCGCGACGACGATGGTGCGATTCGTGCCTTTCACAATGTCTGTCGTCACCGCGGTTCGCGTTTGTGTGCTGAAGAAAAAGGGACGCTGGGCAATATTGTCTGCCCCTATCATCAATGGACTTACACGCTCTCGGGCAAGCTGATTTTCGCCGATCACATGGCGGATGGCTTCGATCTCGAGCATCACAGTCTGAAAGCGGTACATCTGAAAAATCTGGCCGGGCTGCTGTTTGTCTGTCTCTCCGACGACCCTCCGGCCGATTTCGACGACATGGCTGCCATCATGACGCCCTATCTGGCGCCGCACCGGCTGGAAGAATGCAAGGTGGCGGCGACGGTCGATATTGTCGAGGCGGGCAACTGGAAGCTCACGATGGAGAATAATCGCGAGTGCTATCACTGCGTTGCCAATCACCCCGAACTGACCCGTTCGCTATACGCTTATAGCTACGGGTTTTCACCCGAGTCGGAGCTGGCTCGCGGCGTGGCCGAGTACGATGCCATCGTCAAGGACAGTCATGCGCGCTGGGAGGCGGACGGCCTGCCTTCGGGCGAGTGCGAGCGCCTCTCCGATGTGACCGGTTTTCGAACGATGCGCATGCCGCTGATCGACTCCGGACAGTCGCAGACCATGAACACCGAGGCGGCGTGCACGCGCCTGCTCGGCGATATCCGCGAGGCGGCGTCGGGAGGCTTGTCATTCTGGACCCAGCCCAATTCCTGGCATCACTTCATGGCCGACCATATCGTCTCGTTCTCGGTGCTGCCGCTGACGGCGGGAAGCACACTGGTACGCACGCGCTGGCTGGTGCACCGGGATGCGGTGGAGGGAGTGGATTACAAGGTCGAAAATCTGACCCGTGTCTGGAACGCAACCAACGACCAGGATCGCCGGCTGGTCGAGGAAAGTCAGCTTGGCGTCGCCAGCCCGGCCTATCGGCCCGGCCCGTATTCGCCGCATACCGAGATGCTGGTCGAGAAATTCAGCCAGTGGTATATCGATCGCCTGGCCGAAACGCTGGACGGCGCTTGAACGGCGGGGATGCGATATGACCGGAAATCATGGCGCCGACGTCATCTCCGCGTTACCGCTGTGGCGGGCGGAAGAAGACGATATGCTGGAATGCGTGCAGATTCGCGCCGAAGCCCGCGATGTAAAGACCTTCGTGTTTCGCGCGCAACCTGCACGGCGGTTCGCCTATTTGCCCGGGCAGTTCCTGACTCTGGAACTGCCTGTGGCCGGGGAGACGGTCCGCCGCTGTTATACCCTCTCGTCCTCGCCGACACGGCCGGACAGGGTGGCCATCACGGTCAAGCGCGTGCCGGGGGGGCTGGTGTCCAACCTCTTGCACGATACGCTGCGCCCGGGCATGCGGCTTCGCGTCATCGGGCCGGCCGGCGATTTCAGCTGCGCGGGTCGGCCCGACGCGGGTCGGCTGTTTCTATCGGCCGGTAGCGGCATTACCCCGCTGATGTCCATGTGCCGCTGGCTGGGCGACCTGGGTGGCCCCTTCGATCTGGTGTTCGTGCATAGCGCGCGTTCGCCGCTTGATCTGATCTTCCGCGACGAACTGGCCGGTCTTGCGCGCGAGCATCCGGGCTTGCGCTTGCAATACCTGTGCGAAAGCCGGGACGGCGATGCCGGGTGGTCAGGAGTGCTCGGACGTCTGGATGCCGGCCTGCTGACCCGCCTGGTCCCCGATGCCGGGCAGCGCCAGATCTACTGCTGCGGGCCGGCGCCATATATGGCCGCGGTCCGCGCGGCCTTGGCCGATCTCGGTTGCGACCCGGACAGCTATCACGAGGAGAGTTTCGACTTCACGGCATCGCCGGCGCCGGCGGCAGGCCCTGTCGCGGCCTCTGCCGTCGGCGCCGGCTACAAGCTCGATTTTACCGTTTCGGGTAAAAACGCCGTGGCGGCCCCCGGGCAGACGGTGCTCTCCGCGGCAGCAGAATGCGGAATGCGGATACCGTCCTCGTGCTCGCGCGGCGTGTGCGGAACGTGCAAGTCCAGACTGGCGCAAGGGCGGGTCGACATGAAGCATGGCGGCGGGATCCGCCAGCGAGAGATCGATCAAGGCTTTTTCCTGCCTTGTTGCAGCACCCCCCTGAGCGACCTCGTCATCGAACGCTGATTCCCCTGTACGGAAGGTCCTGCCAGGTTTTTCCGTCGTTCGCGACAGAAAAACCTGGTTTTTTTTCATCGCTGGCTGGCAGCGGCCAGCCCCCCCTCTGTTCAATCCCCTCGCGCCCGTTCCCCTATGGATGGCGTCCTCGGAACGTTTTTCCGTTGGCATGCAATATGCATTGCAGTTCCGGAGTTGACGAAAATCAATGACAGTTTTATTTGTGCGGCAGCCTAACGCCTAAACCTTATCCGATTTGTGGTTTTTTTCCGACATGAAACGCATGAAAACGGCTGCCGACATGGTGCAAACTGCCCCATGTCCGTTCGAACCCCTCCCGTCTTGGTGCGTGGCGGAGGAATGTCGGCTCATGGCAAGAGTTTGTCGGGATCGCGTTATTTTCGGATAAGCAAACTCCCTATCTTTGGTCTTGACCTGCATCAAGAAAGACTATGAGCAACGTCACTACGGAGACCGTTCATGAAGCCATCCAAGATTGTGGTGCAGAACCTGTACAAGGTATTCGGCGACCAGCCGCAGGAGGCGATGCGTCTGCTCAAGCTGGGCGAAAGCAAGGAGTCGGTGTTCCATAACCTGGGTCAGGTGGTGGGTGTCAACAACGTTTCTTTTGCTGTGAATGAGGGCGAGATCTTCGTTCTCATGGGGTTGTCGGGCTCCGGCAAGTCGACGCTGATCCGCTTGATCAACCGCTTGGTCGATCCCACATCGGGCGACATCCTGCTCGATGGGCAAAGCATTACCCGGCTATCGGCCAAAGAACTCGTCGATCTGCGTCGGCGCGATATGAGCATGGTATTCCAGAGCTTTGCCCTGATGCCGCATCGTACTGTGCTGGACAACGCCGCTTTCGGGCTCGAAATCGCGGGAGTCGGGCGCCGTGCACGAGAGTCGGCAGCGATGAAGGTGCTCGAACAGGTCGGGCTCGCGCCGTTCGCCAGAAAGTACCCGCATCAGTTGTCGGGCGGCATGCAGCAGCGGGTGGGGCTTGCGCGCGCGCTGGCGGTGAATCCTTCGCTGATTCTGATGGATGAAGCCTTTTCGGCGCTGGACCCGCTCAAGCGCGCCGAGATGCAGGACATCCTGCTCGACTTGCAGCGCGAGCAGCGGCGCACGATCTTCTTCGTTTCTCACGATCTGGAAGAAGCGTTACGCATCGGAACCCGGATCGCCATCATGGAGGGCGGGCGCCTGGTACAGGTCGGCACTCCACAGGAAATCATCGAAAAACCGGCCGACGACTATGTCCGCCGCTTTTTCCGTAGTGTGGATACCTCGCGTTATCTGCTGGCGCGCGACCTGATCGACCCGGGACTCTCGCCATCGTTCGCCGCAACGCGCAGTGTGCCACCCTCGGCCAGTCTCAACGACGTACTGCATTCGCTGCTTGGCGAGCACGATCCGCTGACGGTCGCCGAACAAGGCGGTTCAAGCCTCGGCGTCATAACCTCCAGCAGCGCCTTGCGCAAGCTGGCCGAGCATCGCTTGCGCGACACGGTCTGATGATGCGCGCGCACCCCTCCTTTTTACCGGTTTAGTCCGGACAGCCGCAGGAGTAATACTCATGTCGGAATTATGGCAACGCTTGATGACGACCCCTCAGGGGGCCTTGCCTCTGGGCGACTGGGTCAATGCCCTGATCCGTATGCTGATGGATCATAACGGCGGTGCTTTCGATGCGATAGGCAGTGTCGTCGAAGGCCTGGCCGCGTCGGTTGAGGCCATGCTGCTGGCACTGCCGGTCTGGATGTTGATGGGGGTGTTCGTGGCCCTCGGCTTGTGGCGCCTGAGCTGGCGCTTCGCCGTGTTCGTATTGGGGGCTTTCGGGCTGATCTATGTCATGGGCTTCTGGCACCAGACGGTGTCGACGCTGGCGCTGACGCTGTCGGCGACCTGTCTGAGCCTGCTGCTGGGCGTGCCGGTCGGCATTTGGTGTGCACGCAGCAATGTGGCCAATGTGATGGTCCGTCCGGTTCTGGATTTCATGCAGACCATGCCTGCATTCGTCTATCTGATTCCCGCTGCGATGTTCTTCGGCCTCGGTCGCGTCCCCGGCATCCTGGCGACCGTCGTCTTCGCCATTCCGCCTGCCGTGCGCCTGACCAGCCTCGGCATCCGCCAAGTCAATACCGAGCAGGTCGAGGCCGGTCAGGCCTTCGGCTGCTCGGCTTGGCAGCTGCTATTGAAGGTGCAATTGCCCATCGCCCTGCCTGCCATCATGGCCGGTGTCAATCAGACCATCATGATGGCCCTGTCCATGGTGATCATCGCCTCGATGGTAGGGGCGGGAGGGCTGGGCAATGACGTTTTGTCCAGCATCCAGCGTCTGGATGTGGGGCTGGGCTATGAAAGCGGTCTGGCCGTCGTGCTGCTGGCCATCGTGCTGGATCGTATAACCGAGAGCTTTGGCAAGGGCATGGCCGCTCGCCAGAGCAGGGCCGACTAAGCGAAGCACCGGCGGCCTGGTCGCCGGAAGCCACTTCATTTCACCACCAATACAAGTCCTATAGAGGTGATTTTATGAGCCGCGTATCCCTGGAGTCCCTGTCTCATATCGGCTTTTTGCTGCTGCCGAATTTTTCGATGATCGCACTGACCAATGCGCTCGAAGCCCTGCGCATGGCGAATCAGCTCTCGCGCAAGCGTCTGTACCGCTGGACCCTGCTGACGACCGATGGCGAGAGCGTGGCGGCGAGCAATGGCATGTGTCTCAATCCGGTTTCCGCTCCATCGGCGACACCTGACTACGATCTGGTTCTGGTTTGCGGCGGTATTCATGTGCGCGAGTCGACCGAGGATGCGCATCTGGCCATCATTCGCCGGTTCGCGGCGCAGAATGTGGCGCTCGGCTCCATCTGTACCGGCGCCTTCGCGCTGGCACGGGCGGGGGCGATCAACGGTTACCGCTGCGCGATCCATTGGGAAAACCTGACCTCGATCAGCGAAGAGTTTCCCAAGACCCAGTTCACCACCGACCTCTTTGTCATCGACCGCGACCGTTTCACCTGTACCGGCGGCACCGCGACGCTCGACTTCATGTGCCACCTGATCCGGCACAAGGGCGGAAAGAGCCTGGCTGCCGACGTCTCGGAGCAGTTCATCCTCGACCGCATCCGCGACAATGGCGACAAGCAGCATGTGCCTTTGCTGACCCGAATCGGAACCGGGCACGAGGCGCTGTTAGAAGCGGCACTGGCGATGGAAACCAATATCGAGAACCCGCTGCCGCTGGATGCGCTGGCACTCGATCTCGGCGTATCGCTCCGACATCTGGAGCGTCTGTTCAAGCGCTGCTTGGGCACGACTCCGGCGCAGTACTATCTCGATCTGCGCTTGCGACGCGCGCGCGAGTTGCTGTTACAGACCAATATGAGTGTCATGGGTGTGACCGTGGCGTGCGGCTTCCTGTCTTCGTCCCACTTCTCCAAATCGTATCGCGGCTTGTTTGGCTATCCGCCCAGCCACGAGCGACGTCACTATATGCATGAGGAGGCCGTCGCGGCCTGATCGCCTGCGTCGGCGCGGCCGTTTCTGTCGCGAGGCGGTGCTCGGCCCGCTGTGCCATTTCGAATGGTATGCGGGCCGTATCCTTTTGATAATTAAAATGATTCGTGCCGTTGGCTACATCGCGACGGCGACGGTTTCAGGCAAGTGCGCGTCGCTCCGGGGCAAGCGACTGCCGGACGGCATGGCACTCTGAAGCTGGACGACCGGGCCTGTTTCCCGGCCGGATTTCCTTCTCTGGATCGATGAAAGGGTTCGCCATGAATTTGAAGCAACTCGTCCTGGCCACCGTGCTGGGCTGTAGCGCCAACCTGGTCCTTGCCCAGGAGAATGCCTCGTGTCAGGTCGTGCGCTTTGCCGATGTCGGCTGGACCGACATCGCTGCGACGACCGGCATGGCGACAGTGGTGCTGCAAGGTCTGGGTTATAAGCCGAGCACGACCATCGCGTCCGTGCCCATCACCTTTGCCGGGATCAAGACTCGCCAGATCGACGCCTTTCTCGGCTATTGGAATCCGAGCATGACGCCGATGATAGAGCCCTTTGTCAAGGCAGGGCAGATCCGGGTACTGGAGACACCCAATCTGGTCGGCGCCAAATACACTTTGGCCGTTCCCGATTACGAAGCCGCAGCCGGTCTGAAGTCATTCGCCGATATCAGCAAATTCAAGGACAAGCTCGACGGCAAGATCTACGGCATCGAACCCGGCAATGATGGCAATGCCCTTGTACTGGAAATGATCAAGAAAAACCAGTTCGGTCTCGGTGGCTTCAAGCTGATCGAATCGAGCGAAGCCGGCATGCTGGCGGAAGTCGAGCGTGCGGTACGCCAGAAGAAATGGCTGGTTTTCCTCGGCTGGGATCCGCATCCGATGAACGTCAAGTTCAAGATGACATACCTGTCCGGGGGGGACGATGTGTTCGGTCCCAACTTCGGCGAGGCGAAAGTGTATACCGCGACGGCGGTCGGGTATGCCGAGCGTTGTCCCAACGTCAACCGGCTGCTGGTTAATCTGCATTACACCACCGATATGGAAAATCGTGTGATGGGGCCGATCATGAACAAGGTCAAACCGGAAGTCGCCGCGCATGACTTCCTGAAAAAGAACCCGGCCGTGCTGAAGGCCTGGCTGGCCGGCGTAACCACCTTCGACGGCAAGGACGGACTGGCGGCCGTGAACAAGTCTCTGCACTGATACGTCTGCATAGGTGCAATACGGAAGCGTGCCGGCCAGCGACCGGCACGTCCGTCAAGAAAGGACTCCCATGTTTGACTCCAGCATGCGAATCGCCGGTTACGATGATGCGCTGTGGGCCGCGCTCGCGGCCGAGCAGCAGCGCCAGGAAGACCATATCGAACTGATCGCATCCGAAAACTATGCAAGCCCGCGCGTGATGCAGGCGCAGGGGACGGTGCTCACCAACAAGTACGCCGAAGGCTATCCGGGCAAGCGCTATTACGGTGGCTGCGAGGCCGTCGATGAGGTCGAACGCCTGGCCGTGGAACGTGCCTGTCGGCTGTTCGGCGCCGACTATGCCAATGTGCAGCCTCATTCTGGCAGTAGTGCCAATATGGCGGTGTATATGGCTCTGCTGGAACCGGGCGACACCGTGCTCGGGATGAGCCTTGCGCATGGCGGCCATCTGACCCATGGTGCCGGTGTCAGCTTCTCCGGCACGCTTTACCACGCAGTGCAATACGGGCTCGATGTCGCCAGCGGCGAGATCGATTACGATGAGCTTGCCCGTCTGGCCCTTCAGCACCGTCCCAGGATGCTGGTTGCCGGCTTTTCCGCCTATGCTCTGGTGGTCGATTGGGAACGCATGCGTGCGATCGCCGACTCGGTGGGCGCCTGGCTGCTGGTTGATATGGCCCATGTCGCCGGCCTGGTGGCCGCTGGCTTGTATCCGAACCCGCTGCCTTGGGCCGATGTGGTCACCACGACGACGCACAAAACGTTGCGCGGTCCGCGCGGTGGGCTGATTCTGTGCCGCGCCCGACCCGAACTCGAGAAAAAATTGAATTCAGTCGTTTTCCCCGGCATACAAGGCGGGCCGCTGATGCACGTCATCGCCGCCAAGGCGGTGGCGTTCAAGGAGGCGTCGGAGCCGGCCTTCGTCGTCTATCAGAGGCAGGTTCTGGCCAATGCGCGTGCGATGGTCGATGTGTTTCTGCGCCGCGGCTATAGCGTGGTATCGGGACGCACGGACGATCATTTGTTCCTGTTGTCGCTGATCGACAAGGGACTGACCGGCAAGGCGGCCGACGCGGCGCTCGGCGCAGCGCATATTACCGTCAACAAGAATGCGGTGCCTGACGACCCGCAATCCCCATTCGTGACCAGCGGTCTGCGCATCGGCACGCCTGCGATCACCAGCCGCGGTTTCGGCTGCGGCGAGGCCGGCTTGGTGGCGGGCTGGATCTGCGATATCCTCGACGCCATCGATAATCTGGATGTGATCGCCCGCGTGCGCGACCAGGTTGGCGCCCTGTGCCGGGATTTTCCCGTCTATCGCTAGGCGCCGTTCTCTTTCTCTCGCTTCCGGTCTGCGCCGCTGCGCAAGCCGGGGGTGTTCATTCGGGGTTTACATGGCGTTAAGCGTTTTCGACCTGTTCAAAATCGGCATCGGCCCTTCCAGCTCGCACACCGTCGGCCCGATGCGTGCGGCTCGCCTGTTCGCCATGCGGCTCGACCGCGAGGGTTTGCTGCCATCCGTCTATCGCATTCGCGCCGAATTGTTCGGCTCGCTGGGGGCGACGGGAAAAGGGCATGGCAGCGACGTGGCCGTCATGCTCGGCCTGCTGGGCGAACAGCCCGATCTGGTCGATACCGATGCCGTGCCCGGCATGGTGGAAGCCATCCGCGAGAAGCAGAAACTGCAACTGCTCGCTTGCCATGAGATCGATTTCGTCGAAGGCAGCGACCTGGTCCTGCACAAGCGGAAAAGCCTGAGTTTTCACCCCAACGGTATGATCCTCGAAGCGTTCGACGCCGATGGCGCGAGTCTGGACAAGCGTGCCTATTATTCGGTAGGAGGCGGTTTCGTGGTCGACGAACAGGCGATCGAGGCCGGTTTTGCCCCGCCGACGGTGGATGCCTTGCCGTTTCCTTTCCGCTCTGCGGCTGAATTGCTCGCTTTGTGCCGCGAGCATGGCAAGTCCATCAGTCAGATCATGCTGGAAAACGAGCTCAGCTGGCGCAGCGAGGCCGACATCCGCGCGGGCCTGCTGCATATCTGGGCCGTCATGCAGGCCTGTGTCGAGCGTGGCTGCCGTCACGAGGGCGTGCTGCCCGGCGGTATGAAGGTACGGCGCCGCGCGGCGGATATGCATCGCAAGCTGCTGGCCTCTCCCGAGGCCGCGCTGCGCGATCCGCTGACGGTGATCGACTGGGTCAATCTGTATGCGCTGGCGGTGAACGAGGAAAACGCCGGCGGCGGGCGCGTGGTCACCGCTCCGACCAATGGCGCGGCCGGCATCATCCCGGCGGTGTTGCATTACTACACGCGCTTCGTGCCGCAGTCCGACGAGGACGGCGTGGTGCGTTTCCTGCTGACGGCCGGTGCGATAGGTATTCTATTCAAACTCAATGCCTCCATTTCGGGAGCCGAGGTCGGCTGCCAGGGGGAGGTCGGTTCCGCTTGCTCGATGGCGGCCGGCGGGCTGGCCGAGGTGATGGGGGGGACGCCGGAACAAGTGGAAAACGCTGCCGAGATCGCGATGGAACATAACCTCGGGCTGACGTGCGATCCGGTCGGCGGTCTGGTGCAAGTTCCTTGCATCGAACGCAATGCGATGGCGTCGGTCAAGGCGATCAATGCGGTGCGCATGGCCTTGCGCGGCGACGGCCAGCACTGCGTGTCGCTCGATCGCGTGATCAAGACCATGCGTGATACCGGCCGCGACATGAGCACCAAGTACAAGGAAACGGCGCGCGGCGGGCTGGCGATCAATGTGATCGAGTTGCCGGTCAATATCGTCGAATGCTAGCGGGATGGCGGGTGCTCGCGCTGTCCGCTGTCCGCCGGCGGGTGTGCCGGTTGCCGCGGCGCAGCGCCGGCATGGATTTCGCGTTGTCGTCCGTGTCCGGCTATCCTGAGCGATCCTGTGCGAGCTTCCGGAAAATCCCCCATGTTATTCGAAGACCGGTTGCGTGAGCTGATACGGGCCGATGCGCGCAGGATGCGGCTGTTGCGCGCCCTGCGCGCGCTGTCGCTCGCCGATGGCTGGATCGGCGCCGGCTGTGTCCGCAATGCGGTCTGGGATGCGCTGCACGGCCGGCCGCCGTCCTCGCCCGCCGGCGATGTCGATGTCGTCTGGTTCGACCGCGCCCGCACGTGTCCGGGGCGCGATCTCGCATTGGAGAGGCGCTTGCGCGTACTCGCTCCCGGTATCGTCTGGTCGGTCAAGAATCAGAGCCGCATGCATGAGGGCAACGGCGATGCGCCGTATCGCGATGTCTGCGAAGCCATGCGCTTCTGGCCGGAGACGGCGACCGCCGTCGCGGTCAGGCTGCGCGCGGACGATGTCCTGGAGGTCGCGGCACCGTTCGGGCTGACCGATCTTTTTGCCGGCGTCGTGCGGCCGACTGCGCGATTCCGCCGCGAAAAAAGGGGGCTTTTCGACGCACGCGTTCAGAGCAAGCGCTGGCTCGAACACTGGCCATTGCTTCGCGTCGATGACCGGCTGCCGGCTTGAGGCGGTCTGGCGGGTGGCTCGTGTCGCGCGGCCCGTCGCGCCGGGCAGGGGACGGTGAGGGCATGGCGCGACCTTCGTGCCGGAGCCGGTGGGGACTCATTCGCTCCCCGCCTTTTTCTGTGGCAAAGGGGGGCAGGGTAGGGCATGCGCGTGCATCACGATAAGACGAAACCGGATGGACTCGGTTAATATGGGCGATTGACCGTGATTGATGCAGAACGAGGAATTCCGATGCGCTGGATGTTGGCTGTGATGATCTCCGTGGTCGTGCTGTTGTCCGGCTGCGCCACATTTTCCCAGCAAAGCGCGGCGCCGTTGGCCGCCAAGGTACTGGGGGCCGATACGATTACCTATTGGGTCGATGCGCCGGGCAACCCGGTTTCGCTTGCCATGCTACGCGCTGCGCTCGCTTCGCATACCCCGTCCACTCTGGTTTCCGATTTGAGCGGGCTGATCGCCACGTCGCTCAAGGAACCGACCCGGATCGCGGTGGCGGGCCGTAACAGCGGCCTGACGGCCCAGGTGGTCGAGCTGGCGCTGGCCGATGTGCCGGCGGCCGAGCTGCCCGGCCTGCAGCTCCTGTTCATCGGCGATCGAGCCGATGCAGAGGCCGTTCGCGCGGCGGTCGAGGCAAAGAAAGCCCGCTTCGTCTTCCAGGCTGCGCCCGCGGCCAGATAACGGCGCGGGCGGCAGCGCTCAGGCGGAGGGCATCAGGTCGGCCAGCACCGTGCGCAATAAGCCAAGGCCGCGATCCAGGCTGTCCGTGCCGGTGTTCAGCGCCGGCATGAAGCGCAGACAGTGCGGGCGCGGCGCATTGATCAGCAGCCCCGATTCCATGGCCCGTGCCACCACGTCGTGTGCGCAGTCTTTTCCCAGTTCCAGCGCCAGCAACATACCGCTGCCGCGAACGTTCCCGAGCCCGAATTCATGTGCGAGCGCACGCAGGCCCGAGGCCAGGTGGCGGCCGGCATGTTCCGCCCTCGCGAGGAAGCCCTCTTCGAGCAGGGCGCCGAATACGGCAACGCCCGCTGCGCAAGCCAGCGGATTGCCGCAGAAGGTCCCCCCCTGATCGCCGGGTTCGAAGCAGGAGACTGACTTTTTTGCCAACAAGGCTGCCAGGGCGATGCCCCCGCCTATGCCCTTGCCCAGTGTCATGATGTCCGGTTCGATATCGTGGGCCTGATAGGCAAAAAGGGGACCGGTGCGTCCGCAGCCCGTCTGGACTTCGTCCACGATCAAAAGCACGCCCTCGCGTGTGCATAGCTCGCGCAGCGCGCGCATGAACCCGTGCTCGGCCGCGATGACGCCGGCCTCGCCCTGCACCGGTTCCAGCATGACGGCTGCCGTGGCCGGTCCGATCAAGGCGCGCACCGATTCCAGATCGTTCAGGGTCGCCTTGGGGAACCCGTCCACTTGTGGCGGAAATTTGCTGCCCCAGCCGGGTTTGCCGCTGGCCGACATCGTTGCCAGCGTCCGTCCGTGAAAAGCGTCATGAAAGGTGATGATCTCGAAAGCGCCCTGCTTGTGCCGTTGGCCCCATTTCCGCGCGAGTTTGATCGCGCCTTCGTTGGCTTCTGCGCCCGAGTTGGCGAAAAAAACATGGTCGAAACAGCTGTTTTCGGTCAGCAGGGTCGACAGTTGCAGTGCCGGGCGATTATAAAATGCCGGGCTGGGGTTGAGCAGCAGGGCCGCTTGCCGGCACAGTGCATCGACGACGACCGCAGGCGAGTGTCCGAGGCTGTTGACGGCCCAACCTTGAACCCAGTCCAGATAGACGCGGCCGTCCGAGTCGAAAAGTTCGTCCCCCTGTCCGCGGACGAATACGGTTTCTGGTCGCGCAATGATAGGCATGAGGCTGGCGTGGGACAGGGGGGGCTTGCATTGCATCGGTTTTCTCCTGGGTGGGGCAAACAAAAAGGCCACGGTATGAGCCGTGGCCTTGATCGGGTTCTCTTCGTGGAAGAGGCGGGGGGATTCAGTCCCTCCGCGACACTGAGCAAGCGCAACACGGCATTCCCGATCGGCGTCGGGTGACGGTGAGGCGTCGCGAGGTGCGGGGGCTGGAAACCATGTCTGCAATAATGCGATTGCCGATGGATACTGTCAACGACCAGGCGAAAGGTCGGAATCTGAGAAAGGGGAGGGGCATGGGGTGGGGAGAGATCTGCCGTGCGGCGCGCGGCCTTGCATTCTGGGGAATGTGTTGTACGCTCCCGGTCGCTGCCTGTTCGTGGGCGGGAGCCGCTGAGGCGCTTGCGCCGACGGGCGCGATGCTGGAGCAGAACGCGTCGATTCCGGTGTCCGGTATCGGGATCTTCGGCGGCGAGGTGAACATGGTGACGCGCGTGTTTCTGCCGGAAGGGCCCGGACCGTTCCCGGTCGTGCTCTTTTCGCATGGGCGCGCTCCAGATCAAGCCGGCCGGGCACGGTTGAGGCAACCGCTCGCTCGTGATCATGCCCGCTTCTGGGTAGAGAAAGGCTTTGCCGTAGTCGCTCCGATTCGTCCCGGCTATGGCGAGACGGGAGGGGAGGATCGCGAGTCCAGTCGCTTCGGCTACCGGGCTCCCGGCGCCTGTGCCAGCAGCAGCGGCTACCGTCATGTCGCGCAATCCGCCAGCGAGGCCATTGCGGCGGCGCTGGCCTGGATCCGGCTTCAGCCCTGGGCGCGCGCGCATGACATTCTGCTGGAGGGACAGTCGGTCGGCGGTCTGGCGACTGTTGCCGCCATCGCCACGAAACCGGATGGTGTCCGCGCCTATATCAATTTTGCCGGCGGGACGGGCGGGGACCCCGTGCACCACCCGGGCAACAGCTGCGATCCGGAGCAGCTGGCCGCCCTGTATGCCGATTTTGGCAAGACGACCGTCGCGCCCGGTCTATGGGTGTATGCCCTCAACGATCAATTCTGGGGGGCGGATGTTCCGGTCGTCTGGTTCGACAGTTTCGCGGCAGGGGGGAGTCCTGCCCGGTTTTTGCATGCCCCGGCGGTGCCGGATGGCGACGGACATGGCCTGAGCCGTCACGAGCGGGCCTACTGGGCGCCTTATATCGATGCGTTTTTGCGGCAGTTGGCCACGGATTATCGGGTGCGCTTCGACGAGTGAGCCGCGCACCGGGGGGCGGTGCGCGGCCGGTCTCAGGCGCGCGGGTTCTTGATCTTGAAGCGGGCAATCAGGCTGTAGACTTGCGCCGCCTGCTGCGTCAGTTCCTTGGCGGCGACGGCACAGGTCTGGGCGTTGCTGCTGGTATGTTGCGTGACGCCGTCTATCTGCCCCAGCCCCGCGCTGACCTCGTTGATCCCGTTCGACTGTTCTTCGGACGAGGCGGCGATGTCGGCCACCAGGGTGGAGACCTCGGATGTGCTGGCAAGTATGGTTTTCAGTGACTGTGCCGTTCTTTCCGCGATTTCAACGCCGGCATGGGTCTTCTTCGCCGATTCGTCTATCAGTACGGCAACCTGGCGTGCGGCCTCTGCGCTACGGATCGCCAGGGTGCGCACTTCGTCCGCCACCACGGCGAAGCCGCGGCCGCTCTCGCCCGCGCGCGCGGCTTCGATGGCGGCGTTGAGTGCCAGCAAGTTGGTCTGGGTCGTAATGGCGTCGATGGTATTGATGATTGCATGGATGCGTTCGCCTGCATTGCGAATCTCTTCCATCGACTGCATCATCTCGTCCATGTTCTGACTGCCGAGGTTGGCGGCGCTCTGCGATTCGTGCGAAAAGCGGTTGGCCTGGGAGGCGTTGGCGGCGTTGTTCTTGGTCTGGGCCGAAATCTCGGTCATCGCCGAACTGATTTCGGTGATCGACTCGGCCGAACGGCTCGACCCGTCCGATAACTCCTGGCTCAGATCGGCGACTTGATCTGCGTTGGCCGAGATCAGGCCTGCGCCCGATTGAAGTTCTCCGACCAGGGTGTTGAGCGTGTCGACCATGCGCTGCAAGGCGCGGCCGAGCTGGTCGTCGCTGGAGGCCAGTTCCACCTCGACGTCGAGGTCGCCATCGCTGATGCGCTCCGCCAGTTTGGCCTTGCTCTGCAAGGTGTGGGACATATTATTCAGCGCCTGGGACAGAATGCCGACTTCGCCTTGCGCGTTCTGTTCCAGGCGCTGACTGAAGTCGCCGCGCTCTATGGCTTCGGCCAGTTGCGCCGCCGCCCGCACCGGGCGTGAGATTCCTCCGGCTGCAAACCACAGTGCCGTCGTCGCTACGGCCGTGATGGCCAGCCCGATAATGACCTGCCAAATCATGTTGGATGTGGCCTGGGAGTGCAGATCATGATCGAGCTGGTTGGCTTGCGCCAGCACCACGCCCGTGGGGACCTTGATGATGACCGACCAGGGTTTGCCGGTGCGACCGAGCGTGATCGGTGCGATGGCATTCATGGTGCCCGTGCTTTCATCGAGCCAGGCGCTGACCTTGCCCGCCTGGATGTCGGACAGCAAGGTTGCGGCATTCTGCTCGCCGACTTCGCTGGTGAATGGCTTGCCTATCAGTTCGGGCTGGGCGCTGTCGGCGACCACCAGCCCCATATTGCTGACGATCAGGACCTTGCCCTTGCCGTCATATAGCGTCGAGTTGGTCTGCTCGCTGATTTTTTGCACAAAGTCCAGGTTATAGTCCGAACCGGCCACGCCGAGGAATTTGCCGTTCGCCATGATTGGAACAGACAGTGTCGTCAGCCAGACGTGCCGACCTTGCACGATGTAAGGAAACGGGTCGAGCACGCTTTCCTTGTGATTCTCGCGCGGACCGATATACCAGCCGCCTTTGAGCACTCCGTTAGGGTGCCTGTCCATTGTGTCGTACTCAACCAAGGGTTGCACCGCGATCTTGCCTTCGGGACTGCGCGTCCAGTAGGGGGTGAACCGTCCGGTCTGGGCATTGTTGCCATTGCCGCTGCCTCGGGCGGCCTGATCCGCGCCGTCAATCGCGTTGGGTTCCCAGCAGGAATAGGTGCCGTTGAAGTCGGGGTTGTTGACCAGGACATTGTGCAGGATGGCGTTGACTTGCGAACGTCCGAGGTTGACCGAACTGTTTTCCATCTTGCTCAGTTCGAAGGTGTGCGCCATGGTTCTGGCCGCGTCGAGCGCAAGGTCGAACTTGGCCTGAATGATTCCGGCGTGAGCCCAGGCGAGATTTTTCAGCCGTTCTGCCGTATCCGCCTGAACCAGGGCGCCGACTCTGCTCGACACCATGTTTTGTGTGCTGCGGGCGAATAGCAGTCCCCCCGCCACCAGCATGAAGGCGGCGCCAAGCAGGCAGGCGCCAGCCACCGTGGCAATCTTCCCCTGGATGGAATTCATCTCGAATTTCATAACCACTCTCCCCCGATATTTACTTCGTGTTATTCATACCTTCTGGCTGGCATTCTGGCTCGCCGCGCTGTCGAGCGTGCTCGTCTTTTTGTGTTGTTTGCCGGTCGCTATGTGCGCGTTGTTATAGTTTTAAGTTATAGCGCTATTTTTGTCACCTGTCTCAAAATGGGTATAAGCGATATAAATAATAAAAAAAAGTAAAGGTATTTGACTGTGTTACGATTTTCGGGTCGATTTGAGCCCGGGAGCCCGGGAGCCCGGGAGCCCGGGAGCCCGGGAGCCCGGGAGCCGGGAGCCGGGAGCCGGGAGCCGGAGAAGCCACATGCATTGAAATGACATCGCGCTGTGCACGTCGTTGCCGTTTTTGGGAAGGACTGGGTCATGAAGCAGGGCGAGCCTGTATGTCAGACGAAGCAAGGTAGTGCGCGCGCCTTGTCGCTTGCTCTGAGCTTGCGCGATCGTCTGACCCAACTGCATTCGGAACGTGTGCTGGGTCTGTCCGCCCTCATCGGGCGACGCTGCGCCCTGGAGCCAGCGGCGATGGCGGTGCTGCGTCTGGCCGCCTGTTTTCACGATATCGGCAAGATTGGCGTTCCGGACCATATTTTGCTCAAGCCGGCCCGGTTCGATCCTGAAGAGTGGGATGTCATGAAAGGACATGCCGAGATGGGGCAGCGCATCATCGCCGAAACCGGGCTGGCAGGGGCGGATGAAGCCGCGCGCGTGATTCGGCATCACCACGAGCATTACGATGGTAGCGGCTATCCGGATGGCTTGGCCGGCGAGGCGATTCCCTTTTGCTCGCGCATCATTTCCATCGCCGACAGTTACGATGCTATGGCGGAAAGCCGCCCCTATCATCCGCTCAGGTCGCATTCGCAAATCATGGACATCCTGCAGCAGGAAAGCGGAGGCAAGCACGATCCGGATCTCATGCGCCTGTTCTGCCAACTCATCGAGTCAAGCGATTTCAAACCGCACGCGCTGTATCCCTCTGCTGAAGGGCGGGAAACCGGCCTCTTGCCCTGATTTCAGACGACCCTTTGGCGGAGACGGCAGCTTCGCCGCCATCCTTGCCTGACCAGCCCCTGCTGCGGACCCGTCCCGATACATTGCAGGATGTGCCCTTGCCGCAGATGGCCGTGCGCGGGCGAAGGCGCGTCATCCGGTTGCGGTGGCAAGGCGCCAGTGAGCCGCCACTTTGCCGCCAGTGCGCCACGGAGCCTGAAATAGGGCGTTCCTCCGCGTTGCGGGTGCCAGAATGGCGCGGCTAGAATGGCCGGGTCCGGTTTTGCCGCTCGATCCTGTCCAGCTTGCGACGCCAGTCGGGTTTACTTTCTGTCGTTCACTGTTTTTAATGCTTGTAAATATTATACATTCGTATAAAATCTAGTTGAAAATTTGACTATCAACTTCGGATGACGAGGTCGGGTGAGGCGGAACCTCCGTGCGGGAAGGTCATTTCTGGATAGTACATAGTGTTTTTATGTGACATTCAGATGGGCTTAAATATACTTTTTACTTCCCTTAACGCATGGGGTCGCGGTTAGAATGGCCACGTACCGCCTTCGCCCCCTCCCTGAATGTGCTCGCGAATGGCGGCCACCGGATGCGCGCTGACACACGGGAGCCGATCCGGTGATCGATGAAATTCATTCTGAACGTGCAACGTGCCGGATGGACCGCGGCACGGACGATCTATCCGAACCCACTCTATAGCGCGTGTCGCGAGAATTTTGTACTTGCTTTGCTGTCGCGCCCTGGTGCCGGTCGCTTGCTGTCCGCGACCCGCTTGTGTGGCTGCTGTGCCGGGGCTTGAAGATTGAGAAACGACGATCCGCCGTCTGGCGGGCAAAATGATTAGGAGTTCTAGGTGCATTCAAACCGGCACGATGCAGGGGCGGCGCAAGCTCCCCGCAGCGCCAGCGACACGCTGGCACCTGGGTCCGGGAACAACGGATCCCGTCATCCTTTGCGCTGGCCCGGACGGCTCGGTCTGGGGCTGGCGGTCACACTGGCACTGGCTGGCTGTGCCGTTGGACCCGACTTCAGCGCGCCAAAACTTCCGGCGCAGGCCAATGCCTATAGTGACACCGCATTGCCGACAACCACGGCTGCGGCACCCGCAGCCGGCCCCACCGGGGCCGCGCAGCGGCTGGTCTATGGCCAGGATTTGCCGGCGCAGTGGTGGGATTTGTTTCATTCCGAGCCGCTGAACCAGCTGATTCGCCGTGCGCTCGAACAGAATCCGACGCTCGCATCGGCACAGGCGTCCTTGCGCGAGGCGCGCGAGAACTTCAACGCGACAGCGGGAACGCTGGATTATCCGTCTGTCAGCGGGCAACTCGGCGCCACGCGCGAGCGTTCCACTTCGCTGTCGGCCACGCCCAGTGTGTTCAATCTCTACAATGCGTCGGTCAACGTCTCCTATACCCTGGATGTTTTCGGCGGCTCGCGCCGCCAACTCGAAGGCATGAAGGCGGCGGTCGACTATCAGCGCTATGAAGTCGAGGCCACCTATCAATCGTTGGTATCCAATGTGGTGACCACCGCCATCCAGGAAGCGTCCTTGCGCGCCCAGATCGATGCGACTCAAGCCGTTCTTGCTGCGCAGCAACGACAGCTCGACGTCGTCAGGAAACAACTGGCGCTTGGAGCCGTCTCCTCATCGGCCGTCCTGTCGCAGGCCACCTTGGTCGCGCAGACCCGGGCGCAGCTGCCGCCTCTCGAAAAATCTCTTGCGCAGGCGCGGCATCAACTGGCGGTCTATGTCGGAGCCTTTCCAGGCGAGGGCGGCCTGCCGGAGTTCCGGCTCGACAGCTTGCAATTGCCGCCGGAGCTTCCGGTTTCCCTGCCGTCGGAGCTCGCTCGCCAGCGTCCCGACATCCAGGCGAGCGAGGCTCTGTTGCATCAGGCCAGCGCCCAGGTCGGCGTCGCGACGGCGAATCTTTATCCGCAGATCAGTCTGAGCGGAAGCTATAGCCTGAACCGGGTAGACATGAGCGTCGGTGGAGCCAGTAGCACCTTGTGGAGCCTGGGGGCCGGGATTACGCAGCCCTTGTTCAACGGCGGTTCGCTGCGTGCCAAGCGCCGTGCGGCCGACGCCGCCTACGATCAGGCCGCGGCGGCCTATCGCGAGACGGTGCTGAAAGCTTTTCAGAATGTCGCCGATGCCTTGCGCGCGGTCGATGCCGATGCGACGGCGCTCAATGCGCAGGCCGATGCGGTGGGGCAGGCGAAGAAATCGCTGGATATCAGTACCCGTCAGTACGCTCTGGGCAGCATCAGCTACGTGTCGCTGCTCGATTCCGAGCGCAGCTACCAGCAGGCGCAGGTCGCGTTTGCCACGGCCAGGGCAGCACGCCTGGCCGATAGTGCGGCCCTGTTCGTGGCACTTGGAGGCGGCTGGTGGAACCGTACGGAGCAGGGTGCCGCAGCGGTAGCGCCCCCCGCGAGGTTCTAGGCGGTTGCGCGGTATGAATATTGGCTCGGATGGTGAGCCGCTGCCGCTTGTTCGGCTGCGGCGTCTCCCGAGATAGTCAATCTGGATTGAAAGACGAATTATGACCAAAAGAATGTTGATCATGCTGGGCGGCGTTGTGTTGCTGGTCGTCGTACTGGGGCTGGGCTTTTTTCTGCATATCAAGAAATTGATGGCGGCCGCGCCCAAACCCGGCGCCCAGACCGTGACCGCCACGGTCGTCAAGGGCCTGGAGTGGCAGCCGCAACTGGTGTCGGTCGGGACCCTGACCGCGGTGCACGGGGTGGATATCAGCAGCGAAGTGGCGGGCCAGGTCCGCAGCGTCGATTTCAAGTCCGGCCAGGACGTAAAGGCGGGTGCGGTGCTGTTGCAACTCAATGCCGACTCGGATATCGCGCAGCTGCATTCGCTGCAGGCCGCCGCCGAACTGTCGGCGACGACGCTGAAGCGCGACCAGGCGCAGCTGGCGGTGCAAGGTGTGAGCCAGGCCCAGGTCGATAGCGATACCGCCGACCTCAAGAGCAAGAATGCACTGGTTGCGCAGCAGGCAGCGCTCGTCGCCAAAAAAACCATCCATGCCCCTTTCTCCGGTCGGCTGGGCATTACCACGGTTAATCCCGGTCAATACCTGAATCCGGGCGACAAGATTGTGACCTTGCAGGCGATCGATCCGATCTACGTCGATTTTTATCTGCCGCAACGCAAGGTAGGCGAGCTGTCGGTCGGGCAAACCGTCAGTGCGCGTAGCGATTCGTTCGCCGGGCTCGTCTTCAGCGGCAAAATCAGCGCGATCAGCCCGAAAGTGGATCCGTCGACGCGTAATGTGCAAGTTGAAGCGACGGTCGCCAACCCCAAGCGTCAGTTGTTGCCGGGCATGTTTGCCAATGCCAGCGTCGACGTGGGCAGCAAGCAGCGGTATCTGACGCTTCCGCAGACGGCGGTGACCTACAACCCGTATGGTTCGACCGTGTTTGTGGTCAAGCCGTCCAAGGCCGATCCGAAGACGGGTGCCGTTGACGGCGGGCTGGAAGTGCAGCAGGTTTTCGTCGTGACCGGCGAGACCCGCGGCGACCAGGTCGCCATCGTCAAGGGCTTGCAAGAAGGTCAGCAGGTCGTTACCAGCGGGCAGATCAAGCTGAAAAACGGTACGCCGGTGGTGATCGATAATTCGGTGCTTCCCTCCAATAGTCCCAATCCCGCTCCGCAAGAACAGTGAGGCAGTGACACATGAACTTCACCGACATATTCATTCGCCGGCCGGTCCTGGCGATGACGGTGAGCTTGCTCATCGTCGTGCTCGGCCTGCGTTCGCTATTCAATTTGCCGATCAACCAGTATCCGCGAACGCAGAATGCCGTGGTCACCGTATCGACCACCTACTATGGTGCCGATGCCAAGACCGTGGCCGGCTTCATTACTCAGCCGCTGGAGTCCGCCATCGCACAGGCGCAGGGTATCGATTACCTGTCTTCGTCCAGCAATAACGGGGTTTCCACGATTACCGCGACACTGCGTCTGAACTACGATGCCAACCGCGCGCTGACGGAAATCAACACCCAGGTCAATTCGGTCAAGAACCAGTTGCCGGCCCAGGCACAGCAGCCGGTGCTGACGGTACAGACCGGGCAGACGACCGATGCGATGTACCTTGGCTTCTATAGCAATCAGTTGCCGACCAATAATGTGACCGACTATCTGGTGCGTGTGGTCAAGCCGAAGCTGGATTCGGTCACCGGGGTGCAGACGGCCGAATTGCTCGGTGCCCGGCAGTTTGCCTTGCGCGCGTGGCTGGACTCGAACAAGATGGCCGCCCACGGCGTGACCGCCTCCGATGTCAGCACCGCGCTGGCTAGCAACAACGTGCTGGCCGGTCTCGGTTCGAGCAAGGGGCAGATGGTGACGGTGCCGTTGACCGCCGCCACCGACCTGCATTCGGTCGAGGAATTCAAGCAATTGGCCGTCAAGCAGAGCGGGGACTCCATTGTCCGTCTCGAGGATATCGCGACGGTGTCCCTGGGGTCGGAGAACTATGACTTCAACGTGGCATTCAGCGGCGTGCGCTCTGTGTTTATCGGGATCAAGGTTGCTCCCGAGGCCAATATTCTCGATGTGGCCAAACGCGTACGTGCTGCATTCCCCGATATCCGCTCGCAATTGCCTGCCGGGCTGACCGGGCAAATCGTCTACGATTCGACCGATTTCATCAATACCTCGATTTCCGAAGTGATCAAGACGCTGGTCGAGGCGCTGCTTATCGTCACGGTTGTCATCTACTTCTTCCTCGGCAGCTTCCGCGCGGTGCTGGTGCCTGTCATTGCGATGCCGCTGTCGCTGGTCGGGACCTTCTTCATCATGCTGATGCTCGGCTATTCGATCAATCTGCTGACCTTGCTGGCGCTGGTGCTGGCTATCGGTCTTGTGGTCGACGACGCCATCATCGTGGTCGAAAACGTAGATCGTCACATGCGGCAGGGGATGACGCCGCTGGATGCGGCTTTGGTCGGTGCGCGCGAATTGGGCAGCCCGATTCTGGCGATGACGGTCGTGCTGGTCGCTGTGTATGTGCCCATCGGCTTTCAGGGCGGGCTGACCGGCGCGCTGTTCACCGAGTTCGCCTTCACGCTGGCGGCCGCGGTGACCGTGTCCGGCGTCGTCGCGCTGACGCTGTCGCCCATGATGTGTTCGCGCTTTTTCAACCACGACCAGGATAACGGCCGGCTGGCCCGCGCCATCGACTCGATCTTCGAGAAAGTACGTCGCGGCTATGGGCGGCTGTTGCACAGCCTGCTGGAAACCTGGCCGGTTCTGATCGTGATGGGGGCTTTGCTGATCGGTCTTCTGGTGCTGATGTTCAAGATGTCGCAGTCGGAACTGGCGCCGGAAGAAGACCAGGGCATCGTACTGTCCCAGGTGGTGGGGGCGCCGACCGCGACGGCGGAGCAGATGCTGACCTATGCCGATCAGGTGTACAAGGTTGGCAAGAGCATGCCCGAGTATTCGCAGATGTTCCAGATTACCGGGACGCCGACGATCAACGCCGGTATCGGTGGTGTGATGCTGCAGCCGTGGGACCAGCGCACGCGCAGCGCGCACACGATTCAGCAAGAATTGCAGGCCCGCTGGAACAAGATCGCCGGCGCTCGCGTGGCGGCCTTCCAGTTCCCGCCGTTGCCGGGCTCGTCCGGTCTGCCGGTGCAGTTCGTGATTTCTAGCACCGAGCCCTTCCAGAACCTGAACACCGTGGCACAGCAGGTGGTGGACAAGGCCAGGGCCTCGGGCAAGTTCTACTTCCTCGATACCGATCTCAAGATCGACAAGCCGCAGGCGACCGTGGTCGTCGATCGCGACAAGGTCAGCGCGCTGGGCATGACGCAACAGGATGTCGCCGGTGCGATGAGTTCGGCACTGGGGGGCGGCTATGTCAATTACTTCTCGATCGACGGCCGCTCGTACAAGGTCATTCCGCAGGTGCTGCAGACCGATCGCCTGAACCCGGGGCAGGTGCTCGATTACTATATCAGGACGCCGAGTGCGGGCCTGATCCCCTTGCGCACCGTGGCCAGCATCAAGTACGACGTGGTGCCGGAATCCATTACCCGCTTCCAGCAGTTGAATTCGGTGACGATATCCGGGGTGTCGGGCGCATCGCAGGGCGAAGTACTGCAGTTCTTGCGCGACACCCTGCACCAGGTTGCCCCGAGCGGCTATAGCGTCGACTATTCCGGCCAGTCCCGGCAGTATATGCAAGAGTCGGGCGGTTTCCTGGTCACCATGCTGTTCGCGGTTGTTATCGTTTTCCTTGCGCTATCGGCGCTGTTCGAAAGCTTCCGCGATCCGGTGGTGATTCTGGTCTCGGTGCCGCTGGCTCTGTTCGGGGCGATGATTTTCATCTTCCTGGGCTTTTCATCCATGAATATTTATACCGAGGTCGGATTGGTTACCCTGATGGGGCTGATCAGCAAGCACGGTATTCTTATCGTGGAAGTCGCCAACGAACAGCGTCAGCGTGGCTTGAACAAACGGGAGGCCATCGAAGCCGCCACCGCGATTCGGCTGCGTCCTATCCTGATGACGACGGCGGCCATGGTGTTCGGCGTGGTTCCGCTGGTTATTGCATCCGGAGCCGGCGCGGCCGGGCGCTATGCGATGGGCTTGGTGATTTTCACGGGTCTGTCGATCGGGACCCTGTTCACTTTGTTCATGGTGCCGGCGATGTATATGTTGCTGGCGTCCAATCGCAGTGTGACGCCGAGCGTGGAGCCGGATGCCGTGCCCGAGGCGGGCAGCGGGCACTGACTACAGATTCTCGCGTCTGATCCGAACCCCGCCGGGATGCCGGCGGGGTTTTTGTTTGTCGTCGACAGCGCGGCGCCAGTGGCCAAGGCGTGGCAGTGCTTGCAGCGACGAAGGCCGGGGCGCTGACGATAACGCGTGTCCTGCATCCACGGCTTGTCTGCGCTATCTCATCGTCGTGCTTGAGCGTACTGCAGATAGAGACGTGCAAGGAAGAGCGGAGACCTTGTGTCGCGACGGCCACCGGGAGATTTTCGGGGCGGCGACAGATCCGCGGTTTCGTGGCGAAGCCGACGTGCGTGTTCTGTGCGCGTGTTGTCGACATCCCTGCTTCGTGCATGACCGGCTCTCGCGTCTGCTATCGCCCGGCATGGACCGGGGGCTATTCCGGCTGCGGCCCGATTGCGTTCGCGCGCGGCGGTCAGCCGGTCTTCGCTTCGCCTTCGAGGTAGGCATCGACCATGGCGCGGGCGCGGGCCAGCATGGTCCGCCCGCAGGTCATGGCACCATTGAGCGTCTGATTGTCGGATTTCGGCGAGACCTCGCTGAGGCGCTGAAAGGCCTGGTCGGGAATCAGGGTCTTGCCATCGCTCTTGCCGATTTCGACCGAGACCTTCCAGTTGTTCTGCACCTCTTCGATCGCGAGTTCGAGCGCGTAGGCACGATAGGAAATGATTTGTGTCACCAGTGTCACCTTATTGGGGATGGCCCCTGCGTGTCATCACGGCGATTGGCGCCGCTCATGGGCGGCTCGCGGCTCGGTATGCGGCATGCGGGGGTGGAACCGTCGGGCTGCAATGCGTTGGTAATCGCGAAGCCGTCTCGGTGCGGCGTCGCAGGGGTGTCGACAGGCTCCGCGGCGGGTGGGGCGCCATGGCGGAGGGGTGGGACTCGTCTGGCCGGGTCACGGCCAGCGCTCTTGTACTATACGCTCTTCGCGGGCGCTTCGCTGCTCCTTGATATCGGCCCCGTCCGGACGCTACGCGGGCTTGTTGCAGAATAGGCGGCGACCTAACATGGATTAGGAGGGGCGCCCGGAGGATTCCGGAGAGGCGGACAGGCAGGACGATAACAGGCGGGCTGTGCCGCATGCGCATGAGGTGCGACGCTGGCAGCCCCCATCAAGGGAGGGTGATCATGCTTATTGTCGATGGTTTCGATCAATCGGTCGAGCAGGTCTACGACCTGATACGCGCGGTGTACCGCGAAAGCGATATGCCCGCCTTCTTTCCGGACGGCGGCTTTCCCGAGCCCACGGCCTTCGGGGCCTGGCTGGCGGCGCTCAAGCGCCGCAGCGGCTCGATCATGCTGGTGGTCAAGCACGATTCCGCGCTGGTCGGTTATCTGATTCTCGATCCGTCCGCAGATGACGGCGACCGGTGTGCCGATCTCAAGCTCGGCCTTCTGAGCGCCTATCAGCGCCAGGGTGCCGGCGCCCGCCTGCTGGAGCATGCGTTCTCGCTGGCGCGGGAAGAGGGGTGGGTCGATACCGTCTATCTCGCGATCCGGCACGATAATGAAGGCGCGTTGCGCCTGTTCGAACAAACCGGGATGCTGCGCGAGGCGGATCGGGATCGGGATGCCCTGCGCTCCGTTGAGTCGGCGGACGAAATGCGCCTCGCGCTCGACCTCGCTAAATACGTGCCGGTCAGCGATTTCGCCGGCGGCTTGCAGATGGGCGATCGCGCAAGACTGCAGCCGCGGTCGATCTAGCCTGGCGCTCGGCGCTGTCCTTGTCACGGTTTGGTACAGTGCGGGGCGATGTTCGCGTGCAGGCGTTGCTGTGCTGGCGGCGCGGTCTGATACTCGAGTCGGCGGGCGGAACATGCCCGTGGGAGACAGCATCATGCGCGACAGCGGGCAGGACGGCATAGCCGCCTATTACGGCGAAGTATTACAGGGTAGGCACGAGCTGCAGACGGGGGCCTGCTGTGCGCCCGAGGATCTGTCCGCAAGGCGGAAAAAGCTGCTCGACCTGATCGTTCCTGAAATCCGCAGCCGCTTCTACGGCTGCGGTTCACCGCTGCCGCCGGCTATCAAGGGTTGCCGTGTCCTTGATCTCGGCTGTGGCAGCGGTCGCGATGTCTATCTCGCTTCGGCGCTGGTCGGCGCGCAGGGCTCGGTCATCGGAGTCGACATGAGCGAGGGGCAACTGGCGGTAGCGCAGCGCCATCGCCGGTTTCAGGCCTGGCGTTTCGGTTACGACGAATCGAATGTGAGCTTCCGGCTGGGGCGGATGGAAGACCTGGCGGCGCTGGGCATTGCAGACGGGAGCCAGGACGTGGTGATTTCAAACTGCGTCATCAATTTGTCGCCGCAGAAAGAGCGGGTTCTGGCCGAGATAGCGCGTGTTCTCAAACCCGGCGGGGAGTTGTTGTTCTCCGATGTCTTCGCCGACCGGCGGGTGTCGGCGTCCTGGTCCGCGAACCCCGTCCTGCGCAATGAATGTCTGGCCGGTGCGCTCTACTATCAGGATTTCAGGCGGATGATGGCGCAGGCAGGCTGGCCCGACTTTCGCGTCGTTTCCCGCCGCCGCGCGATGATAGACAATGCCGGAATCGAAGCGCAAATCGGCGCGGTGGTGTTCGAGTCCCTGACTGTGCGCGCCTTCAAATTGACGCAGCTGGAAGACCGGTGCGAAAACTACGGGCAGAGGGCGGTCTATCTCGGTACGCTGGACGAGCACCCCGACCGCTTCGCGCTCGATGCCGATCATGTTTTTGCCGCCGGCGAGGAGGTGCCCGTCTGCGGCAATACGGCAGCCATGTTGAGCGAGACCCGGTTCGGGCGGTATTTCGATATTGTCGGCGACCGCTCGCACCACTACGGGCTGTTCGACTGCCAGCCGAGCCCGCAGGCGGCGGTCGCGCGCGCGTGTTGCTGAGCGGCAGCCGGGATTGTCGCCGGGCGTATTGAACCGCATAATCGTCCCGTCTTTGTCCATACGGCGACGGTCATGACGCAGCAATTCTCGCGCGACCCCGAACTGCCTTTTTTCGAGTCCCGCCGCGCCTGGCGCAGCCGGGCCTGCTATCGGCCCCACACTCATCCGACTCTCTCCATCGGAGCCGTCGATGCCGGCGCGTCCACGCTCGTCGTCGAAGGTGCGGCGCCGGTTCGGCTGGCGGCCGGCGATGTCGTGCTCATCGCGCCGCAGCGGGTTCATTCCTGTAATCCCGAGCCGGACGAAGAATGGAGCTATCAGATGCTCTATCTGGATCCGGACTGGGTGGAGACGTTGCTGCGGGAGATCCATGACGGCGAGCCCGGGCGACAGGCCGTTTTCCCGGCCTGGCAGCGCAGCCCGGCACTGTACCGTGGGCTGACGCGCTTGACCGACGCCTTGCATTCGCCACTGGATAACGAACACAAGGAGAGTCTGCTCGTCGATTTTGTCGGCGGCCTGTTGACGCGGGCCTCCACCGCCGTTGCCGCGCCCGGCCGGCCGGAGTGGCTTTCCGCAACGTTGCACTGCCTGGATCTCCAGTGCGAGCGCGTCTGGCCGCTGGAGCGTCTGGCCGCCGCCGCCGGACTCAGCCGCTATCACTTCATTCGCGCGTTCCGTTCCAGCACGGGAATGACGCCGCATGCCTTTCAGCTCGATTGCCGCATCAACCGCGCGCGCGCCGGTCTGCGCACGGGCGCCGGATTGGCTGAGCTCGCACTCGCTCTCGGGTTTGCCGATCAGAGCCATTTTCAGCATGCGTTCAAACAGCGGGTGGCGGTAACCCCGTTTCAATACCGCGACCTCAGCCGCGGCTGAGCGCATTTTTTTGCAAGATTCCGCCGTCGGATGGCCCCGATACTGTCGTCTTTCCCGCAACAAGGAGACGATACACGTGGAATGGCATCGCTTTGCCCTGATCGCAGGGGCGCATTTTCTGGCTCTGTTGAGTCCGGGCCCCGACTTTTTCCTGATCGTCCGTTCTTCGCTGGTGCAGGGGGCGCGTGCCGGCGCCATCGCCAGCCTCGGCGTCGCCTTGGCGAACGGCATGTTCATCGTGGCGGCGATTTCGGGCCTGACCGTGTTGCGCGATCAGCCCGCCGCCTACGCCGTGCTGTACTGGAGCGGTTGCGTCTACCTGGCCTGGCTGGGATGGCGCTTTTGGCAAGCCGCGCAAGCGCACGGGTCCGAGTCCGTCGCCGGCGGCGCCCGGGTCACGCATCGCGCATTGTTGCTGACCGGGTTTCTGTCGGGGGCGCTCAATCCGAAGAATGCCTTGTTCTATCTGGCCCTGTTCACGCTCATGCTCGATCGAACGACGGGGACCGCCTGGCAGATCGCTTGCGGGGCGTGGATGTTCTGCGCCGTTCTGGCCTGGGACTGCGCTGTGGCTCGTGCCGTCGGGCACCCGCGCGTCATGGCGGCATTCGTCGGCTGTCTGGGACGGGTTCACCGCACGGGCGCCTTGCTGTTGTGGGCCATTTGCGGCAGCCTGCTCGGTAGCGGACTTCTGCATCTGTTCGGCTGAGAGCCTTGCTCTGCCGCGTTGCGGCAGGCAGTATGATCTGCCGTCGCTGCCCGCGGCGCCAACCCGGAGGATCGATTCACCATGAATTCACTGACGACGCCACATGCCGGCACGGCGGCGGTCGACTATCGCCGCATCGTATCCGGTGACGTCGAACTGCTGGCCGATCTGCATGCAAGGAGCTGGCGCAATGCCTATCGCGGCATCATGAGCCCCGACTATCTCGATGGCGATATCGCCGGTGAACGCCTCGCCGTGTGGCAGCGCAAGCTGGCGGGTGCTCAAGCCGACGCTTCCTTCGGCGTGCTGGCCTTTGCGGCCGGGGAGGCGCTAGGCTTTGCCTATGTCTATCCCGGGGCCGATCCACGCTGGGGCGCCCTGCTCGACAATTTGCATGTTCTGCCTGCAGGCCGAGGACGGGGCATAGGCCGCGCCTTGCTGCGCGAGGTGGCGTCCGACCTGCTCGAAAAAGGGGAGGCGGGAGGGATTCAGCTGTGGGTGTTCGAGGCAAACCGCGCCGCCCGCGACATCTACCATCATCTCGGCGCCGTCGCGGTCGAGCGCGATGTGGTGGCCGTTCCCGGCGGCGGGCGGGCGCCGGCCTGGCGCTATGTCTGGCCGTCGTTGTCCGTCGCTGGGCAAGACACGGGGGCGTGACGCTTCATCGGGCCTGTCTCTGCAAGAAATCGACGAAAGCCCGCAGGGGAGGGGGCATGAGTGCGCGACTCGGGTAGTAGAGCGAGGGACCGCTGAAACTTTGCCACCAGTCGCTCAGAACGGGGCGCAGACTGCCGTCGTCCAGAGCGGGACGCAGAAACTCTTCGAAGGTATAGATCAGCCCCAGGCCCGCGCGCGCGGTCTCGACCTCGAGATCGATGGCCGCTGCGATCAGCGGACCGCCGGGGACTATCCTGAAGCGGTGGTCGCCGCGCACGAATTCCCACGCGGGCTTCACGCCGCTTTCAAAACGATGACCGATACAAGCGTGGTGCAGCAAGTCTTGCGGGTGAAGCGGTTCGCCGTGTAGTGCCAGATAGGATGGTGCCGCCGCCGCGACAAAGCGTTGACGGCGCGGTCCTATCGGGATGGCGATCATGTCGCGCTCAATTCTCTCTTCATAGCGTATGCCTGCATCGAAGCCGGCGGCGAGCATGTCGATAAAAGTGTCGCTGCTGACGACTTCGAGCGTGATGCCGGGGTGTTCTGCCAGAAAACGCGGCACCACATGCGGCAGGATGTGGCGCGCGGCGATAGAGGGCACGTTGAGGCGCAAGGTACCGCTAGGGCCGTCGCGAAAGCGGCTGACGGCGTCGAGCGCTCCCGCGATATCGGCAAAAGCGGGCCCCAGCCGTTCCAGCAGCCGTTGGCCGGCTTCGGTCGGCGTGACGCTGCGCGTCGTGCGATTGAGCAGCCTGACGCCAAGCTGCCGTTCCAGCCTGCGTATCGCCTCGCTCAGCGACGATGCGGAGACGCCGCCGAGCGAGGCCGCATGACGGAAGCCGCGTGCCCTGCTGACGGCGACAAAGGCGCTCAGGTCCGTGAGATTGGGAGAGTTCATTGTGCGTTTTTGCGAACGGCTCGTGCATATTTGGTCGGATTATCATACACAGGATTCCCCTTCATAATCCATATCGACCGCTAGTCATCGCTGGCGGATTATCGATTTCGGGAGGTTTATGAAACAGCTTCGATTAGGCAAGACCGGCCCGGTCGGCTCCGCTCTGGGGCTCGGCTGCATGGGCATGTCCGGCATGTACGGTCCCGCGGATCGCAGCGAGAGTATCGCCACGATTCATGCGGCGCTCGAAGCCGGCGTCACCTTGCTCGACACCGGCGATTTTTATGGCTGCGGCCATAACGAACTCTTGATTGCCGAGGCGCTGAAGACAGCGCCCGCCTCGCGCCGCGACGCGGCGCGGATCAGCGTCAAATTCGGTGCGATGCGCGATCCGGCCGGCGCATGGTCGCTGTACGACGGTCGTCCCGCCGCGGTAAAGAATTTTCTCGCCTACAGCCTGCAGCGGCTCGGTGTGGATCATATCGACATCTATCGCCCCGCCCGTCTTGATCCGGTCGTGCCGATCGAAGAGACGGTAGGTGCCATTGCGGACATGATTACGGCCGGTTATGTGAGACATGTCGGCTTGTCCGAAGTCGGCGCCGCGACCATTCGGCGTGCTGCCAGCGTGCACCCGATTTGCGATCTCCAGATCGAGTATTCGCTGATCTCGCGCGGCATAGAGGACGAGATCCTGCCATTGTGCCGCGAGTTGGGTGTCGGTATCACGGCCTACGGAGTATTGTCGCGCGGCCTGCTCAGCGGCCATTGGCAGAGGGGCGGGGTCGGCCCCGGCGATTTTCGGACCTACAGTCCACGCTTTCTGGATGGCAATGTCGAGCATAATCTGACGCTGGTCGAGGCGCTGCGCGAGGTGGCCGTCGCGCGCGGTGTGACCGTGGCGCAAATCGCGATCGCCTGGGTGGTGGCACGCGGACCGCACGATATCATGCCGTTGATCGGTGCCCGTCGCCGCGATCAGCTAGCAGAAGCGCTGGCGGCGCTGGATGTGCAACTGGATGCGGGCGATCTGGCCGCAATCGAAGCGGCCGTGCCGAAGGGGGCGGCGTCAGGCCAGCGTTACGCTGCTGCGCAGATGGCGCATCTCGACAGCGAGAACGGGAGCTGAGTACGGTGGCGTGCAAGCCGGCGACACGGTGTATGATCGGGTCTCCCCTAGCAACAGGAGTCAGCGCATGTCCCTTACCCTGTATCAAGCCTCCGTTCCGGTGTTTATCCGCGGGTTGAAAAATCTGGCGGCCATCCTCGATAAGGCCGTAGTCAACGCCGAGGCACGCAAAATAGAACCCGCCGTCTTCATCGAGAGCCGGCTCGCGCCCGATATGTTTCCCCTGCGCCGCCAGGTGCAGAGCGTCTCCGACGTAGCCAAGGGCTGTGCCGCGCGTCTGGCTGGCATCGAGGTGCCGAGTTTCGCCGATACCGAGACCACGTTTCCGGAGCTTCAGGAGCGCATTGCCCGGACGGTCGCGTTTCTGGAAAGTGTGAGCGCTGCGCAGATCGATGGCGGCGAAGAGCGTCCGGTCGTCCTCAAGGTGCGCGGGCAGGAGATCACCTTTAGCGGGCAGAGTTACCTGTCCGGCTTTGCCTTGCCGAATTTCTACTTTCACCTGACGACCGCTTACAACATTCTGCGGCATCAGGGCGTGGACATCGGCAAGATGGATTTTCTCGGCGCGATCTGAGGGGGCGCCGGCACGAGGGGGCGGCAGTGCCGCCTCCTTTCTTTGTCAACCGGCCTTGTTTTAATGATAATGGCGTATTGTCTTGCGCGTGCACGTTCGCGAGGCGCGAACGGCGGCGGCGTCAATCAGCGACAAGGGGATCGATCATGAAATCAGGGTGTACCGGCCGGCTGGCGGCGTTGCTGTTGCTGGCGGCCGCGTCGGCTTATGCCGAAGCGCCGGTCGTCGTCATCGATTCGGGAGCGGTGCAGGGGAGTCAGCAAGCAGGCGTGCAGGCGTTCAAGGGGATTCCCTATGCCCGTCCTCCTGTCGGTGAATTACGCTGGCGGGCGCCGCAGGCGGTGCCGGCATGGCAGGGCGTGCGCGCCGCGGTGGAGTATGGCGCCGATTGCATGCAGCAGCCGTTTCCGGGGGATGCGGCACCGAATACGGCGCCTTTGAGCGAAAACTGTCTGTTCGTCAATGTATGGCGGCCGGCGGGAGCGGTGGGCGCAAAACGCCCGGTCATGGTCTGGATCTATGGCGGCGGCTTCGTCAACGGCGGCTCGTCGCCCGCCGTTTATTCCGGTAGCGAATTCGCGCGCGACGGTATTGTCTTCGTCAGCTTCAACTACCGCGTGGGACGCTTCGGGTTTTTCGCCCATCCGGCGCTCAGTCACGAGAATCCGGATAAGGGAATGCTCGGCAACTATGGTCTGATGGACCAACTCGCGGCCTTGCGCTGGGTACGCAATAATATTGCCGCTTTCGGCGGAGACCCGGGCAATGTCACGGTGTTCGGCGAGTCGGCCGGAGGGTTTTCCGTCGGCAGTCTGCTGACCTCGCCACTGGCCGCCGGACTGTTTCACAAAGCCATCATCGAATCCGGGTCCGGCCGGCATAATCTGGTGCCGGGACAGACCCTCGCCCAGGCCGAACAGGCCGGGCTGGCCTTCGCGGCATCGGTACGCGTGCACGGGACGGATGCCGCGGCGCTCGCGTCCTTGCGGCGTTTGCCGGCGGCGGACCTTGTCGCCGGGCTGAATATGGCGACGATGCGCGTGGCGAGCTACTCCGGCCCCATGGTGGACGGAACCCTGATCACGGGCGAGCCGCAGGATATCTATCGTAGCGGCCGTTTCAACCGCGTGCCGCTGATCGTGGGGGCAAACGAGGCCGATCTCGGTTTCCCGCCGCCGGCGGCCTCCGTCGCGCAAGCGATCGCGCCGCTGGGCGCCGCACACCGGGCGGCCGCTTTGCGCGCCTACGACCCGGCAGGCACTGCGACAGCCGGTGACGTCGCACAGGCGATCGCCAGCGATGCCTTCATGCTGGAACCGCCGCGCTTCATCGCGCGTACCGTCGCCGCCCTTGGCGTGCCGGTATGGCAATACCGTTTCGGCTACGTCGCCGATTCGATGCATGGTGAATGGGCGGGGGCCGTGCATGCAAGCGAGATTCCCTACGTATTCGATACCTTGCCTGCGCGCTACGGTGCGGCGACGACTGCACGCGACCGTGCCGTTGCCAGCCTCATGCATCGCTACTGGATCAACTTCGCCAGCAGCGGCAAGCCCGATGGAGCGGACCTGCCTGCCTGGTTGCCATATACGCCGCAGCGGGACAATCTGATGCGTATCGCACCGCAAGGCGTGCAGGACAGCGGCGACGTTGCGGACCCGTGGAGAGCGCGGCTGGACCTGGTCCGCATCCTGAACGAAAACCGCTGACGCTGCCCAGGCCGTGCTCATCACCCTGCGCATGCGCCGCCGCCGCCATGTCCACGGCGGTCAGCGGTCGGCGTGAAATCGTCCGGATCGATAAACAGCGGCGCCGCCTGGCATGGGATCCTGTCGGGGGAGGGCCGCGCTGAATGCATAGGCGGGCCTGATCGCCCCTCTGCGCTCAGTTCCTTCCTTTCACCGGGGCGATGTCATTCATGGTTGTCCGATTTGCGCGGCCCGCAGCGACTGCCGGGGGGCTGCGTTCGTTATCGCACAGACTCCCGCTCCTTCACCCGTCATCCTCTGCCTGGACTCGTCGCTGCAGGCAGCAGTCTTTTCTCTTGGCCGCGCTTGCACTGGCCATGGTGTTCGCGGATGTCGGCGGCACGTCGGCCATCGCTTGACAGAGCTGCAGGAACGATGCGGGCCTCCTCGCCGCCGCCTGCGGCTAAAGTCGGCCTGTCAGCAGCAGCACGACCATGATGAGCAGTACCAATCCCAGTCCGCCGCTGGGGATATAGCCCCAAGACCGGCTGTGCGGCCAGGCAGGCAAGACGCCGATCAGTATCAGAAATAGCACGATCAACAGTATTGTTCCGAGACTCATGATGTATCCTCTCTCGCGGCGGAGAAGTGCCGCCGGGGTCTGATGACCTATTTGCGGTCGCGGTGATGGTCTTTGCCTGCATGCTCGCGACCGATATCCCTGGGCGCGAAATCATGAGTGTCCGCTGCTGGCGCTGTCGGGTGCGTGTCATGCTGCACCTCCGCAGACGGAAGGCGCTCCCCGGGTGATACGGCTTCGCCCGCTCTCGGCGGATGGTGCTTGTCGCGATGCTTGCCCATGGTATTTCTCCGGCTTGATGCCGGGCGAACGGGTTTGCTCGTCCCGGCAAGGCAACCATGCGGCGAATTTCGGGCCCCGTATGTCTGCAAGCGCACTTAAGACGCTTTACTTCATCAGCCGTGCGTGTCGCACCGTGCACGCGCTGCTCCTCATGCCCTGTAGCCCTGGAAAAAAAGCCGATGAAACGACCTTCGCTGTTCGCCGCTGTGTTTCGCCGTGCAAGGCCGGCGCTGTCCTCTTTGCTGGTGTTTGCCCTTGTTGCGTGTTCCTGTGTCCCCAGTCGGCAGCAAAGCGATGCCCTGGCGCTGCAGCAACGGCAGATCGAGCAGGACGCAGCGCAAATCGCTCGCCTGCAAGCCCGGCTCCAAAGCCTCGGGGCGCAGCAGCCTCCCCCGGAGGCGAGGCTGTGCCTGATCGCGTTTCGGAGCGGCCGCGCGACACTGAGCGCCGACGCGTTCCGCACGCTGCGCCTGATGGCGAGCGAGTTGAAGCGGCATCCGGAATTTATGATTTCGATCAATGGCTACAGTGACAACATCGGCGATGAGGGGGGCAATACCGATCTGTCGCAGCGACGCGCCAACTCGGTCGAGCGCGTTCTGATCGATGGTGGTGTGCCGGCAGGCCATCTGAATACGCACGCTTTCGGTAGTGAAAACCCGGTAGCGGTCAATTCGAGTGCCGCCGGCCGCCGTCACAATCGTCGGGTCGAGTGCGTGTTGCGCCAGACAGAAAATAGCACCGGGCCGTGAATCGCCCGCCTGCTGTCTGCTACCGTACAGACGGCTCGGCCGGCAACGGCCAGAGTCGTTCAGGCGTTGTCTTGATTCTTTGCGGGCAGCGCAATCCACACACGGGCCGTCCCACATGAAGAAACCCACCAAAACGCGCGATCAGCAGCGAAAACAGCATTCTGCGCAAGTCGCTGCCCCCGCGCCAGATTCGAAGCCATCCCCACCCCTGCCACCTGTCGTACCGTCCCCGTCCCTCGGGGGTGGGAAAGATCATGAGCCGTCCCCTGGCTGAAGTGATCAGAGTCCGCTGCGCCCGACGATTGGAAGAGGCGTGGTACGCCTGCTCCCGCCTGAGTGTCCGTGCCGCGCGACAGTCGGCGGACAAGAGCTTGAGCGTATCCGGCGTGCTGGTCGGTCTTTATCGCAAAGCGCACACCGCCGTCGTCAGCGCATTCCGGCGTCTGCACGGTCGTCCTTGAATCCGTCCGGCGAGGTAGGGCCAGAGTCGCGCGGCACGCTTGCCCGCGGCCGAGCCGCGGATGAAAGAATGGCCGCGTCCATCGTCCGCGCGAAAGCCGGCGCGAGCGCAAGCGGGACCACAATGAGGGCCGAAGCGCCCCCTCGGGCAAGGCTGCCGACGGGGCTGTCCTTTTGTCCCTACGCTGCCGCTTGTATGCGCTAACGTACCGAATGGACGCAAGAGAGAGGCCCGTTTCGCTTGTCAGACCGCTGGCGAGTGTTGGCAGACGGGCGCTGGAATCCTCGCTGCCGCGCTGGCCGAATGTCAGCGAGTCGCGGGTGCTTGCGCGCAAGATGACGCGCCTGGCGCAGCACGACTTTCTGGCCGGCCTGCCCAACCGGGGGCTGCTCAAGGAGAAGCTGACGCAGGCGATCGGACTCGCGCAGGCAGCGTCACCGCAAGCAAGAGGGGCTGCTGTGTCTCGATCTCGATGACTTCGAGAGGATAAATGACTCGCTCGGGCATGCGATCGGCGACCCGTTGCCGCAGTCGGCCTCGGGCCGGCTGCTGGCCAATGTGCGGGCGGCCGACGCCGTGTGCCGTCCGGGCGGCGACGAGTTCGTGGTCCCGCTGGCCGAAATCGGGAACCGCCGCGATTGAAAAGGCGGCAGACGCCGGCGACGAATCGCCCTGACTCGTGCCGACGCATCTGGATCGTGCCGCTTTATCCGGCTTATTGTTGCGCTGACAGTTGCAGGGCGGAGATGTCGAGGTATTTGACTCCTCTGACGCTTTCAGCCAGGTCCTTGACGCGCTTGATCGCACCCTCGCTGTCTAGCCGAGCCTCCAGTGTCACGACGCCATCCTGGGTTGCAACGTTGACGGCAAAGTCCTTGGTGACACTGTCGGCCATCAGTTCGGATTTTACCTTGGACGTGATCCAGCTGTCTGCTGTCGTCATTTCGCTCTTGGCGGCGGCCTGGCGCGCCGGCGTACGGGATGGGGAGATGGCGAGACTGTCGGTGACGTGCCTGACGCCGTCGATGTTGCGCGCCGCGGCCAGGGCCATCGCTTTGGCGTGCGGGCTGCGGACGGTGCCGCTGAGCTCGACGGTGCCGTCGGTCGTGACGATCTGGATGTCGGTGCTGCTGAGCCCCTTCATGCGCATCAGCCGGGTTTTCAGTTCGGTGGTGATGGTGGCGTCGCTGACCGCGATGGCCATGCTGCTGCTCGTGGCTGCCGGTGCGGCGTCGTCGGCAAAAGCGCTGCCGCTGCCGAAGCCGGCGCAGAGCCCGCCGATGATGAGTGCAGTGCGTATCGATCTAGTGCAGTTGAGGGTCAAGGTCATGATGATTCTCCAGAATATGTCGTTGTGCGGCAGGGTGCCGGCGTTGAACCGCGATGGGGCTGACCGGGTGAGGCACAGGGCCGCCGGCTGAGAGTGAGGGGCATGAAGGAGGGCGCACGAATCGCCGCTGGGCGCGATCTCGGTCGTGGCAGGAAAACATGACCGATGCCTGAGCCTGGACCGCCCATTGCGCGGAGTCTGTGCGGTGACGTACATACTCATGCGTGTCGCAAGGGCGGCACGATCCTCTACTGCAGGACGGATACGTCCTGCGGGCATCTGTCCGTCAAGATAAAGGCGTGGCGTAACGGCGATAGTGGAGTAGACTCGGATTTCATGGCTTGCCGGGGCACTCGACCCTGTTGCAACCATGGGTCGGCTCTCCTTGGCGCAAGGAGGTCGCAATGCCCCGGAGTACGCTCCCTTGCCCCGCATTGAAAATCACCTGATCGAGCTGCTTGCGCCCGATGACCGTCTTCGACTTCTTTCATGCTGCGAGCCTGTTGAACTCGCTCTGTCGGACGTGCTGTGCGAGCATGGCAATCCAACGTGCCATGCGTATTTTCCCACCCGCAGTTTTATTTCCTTGATCGCCTCGGCCCCCGGGCATCCCGGACTCGAAGTCGGAATGGTCGGATCGGAAGGCATGCTCGGCGTGCAACTCGCTCTGGGTGTGGAAACCGCCCCGCTGCACGTGCTGGTGCAGGGAGGCGGCGCCGCATGGCGTATCGGATCGGATGCGTTCCTCGCGGAGCTCGCGCAGAATGCATCGTTGGAGCGGGTGTTGAACCGTTATATCTACGTATTGATGGCGCAGCTGGTCTCGGCGGCGAGTTGTCTGCGTTTTCACTTGATCACCCCCCGGCTCGCGCGCTGGCTGCTGATGAGCCAGGACCGGGCCCATTCTGACCAATTCTATGTCACGCATGAATTTCTGGCCTATATGCTCGGCGTGAGGCGGGTCGGCATCACGACGGCCGCCGGGGTTTTGCAGCGCGCGGGTTTGATCGAGTATCACCGCGGCGAACTCACCGTGCTCGACCGGACCGGGCTCGAAGCGGCAGCCTGCAGCTGCTATGCCGCCACGGCTCGCGTCTATGCGGCCGTGATGGGCTGAGGCTGTTGCCGGGTCGCTCCGGCTACAACCCGGCCAGCTCCGCTATGTGCGGCTTGCCGTGCGACTCCAGAAAGTCGAGCAGTGCGCGCGGGCTGCGATTCAGCACCCGTTCGGCCGGAAAGTCGGCGGCATCGAGAATCTGCAGACTCTGCTCGAATTCGCCGATGCCGAAAGCGATGTGGGCATCCGATCCGAGGCTGACCAGGCCGCCTGCGTCGCGAACCGCGCGGGCGATCGCCAGACAGTTGGGCGCGCTGCCGACGCGGGAATAGTGAAACGACGAGTTGTTGATTTCCAGCGCCACATTACATTCCGCCGCTGCGGCAGCGACGGCCGGGATATCGATCGGATATCTGGGGTTGCCCGGGTGGGTGATGACATGCACCCGCCCGCTTCTGATGGTATTGATCAGCGCCCGGGTATTGACCACGCTGTCCTGCGGTTCGAACACTTGATCGTGAAATCCCGCCAGCACGATGTCCAGGCATCCCCACATTCTGTCGTCGCAGTCTATCGTGCCGGCCTCGTCCCTGATATTGGCTTCGATTCCACGCAGAATGGCCACGCCATTGACGATGCGCGGGATCAGCATCGAGTTGGTAAAGTGCCAGGGGTGGGGGGCGTCGTCCAGATCCGGGCCGTGGTCGGTGGTGGCGAACAGCAGGATGCCTTTGCGTCGGGCCGCGGCGATATTGTCGTGGAGGGTGCTGAAAGCGTGGGTGCTGGCGAGGGTGTGGGTGTGGGTGTCTACCTGATAGGGCATGGTCTGTGGGCTTCCATTCTGGCAACAGGGCTAGCATAGCATAGGGGGCGGAGGCGCATGCACGGGTACGCCTTACCGGTGCGAGACGGTTGCTGTCTGCGTTCGCTACACTGGAAAGCGGATGCATCGCTCGTATGTGCCGAGCTGGGGAGGCGGAAAAGAAAATGGCAACGGAACCTATCCGGAAGCAGGGCGCGCTGACCTTGCGCGTCGAGATACAAGGGCGGGTGCAGGGGGTCGGGTACCGGTGGTGGACGCTGGAGCAGGCCACGGCCCGGGGGCTTGCGGGCTGGGTGCGCAATCGCGAGGACGGCAGCGTCGAGGCCTTGTTCAGTGGCGAGGCGGCAGCCGTCGAGGAGATGGTCGAAGCGTGTCGCCGTGGTCCGGGATATGCCCGGGTCAGCTTTGTCGGTGCCGAACCTGCCGCGGCGCCAGACAGGGACGGCTTTCATCTGTTGTCGACGCACTGAAGGGGGTAACGGCCCCGGATCAGGCTGGGGTTTGTGCGCGGCCCGGTTCTGCTTGATATTTGACCGACGGTCATGTTTAAATAATGACCGTTGGTCAATTTATTGGAGGTCGATATGAAATCGGGAAAATGGGCAGTGGTCAGCGGAGCGTCCAGCGGCCTGGGCGTGGATTTCTCCCGTCAACTGGCGGCACAGGGATACCGTCTGGTGCTGGTCGCCCGCAGCGAAGCGCCGATGCGGGAGTTGGCGGACGAACTCGCGCGGAAGTACGGCAGTGACGTTCGCGTGTTTCCGCTGGATCTGGCGGCAGCCGGTGCGGTGCGCGCCCTGAGCCTGGGGCTGGCGGAGCAGGGCATCGAGCCCGAGCTGTTGGTCAATAACGCCGGGTTCGGGCTGTACGGCGATTTCTCCGAGCAGCCGCTGGAGCGCATCCGTAGCATGCTACAGCTCAATATTATCGCGCTGACCGAGCTGACCCATGTGCTTGCTGCCGGAATGAAGGCGCGCGGGCGCGGGCAGATCTTGCTGGTCGCGTCCATCGGGGGGTATCAGGCCACGCCCGGTTATGCGGCCTACTGCGCGAGCAAGGCCTATGTGCTTCTGTTCGGCGAGGCGCTGCATAACGAGCTCGGCGCATTCGGCGTCAACGTGACCGTGGTGTCCCCCGGGGTGACGGCAACCCGTTTTCTGCAGGTGGCCGGGCAACAGCCCACCCGCTAACAGCGGGCGGCGATGATGGACAGTGCACGGGTGGTGCGCATCGCCCTGCGCGCGTTGCATCGGCGGCGCGGCTCTATCGTGGCGGGCTGGCTGAACGCACTCACCGTGTTCGGAAATCGCTTGTCTCCGCGTTGCGCCCAGCGGGCCCTGGCCGGCATGTTGATGAGAAATGGCTGAAATGCGGGCAGGGTGATGTCGTGCCGCGGGGAGTCGCGGCGCGGCGGGGCTGGGCAAAGCCGCGCCGACACGGTATCGTGCCGCTAGCGACAGGCCGTACGCCACGGCCGTGTCGAATGATGCCCCGGCTGCGAGCCAGGGCGTACGGATAAACGAATCCCCGCCGCCGACCCGACATGCCGAGAATTGCCCTTAGCGAACAAGAACGCCAGCAACGCCGTCAGCACCTGCTCGCCACCGCGCGCACGATCTACCGTGAGACGCGCACGCTGCCCACGGTGGCCGATATCGCCGCCCGCGCCGGAGTCGCGAAAGGTTCGGTATACAGCTCGTTCACGACCAAGGAAGAAATCTTCGTCGCGCTGCTGGCCGATAGCTTCGCGACCTTGCTGGCCGGCCTCGCGCACGATATCGAGGCGTGGCCGGTACCGGCCGAGCCGGTCGTCGAGTTGCCGCGTGCGCTGGTGCGGCAGGTGCTGCAGCAGCCCGACCTGCTGCCCTTGGCCGCGATGACCCATGCCGTGCTGGAAAAAAATCTGCCGGAAGAGGCCATGGCGAGTTTCAAACACGGGCTGGCCGACGGCCTGCGCCTGCTGGGCGTGCAACTTTCGGGCAAGGTGGGCGTGGACGCCGCCATCGCCACCACTTGTCTCATGCGCAGCTGGGCGCTCACGCTGGGCCTGTGGCAGGCGCTGGACTGTCCCGCCGCGCTGCTCGATGTACTCCAACAGCCGGGGCTGGAAGTCTTCCGCGGCGATTTCGCCCTCGAGCTGGAGGCGGCGCAGCGCGAGTACTGGTTGGGGGCTTTGCCGCCGCAGGCCTGAATGGCGCACGGCAGTGTGCCCGCCGTTGCGCCTAAAGCTGGGTCATGCCGCCGTCGAGCCGCAATTCGCCGCCCAGCATATAAGCCGCTGCCGGACTCGCCAGAAAGAGTACGGCCTGAGCCATTTCTTCCGCGCTGGCGATCCGGCCCAGTGGAATCCCCGCGCGCAGGGATTCGAGGCCTTCGGCGCGCTGCGCTGCGGTCTGGTCCTGCCATTGCAGAATGGGAGTGTCGGTTACGCCGGGCACGAGTGCATTTACGCGGATGCCCCTGCCGTGGAGCTCGGACGAAAAGCTGCGGGCGAGCGAGCGAACCGCGGCTTTGCCTGCCGCGTAGACGCTGCATCCCGGCCAGCCGGCGTCATGCACCATCGAGCTGGTCAGGATGATGCTCGCGCCGTCGTTCAAGTAAGGGAGCGCTTTCTGTACCGTGAAGTACAGTCCTTTGACGTTGATGTCGAACTGCCCGTCGAAGAAGGACTCTGTCACCTCGGCGACAGGTTTGCTTTGAAAGACCCCCGCATTGGCAAAGAGAATGTCCAGTTTGCCGTAGGTGTCGGCCACGGTGGCGTACAGGCGATCGATGTCGGGCAGCCTGGAGACATCCGCTTCGATCGCCAGGACCCCCAGTTCTTCTGCCGCCGAATCCAGACTCGAGCGATCGCGCCCGCAGATGGCGACCCGAGCCCCTTGCTGGCGTAGCCGCTTGGCGCTGGCCAGACCGATGCCGCTGTTGCCGCCGGTTATGACGGCCACTTTCCCCTCGAAGTCATTCATGCCTGTTCCTTGATAAAAGGTTGCCGATGCAACGGAGTAAAGAGTATCGTGCCGTTCAATTCCGCCGATAAGCGGGAAGGGCCGCATGATACTTATTCGGTATGAGAATGAATGGGAGGACAGATGGATACCCTGCAGGCGATGCGAACCCTGGTCAGGGTCATCGAACGCGGCAGCTTCTCGGCGGTCGCGCGTGAATTGAATGTGTCCCAGCCGACAGTGAGCAAGCAGATCCAGTGGCTGGAGCAGCATCTGGGTGGAACCCTGCTTGCCCGCAGTACGCGCCAGCTCGCTCCCACGCAGGAAGGATGGCATTACTATGAGCAATGCCGGGCGATACTGCAGTCGATCGATGGACTTGAGCACCGCTTTCGCGAGGGGCGGGATGCGCTGGCCGGCGTACTGCGAGTCGCCGCTCCTGCGGCGTTCGGACGGCTGGAACTGGTGCCCGGCATCGCCGGTTTTCTGGAAGAGCATCCCGGGCTGCAGATCGAGCTGGTGCTGAGCGATGATATCCACGATCTGCGCCGCGAAGGCATCGATGTGGCTTTTCGCTGCGGAGCGATCAAACAGCCTGGCGTGGTTGCGCGCCGGATGGGAGAGATCCCCTGCCAGTTGTTTGCTTCGGCCGCGTATTTACAGAAGGCGGGGGTTCCGGTCTCGCCGACGGAGCTGTCGCAGCACCGCTGCATCGGTTATCAAAGCGAATCCCTCGCTCGGCCGGCCTGGCTGCTGCGCAAAGGCGAGCAGTGGTTTACGGTTCCCGTCGGCGGGCCATTGCGCTGCAATAGCTCGGACGGCTTGCGCTCGGCCGTGCTCGCCGATATCGGGATCAGCTTTGCCCAACCCTGGTTGTTCCGCTCCGAGTTGGAGTCGGGCCGGGTTCTGGCGGTATTGCCGGATTATCATTTGCCCGCGATGCCCGTCCATGCCGTCTATCTGCCGGATCGCCGCGGCCAGCGCAGGGTGCGGGCTCTTGTTCGGCATATGCAGCAGTTCTGGCAGTCGACCCGGCTCTTTGCGCCCGAACCGTGACCCGCCTCCGGCGCGGGCTCGAGGGCGGCCAGGCTCAGGGGGCCGCCGCGAGCCCGGCCAGTGTCTCGCGTATCCAGCGCTGCCCCGGATGTCCATGCGTGCGATCGTGCCACAGCATTGCCACGGCAAACCCTGCTACCGGGACCGGGGCTTCCAGCTGTTTGAATGCATCGCTCCGATCGCGTACCAGACGTCGCGGCACCAGCGCGACGAAGTCGGAGCGGGAAACCATCTCGGGGACCATCAGGAAGGAGGCGGCGGACAGCACCACATTGCGCGTGTAGCCGAACTTGGCCAGCGTCGTGTCGACCGGGGTCAGGAAGCCGCCTCCGCTCAAGGAAACGACGATATGTTCCAGCCGGGCATAGTCTTCCATGCTGATCCCGTCGCGTAGCTGCGGATGATCGCGTCGCCCTATCAGCACGTAGCGTTCGTCAAACAGATGGCGGGCATGCAGTCCGGGCGGGGCGTCCTGTGGCGTCATCAAGGCAAGGTCGACATCGCCGTGCTCCATCCGGTCCGCCAGTTGCGTCGGGTCCATATTGCGTAGAGCGATACGCACCCCGGGGGCCGTGCGGCGCAGCGTCTTTGCCAGCGGCAGGGCCAGGGCGGCCTGTAAATAGTCGCTGCAGCATATGCCCACCGTCAAGGCGGCGGTGGCCGGTTCAAAGTCGCGATGGGTCGAGAGCGTGGCGCGAACGTTATTCAGCGCTTGATGCAGCGGCTCTTGCAACTGAAGCGCCTTGGCCGTCGCCGTCATCCCGCGATGAGCTGGAATGAGCAACGGGTCGTCGAACAGGGTCCGCAGGCGGGCGAGTTGGGCGCTGACCGCCGGTTGGCTCAGGTGGAGGCGGGCAGCCGCCTTCGTGACATTTTGCTCCTGCAGCAATGCCTCCAGCGTCAGCAGCAGATTGAGGTCCATGCGCATGCTATCCATCCGGTGAATACTAACAAATAAATACGGCGATTTCACTTATGGATGCAGCGATATGACACTGTCCGCTTCCGGTCCTTGCGTCTGCGTGAAGAGGCGGTGCCGGAGACGCGCGACCCGCGGGGGGCGCGCGTCCAACCCGGGAGGAAGGCAAGCGTGAAGAAAAAAACAGTGTTGATCGTCCATGCCCAGCCGGAGCCGAGCTCTTTGACCTGCCAGTTTCAGGCGCTGGCGATGCAGGTTCTTCGCGAGCGGGGGCATGAAGTCATCGTGTCCGATCTGTACGGCATGCGATGGAAGGCCGTGTACGATGAGCTGGATTTTCCACATCGGGTCGATTCGCGGCGCTTGTCCTTCGTCGAAGAGTCGGGGCAGGCATACGCAAGCGGACGGCAGACGGCCGATGTCGCCCATGAGCAGCAGAAGCTGCTCGCGGCCGATGCGGTGATCGTCATGTTCCCGCTTTGGTGGTTCGGCATGCCGGCCATCCTCAAGGGGTGGGTGGATCGCGTGTTCGCGTATGGGTTTGCCTATGGTTACCGGAGGGAAGGTAATCGTTATCGCTACGGCGATGGCATTCTAAAGGGTAAAAGAGCGTTGCTGTCCGTGATGGTGGGTGGTCCGGCCGCCGATTATTCGCCACGCGGCATCAACGGGCCGCTGGACCAACTGCTGTTTCCCGTCATGCACGGAACTTTCTTTTTCGCCGGCATGGACATGCTGCCCGTTCATGCGGTCTACGGAACGGGACGCCTGACGGCCGCCGGAGTGGAAGAGGCCAAATCAGTCTGGCGCTCGCGTGTCGAGCGCTTGTTCGATGACGAGCCCATCCCCTTCCGGCGTCAAAATGGGGGCGACTACCCCGACCTTCACACCCTGGCCGCCGCCGTCGCCCCCGGCCAGACCGGCTTGATGGTTCATGTTGCCACGGAGGCGGTCGCCCTTGCGCCCGATGGAGTGCATCGCTTGCCCGATACAGAACAGCCCGAAGGTCTGTAAGACGATCGGGCATGGGGCAACAGATGCAGCGGTCTCGCAGTGTGTCGCGATGACGGCCATGCGAGCGACCGTCCGCCCGTCAGCGGGCATCGGTTCTGGCGGACGGGGAGTGGATGTCCATCAAGAAGAAGACGATCGGGAGGGCGGGAGCCGGCAGTCAAGGCGATGGGCCGGGTTTTGAACGACATCGATCACTTGTCATCCTTCCTGTTCCGCATGGCCAGGGCGCAGTGCGCTTCGCTTGACGCGTAGCGCACTGCGAGCGGCCCCATCCTCGCGACGCGACGGCTCAGAGGAGTTCGCCGTCGCGGGCCGGCAGCGTTTTGCCCTTGGGTTTGTGATCCTTGCGGACGGTGCCTATTTTGCCGTCCAGCGAATAGCGGACCGTGTAGCCGACGATTTTCTGGATGGGGACGTCCTCATTGTGGCAGATCGTGCGTGTGCCGGTGACCTGGTCGCGCTGTTGCAGATTCTGCTGTACATGATTGCCGGCATAGCCTCCCGCCAGTGCGCCGACGACGGTTGCCGCCGTCTTGCCATTGCCGCCGCCGACCTGATGTCCGAGCACGCCGCCGAGCACGCCGCCGACTACGGAGCCGGTGACGCGGTTGCTGTCCTGTACCGGCGCCTGCTGCTGATACTGTTCCTGATGGCAGACCTGCCTGGTTTCGGTGGAGGTCTCCTTGATCGGAACCACGCTCATTATCCTGGCATGACGGGAATGAACCGGCGCCGGTGCGCCGGTCGGCGACGAGGACGCCGCGGCCGTTTGCGGTGCCGCGGCGAGCGCCGGGGCACTCGCCGGCACGACGGGGGCGGCGGAGGCGACGCTGGGCACGGATGCGGCGAGCGCTTGCGGCGCGCTGCTCGTTGCCTGCGTCGGGGCCGATGGCGCCGATTTCAACTTCTGGACGAGGACAACGCCGGCTGCGCCGGCTAGTGCGCCGCCGACGAGTACGCTGGCGATCAGGCTGGATTGTTTCATTGCAAGGCTTCCCGGTGTTTTCTGTCTTGGACGGCTGTTTGAGTAAAGACACGCTAATGAATGCAAAGTTGCATATTCTGGATATTATTTATAGCGAAGATGGCAGCCGCCTCTGCCTTCTCATCCGTCAGGCCTGCCGCGCAGTCCGAGTCCGGTAGCGGGTCGGTCTGCGCCCGCTATCCGCTCAGCATTTCTCTGCTCCTCGTGCGCGGCGCTCCCGCCGGGCTTTCATTCGCGGTCGATGCCGGGCTGCAGGCTGCGCTGTCATGGAAAAAGGCTGGCCGCCCGCCTGAATTTCGAGCCGCTTTTTTTTGTCATGTCGAGAATGCCGCAATTTCCGACAGGATCCGGGGGCGTCTTTCGCGCATAGTACGGCGTGTGAAACAGGGAGTGAAGATGAACGAAAGCAAGCAAAGTGCGTACGCCAAGCGATTCAACAAGGTGCTCGATTATATAGAGCGACACCTCGACGATCCGTTAAGTGTCGCACAGCTTTGCCAGGTCGCCCATTTTTCCAAATTCCATTTTCATCGCCAGTTTGCCGACTACATCGGCATCAACGTCGCGCGCTACATCGTACTGCTCAGATTGAAACAGGCGTCGTATCGCATTGCGTTCGATCCGAAGGTGAAGATTGTCGACATCGCGTTGAATGCCGGTTTTGAAACGCCGGAATCGTTTGCCCGCGCATTTCGCCACAGTTTTGGCCAGTCGCCTTCGGAGTTCAGAAAAAACCCCGACTGGAGTCGTTGGCACGCTGTTTACCAATTTCGCTTGCCTGAAAGGAATACTGTTGTGAACGTCGATCTCGTTGATTTCGAAACCACCCGCATCGCCGTGAAAGAACATCGCGGTCCGGTGGAGCAGCTTAATGCCGCGATTGGATGCTTTATCGAATGGCGAAAGGAGACGGGTTTGTCACCCAAGGATAGTCGCCGTACATTCGGTATCGTGTATGACAATCCGGATACGACCGAACCCTCTCTATTTCGTTTCGACATTGCCGGTGAAATCAGGGAAACGATCCCGGATAATGCATACGGAATAATTGAAAAAAACATCCCGGGCGGGCGTTGTGCCCGAGTTCGCCATCTCGGTTCTCACTCCCGCATCGCGGAGAGCATCTATCCGCTTTACCGTGACTGGCTGCCCGCTAGCGGCGAAGAGTTACGGGACTATCCGCTGTTCTTTCATTACCTCAATCTGCTGCCGGCAACCCCGGAGGCCGAGCTGGTCACGGATATCTATTTGCCCCTGGCATAGCCGCTGTCCCGATGTCCTTCTGCGCCTTGTGCGGCCAAACCGTTTTCGCGATGAAGGCGGGGGCGCATCACTACCCGGCCGTGCGGGCGCAATAGAGGGGCGACTGCCGGCTTTCAGTTTTGAGCAAGGGTGATCTGCCCGGTTGCGAACGAGGCTTTTTGTATGAGTCCATCGCGCGTCTCGTACACGCAAAGCATCTCGATTGTCCCGCGCCCCTCCGGGAAATTGCGGGTGACGAGTTCGAGGTCGACGACAATGGAACCCATGACCGTTCTGTTCATCAGCCTTGCCTCAAGGTCGGGCTCGGAAAAGCGGGTCATCATGCGCGAACGCATTTCGCCATGCCCGCGCGCAAAGCGTTCTCCATGAAGGGTGTAGTGCTCGGCATCCGGAGCATACGTCGCCAGCCAGGCTTCAATATCCCTGGCGTTGTATGCATCGAGCTGCTTTTGGATAAGGGCTGCTGGCGATTGGTCCGGCATGAATCGAAATCCCTTGCATGTATGGAGGCCTGCGCCTCAACGCCGGTGTTCATTGGGCCGGCACCCAGAGCCGGCGCCGCCTGTCCATGACTCCCGTGCCAAGCCGCTCATGCGTGTCCGGGCATCCATTGCCATCGCCGGTCTCGGTCGGCGGCAACAAGAGGGGGCATGCTCTGTCGAAATGGCGCTGGCGGTGTTCGCTGAAGGCGCACGTTCCCTACGGTTGAATGAATGGGGTAGCGGGCGGGCCTCATTTTCATGCCCGAAAACCTCCGCGGTTGAAGGGATCATACTGACTCGACCCGGTTTCGCCCATTTTTTTTGGCCCGATAGAGAGCATCGTCCGCCCGTTTCATGATACGGGCAGGGGTGTCCCCGTTCCTGTAGCCGGATACGCCAAAACTCAAGGTCTTGTTTCCGACGACAGCAAAGGCATGCGCGTCAATTTTCCGCCGCAATGTCTCGGCCAATGCCGCCGCTTCTCCGGCATCCATGTCCGGGCATATGATCAGGTACTCTTCACCTCCCCAGCGGCCGACACAATCCGCCTCGCGCACCCCTTCAAGCAAAAGACGGGCGACTTCGATCAGCACCTGATCTCCGATCGGATGTCCGTAGGTGTCGTTGACCGACTTGAACGCGTCTATGTCGATAAGCACCAGCGAAAAGAGGCTGGAATGGTGCCGACTTCGATTCAACTCATCCTCGATGACCTGTTCCAGTTTCAATCGGTTACTGAGCCCCGTCAGCTTGTCGGTCACAGACAGGTGTTCCAGTTTTTTGTTGCTCTCGGATAATTCTTTCGTGCGTATTTCGACCAGCCATTCCAGATTCGAATTCAGTTGTGCCTGGGCTTCGATCGTTTCTCTCTGAGCGCGGTCTTTTTCCTGACGAAACTGCTTGTATCGATCGGCTAAGGCAAAGGCCAGCATTATCATCTCGAAGACGGCCCCTCCCTCGGTCAGGGTCTCTGGCGGAATGTCTATCGGCATGAGGCCGGAAGCATGGGAGCTATTCACGATCGCCCCGGCAATGGGGCCGATGAATGCCGCAAGAAAATAAATCGCGCCGCGCTCCTTTTTGAGGATGCCCAGCAAGGCGGCCACGAGCGCTGCCGTCATCACGACAGGCACCAGCAGGTTGAACAGGCCGAAAATCCGATAGGAACAGACGACGGCAATCAGCACGAAAAAATGGATATACCAGATGACTACGAGCACGCGGTCATAGCGTGGCATGATCCTGGCCGTATCGACCATGCGCCGCAGGAGAGAAATCAGGGCCAGGTGCGATGACAGCACCAGCGCAGGCATAGCCAGAAAGTCTGCACGAGGCGAGTCCCGCCATAAAAATTGAAACCCCATCCCCGTTTCGGCCGCCGCCTGGAGCGTCACGCAGAAGACGAAGCCGACATACTGCAAATAGACCGTGTCGCGGAGGATCAGCGCGAGCAGCAGATTGAAAACAATCATCGCGCATGCCATGCCGAAAAACCAGGCGTGGCCAAGGTAGTCCCTTACCTCGTACTCATGGAACGCTGTCGACGTCAAAATGCGCATGCGTACGGGGATTCGAACCGGGTCGGCACTCTGAAGCCGAAAATAATACGTCTGGGCGCGGTGCGCGGCCAGCGTTACCGGAAAGACCAGATTTCGATGGTTGTAGGGACGTGTTTCAAATGGCAGCGATATGCCGGTCGTGACGCTGCGCGACACCCCGTTTTCATCTTCATAATAAAAAACGACGGTGCCGATCTTTGATTTTCCAAAGTCGATAACGCTTTCCGTGGAATGACTGGCGTTGTTGCGCAGTGTCAGTCGTAGCCAGAAAGCCGAACACGAGTCGCCAAAGTCGACGCCCGATGCTGACGCGGGCTCGGCCTTGAACCGCGATGCGATTTCCGGCTTTTGCACATCAAGCAAAGACAGGGCGGCTTTCGGGTCTTCCAGAACGGCGAAGTACTCCGTAAGCGAAACCGGCTTTTCCCCGAGCTGGCCGACGTCCAGTCCTTTGCCGGCAGCCACTGCGCATCCCGCCCATACACTCAGCCCGAGCAGCAGCAGGGCGAGCAACAGGCGATTCGTTCTGTGTGCCGTCATGGCGGCGCTAATAAATTCAGTCACATCACCGGGCCCGGGGCAATGGGATTCGCTAAAGGAGCACGGCGCGCGACGGGCGTATCAACGCTCGCCGTCCGCGGGCATGACAAAGGCCCTGCAGCGCAGGGCCTTTGCTTGCTCGGGCTATGGAAACCCGCAAACGTTGGTTGCAAGATTTCAAGTTTTCCGGGTTCCGGCAGCCATCAATCCCAACTCAGGGCCCCGCCGGTCTGGTATTCGGTGACGCGGGTTTCGAAGAAGTTCTTTTCCTTCTTCAGATCTATCATCTCGCTCATCCACGGGAAGGGATTGTCGACGCCGGGAAAGAGCGGGTCAAGTCCGATCTGCTGCATGCGGCGATTGGCGATGAAGCGCAGATACTCCTTGAACATGGCGGCATTCAGACCGAGCACGCCGCGCGGCATGGTGTCCTCGGCGTAGGCATATTCGAGCTCGACGGCATGGCTGAACAGGTCGGTGATCTCGGCCTTGAAGGCGTCGGTCCACAGCTGCGGGTTTTCCAGCTTGACGGTATTGATCAGGTCGATGCCGAAATTGCAGTGCATGGACTCGTCGCGCAGGATGTACTGGTACTGCTCGGCGGCGCCGGTCATCTTGTTCTGGCGGCCCAGCGCCAGAATCTGCACGAAGCCGACGTAGAAGAACAGGCCTTCCATGATGCAGGCGAACACGATCAGCGAGCGCAGCAGGGTCTGGTCGGTCTCGGTGGTGCCGGTCTTGAACTGCGGATCGGTCAGCACGTTGATGAAGGGGATCAGGAAGGCATCCTTGTCGCGGATCGACTTGATCTCGTTGTAGGCGTTGAACACTTCGCCCTCATCCAGGCCCAGGCTTTCCACGATGTACTGGTAGGCGTGGGTGTGGATCGCTTCGTCGAAGGCCTGGCGCAGCAGGAACTGGCGGCATTCGGGGGCGGTGATCTGACGGTAGGTGCCGAGGACGATGTTGTTGGCGGCCAGGCTGTCGGCGGTGACGAAAAAGCCGAGGTTGCGCTTGACCAGGCGCATCTCGTCCTCGCTGAGCTGGCCGGTCTTCCATTGCTCGATGTCGCGCTGCATATTCACTTCTTGCGGCATCCAGTGGTTTGCGCACTGCGACAAGTATTTTTCCCAGGCCCATTTGTATTTGAACGGGACCAGCTGGTTGACGTCGGTCTGGCCGTTGATGATGCGCTTGTCTGCCACGTTGACGCGGGACTCGGTGGCGTCCGCGGCGACTTCGGCGCGCGGATCTTCGAAATTCAGCATGGGGCTAAGGCTCCGGTAGGGGCGTCCGTTCAGGACGGTGCGGATTCGGTTTCACGCGTCTCGACCGCCGCGTCGGCGCGCGCGCGCAAGGCGCCCGGCACGACGGCGGTCTGACGGAGGATGAGCACGGGCGCCGACGCGCGCGGCGGGCTATCGCCGCGCGGCAAAGGCTGTATGGCATTGAGAGAGCAATACACGCTGGCGCTCATGGTCTTTCCTCGGGGGTTGGGGATGGCGGGCTGCCTTACTGGCAGGCTTCGCAATCGGGGTTGTCGATGCTGCAGAAGCGGGCGTCGGTGGCCGGGATGCCAGCTTCGGCCGCTGCCGCGGCTTCCGCCACCGGTACGGCGTTGAGTTCGCCGCCGCGTCCGGTCGATTTTTCGGCATTGGACGCCGCCAGCGTGCGCAGGTAGTAGCTGGTTTTCAGGCCGCGCGTCCAGGCAAATTTGTACAGCTCGTCCAGCTTCTTGCCCGATGCGCCTGCCATGTACAGATTCAGCGACTGCGCCTGGTCTATCCACTTTTGTCGACGCGATGCGCACTCGACCAGCCACATCGGATCCAGTTCGAAGGCGGTCGCGTATATGGCCTTCAATTCGGCCGGCACCCGGTCGATGCGCGCAAGATTGCCATCGAAGTATTTGAGATCGGACACCATCACTTCGTCCCAGATGCCGAGTTTCTTCAGGTCGCGCACCAGGTATTCGTTGCTGATGGTGAACTCGCCCGACAGATTGGATTTGACGAACAGGTTCTGGAACGTCGGCTCGATCGACGCCGAGACGCCGACGATGTTGGCGATGGTGGCTGTCGGTGCGATGGCCAGGCAGTTCGAGTTGCGCATGCCGTGAGTGCGTACGCGCTCGCGCAGTGCGGCCCAGTCCAGGCGTTCGCTGCGGTCGATGTCCAGGTAGCCGCCGCGTTCCGCCGCCAGCAGGTTGATGCTGTCGTGCGGCAGAATTCCGCGATCCCACAGACTGCCCTTGTACGAGGGGTAGCGCCCGCGCTCGGCGGCCAGCTCGGTCGACGCCCAATAAGCGTGGTAGGCGACCTGTTCCATCGAGATGTCGGCGAACTCGACGGCTTCTTGCGAGCCGTAGGCGACGCGCATCTGGTGCAGGCAGTCCTGGAAGCCCATGATGCCGAGCCCTACCGGGCGGTGCTTGAGGTTGGAGTTGCGCGCCTTCTTCACCGGGTAGAAATTGATATCGATCACATTGTCGAGCATGCGCATCGCCGTGCGCACGGTGCGGCCGAGTTTTGCGCCGTCGAGTTGCCCGTCCTTCATGTGGCGCGCGAGGTTGACGGAGCCCAGGTTGCAGACTGCGATTTCGTCGGCATTGGTGTTCAGCGTGATCTCGGTGCACAGGTTCGAGCTGTGCACGACGCCGATATGATTCTGCGGGCTGCGGATGTTGCACGGGTCCTTGAACGTGATCCACGGGTGCCCGGTTTCGAACAGCATGGTCAGCATCTTACGCCACAGGCTGAGAGCGGGCAGGCGCTTGCTGACGGCCATTTCTCCGCGCTCGGCCATCGCCTCGTATTCGCGGTAGCGCTTCTCGAAGGCGGCACCGTAGAGGTCGTGCAGGTCGGGGCACTCGGACGGCGAGAACAGGGTCCAGTCGCCGCCTTCCATCACCCGTTTCATGAACAGGTCCGGAATCCAGTTGGCGGTGTTCATGTCGTGCGTGCGGCGGCGGTCGTCGCCGGTGTTCTTGCGCAGCTCGAGAAACTCTTCGATGTCGGCGTGCCAGGTTTCCAGGTAGGCGCAGACCGCGCCCTTGCGCTTGCCGCCCTGGTTGACTGCGACGGCGGTGTCGTTGACGACCTTGAGGAAGGGGACGACGCCTTGCGATTTGCCGTTGGTGCCCTTGATATGCGAGCCCATCGCGCGCACCGGGGTCCAGTCGTTGCCGAGGCCGCCCGCAAACTTGGACAGCAGGGCGTTTTCCTTGATGCCTTCGTAGATGCCGTCGAGATCGTCGGCAATGGTCGTCAGATAGCAGCTAGACAGCTGGCTGCGACGCGTTCCGGCGTTGAATAGTGTCGGGGTCGACGACATGAAGTCGAAGGAGGATAGCAGTGCGTAGAACTCGATGGCACGGGTCTCGCGGTCGACTTCGTCCAGGGCGAGGCCCATGGCCACGCGCATGAAAAACGCTTGCGGCAATTCGATGCGCTGGCCGTCGATGTGCAGAAAATAGCGGTCGTACAGCGTCTGCAGGCCGATATAGCCGAACTGCAGGTCGCGGCTGGCGTCGAGCGCGGCGCCAAGGCGGGCGAGATCGTATTCGCCAAGTCGTTCGTCGAGCAGTTCGGCGGCGATGCCCTTTTTGACGTAGTCGGCGAAGTGGCGCGCGTAGCAGGTCGCCATTTCCTCGTGGCTGACGTCCTCGCCGAGGATTTCCAGGCGCACATTGTCGAGCAGCAGGCGAGCGGTCACATAGTCGTAGGCCGGATCCTGTTCTATCATCGCGCGCGCGGCCAGGATGGCCGACTTGTTCAATTCTTCGACCGGGACGCCGTCGTAGATGTTTTTCAGTGTTTCGCCGAGGATGGCGTCGACATCGGTGCCGGGCAGGGCCTGGCAGGCCGAGGCGATCCGGGCGCGCAGGCGGGCGACGTCGAGGAGCCGCAGCGCGCCGTCCTTGCCGCGGATGTGAAGGTCGGTGCGTGCGAGTTCTTCGCCGCGCGCCGCGCGTTCGCGGCTGCGCTGCTCGCGATAGAGCACGTAGGCTCGCGCCACGTCATGTTCGCCGGCGCGCATCAGGCACAGTTCGACCTGGTCCTGGATTTCTTCGATGTGGATCGCCCCGCCGGCCGGTTTGCGTCGCATCAATGCGCCGACGACCTGCTCGGTCAGCTGGGCGACCTTGTCGCGGATGCTGGTGCTGACGGTGCCCTGCTGTCCCGCCAGGGCGAGGAAGGCCTTGGACATGGCGACCGAAATTTTGGCGGGTTCGAATGCCACAACCGCGCCGTTGCGGCGAATGGTCTGGTAGTGGGTGACGTCGCTCGTCGTGATGCCGGCGGACAGCCCTGCGGGATGGTTCTGGGACATGGTTTCCTCTTCGTTTTTACGGCATTCCCTTGCCCGCGAACGGTGCATGGGTGCAATCCATTAGTGCAGTGATGGCATGGGTGACCACAACATCTATTGTTGTTATTGCAATTCGGGACAAATTCTAGGGGTGAAGTCGTGCGAGGGCAAGTCTTGACACAATATAAAATTGCATGGGGATGTCGGGTGCCGCAGCGGCGGTGCAGAGGGGTGAGTCTTCGGCGCAACAGGGGCGGCCCGCATGGGCCGCCCGCCCTCAGTCGGCCAGCCAGATCAGGCTGGCCATCCGTCCGGTACGACCATCGCGGCGGTAGGAAAAGAAACGGTTGCGCTCGATAACGGTGCAGCTGTCGCCGCCCCATACCGCCTCGATGCCCAGTGCCGCCAGGCGCAGGCGCGCAAGCCGGTAGATGTCGGCCAGATACTTGTCCGCGCCGATGGCGGTGAACGCGACCGCGCAGGCCGGGTCGCGTTCCACAAAGGCCGCACGGACTTCGGCGCCGACTTCGAAGGCGTCGGGGCCGATGGCCGGACCGAGCCAGACCATGATTTCGCCGGTCGGACGCTCCATCGCGGCGACGGTTGCCTCGATCACGCCTTCGCACAGCCCGCGCCAGCCGGCGTGGGCGCCGGCAACGATGCTGCCCGAGCGGTCGCAGAGCAATAGCGGCAGGCAGTCTGCCGTCATGATCGCGCAAACGCGGCCGGCGCGGCGTGCGACGACGCCATCGGCGTCGGGCGCGCTCTCATGGTCGAGATCGGCATCGGCCACGGTGGTGCCGTGTGTCTGCTTGAGCCACAGCGGCGGCGCCGGCAGGCGCTCTGCGAGGCGGGCGCGGTTGGCGGCGACGCAGAGCGGGTCGTCGCCGACGTGGTCGCCGAGGTTGAGGCTGGCGTAGGGGGCGGCGCTGACGCCGCCTGCGCGCGTGGTGATCAGGGTGCGGACGCGCGCGGGAGCCGGCCAGTCGGCCTGAAACGCCTCAATCGCGGACATAATGCACCTCGACGTCGAAATCGTCGTCGTTCCAGTCGTCGTCGTCCTCGTCCGGGCCGACCTCGCCCGCGACATAGGCGCGTTCGGGCGCGTCGCCGCGCAGGGCGGACAACAGCGTGCGCATATCGTCCGGCAGGCGCGCGCACCAGCTCATTTCTTCGCCGCTGGCCGGGTGCCTGAGCGACAGGCGATAGGCGTGCAGCGCTTGCCGGTTCAACTGGCGGATGGCTGTCAGCACGTTCTCGGGCATGGCATTGGCGCGCAGCTTGCCGTAAAGTGAATCGCCGGCCAGCGGATGGTTTGCTTCGCGCATGTGGACGCGGATCTGGTGGGTGCGCCCGGTTTCAAGCCTGCACTCGATATAGCTGTGGCTCGCGTAGCGTTCGAGTACCCGCAGGTGGGTGATCGCCGGCTTGCCGCCAAACTTGAGCACCGCCATGCGCAGGCGGTTGCGCGGATCGCGGCCGATGTTGGCGTCGATGGTGCCGTCGAAGGGCACCACGCCATCGGCCACCGCGCGGTAGATCCGGCTGACGGTCCGCGCCTGCAACTGGCGGACAAGCTCGGTCTGGGCGGGCAAGGTTTTGGCGACGACCATCAAACCGCTGGTATCCTTGTCGAGCCGGTGTACGATGCCGGCGCGCGGCAGCTGTCCGAGTGCGGGGCAGTGGTGCAGCAAGCCGTTGAGCAGGGTGCCGCTCCAGTTGCCTGCCGCCGGGTGCACGACCAGCCCGGCCGGTTTGTTGACTACCAGGATGTGCTCATCTTCGTAGATAATCGGCAGGTCCATCGCCTCGGGTTCGAACGCCATCTGTTCGTTGCCGGTGATGGCGTCGACCTTGAGCTTTTCGCCGCCCTGCAGTCTGAGCTTGGGTTGGGCGGGTTTGCCGTCGACGAGAACATGTCCGTCGCGGATCCATTGGGCAAGGCGGCTGCGCGAAAATTCGGGCAGCAGCCGGGCCAGCGCGGCGTCGAGCCGTTCGCTGCCCAAAGACAGGGGGATGTCCAACTCGTGAGGAGTGGATATCTCGTTTTCCGAGATGTCGCTATAATCCTCGGAATCAAAATAAGGATCGGTCATGAAAAGATACGTGGTTGCAATGCTGGTTGTGCTTGGACTATCCGCCTGCGCCACCCCGGACACCTACGACGAAACGCGTGGTTGGACCGTGGAGCGGCTGTATGCAGAAGCCCATGATGAGTTGAACAGCGGTAATTATACCCGTGCTGTCAAGCTCTACGAAACGCTGGAGGCCCGTTTCCCCTATGGCCGATACGCGCAGCAGGCGCAGATGGACATCGCCTACACCGAATATCGGGACAATGAGCCGGAATTGGCGGTGGCGGCTTGTGATCGTTTCATCAAGCTGCACCCCACGCATCCGAACATCGACTACATCTACTACCTCAAAGGTCTGGTCTACTTCAACGACGGCAACGGCGGCGCGCTGGCGAAGTGGGGCGGCCAGGACATGAGCGAACGCGACCCGAAGGCGCAGCGCGAATCCTTTCTCGCCTTTAGCGAACTGGTTCGCCGTTTCCCCGACAGCAAATACTACGACGATGCCAAGGCCAAACTGCTTGAGCTGGTCACCGCCATGGGCGGGCACGAAATGCACGTGGCGCGTTACTACATGAAGCGCGGCGATTACATCGCGGCTGCCAATCGCGCCCAGGCCGTCTTGCGCGACTATCCGAATACGCGCTACCCGGAAGAAGCGCTGGCCTTGATGACGTCGGCCTATCACGAACTGGGCATGATCAAACTGTCGGACGACTCCCGCCGCGTGCTCGCGCTGAACTATCCGAAGAGTGCCTATCTGAACCGGCCGTGGACTGTGGAAAGCTTGCCGTGGTGGAAGTTCTGGAACTGACGCGAGTCAGCGATCCGACTGCGACGCCGCCCCGAAGGGCGGCGTTTTTGTTTAGATGGCGGCTTCGTCGGTCTCGCCGGTGCGGATGCGGACCACCTGCTCGACCGGGGTGACAAAAATCTTGCCATCCCCGATTTTTCCGGTGCGTGCGGCGGCGATGATGGTTTCGATCGCGCGCTCGACCTGATCGTCGGCCAGCACGACTTCGACCTTTACCTTAGGCAGGAAGTCGACGACATATTCGGCGCCGCGATACAGTTCGGTATGTCCCTTCTGTCGGCCGAAGCCTTTGACCTCGGTGACGGTGAGTCCATTGACGCCTATGTCCGACAGGGCTTCCCGCACCTGATCGAGTTTGAATGGCTTGATGACGGCTTCGATCTTTTTCATGCTGGGCTCCTAGCGAGTGTGGCGGAATGCCGGTAAGGTTTACAGGGCACTGCCGGATCAGGATAACTGATTTGTTACGCACGGAATACGGGCGCGTCTTAAAATTGAAGCGGTTTTCCTGTATTATGACGCGCTTTCCTGATACTTTTGTCGCGGGTGCTGAATGTCTCACGTTCTCAAGCTGCGGGGCGGTGTTGCCCTGTCACAGTTCCGATTGGAAAAACTCCTTGCCGCAGCAAACGACGCCGGCCTCGGCGGGCTCTCCCTGGTCGCCGAATTCTGGCACTTTGTCGAGAGCGCTGCGCCGCTGAGCACGGGAGAGGAAGACATCCTGGCGCGGTTGCTGACGTATGGCGAGGCGCCCGCCGTGCCGGCGCCGCAAGGCGAGTTGTTCCTGGTGACGCCGCGGCTCGGAACCTTGTCGCCGTGGGCGTCCAAGGCCAGCGATATCGCCCGCCACTGCGGCCTTCCCGGCATCGAGCGCATCGAGCGCGGCACGGCCTACTGGGTCAGCCGTTCGACGCCGCTTTCTCCGGACGAGCGGCGCCGCCTGTCGGCGCTGCTGTGCGATCGCATGACCGAGACGGTGATGTCTTCTCTGGACGACGCCGAACGGTTGTTTTCGCATCTCGCCCCCGCGAGTCTGGCCACGGTCGATATCCTCGAAGGCGGTCGCGCCGCACTGGAGACGGCCAATACGACCCTTGGTCTGGCGCTGTCCGAAGACGAAATCGAGTATCTGCTTGCCAGTTTTACGCGTATGGGGCGCAATCCCAGCGATGTCGAACTGATGATGTTTGCGCAGGCCAACTCCGAACATTGTCGCCACAAGATTTTTAATGCCCGATTCATCGTCGACGGCAGCGAGCGCGACAGCTCGCTGTTCGGCATGATCCGCGCCACGCACAAGGCGCACCCGCAAGGCACCCTGGTCGCCTACGACGATAACGCCTCGGTGATCGAGGGGGCGACCATCGGTCGTTTCTACCCCGAGAGCGACAGCCACCGTTACGCCTTCCACAGCGAGCCGACGCATATCCTGATGAAGGTGGAGACGCATAATCACCCGACCGCGATTTCGCCCTTTGCCGGCGCCGCCACCGGCTCCGGTGGCGAAATCCGCGACGAAGGCGCCACCGGCCGCGGTTCGCGGCCCAAGGCAGGCCTGACCGGGTTCACCGTATCCAACCTGAATATCCCGGGTTTTGTCCAGCCGTGGGAGGTCTTCAGCGCCGATCGCGCCGAATACGGTCGGCCGGGCCGCATCGCGTCGCCGCTGCAGATCATGCTGGAAGGCCCTATCGGCGGCGCCGCCTTCAACAACGAATTCGGCCGCCCGAATCTGGCCGGGTATTTCCGCACTTTCGAGCACATGGTCGACGGCGAGATGCGCGGTTACCACAAGCCGATCATGATCGCCGGCGGCATGGGCAACATCCAGGGCCGGCAGCTTAAGAAAGATGTGATTCCCGAAGGCGCACTGCTGGTGCAGTTGGGCGGTCCCGGCCTGCTGATCGGTCTGGGAGGCGGGGCGGCATCGAGCATGGATACCGGTGCCAACAGCGAAAATCTCGATTTCGATTCGGTGCAGCGCGGCAACCCCGAAATCCAGCGCCGGTGCCAGGAGGTGATCGACCGTTGCTGGCAGATGGGCGAGAACAATCCCATTGTGTCGATTCACGACGTGGGTGCCGGCGGTCTGTCCAATGCGTTCCCGGAACTGGTCAACGATGCGGGCCGCGGCGCGGTGTTCCAGCTGCGCGAGGTGAATCTCGAGCAGAGCGGCATGAGCCCGCTGCAGATCTGGTCGAACGAGGCGCAGGAACGCTATGTGCTCGCCATCCTGCCGCAGGATCGCGAGCGCTTCGATGCCTTGTGCCAGCGTGAGCGGTGCCCGTATGCGGTGCTCGGCGTCGCCACCGATGATGGTCGTCTGCGCGTGCATGACAGCCATTTCGATAACGATCCTGTCGATATGCCGCTGGACGTGCTGCTGGGCAAGCCGCCGCGCATGGTGCGCAATGTGACCCATCAGGAGCCCGAGTGCCGCCTGTTCGATGCTTCGCGCCATCCGCTGCAAGAGTCGGCAATGCGCGTGTTGCGTCACCCGACCGTGGCCGACAAGTCTTTCCTGATCACGATCGGCGATCGCTCGGTGGGGGGCATGACGGCGCGCGACCAGATGGTCGGCCGCTGGCAGGTGCCGGTGGCGGACGTGGCGGTGACGACGATGGGTTTCGACGGTTATCGCGGCGAGGCGATGGCCATGGGCGAGCGTTCGCCGACGGCGCTGTTCAATGCCGCCGGGTCCGGGCGCATGGCGGTCGGCGAAGCGCTGACCAATATTGCCGCCGCCAGCGTTGGCCGCATCGACGCGATCAAACTGTCCGCCAACTGGATGGCCCCGGCCGGACACCCGGGCGAGGAAGCCCGCTTGTACGATACGGTCGATGCCGTGTCGCGGCTGTGCATCGATCTCGGCGTCAGCATCCCCGTGGGCAAGGATTCGCTGTCCATGAAGACGGTATGGCAGGATGGCGGCGAACAGAAATCGGTTACCGCACCGCTGTCGCTGGTCGTTACGGCATTTGCCGCCGTCGACGACGTGCGGCGCACGGTAACGCCCGCGCTGACCGAAAACAAGGACTCCGACCTGATTTTCATCGATCTCGGCCATGGACGCTGCCGTCTGGGCGGGTCGATTTTCGGCCAGGTCTGGGGTGTGATGAATGGTCGTGCGCCGGACGTGGAGAGCCCCGAGCAATTGGTGGCTTTCTTCAATATCGTCCAGTCGCTGGTGAGCGAGGGGTTGTTGCTCGCCTATCACGACCGCTCCGATGGCGGTCTGTTCGCCGCGCTGGCCGAGATGATGTTCGCCGGCCATGTCGGCGTCAGCGTCGACTTGCATGAAATGGTCATCGACCGTCAGAAGACGCAGCGTTTTGTCGACGACTATGTGCAGTCGACCGACGAGGCGGCGCTTCACGGCCGCATCATGCGCGTGCTGTTCAATGAAGAACTGGGCGCGGTATTGCAGGTGCGCAAGGCGAATACCGCCGATGTGATCGCGCGCTTCATGAAGGCCGGCATCGGCCGCGAGCTGTTCGTGCTGGGCCGCGTCGACGGCCGCGACCGCCTGGTCATCAAGCACCGCGGCGAAGAACTGTTCAACGTTTCGCGCGGCGAGCTGCAGCGCACCTGGTCGGAAACCAGCTACCGCATGCAGCGTCTGCGCGACAATCCGGCCTGCGCCGACAGTGAGTACCTGCTGCTGTCGGACACCAGGGCGCGCGGCTTGTATGCCGACCTCAGCTTCGACGTCCACGATAACCCGGCCGCGCCTTTCATCAATGTCGGTGCGCGGCCGCGCGTCGCGATTCTGCGCGAGCAGGGCGTTAACGGGCAGCTCGAGATGGGGGCCGCATTCGATCGCGCGGGCTTCGATGCCTTCGACGTGCATATGAGCGATATCATCTCCGGGCGCGTCGCGCTGGAGACGTTCCAGGGTTTGGCTGCCTGCGGCGGTTTCAGCTATGGCGACGTGCTGGGTGCGGGCGAGGGCTGGGCCAAGAGCGTATTGTTCAACTCGCGCGCGCGCGAGGCTTTCGAGCGCTTCTTTGGCCGCGGCGATACCTTCGCGCTGGGGGTGTGCAATGGTTGCCAGATGATGTCCAATTTGTCTGCCATCATTCCGGGAGCGGAAGCCTGGCCGCGCTTCCACCGCAATGCGTCCGAGCAGTTCGAGGCGCGTTTCAGCATGGTCGAAGTCATGCCGTCGCCGTCCATCTTCCTGTCCGACATGGTGGGCAGCCAGTTGCCGGTGGTCGTCAGTCATGGGGAAGGGCGCGCGGTGTTGTCTTCCGGCGCGTCACCGATTCCAGCGCTGCGCTTCATCGACTTCGAAGGTCGCCCGACCGAAACCTACCCGCTCAACCCGAACGGTTCGCCCGCCGGTCTGACCGGCGTGACGACGGCGGATGGCCGTTTCACCATCATGATGCCGCATCCGGAACGGGTGTTCCGTACCGTGCAGAACTCGTGGCATCCCGAGGGCTGGGGCGAAAACGGAGCATGGTTCCGGATGTTCGCCACCGCCCGCAGGTGGGTGGGCTGACGCTTACTCCGAGCGTGCCCGGTGTTCGGCCATGTTTTTCGGGCCGAACGCGCCGGGCAGCAGGGTGTCCAGTGTGGTATCGATGACAGCGTCGCCGTCGCAGATCAGGCGCACCCGCATTGCCGGGCCGAACTCGTTGAGTACCTGGCGGCACGCGCCGCAGGGCGTGGTCGGCTCGGGGGTCGGGGTGTAGACGCAGACGGCGGCGATTTCTTCCATGCCGCCTTGTGCGCGCGCCGTAAAAATCGCGGTGCGCTCGGCGCAGTTTGTCAGGCCGAACGAGGCGTTCTCGACGTTGCAGCCGCTGTAGAGCGTGCCGTCTGCCGTCAGGATGGCCGCGCCCACGGCAAAATGGCTGTAGGGAACATAGGCATTCTTTGCTGCCTGGCGCGCTGCGCGTTCCAGTGCAGTCCAGTCGGACAAGTTCGCTGTCATGGCCGGTATCCGGTTAAGTGCGGGCTGAAGATATTCCATCTGGAGAAAGTTTCTGTCAAGCGCCGGCGAGAGACCGTCAGCGCCAAACGAAAAGACACCCGCCATCCGGCGGGTGTTTTTTTAAAGCAAGTGCGAGTACTGGCAGCCGCGGGTGGCCAGCCGGATATGGTAGAGCGAACGGGTCGCCGTAATGAAGAGTTCATCCTGCTCCGGGCCGCCGAATGTGCAGTTGGAGACGCGCTCGGGGACCGGAATCTTGCCCAGCCGTCGTCCGTCGGGGGCGAGAACGACGATACCGTCTTCGCAACTGCAGAACACGCGGCCCGCGTGATCGACACGGAAGCCGTCCGGAATGCCCGGCTCGATCCGCGCGAAAAACCGTTGCCCGGCAAGCCTGCTGCCGTCCACGACATCATAGGCCAGCAGGTGGCGTCGTCCGTGCCTAGGGAAATCGACGATAGACATGTCCGCGACGTATAGCAGGCTTTCGTCGGGCGAAAACGCCAGCCCATTGGGTCGTTGCGTGTCGGTTGCCACCGCGGTGAGTTCGTCGCTCTGCGGATCGTAGCGGTAAACATAACAGCCTATGATCTGGCTTTCCGCGCGGAAGCCTTCCTCGTCGCCGATAATGCCGTAGGGTGGGTCGGTGAACCAGATGCTGCCGTCGGATTTGACGACGATATCATTGGGCGAATTGAGGCGCTTGCCATCGAAGCGGTCGACCAGCAGGGTGATGCTGCCATCGTGCTCGGTGCGGCTGATCCCGCGGCGTCCATGTTCGCAGCTGACCAGCCGGCCCTGACGGTCGAGCGTGTTGCCGTTGCTGAAGTTCGATGCCGGACGCCACAGCCTGATGCTGCCGTCGCGCGACCAGCGAAACAGACGGCAGCCTTTGACATCGCTGAAGACGACGGCGTCCTCGCGTGGCAGCCAGACGGGTCCTTCCGCCCAGATGGCGGGCGACCCCAGGCAACTGAGGCGGCTGTCGTCGCGCAGCAAGACCGCGAACCCGGGGTCGTCGATCTGAATGCTCATGTTTTCTCCCGTGGCGGCCCGCCGCGCGATGGTCTGCACAGTGGGCCGGGTGTCTTATTTCACGCCCCAGATGGCCTTGTAGTGGCCTTGGTAATTATTCTGCGGATCGTACACATTACTGCTGCCGCCATCGAAGGCGACGTTGTCGTGCGTGACCAGATGGGGGGCGGTGACATAGCCGGACGGGGCGGCCTTGCTCAGCGCACGGTTCATCTCGTCGAGCAGTTGCCAGCCGTGCAGGTGCAAAGGCTCCGGGACGGTGGCCAGCTGATGGTCGCCGTTGCGGATGCGCTGATAGGCGGTGACCGAGCCATCTCCGGCCGAAATATTGTACGGCGTCCCCCCCTTGGCCTTGCCTGCCGTTTGCAGCGAGGCGCTCATGAAGTCGAAGTAGAGGTCGTTGATGGCCAGCGAGTACTGGTAGTCGTCATGGTATTTCTGCAGCAGGCTGAACGTCATCTGCGGCATGCGGTTCGAGGTGTCGGCCAGCGGGGTGTCTATCATCTCCAGCACCTTGCAGTCGCGACACTTCTCGATGATCGCTTTCATTGCATTGGCTTTGTCCATCGCGATCTGGTAGAGCGAGTCGGTGAAGATCAGGACCTTGGCCTTGCCGTTGGACTTGGCGACGGCGAACATGGCCGCTGTCCGGGCGACCTGGTTCGAATCCGACGTCACGTTATAGCTGATGCCATACTCCGGGACCGGACCCGGCTTCGGTACGGCGTGCCAGCCTATCAGTACGATGCCCTGGCTGGCGGCTTTCTTGAGTGCGATCCTGGCGACGTTAGGGTTCCAGCCGCCGATGATGATGCCGGCCGGCTTTTTGGCGATAGCCTGGTTCAAGGCGGCCAACTGGTCCTTGACCGAGCCGCCGCCGTCAAGAACGTCCAGCTTCCATCCCGCGACCTTGGCGGCTTCTGCCAGTCCCTGTTCGACCCCCAGGACGCCACCGTTTTTCATATCGGAGGCGATATAGATGACGGAGACGCCGTGGCGCAGCGTCGGTCCGCTGGTCGGCCCGTCCCAGGTTTTGGCCGGGGCGGTGGCCTTGGCCACAACGGCACGCGCCTGGTCCAGAAAGGCGTCGGCATGTGCGGCCTGTCCGAGAAACAAACCTGCGACGAGTGATGTCAGTACGAGCGAGCGTTGCATGGTGTCATTCCTTATTCTGTGGTGTGGGGGGTGGAATTGTTTGACGGATTGCTTTTCCTGGTCGTGGCTTTCTGTACGGACTTCTGACTCAGCAGGCGGCGCCGTTGGGCGTAGCCGGCAAAGGTGATCGACAACAACAGGGTGGCACCGTTGAACAACGGCTCGACCCAGAAGGCGCCGCCGAATTGCTGGATGCCTGCGATGCCGATGGCGAGGATGGCGACGCCGACCACGGTGCCCCATACATTGACGCGCCCCGGCTTGATGGTGGTGCTGCCAAGGAAGGCGCCGACCAGGGCCGGCAGCAGGAAATCCATGCCGACGCTGGCCTGTCCCACGCCTTGTTCGGCGGCGACAAGCACGCCGGTGATGCCCGTCAGCACGCTCGATGCGATGAAACTGCCGATGATGTAGCGGGTGACCGGGATGCCGTTCAGGTGGGCGGCGGTCGGGTTTCCCCCGATGGCGTACATGCAGCGCCCGAGCGGGGTGTGCTCCGTCACTAACCATAGGCCTACTGCAGCGAACAAGACGTAGAACGCCGCTACCGGAATGCCGGCGATTTCGGTATGGTGCAGAGCCACGAAGGCATCCGGCAGATTGCCGACGATCTGGCTGCCGCCCGAGTACCACAGGGCGACGGCATATAGCGCCGTCCCGGAGCCCAGGGTCGCGACGAAGCTGTCGATGTCGGCCAGCGCGACCAGAATGCCGTTGAGCAGCCCGTAGACGGCAGACAGGGCCACGACGATGGCGATCGCCAGCGGCCAGCTCAGCCCGTATTTGACCTGTAGACTGATCGCCAGGATATGCCACAGTACGATGCCGAAGCCGACATTGAGGTCGATCTTGCCGACGATCATCGGGATGGTGGCCGCGAGCGCCAGCAAGGCGATCTTGGATTTGCTGGCGAGAATGGCCTGCATCGTCAGCATCGAAGCGAAGGATGGGGTGGTGAGTGCGAACAGCAACAGCAAGATGACGGATAGCAGCAGCAAGCTGTAGCGCGAGGCCATTTCACTGGCCCATGGCATCCAGCCATCCCGTGCCGGGATGACGTTTTTCTCGAGTGCTGTCGATTTGACCGATGTTTTTGACACCTTGAACTCCTCTTGCAATGGGGCGAAGCACGCCTGGTCCGTTTACATGTCCTACGCGGCCTCGGCGGCGGCAACGCCGCCGGCGCAGGCCAGCTCGAGCAGATTGGCGAAGCTGACGTCGTCGCCGCACAGCTCCCCCACCACGTGTCCGCGATTGAATACCAGCGCATGGTCGCAAATCAGTGCGATTTCCTCGAAGTCGGAGGACACGACGATGATGGAGATGCCGTTGTCCAGTGCCTGATTCAGGATCGCGTAGATGTCGCTGCGCGCGCCGACGTCGACTCCCGCCGTCGGATCCTCGAGGATCAGCAAGGGCGTGGCCATATTCAGCCAGCGTGCCATGACGACTTTCTGCTGGTTGCCGCCGGACAGGGCGCTGACATCGATCTCGACATTGCGCGGGCGGACGTCGAAGCGCTCCGCCATCTCTGTCGCCGAACGCGCTTCCTGCTTCGTGCCGTAGGCGGACAGGGCGGGGTGCCCGAGGGTGCAGGGGTTCAGCACCAGGTTTTCACGTACCGACATCGACATCACCAGGCTCTCTCCGAGACGGTCGCCGGCGACGAGCGAGATGCCGGCCTGTATCGCTTCGTGTGGCGAATGCAGGGAGAGGCGACGCTCGTCCAGAACGATGTTGCCGTGCGCGGCGGTACGCATGCCGAACAGGCAGCGTCCTATTTCTTCCTGCCCTGCGCCACGCAATCCGGCCAGGGCCAGCATCTCGCCACGGCGCAAGGAAAACGAAACGGGGCCGGTGTCGCCGACCACGAGTCGCTCCAGCCGCAGTAGAGTGGGGGCGCGTTCGGGGGTCGGGCGGCGCAGATCGGCGGGGGGCTCGCCGCCGACGATGGCGCCGACAAGGGTCTGCATGGTGTATTGGGAGATGGCTCCGCCTGCGACGCGAAAACCGTCGCGCATCACGCATATTTCATCGGCGATTTCCATGACTTCGTCGAGGCGGTGGGTCACGTAGATCATGCCCACTTTGCGCTCGCGCAGCCGTTGCAGAACGGTGAACAAGTGCCGTACGTCGTCGGCGGGCAGGGAGGCGGTTGGCTCGTCCAGTACCAGCACTTCGGCGTCTACCGCAATGGCGCGGGCAATGGCCAGCAAGGATTTCTCCGAGCGCGACAATTCGAAGACCCGCGCCTGCGGATCCAGGTCGATGCCGACTTCGGCCAATGCCTCGCTAGCCTTGCGCGACACGGTTGCCCAGTCTATGAGTCCGAAGCGGCGCGGAAAGCCCATGATCAGGGCCATGTTCTCGGCGACCGTCATCCACTCGATCAGGCCGAGATCTTGATGAATGAAGGAGATCGGCTGTTCGCCGCGGGTGTGCAGCGCGGCGGCAGAGGCGATTTCGCGTCCTTTGAACAGGATTCGGCCGCCGTCGTTTTTGTAAACGCCGGCCAGAACCTTGATGAAAGTCGATTTTCCGGCTCCGTTTTCGCCGAGCAGGGCGACGATTTTTCCTGCGGGCAGGTCGAGACTGACGTCGTTGACGACGGTCTGGCTGCCGAAGCGTTTGACGATGCCTTCCATCTTGAGCAAAGTCGGTGACGGGGTATTCGGGTCCATCATTGTTCTGTCCTGTCAGTTCGCGACATGATCGGGTGTACGGGGAATAAATCGCACTAAATTCCACATAATGAAAGGCGATTTCAAAATTCATGCTATGCCGCGTCGGTTAGACTGTCAATTCGAGGTTCCGGCCGCGCGTAGCCCGGGTGCCAAAAGGCGCTCCCATCGCCGGGGTCGTGGCGACTATAGGCGTGCCCGATCGCCGACAAACGATCAAGTGCAGCGCAGCATTGATCGGTTGCCGCTACTTTTGATTGCATTTGTTGTCAATGCGGTGATTTTGTGTGCGTTTTGTGTCAAATCGCGCCGTCGCCGAGCAAGGCTTGCGGTGTCTCACTTCGGCATCAAGCGTGCGCAGAGGCGGGGGGAAGCGGAGCGTTTCGTGTCCAACTCGCGCTCGGAGGGGAGGGACGCACGGCCGTGTACGTCCGGATCAAACTTTTATTAGAAAATAGTTATCAAAGACCATAATCAATATGGCAATCAATCTGCCAATCTGATAGCCTTTGTTGCAATAATTTCAGGCGGCCGGATGTCTTGCTTTCGGTCGCGGCAGCAGGCGCCAGCGTGACTGGCGACGACAATAATGGTGCCACACGGGCTAGTTTTTAATGTCTAAGGGAAATGCCGAGCTTCTCGCTCCGTTGTGCCGCTTTGTAGGGGTCGGCCCCGAGCATTTTGCTGTTTTGTCACGGTACGCGCCGCGTCTGCTTATCCGACGCTCCGTTCTCGGCAAGCAGCTGTATTGGCATTTGCTGCACCATCCCGATAGCAGCGATGTTCTTGCCGCCCGTTCCGGTAGTCGCACCGACCGATTGATCGATAGCCAGCTGACCTACTTCGAGCGCATGCTGACCCGCGCTCCGGATTCGCGCGATGTCAAGCGTGCGATGGCGCAAGGCCGCCGCTGTCATCGGCTTGGCATCAGCCTGGTGTGGCTGGGAGGTGCCTACGAACACTTCTTGTCGCATATGCTGGAGGCGGTCGAGGCGCTTGGTGCGATCAGTCATGTCAGCAAGGCGCTGGAAGAGGCCTTGCGCAAGCGCGTTTCACTCGATTTGTTGCTACAGTTGCAGGGCTATCAGGACGCGGTGGCGGCTTCGGGTCCGGCGCGTGCGACCGCACGTCTGTACGCGACCCTCAGCGGCGTCAGCCTGGCCTTGATTCATGCCACCGACCGCTCTCTGCTGTTTCAATCCATCTGCCGCATCTGTGTCGAAGAAGGCGGTTTCGGCCATGCCTGGATAGGCTGGATCGATCAAGACAGCAAGCAGGTTCGCAAAGTGGCGATGGCGGGGCAGACCTCTTGTGCGTTTCTCGAAAAACTCGATGTCTCTGTCGATGTCGCCCTGGCGTCGGGACGCGGCCCGACCGGACGCGCGATCCGTTCGTTGGCGCCGCAGGTCATCAATAACGTCAGCCAGAGCGAGAGTCTTGCGCCCTGGCATGAGCTGTTGTTGAACGAGCATATCCAGAGCGTGCTGTCCACCCCGTTGACGATTCAGGGCCGGGCCGTTGGCGTGTTGGTGCTGTATGCCTACGAGCGCAATTTCTTCGATGATGCCAAGGTCGGTCTGGTGCGCACCATGGGCAGCGAGATCAGTCATGCTCTCGAGCGCCAGGAAGCGCTGGAGCGCAGCCAGAAGGCCGAGACCGAGCTTGCGTTCCTGATTCAGCACGACCCGCTGACAGGACTGCCTAACCGTATGCTGATGCAGGAGCGCATCGGTCTGCAGATGATGCGCAGCGGCGAGGGCGCGCGCATCGGGGTCGTGACGCTGGCCATCGATGGCTTCCACGAAATCAACGCCCGGCTGGGCCACGAATCGGGCGATGTCATTTTGCGCGAAGTTGCCTTGCGCATGAGCCATCTGGCCTTGCCGCTGGGGAGCATGGGCCGGGTCGGTGCGGCGCGCTTCGTTGCCTGCACCGATAATGTCGGCGAAATCGAGCGCTTGGTCATCGATCTGCTTGCCGCGATGAACGAGCCCGTGCTGTGCAAGAGTGAGCGAGTGAGTTTCAAGGCCAGCATCGGCATTGCACTGGAAGGTGCCAACGTTGTCGACGCATCGACCCTGATGCGGCGCAGCGACCTCGCGCTGATCCGGGCGCGCGATGCCGGCGGCGGGCAGCACTGCTATTACGACGAGACGATGGACCAGGAAATCCATCGTCTGTACCAATTGCGAGCTGCATTCGCCGATGCGCTGGCCAATGATGAGCTGGAACTGTTTTACCAGCCCAAGATCAATCTCAAGAGCCATCGCATCAGCGGAGTGGAAGCCTTGGTGCGCTGGCGGCGCGACGGCAAGTTGATGGCGCCCGGGCAGTTCTTCCCTGCGATCGAGCAGACCGATCTGATGCGCGAACTGGATTGGTGGGTGCTGGGCGAAGCCCTGCGTCATTGTCATGAATGGATGACGCTCGGGCATTCGATCCCTGTCAGCGTCAATTTGTCTGCGGTGACCTTGCAGCACGGAACCTTCCTGCCCCGGCTGCAATCGCTGATCATGCGCTACCCGTTGCCGGACGGCCATCTGGAACTCGAGGTACTGGAGTCGGTTTCGCTCAAGCAGGCCGAGGATATCGTGTACAAGCTCGAGTGCTGTCGCGATATCGGCATTTCGATCGCGCTGGACGATTTCGGTACCGGCGCATCGTCGCTGGTTCATCTGCAACAATTGCCGTTCGATACCATCAAGATCGATCAGCGCTTCGTGCGCATGCTGCTGGAGGCGCCTGGCAACGAGGCCATCATTCGCAGCATGATCTCCTTTGCGCACTACAGCGGTCGCACCCTGGTGGTGGAAGGCGTGGAAAGCCAGCCGATCTGGGATCGCTTGCTGGAAATCGGCTGCTCGTCGGGGCAGGGGTATGCGATTTCGCCCCCGGTGTCATCCAAGCACTTGCTTGACTGGGTGGACGAGCAGGTTCCCTGCCTGCCGCTTTGAACGCGGGTCGCGTGCGCGACCCGCGGTGCATCAGTCGACCAGGTCCTCGCGGGTAAGCAGGAACACGAAGCCGTCTCCGCCGCTGGTTTCCAGCCAGACGAAGGGCAGGTGCGGGAAGGCGGCCTCCAGTACATCGCGGTTATGCCCGATTTCGACCAGCAGCACCCCGTGCTCGTTCAGAAATTCCGGCGCCCGGCGCAATATTTCGCGCGTCGCATCGAGGCCGTCTTCTCCGGAACCCAGTGCCAGCTCCGGCTCGTGCAGGTATTCCGCCGGTAATTCATCCACCGAATCTGCATCGACGTAAGGCGGGTTGGAAATGATCAAGTCATAGCGTTCTTCCAGGCCGCTGAACATATCGGTATGGATCAGTTCGATGCGGTCCTCCAGCCCGTAGTTTTCGACGTTGAGCGCGGCGACTTCAAGCGCATCGAGCGAGATGTCGACCGCGTCGATATGCGCATCCGGGTAGTGGTGCGCCATCTGTATGGCCAGGCAGCCAGAGCCGGTGCACAGATCGAGTGCCCTGTGTATCAGTTCGGGATGCTCTATCCATGGCGACAGTGGAGCGCCCAGCAGCTCGAAAATGAACGAACGCGGGACGAGTACCCGCTCATCGACGTAGAAGCTGAATTCGCCCTGCCAGGCCTCGTGCGTCAGATAGGCAGTCGGAATGCGCTGCTCGGCGCGCTTCTCTATCATGTCGACCGCATCGTGTATCTCGTCCGGCAGCAGGCGTGCGTCGAGGTAGGGGTCCAGCTGGTCTATGGGCAGCTTCAGCGTGGATAGCAGCAGGTAGGCGGCCTCGTCATAGGCGTTGCTGGTGCCGTGACCGTAGCTGAGCTGGGCGTCGTTGAAGCGCGACACGGCAAAGCGCAGCAGGTCGCGCAGGGTGGTAAACGTGCTGGCGGCTTGTGCGTACATCGAAATCCTTTCGTCATGAAAACGGCCGACGAGGGTCCGGAATCACTTCCGGGCCCTCGTCGGCGACCGTGCGTGAGCGTCGTATGCTCAGAACGGCAGTTTGGCGTCGGTCACGGCCGACAGCGCCGTGCGAAAATCCGCCTTGATGCGCTCGATCGCTTCTTCGTTATCGGCTTCGAAGCGCAGTACGATCACCGGGGTGGTATTGGAGGCGCGCATCAGCCCGAATCCGTCGGCGTATTCTACGCGCAGGCCGTCGATGGTGATGATTTCCTCGGCCTTTTCGAAGCGGGCGCTCTTCTGCAGTTCGGCGATCAGGGTGTGGTTCTCGCCTTCGCGCGTCTTGATATTGAGTTCGGGTGTCGAAATCGCGTTCGGCAGGGCGTTGAGCAGCGCGCTCGGGTCTTCAACGCGGGACAGGATTTCCAATAGACGTGCGCCGGTGTACAGGCCGTCGTCGAAACCGTACCAGCGTTCCTTGAAGAAGACGTGGCCGCTCATCTCGCCGGCGAGCAGGGCGCCCGTTTCCTTGATTTTGGCCTTGATATAGCTGTGGCCCGTGCGGGACATGACCGGCACCCCCTTGTTTTGCTTGATCCAGGGCTTGAGCAGGCGCGTCGATTTGACGTCGTAGATGATCTTGGCCTTGGGGTTGCGCTCCAGCACATCGGCCGCGTAGAGCATCAGTTGACGGTCGGGCCAGATGATGGTGCCATCCTTGGTGACCACGCCCAGGCGGTCGCCGTCGCCGTCGAAGGCGAGGCCGATTTCAGCGTCGGTCTTGGACAGCGCCTCGATCACGTCCTGCAGGTTTTCCGGCTTGGCCGGATCCGGATGGTGGTTGGGGAAGTTGCCGTCGACGTCGCAGAATAGTTCGCGCACGCGGCAGCCGAGACGGCGAAACAGGACGGGAGCATAGGCGCCTGCGACACCGTTTCCACTGTCGATCACGATATTCATCGAACGTTCGAGCTTGATATCGCCGGTGATGCGGTCGAAATAGGCTTCGGCGATGTCGCGGCTACTGATCTTGCCGGCTCCGCTGCTGAAATCTTCGCTCAGAATGCGCTGGTACAGGGCCTGGATGTCGTCGCCGGCCAGCGTGTCGCCGGCCAGTACCATCTTGAAGCCGTTGTAGTCGGGCGGGTTGTGGCTGCCGGTCACCATGACGCCGGACAGGGTGCCGAGTTCGTGCGTGGCGAAGTACAGCATGGGTGTGGCGACGCGACCGATATCGATCACATCAACGCCGGCTTCGGTGAGACCCGCTGCCAGCGCATCGGACAGTTCCGGCCCGGACAGACGGCCATCCCGGCCGATAACGACGGTGTCGACCTTGCGCGCAACGGCTTCGGAGCCGACCGCGCGACCGATAAGGCGCGCCGTGTCGGCGGTCAGCGTCTTGCCGACGATGCCGCGGATGTCGTACGCCTTGAAAATATCTTTCGAGAGTTTGTTCATTGTCTTTGGCACATTCAAAAGAATGGAAAGGACTCCGGTCGCCACGGCGGCCGGAAACGGCTTATTCGGTTTCCGCCAGGCGGCGGCTCAGCTGAACCAGTTCGTCCAGCTTGTTACGGGCGGCTCCGCTTTCGATGGCGGCGGCGGCGGCCTTGATGCCATCCTGCAGCGAATCGGCTACACCCGCGGTGTAAATGGCAGCCCCTGCGTTGATGAGCACGATATCGCGTGCCGGTCCGGGCCTGCCCTCCAGGACCTCGCGCATGATCGTCGCCGAAGCCTCGGCATTGTCGGCGCGCAAGGCGGACAGATCGCAACGCGGCAGGCCGAAGTCGGCCGGGTCGATTTCATACTCGCGTATGCGTCCTTCGCGCAGCTCGGCCACCCGGCTGGGGCCGGACAGCGTGATTTCGTCGAGACCGTCGCAACCGTGCACGACCATGACATGGCGGCTGCCGAGCTCTTTCAGTACCCGGGATTGTATGCCAACCAGATCGGGATGGAATACCCCCATGACCTGATTGTCGGCCTGCGCCGGGTTGGTGAGCGGACCGAGGATGTTGAACAGGGTGCGAACGCCGAGTTCCTTGCGGATAGGGACCACATGGCGCATCGCGCTGTGGTGGTTGGGGGCGAACATGAAGCCGAGCCCGATGCGGTCTATGCACTGTCCGACCTGGGGCGCGGACAGGTTCAAGGCGACGCCCAGATGTTCGAGCACATCGGCGCTGCCGCTTTTGGATGATACCGAACGCCCGCCATGCTTGGCGACGCGGGCACCGGCCGCCGCCGCGACAAAGGCGGAGGTGGTCGAAATGTTGAAGCTGTGCGAGTGGTCGCCCCCTGTGCCGCAGGTGTCGACCAGATGCTCGCGCCGGGCGACGGGCACCAGCGTCGCGAATTCGCGCATTACGGTCGCCGCTGCCGCGATTTCCTGCACGCTTTCAACCTTGACCCTCAGCCCGACCAGGATGCCTGCCACCAGGGTGGGGGGGACTTCGCCGCGCATGATCTGACGCATCAGATCCAGCATTTCATCGAAAAAAAGTTCGTTGGAGTCTATCAGCCGGTTAAGCGCGGCTTGCGGGGTAATCATGGTGGTGACGGCCTCATGCATGCGCGTGCTGGCGCAGGAAATTGTCGAGCATCGCATGTCCGTGCTCGGTCAATATCGATTCGGGATGGAACTGGACGCCTTCGATCGGCAATGTCGTGTGCCGCAGGCCCATGATTTCGCCGTCGTCGGTCCAGGCGGTGATTTCCAGGCATTCGGGCAGGGTGTCGCGCTCGACGACAAGCGAGTGGTAGCGGGTGCAGGTGACCGGATCGGGCAGGCCTGCGAAAACGCCGGAGTTCTTGTGCGCAACCGGCGACACCTTGCCGTGCATCAGTTGACGGGCGTGGACGACTTTGCCGCCGAAAGCCTGACCAATGCTCTGGTGGCCGAGGCAGACGCCCAGAATCGGTATTTTTCCGGCGAAGTGGGCGATGGCCGCCAGGGATATCCCGGCCTGATCCGGCGTGCAGGGGCCGGGCGAAAGAACCAGGTAGTCCGGCGCCAGGTCTTCGATCTGCTGCAGCGTGATCTCGTCGTTGCGAAAGACTTTCACCTCTTGCCCGAGTTCGCCGAAGTATTGAACCAGGTTGTAGGTAAAGCTGTCGTAGTTGTCGATCATCAGTAGCATGGTGCGTCTATGAGCCTTTTTTTAACGTGTGACGGTGGCGGGAGCCCGCCGCGTTACTCACAATCGTACTCACCCGTTCGTTTGATGAGCTGCGCCCGGAATCCGGACATGCGTTTCCGGACAGTACGCCGGGGTCCCGTTCGGGATGGGGCGCAACTCGAGCTGTCGGATTGTGCGTTAACTCGTGAAGGGATAATACCCCGTAAGCCCCGCGCTGTCTTTCCCTGATGCGATCCGGTGGAGTGCGATCACGCTGGCCGGTGCCAGGGCGGCCCGTTTCCGCGTCGGCTTGTCCGGCCTCGCTGGCGGGCGCGCGTTACGGAAACATCTCCACGTGCCTGAAGACGCGGATGGTGAGCAGGGCGAGCACGCCGATGGCGGTGGCGAGGATGGCCATGCCCCAGCGCGAGGACTGCAGCAGTCCGAGCATGAGCAGGGGCAGTATGCTGGAACCCAGCGAATAGGTCATGTTGTAGGTGAGTGATATGCCGGTCACTTTCCAGCGGGTCGGGAACAACTGCACGATGACTGCGGGCACCGCGCCGATCACCCCGCTGAACAGGCAGGCGATCATATAGCTGGCCAGCACGAGGTGCAGGCTGGCACTCAGGGACGCGCATAACAGGGTGGTTCCCAGTGCCAGCAGCACGCTGTAGAGCGCGACCGTTCTCCAGGCTCCGAACCGGTCGGATAGCCGGCCGGCGAGGATGCAGCCGATATTCAACGCCAGGATGGCTGCGCAACTGATGCGGAATGTCGTGGCGGGATCCTGCCCGTAGAGTTTTTGCAAGGCGATCGGCATGACGACGACCATCGTGATGACGGCCGAGGTCAGAATGAGCGTGAGCACGACAGAGGGGATGGCCGATGCGCGGTGGTGGCGGATGATGCCCGCGACCGGCAGTTTGCGGGCCAGTTCCTGCCTCTCCCTGAGCGCGAGGAATACCGGCGTTTCACGCAGCCAGCGCCGCAAGCCTATGGCGATAAAGCCGAACACTCCGCCGATGAAGAAGGGGATGCGCCAGGCCCAGGCCCGCAACTCGGCGCTGCTGTAGAGGCTGGTGAGCAAGGCTGTCGTGAGCGCGGCCAGCAGGTAGCCGAAAGTCAGCCCGGCCTGCAACAAGCCCAGCGCATAGCCCCGCCGTTCGGGCGGTACGTGCTCGGAGACGAAGACCCAGGCGTTGGGAACCTCGCCCCCGAGCGCGGCGCCCTGGATCAGCCTGGCGAGCAGCAGCAGCAAGGGGGCGTAGTAGCCGATCTGCGCATAGCCCGGCAGCAGGCCTATGCACAGGCAGGGGATGGCCATGAACAGCAAGGTGAAATTGAACATGAGCTTGCGGCCGGAGCGGTCGGCGTAATGCGCGAGCAACAGACCGCCTAGCGGGCGGGCCAGGTAGCCGACTGAAAAAATCGCCAGGCTTTGCAACATGCGCAGCCATTCGGGAACATCGGGAGGAAAGAAAACGTCGGCTATCGTTACGGACAGAAAGACAAAAATGATGAAGTCATAAACCTCGAGCGCGCCGCCAAGGACCGAGAGAAAAATGGTCTTGTAGTCGCTCAAGCTCAATAATGCGGATTTACTCGACGTCGGCATGGGTGCTTTTTCGGCCGTGTGATCGGAAAGGAAGGCAGCATACGCCAAATCCCGCCGCACTGTTTGTCGAGTGCGCGTTTCACAACAATTCGCCCCTGTGCGACTTGCCTCAAGCGGAGGGCTGTCGTCGCGCACGGCAGCTACGCGCCCGCTGCGGCAAACCCGGTCCCCTTTCCGGGGCTTTGCGGGGCCGCGCCAGGACTGGCGATCGCCTGATACGCGACGGTTGCAAATAAACGCCCAGGGCGCCGTCAGTGAGGCGCGTGCCGCCGGCGCAGGGGCGGCATCCGGAACGGGCGGGCATCGATTGCCGTCCATGGCATGGGATGCCGGGGCCCGTCTTGCGCTTGCCGATGGCCTGCGCATCCTGCCGCCGTTGTCCCGTTGCGCCCTTGTAGGGGGATGTCGTTTGTGTTTAGACTGATTGCGCCATTTGAAGCGGGAAATCTGATATGACTGACGCACGCTGGCGGGCTGCGCCCCTGAGCTGGGGCCGCGGGCCGCGGGTACTGGACGTTTTTCTCGAACCCACCTGCCCGTTTTCCGTCCGGGCTTTCGGCAAGCTGGGCCCGCTGCTGGCGCAGGCGGGAGAGGACCGCATCACGATCAGAATATGGCTGCTGTCCCAGCCTTGGCATCTGTACTCGGGAGTCGTGGTGCGCTGCGTTCTTGCCGCATCCACATTGCCGCAAGGCAAAGAAGCTGCGCGCATCGTGCTGGGCGCCGTCGCGGCGCACCGAGAAGAATTCGAGTTTGACCACCACTGTGACGGGGCGAATATGGACGCCACGCCGCGGCAGATCATCGAGCGCCTGGAGCGCTACAGTGGGATTGCTCTGCAGGAGGCGTTTGCGATTCCCGATCTCGATCGCGAAGTCAAGCGGCATGCCAGGTATGGGCGCCAGAACGGTATCCACGTTTCTCCGAGTTTCATGATCGATGGCCTGCTGCAAGCGGACATGGGCAGTGGCGATGCGGTCGCGGACTGGGTCGGGCGCCTGCTGGACTAAGCGTTGACAACGCGGCATTGCGACCCGCCCGTGCGCGGCAATGCTCCCCCTTTCATGGACGTCGATACGGCCCGTTTCGGCCCGCGTGGCCATGGCCCGAGCGGTCGCCATGCCGAAGCCGCCTGCCGTCGCTGCCCGTCCTGTTTCATAAGGAGCCCTGCAAGTTGAATATCGATAATGGCGCGTCGCATTCCCGGCGCTCGGTCGTGCTTCGGGGGATACGGCACAGGCCGAGACTGCTTGCGTCGACCCTGATCGGCATCGTTGCCGCCTTTTTTCTGCCTCCCTCGCTCGCTTCGCACGAGATCACCCGCATCATCATCGCCTGGAATATCGGGACCTGTCTTTATCTCGTTCTGGCCGCGCGCATGATGTTCTGGTCCAGTCATGATACGATGCGCTGGCGCGCCAGGCGACAGGACGAAGGGCGTATCGTCGTGCTGACCTTCGTGGTTCTGGCGGCCTTGGCCATTATCGGGGCCATCGTGACCGAACTGGCCGTGGCCAAGGATATGCATGGGGTGCTACGCTCCGCCCACATCGGTCTGGCGGCGCTGACCCTCGCATCCTCCTGGTGCTTCACTCATGTCATGTTCGCCCTGCACTATGCCCATGATTACTACGCCGCCCTGGGCCGGGAAAAGGTTGCAGGACTGGCGTTCCCGGGCGAGGAGCAGCCTGACTATGGCGACTTTCTTTACTTCGCCTGCATCATCGGCACGTCGGGCCAGACAGCGGATGTGAGCTTTACCTCGCGTCAGATGCGGCGGACAGGCCTCGTGCATTGCGTGCTGGCTTTTGTCTTCAATACGACCCTGCTGGCCCTGACCATCAATATCGCTTCGGGCCTGTTCTGATGGAAGGGTGTCGCAGTGCTTGAATTTTTGTTCCGGAAAGGACGGTATGGACGCCCGGCAGTTCGAATCCCTGGTGGAGGTACGCCTTGAAATCGATCGCATCGATAGGATGATGATGGTCCTGCTTGCGCAACGCGGCCACTGTGTCAGACAGGCCGCGCGGTTCAAGAAGACGGCCGCGGAGGTGCCCGCGCCGGATCGGGTTGCCCGGGTGATCGAGAACGTGACCCGGCAGGCCGCGGAGACGGGGGCCGACCCCACTGTGGCGGCGGCCGTGTGGCGTGCCATGATTGCTGCTTTTATCGATAGCGAGCTGGCCGAGCATGCCGCCCTGCAAAGCGGAGAGACGGGGGGCGGACTGCCCGATCCGCAACGGGGAAGGTAGGGGTCAGGCGCTTGTGTTGACGTTGCTGCCTACGCTATCGGCAGAGGACGAACTGCCGTTGTGCAAGTATTCGTAGGCTTCATACCCGATCGCGATGGCCGCGATTGCGGGGTGCGCTTCGACGACCGACGCCACTTCGCTGACTACCGAAGAGCCGGCCTTGAGGATGGCCCCTCCCGAAGTGCTGATGAATGAGCCCACCGCGCCGAGAATCATGCTTCCACTCCAAATTGACGAGCGAGATCGTTTTTGCATCTGCTGACTGGCAGGTGCTTGTTGTCCGGGGTAGTAGCAATTGGCATGCCCGGCGAAAAGGGGGTGTTTTGGCGGTTGGGCCGGTCCCCGGTGCCTGCGCGGCTGGCAAGTTTTTCCAGACAGTGGCAAATGTTGCCGCCGCGGCGTCGACGGCCAGGGCGGCCGTGCCCCGAACCGCGCTGCAAAGCGGATGACGACAAAAAGAGCTCATGATATTGTCGTATGGGGATGAAACCAACCGAGGGTACCCGCTTGCGACTGCGCCTTATCCTTCTGCTGGCCGCTGCCTATGGGCTGATCGGTGTCGCGTCTTTGCGGACGGCCATACCTCCTGGCTATACCGCACCGATGTTCCCGTCTGCCGGCATCGCACTCGTTGGCCTGTTGTTATGGCGCAAGGGCTGGCCCGGTGTCCTGCTGGGTTCGCTGATCGTGCAGCTGGTGGCAGGGTGGCAATCCGGGGTTCAGGGGGCGGGGTGGGTGGGGGCGCTGGTGGTTCCCGTCGGCTCGACCTTGCAGGCTCTGGCCGGAGTGCGCCTGGTGCGCGCCTGGGTGGGCTGGCCGAACCGCCTGGACACGCCGCTGGCCATCGTGCGCCTGTTCCTTGGCGTCGTACCGGTGTCCTGCCTGCTGTGTGCCGCCGTCAGCGTGCCGGTGTTGACCCTGGTCGGTGTGATTCCGGCCCAGGACGCGGTGTTCAACGGCTGGTGCTGGTGGCTGGGCGATACGCTGGGCACCCTGATCGCGCTGCCGCTGATGTTGGCCTGGTTTGGGCGCCCGCATATCGAGTGGCGGGCCAGGCGCTGGTCGATCAGCGTGCCGCTGCTGTTTTTTGCCGTGGCCCTGTTTATTCTCGGCATGCTCGTACACCGCTGGGAAACGCTGCGGGTGCAAAGCCAGTTCACGCGCGATGCAGGCCAGATCGAGCAGATGGTACGCCGAAGGCTGGACGCGCAGCTGGATGTATTGCTGGCTCTGCAGCAGGTCCAGTCGATCTCGCCGGCTGCCGATGGCGACGCGTGGCGGCGGGTGACGCAGCCCTGGCGCAGCCGCTTTCCCGGGACGCAGAATCTGGGCTGGAGCCCACGCGTGACGGATGCCGGGCGTCCGGATTTCGAAAGCAGGGCGCTCGGCGGCGCCCCCATCCTATCCCGCAACGAGCGGGGCGGACTGTCTGTGTCGCCACGGCGGGCGGAGTACTTTCCCATCCGCTTTATCGAACCCCTGGAGAGCAACCGCAAGGCCTTCGGTCTGGATGTCGCATCCTGGCCGGTACTGGCACGCGCGGTCGCACTGGCGGTCAAGGGCGAAACGCCGGTGGCCAGCGCTTCGTTGCGACTGGTGCAGGAGAGTGGGCGACAACGCAGTATCGTGTTGTATCAGGCCGTACGCGGCCCCGGCCGGCAGTCTGAGCTGCTGGGCGTCGTGTCCAGCGTGTTTCGTATGGACGATGTTCTCGATTCTTTACTGCCCCGCGCGGCGCGTCACGATGTCGACATCTGCCTGCTCGACATGGATGCGGCCATCGGGTCGGATCGTCTGTCCGGTGAGGCCGGTTGCGAGCGACCCGAGTGGCTGCAGCGCCATCCCTCGCAGATTGCACGTATCGATTTTGCCGGCCGGCACTGGTCGCTGCGCCAGCGCGCCAGCGCGGCCTACCTTGCTGGAATGCGCAGCTGGCTGGAGTGGGCCACCGTTGTGGTCGGGCTGGCCATGAGCGGCTTGTTCGGGGGATTTCTGTTGTTGCTGACCGGTTACACGCGCAGGGTAGAGACCGAGGTGACGGACCGGACAATCGCGCTGGCACATGCCAATTCGCTGCTGCAGGATCAACTCGATGCGACGCGCCGGGCCGAACTCCGGGTCGAATTCATGGCCCTGCATGATAGTCTGACCGGTCTGCCCAACCGTGGGCGCTGGTTGGCGGCGGCACGGCAGGCGCTCCTGGACGCACAACGCGAGCAGCGGCACCTGGCTGTGCTGTTCCTCGATATCGACGAATTCAAGACCGTCAACGACAGTCTTGGCCACCCGGTCGGCGATCTTTTGCTCGTCGAGATTGCGCGCCGTCTGGTCATTCCCCTGCCCGCACTGGCTTTGTTGGCGCGCCATGGCGGCGACGAATTCGTCGCGCTACTGCCTTATGACGATATTGGCGAGGTCAACGGCATTGCGCGCCGTCTGTTGGAGGTCTTCCTGGCCCCTGTCGTGGTCGGCGAGCATGAGTTGCATACCACGGTGAGCATCGGTGTCGCCTTGTATCCGGAGCACGGTGCGGATCCCGATACCTTGTTGCGCCACGCCGATCTCGCCATGTACGCGGCGAAGGCGGCCGGCCGCGACAATGTGTGCATCTATACGCCGGAAATGAATGCGAATGCGCTGGAGCGATTGACGCTTGAGCAGGATTTGCGGCGTGCGCTCGCCGACGACAGCGCGCAGCTGCTATTGCACTTCCAGCCCCAGGTCGACGCCGTCAGCGGACGCTGCGTGGGGTGCGAGGCGCTGGTGCGCTGGCAGCACCCGCAGCGCGGCTTGCTGATGCCGGGCGAATTCATTGCTTTGGCCGAACGTTCCGGGCTGATCATTCCGCTCGGGCAGTGGGTCCTGGCCGAAGCGTGCCGCCAGCACCAGCGCTGGAGCGATGCGGGACGGGCCATTCCGATCTCGGTCAACCTGTCGCCGCTGCAGCTGGGGCGGCGCGACCTGCCTGCGCATGTCCAGTCCCTGTTCGAACGGTATGCGATTCCGCCCGGCGGCATCGAGCTGGAGCTGACCGAGAGCACGTTGATGGACGACAGTCTGGAAAATCTCGGGCGTTTCCACGCCCTGCTTGCGCACGGGTGCCGTTTCGCACTCGACGATTTCGGCACCGGTTACTCCTCGCTATCGAGGCTGACGCGGTATCCGATCAGCCGGCTCAAAATCGATCAGTCTTTTGTCCAGCGCCTGCCCGGTACGGCCGAAGACGCCGCCATCGTCAAGGCGACCCTGTCACTGGCTCGCGATCTATGGATGGAAGTGGTTGCCGAGGGGGTCGAAACACGCGAGCAGCGCGATTCGCTGCTCGCGATGGGCTGCCATATCATGCAAGGGTACTGGTTCGGACGGCCGATGCCGGCACGGGAATTCGCCGTGTTTGCCAGTGGGGAAACGAACGGGGTGGGGGCTGCGCAGCCGGATTGATACGGCACTGTTTTTTTGTCATATTTATTTGATGTTGGTGGGCGAGTATCGGCTATTGCCATTTCCCTATGACAGGATGAAGCCATGCCGGTCTTGCCACGTTTTGTCCGACGCCCTCTGCTCGTGTCCGCCATCGGCTTCGCGCTGGCAACGCAAGCCGGCAATGCGCTTGCCGCCGCCGTCCCGACGCACCATGTTCTGTTGATCAGCATCGATGGCCTGCACGAGCGCGATCTGGAACGATTCATCGATTCGAGGCCCGATTCTGCGCTGGCCGCACTGGCCGGCCGCAGCGTGCGCTACCGGCAGGCCATGACGGTCGCTCCATCCGATTCCTTTCCCGGCCTTGCCGCACTGCTGACGGGGGGGACGCCACGGTCGACCGGTCTTTATTACGACGATACCTATAGCCGGACGCTCGCAGGGGCCGATTGCAAGCCCGGTAGCGAGGTCGTGCTGGACGAGTCGGTCGACATCGATCCGGATGCGATCGATGGCGGTGGCGGCATTCGCGTTACCGCCTTGCCGCGCGACCCTGCACGCGGATGCGCGCCGGTTTTTCCGCATGCCTACCTGCGCGTCAATACGGTGTTTGAGGTGGTCAAGGCTGCCGGCGGGCGCACGGCCTGGGCAGACAAACATCTGGCCTACGATTGGGTCAACGGCCCTTCCGGTCGCGGCGTCGACGATCTGTACACCCCCGAAATTGCGGCCGGCAATGCCGATGGCAGCGTCGAGAAGGCCGAAGTCAACGATGACCTGAAAGTGACGGCCATACTCGAACACATTGCCGGTCACGACCATGCCGGCCGTGCGGCGCCGGGGGTGCCTGCCTTGTTCGGCATGAATTTCCAGGCGGTCAGCGTAGGGCAGAAGACCGCCGGCTATCGCGATGCGCAAGCGACGCCAAGCGACGGGCTCGCGCAGGCTCTGCAGCATACTGACGCTTCGCTGCATCGCATCCTGCTCGCACTCTCGCATGCCCATCTCGACGCCGATACGCTGCTCGTCGTCACGGCCAAGCACGGGCAGTCGCCGATCGATCCCGCGCTGCGCCGCATCGTCGACGGCAAGCTGATTCCTTCCATCGTGAATGGCGTTCAGGCCGGCTTGCTCGCGCATGCGACCCAGGATGATGTGGCCTTGCTGTGGCTGCGCGACGGCAGCAAGACCGCGGAAGTGGTCACGGCGCTCAATGCGCGCCGCAGCGAGGCGCATATCGGGGACATCCTCAGCGGTAGGCGGCTGGCGGCCTTGTTCAACGATCCGATGCAGGATGACCGGGTGCCTGATATCGTGGTTCTGCCGGAGCCCGGCGTGATCTATACCAAGCCTGCGGCGAGCAAACGGGCCGAACACGGCGGTTTTTCCGAAGACGACCGCCACGTGGCCCTGCTGGTGGCGATGCCGGGGATGGCGGCGGGAAAAACCGTCGATACGCCGGTCAGTGCCACCCAGGTGGCGCCGACGATGCTCAAGGCGCTCGGTCTGTCTCCCGCCGATCTGCAGTCGGTTCGGCGCGAGGGCACCCCGGTCTTGCCCGGTCTCGGCTGGTAGTTGCGGCGGGCCGCGCGCTCAGTCGACGCGGACGTTGCGAAATTGCCATGGGTCATCCGTGATCATCTCCTCGCGAAACAGTTCGCCGCGTCCGCTCAGAGGGGTCCAGTCGGTATATACGCCGATGATCTCGCCGAGATAGGGCGCGGCGGCCGCGAGCACTTCGCCGTGGTCCATGTCTTCTGGCTCCACCAGGCCGCGTCCGGGGTGGGCGAGTGCCCACAGCATGCCGGAAACGACGCCGGCCGCCACCTGCAGCGTGGTGGCGTTGTTGTACGGGGCGGCCGCTCTCGCCGCGGCAATCGTGAGCCTGGAACCATACCAGTAGGCGTTTCTGCCGTGACCGGCCAGCAGAACGCCCAGCGTGTCGGCCCCGGTGGTGATTTCATCGAACAGAATGCGCTGGCGAGCGGGGGGCGCCCAGTTGCGCCCTGCCATGTCGTGCAGGCTCGCCAGAGCCGCGTCGCAGGGCCGGTAGACATAGTGGACGGTGGGACGGTACAGGACTCCATCGCGGTCTCGCAGCGTGAAGTAGTCGGCCAGCGAAACAGACTCGCCGTGCGTGATCAGAAAGCCGTGGTAGGGACCGCTGGCCGGAGACCAGCTGCGTGCCCTGACCGAGGCGCCCGGGCGTTCCAGATAGATCGACGCGCGGCAACCGTGGCGGTGTCCGTGACCATCCCTCGGCATCGAACGCTCGTGCGATCCCCAGCCGAGCTCGGCGGGTTGGCGGCTTTCGGCCACGAAGCCGTCGACTGACCAGGTGTTGCCGAATTCCTCCGTGACGGGCGCCGCCACGGCCTGATTGTCCTGTTCGGCTATATGCAGGGTGCTGACTCCGAGGTTTTGCGCAAGCAGGGCCCAGTCGCGCCGCCGGGCGGGCGGCGTGGTGCCGGGCAGGAGTTCGGCCGCCAGATCGAGCAGCGCCTGTTTGACAAAGTGGTTGACCAGGCCCGGGTTGGCGCCGTGGGTGACGACGGCGGTCGGCCCCCCTTTGCCGCGCAAGGGACGGATCTGTTCGCGCAGCGCGTAGTTGCTGCGCTCGGCCGCCGTCATGCCGGGTACGTCCCAGTCTTCGTCCCAGGCGTCGAGGCCGGTGTCGAGGTAGCCCGCGCCGCGGGCTTGCGCGAGCCGGATCAGGTCCGCGCTTGAGACACCTGTCGCCAGGTTGAGCAGGAAATCGCCGGGGGCCAGCAGGGGCGTCAGTATCGGCCGGTATGTGGCGCGGTCGAGCGCGTGGAGGATCGGACGGCCGAAGGTTTCCGGGCCGATGCCGGGGATGGCGTCGGGGGTCACGATGGTGATGCGGTCACGGTCGATGCCGAGGTGGTGTCCTATCAGGGGCAGACTGGCGCGCGCGATGCTGCCGAAACCGATAATGACAAGCTTGCCGTCGAAACGAGGGCTGGCATTCATCTCTTGTCTCCTTTCGCTTGCACACGGAAATCCAGTTGGACCGTCGCAATGCGGAATTGTCGCGAAAGAAATACCAAGAGGCGGAGTATCTGTCCACCGGGCGCGGCGTCGCGGCATGGGCTCGGACGCGCATCTTTGATTGTGGCGCCGGCGCGGTTACACTGCGCGTTCTGTCACTTTTCTTGCAAAGGAAGCCTCGCATGTCGCAGTTCGATAACGTTAGCGTCGTCAAGAAGGGGAATGTGTATTTTGACGGCAAATGCGTGAGCCATACGGTGTTGCTGGCCGACGGCAGCCGCAAGACGCTGGGAGTCATTTTGCCTGCTCGCCTGACCTTTACCACCGGCGCGCCCGAGGTCATGGATGTCGTCGACGGGCATTGCACGGTGACGCTGTCGGGCGGGGCCGCGAGAGCTTACGGCCCCGGAGAGTCCTTCAGCGTGCCGGGGAATAGCGCTTTCGATATCGACGTGACGGAAACGCTGCATTACGTCTGCCACTACGGCTGAGAACGGTTCCGGCCTGGGGCGGCGGGTCTCGGGCTGGCGAGCAGCCCGGCCAGGCCCTGGCTGACGTCCAGATTCGCCCGTTCCATCCGTTCCAGTGCATCCAGCGCTTCGTCCAGTTTGCCCGCACGCCAGGCGTCGATGGCGTGGCGCGCCTGCTGGTGCATGGCCCGATGCGGCGCTTCCAGTTGCGTAAAGCGGCTGTCGCTCTGATAGCGCTGCTTCGCTTCCCCGTAATACCAGCGACCGAGTCGGCATTGCGTCTCGTCGGGCAGCTCGGACGACAGGCGCGGCGACTGACCGAGAAGCACCAGATAGACCTCGAGCTTCAATAGCAATTCTTCGACATTGGCCAGTTCCACCCCGGATAATTTGGCCGATACCTTGATCGAATCATCCATTTTTCCCGTCAGATCGAGTAAGGCACCCATGCGCGTCATGGCCAGGCTGTTTTCCTCGCTGTGGCGTTCGACGCCATGCGCGGCTTCGTCGATGGCATTGCGCGCAGCCCCCGTTTCTTGCTGGATGCCGGCAACGAGGGCCGTAATGTCGCGTGTCGCGACCGTGGTCTTTTCTGCCAGTTTGCGAACTTCGTCCGCCACGACCGCGAAACCGCGACCGGCTTCGCCCGCACGTGCGGCTTCGATCGCGGCGTTCAGGGCCAGGAGGCTGGTCTGGTCGGCCACCTCGCCGATCAGGCGCACGATGCCATCGACCTTGGCGGCACGCTCGGACAGGCCCGCGATGCGTTCGGCGCAGTGACGGATGTCGGTGACCAGCCGATCCAGGGTCTCGCTCAAGTGAGCGAAGGCACTGCGGTTTTCCTGCGATTGCTCGCCGGCGGCATGTGCCATTTGCTGCTCGTCCGCCAGTCGCGCCACCAACTGCTCGAACGACGCGCGGGTATTGGCCAGCGATGTGCCGAAGTGTGCCAGATTCCGGCAGATGCCAGCCAGTTGCCTGTTTTCCTGGCGCAGGGCGGCGAGCGTGTCGTCGCGCCTGGAGAGTTCTGTTTGCAGCGCTTCCTTGTCAAGCGTCAGTTGCCGCAGCTCTGCGCGTAGCTGTGTCAGTTCACGTTTTGCCGTTTCGAGTGCGCGGCGGGTTTTTCCGAAGAACATGGGAGGACCGATGCGTCCGGCGGGACGGGTTATTAAGATATATACAGTATACATCTTATTGGCGGGCCGGCAACGGCAGCGCAGGGGTGCAGGCTGAAAGAGAGGCATTGCCGTTGCCGCGAGCGGCATGGGGGCAAGGTCCGGACGGGGGCGGCTCGTCAGGGCGCGTGGCCGGGAGGGGGCGGGCATCGCCCGCTGCCCGCTGCGGGTCTCGATGACGATTCCGGGCGGGGCGCAGCAACTCCGGTTTGACAAACCGGGGGTGGGGGTGTGCTGAAAACGGCGAAGACACCCGGCCGCTTCTTTATTCCCGTGCCCGATGCGAAAGGGGGCTTTCCCCGGTCGATCGCGGCTTTGCTCTCGGTGCCCGTGGCGTGACGGGGACTGCAACAGAATTTTCTATCGATGGAATTCAATTCCACAATGTAAGATATATATTGAAATTAGATTCTACAATGTGATATTTTGCAGTCAAGAGGCGATGCAGGTCGTCATTTTCCGAAGAGGAATGGGTCATGCGAGTGAGCTGCGAGCAGTTGAAGACGGAATTCAAACGCGTTCTGCTGGGGCGTGGCCTGAGCGAGGCAAAGGCGGATGAGTGCGCCAGGCTGTTTGCCGAAACGACCTTGACCGGTGTGTACAGTCATGGCGTCAATCGCTTTCCGCGCTTCGTCCAGCAACTGGACCAGGGCGATATCGATCCGGCGGCCGAGCCGGAACGCCTGCTGGCGCTAGGGGCGCTCGAGCAGTGGGATGCCCGGCGCGGCATCGGCAATCTGACCGCGCAGGCCATGATGGCACGCGCGATGGAACTGGCCGATGCGCACGGCATCGGGTTGATTGCGCTGCGCAATGCCAACCACTGGATGCGTGGCGGCGGTTATGGCTACCAGGCGGCCGAGCGTGGCTATATCGGCATCTGCTGGTCCAATTCGATCGCGGTCATGCCGCCGTGGGGAGCGAAAGAATGCCGAATCGGCACGAACCCGCTGATCGTGGCGGTGCCGGGCGATCCTGTCACCATGGTCGACATGTCGATGTCGATGTTTTCCTACGGAATGCTCGAAGTCAATCGCTTGAATGGCCGACAGCTGCCGGTGGATGGAGGCTTCGACGATGACGGATGCCCGACGCGCGAGCCGGCGGTGATCGAAAAGAATCGCCGCATAATGCCAATGGGATACTGGAAAGGATCCGGCCTTTCCATTGTGCTCGATATGATCGCGACCCTGCTGTCGGGGGGGCTGTCGGTGGCTGAAATCACCGAGACGCAGAGCGACGAAACCCGTGTCTCGCAGGTGTTCATCGCGATTTCGGTCGACAAGCTGATCGATGAAGGCACGATGTCGGAAAAACTTCAGACCATCAGGGATTACGTGCTGAGTGCGCAGCGCGCGGACCCCGACGTGGCAATCCGGATTCCCGGTCATGAGTTTCCGCAGCTCAAGGCGCAGAACATCGCGCAGGGCATCCCTGTCGACGATAGCGTCTGGGCGCGCATTCTCGCCTTGTGATCGAACGGCTACGGCTTTGATCGCGTGCGTTTGGCGCGCTGTCACGACCGGCAACCGGAATCAGGAGATCCCTCATGTCGTACTGGCTTGGGCTTGACTGCGGCGGCACTCTGATCAAGGCCGGCATCTATGATGCAGACGGGCGGGAATATGCCATCGCACGCGAACCATTGACCGTCGAAAGTCCGAGGCCCGGTTGGCAGGAACGCGATATGGAACGCCTGTGGCAAGCGGCCGTCCGTGTGATTCGCTCGGCGCTGGCGGCAAGCCGTCTTCCGGCCTCTTCCATCGCCGGTGTCGGCATCTCGGCCCAGGGCAAGGGGCTGTACTTGCTGGATAGGCAAGGCCAACCCCTGGGGCGCGGCATCCTGTCGTCCGACCAGCGCGCACTGGATCAGGTGCGTGCATGGCAGCAGGCAGGGCTGCCCGAACGTGTCTATCCCGCGACCTTGCAGACACTGTGGACCGGGCATCCGGTCAGCCTGCTCGCCTGGATCAAGGCGAACGACGCCGAGCGCTACGCGGCCATCGGTTCGGTGCTGATGGCGCATGATTTTCTGCGGTTCCGCTTGTGCGGCGAGCTCGCTTGCGAGATCAGCAATATTTCCGAGTCGAATCTGTTCGATATGCACGAGTCGCGCTACGACCCGGCCCTGGCGGAGTGCTTCGGGATCGCCGATATCGTCGAGCGCCTGCCGCCTGTCGTCGGTTCGGCCGAGGTCGCCGGCGCCATCACGGCCGAGGCCGCGGCCACCACCGGGCTGCTCGCCTCGACCCCGGTGGTCGGCGGGCTGTTCGATGTCGTTGCCACCGCCTTGTGCTCGGGTGTCGTCGACGACACCCGACTCAACGCGGTCATGGGAACCTGGTCGGTGACTTCGGGCGTGAGCTCTTTCATTCGACGTCACCCCACCGCGAATTTTGTGCACGGCCGCCATGCCCAGGCGGGCGAGTACATCATCCATGAGGCGAGCCCGACGTCGGCCATCAATCTGGAGTGGGTGTTGCGCACCGCCGGCGGTGGCGCGGCTGTCGATTACGATGCGATGAACCACGCCATTGCCCAGCTGCCGCCCGCCTCAAGCTCCCTGTTGTTCCTCCCGTTTCTGTACGGCAGCAATGCCGGACTCGGCATGCACGGCTGCCTGTTCGACATGCAGGCCGCACACGGACGCGCTCATGTGCTGCAGGCTGTTTACGAAGGGGTGGTTTTTAGCCATCTCACGCATCTGCGCCGCATGCAGCAGTGCTTCGATCGCGTCGAGGCGCTGCGTGTGACCGGGGGACCTTCGCACTCCGATGTCTGGATGCAGATGCTGGCCGATGCCAGTGGCTTGCCAGTCGAAGTGCCGGAGGTGGAAGAGACGGGGTGTCTCGGTGCGGCATTGGCGGCGGCCGTCGGCGGCGGCGTTTTCTCCTGCTTCACCGAGGCGGTTGCCGCCCTGCGCATGCCCCTGCGCGTCCTGGTTCCGCAGGCTCGTGACCAGTGCGCCTATGAGCGCAAGTATCAGCGATATCAGCATCTTATAGATTGCCTGCGCCATTTTCATGACACCGAGCCGCTCGCCCTTTCTTCAGGAGTTCCCCATGACCAGACCTCTGCTTCAACTCGCCCTCGACCAACTTGATCCGGACGCGGCACTTCAGTCGCTGGCGGGGTTGGCGCCGCATGTGGATATCATCGAAGCCGGAACCCTGTTGTGCTGCTCGGCCGGCATGGGGGCGGTGCGCCGGATCCGCGAACGCTATCCCGAGCACATCATGGTCGTCGATCTCAAGACGGCCGATGCCGGAACCGAGATGGCGCGCATGGCTTTCGGTGCCGGCGCCGACTGGATGACGGTCATCTGCGCCGCGCCGCTGGCGACGCTGGAGGCCGCCCAGCGCGTGGCGCATGAGCATGGCGGCGAGATTCAGGTCGAACTGTTCGGCCATTGGACGCTGGAGCAGGCCCGCGAGTGGCGCGCGCTGGGGGTGCGGCAGGCGATTTACCATCGTGGGCGGGACGCGGCGGCGAAGGGGCTGGGATGGGGCGCGCAGGATTTGAAGCTGCTGCGTGCCCTGGCCGATGCGGGGATCGAACCCTCCGTGACCGGCGGGCTGACTCCGGCCGATCTGCCCTTGTTTGTCGGCATTCCGGTGCGTGCCTTCATCGCCGGCCGGGCATTGTACGGTGCGCCCGACCCCGTTGCCGCGGCCCAGGCTTTCCACGATGCGATCGACCGCGGATGGGAGGGCTGAACATGCGTCGCCATCCTCTTGGAATTTATGAAAAGGCGCTGCCGGCGAATCTGGGGTGGGGCGAGCGGCTGGCCGTAGCGCGTGCCTGCGGCTTCGATTTTGTCGAGATGTCGATCGATGAAAGCGATTCCCGGCTGGCGCGGCTCGACTGGAGCGTGGGCGAACGGCGCGAGCTCGCCCAGGAGATTCGCGACAGTGGCGTGCGGATTCCTTCGCTGTGCCTGTCCGCTCATCGCCGGTTTCCCTTCGGAAGCCGCGACCCCGCCATCCGCGAAGAGGCGCGCCGCATCTTGCGCGAGGCGATACGCCTCGCGCAAGATCTCGGCATTCGCACCATCCAGCTGGCCGGTTACGATGTCTACTACGAGCCGCACGATGCCGCCACCGTGGCGCTGTTTGCCGAAGGGCTGGAATGGGCGGTCGATCTCGCGGCAGGCGCCCAGGTCATGCTGGCCGTTGAAATCATGGATACCGATTTTCTTAATTCAATCCGCAAATGGAAGGCCTGGGAGGCTCGCATCCGCTCCCCGTGGTTTACCGTCTACCCCGACGTCGGCAATCTGACCGCCTGGGGCAATGATGTGGCCGGCGAACTTGCGCTCGGGCTCGACCGCATTGCCGCCATCCATCTGAAAGATGCCTTGCCAGTGACCGCCGGGCAGCCAGGGCAGTTCCGCGATGTGCCTTTCGGCAGCGGGTGCGTCGACTTTGTCGGTGTGTTTTCCACCCTGGCGCGTATCGGCTATCGCGGCGCCTTCCTGATCGAGATGTGGACCGAGAAGGCGGAGGAGCCCCTGCTTGAAATCATAAACGCAAGACGCTGGATTGAAGCGCGAATGGCGGAAGGAGGTTTCGATGCTTGAATCTCTGAAAGAGGCCGTGCTGGCGGCCAATCTGGATTTGCCGCGCCACGGACTCGTGACTTTTACCTGGGGCAATGTCAGCGCCATCGACCGCGAGCAGGGACGGGTGGTTATCAAACCATCGGGCATCAAGTATGAAGAGATGAAGGTCGCGGACATGGTGGTGCTGGATATGGATGGACGGGTGGTCGAAGGCGACAAGCGCCCGTCGTCGGACACCCCGACACATCTGGCCCTGTACCGCTGGACGCCATCGATCGGCGGTATCGTTCATACCCACTCGCGACACGCTACGATTTGGGCGCAGGCCCGGCGCGATATGCCGGCCCTGGGCACGACGCACGCCGATTACTTTCACGGCGCGATTCCTTGCACGCGTGCTTTGCGCCGAGCCGAAATCGCCGGCGAGTATGAGCGGGAGACTGGGCAGGTGATCATCGAGACCTTCACCGAGCGCGGTCTTGCCCCGATGGCGGTGCCGGCCGTACTCGTGCATTCGCACGGGCCTTTCACCTGGGGACGGGACGCGCACGAGGCGGTACACAATGCGGTGGTTCTGGAGGAGGTCGGCTATATGGCGCTGTTTGGCGGTCAACTGGGACCCCTGAGCGACATGGCCCAGGAGCTGCTGGACAAGCACTATCTGCGCAAGCACGGGGCAGGCGCCTATTACGGTCAGCCGGGCGCCTGAGCGACGCCGCTGCCGCCGGCCGGTCTCGGGGGAGGGCGACGGGAGCGGAGCGGTTTACTGCGGCAACGGAGTGCTGCCACCTAGTTCTTTGGAAATGCAGTCGGCGGCATGCAGCAGCGGCGGGATCAGCGAGCTCTCTCCCACGGAGTGCAGGCGCGGCGTCGGCAATGACGATGAGATCGCGTACTGGACGCGCTGGTGGATGTCGAAGACCGGTGCCGCGATGCAGGAGACGCCGAGTTCGTTTTCTTCACGGTCGAAAGCCAGGCCGCGCGCGCGGATGTCGGCAAGCTCGCGGCGCATCGACGCGATGTCGATGATGGTCGTATCGGTCAGCCGCTCGATGCGTGCGCTGGCCCAGTAGCGTTCAAGGTAGGTGTCGGGGCTGAAGGCGAGAAACAGCTTGCCCATGGCTGTGCAGTGCAGCGGGCGCTGCTGCCCGATATAAGCGTGCGTGCGCATGATGTCGCGCGTGGGCTCGAGCTTGTAGACCAGAATGACGTGGTCGTTTTCCAGGTTGCCCATATTGACCGTTTCCCCCGTCTCCCAGTTCAGGGTTTCGAGAAAGGGGGCTGCCATCTGCACGATATTCAGGGACGACAGCGCCTTTTGCCCGATGGCCACCAGTTTTGCCGTCAGCCGGTAGCTGCCGGGAGTCACGGCATGGGTGACGTAACCGAGTGCCGACAGCCCCTGCAGTATGCGGTGGGTGGTGCTTTTGTTCAGCTCCACGAGTTCGCTGAGCCGGGCGAGGGAGCAGCCGTTGGGGTAATCGCTGAGAATCTCGAGCAACAGAAAACCGCGGGCAAGGCTCTGGTTTCCGTAGGGAATGGATTTTTCGGTCATCGCAGTATACGTTGCACATTGTGAATCGGTGGCGCCAAGTAGAAACGATACCACAAGGCGGTATTTTCGGTCTGGCGAAATGGCGCGCCGTCGCTGTGGCGAGGCTGCTTACAAAGCCGTCAAGCGTGATATACTGCCGGTTTTCGTATCCGCCGGAGCGCTGCGTTCGTCCCGGCGGAATTGAGCGGATGATCGCCATCGGGCGTATCCGGCCGCGCATCACATGTGGGTGTCGCCGCGTCGGCAACCGGCCCCGTCTGCGTCGTCCCGCACAGCTTACTAAACTCGCACATGTTTTAAGGATTTGACATGCAAGTACAGGTGGAAACGTTGAGCACCCTCGAGCGCCGCATGGATATCGCGCTGCCCATGGCTGTTATTGATGCCCAAGTGGCCGAGCGTCTCAAGCGCGCCGCCCGCAGTGCCAAGATCCAGGGCTTCCGCCCGGGCAAGGCTCCGCTCAAGATTGTCGAAATGAGCTATGGCCCGCAGATTCGCGAAGAAGTCCTTGGCGAGCAGGTTCAGCAGGGCTTCCATCAGGCCGTTGTCGAACAGAAACTGCGCGTGGCGGGTTTCCCGCGTTTCGAACCGTCGACCGATGAAGCCGACAAGGAAAACTTCAAATTTGCCGCGATCTTTGAAGTGTACCCCGAAGTCAAGGTCGGCGATCTGACTGGCAAGGACATCGAAAAGCCGGTGGCTGAAGTCACCGAAGCCGAAATCGACAAGACCGTCGACATCCTGCGCCAACAACGCACCCGCTATACCCGCGTCGAGCGCGCCGCCGCCACGGGCGATCGCGTGATCATCGATTTCAAGGGCAGCATCGACGGCGTGCCGTTCGAAGGCGGCTCTTCGGAAAACTTCCCGTTCGTACTGGGCCAGGGGCAGATGTTGCCCGACTTCGAGACCGGTGTGACCGGTCTGGCCGAAGGCGAGACCAAGAATATCGAAGTGAGCTTCCCTGCCGACTACCACGGCAAGGACGTAGCCGGCAAAACCGCCGTCTTCGAAATCACGGTCAAGAATGTGGCCGAAGCCGAACTGCCGGCCGTCGATGCCGAATTCGCCAAGCAACTGGGCGTGGCTGACGGCGATGTCGACGCGATGCGCGCCGAGATCAAAAAGAATGTCGAACGCGAAGTGAAGCGTCGTCTGCAGGCCCGCGTGAAGGAAAACGTGATGCAAGCCCTGCTCGACGCGACCGAGATCGAACTGCCGAAGGCACTGGTGCAGCAGGAAATCGGGCGCCTGATGGATCAGGCCCGTCGCGATCTGGAAGGCCGTGGCATGAAAAACGTCAAGGACATGCCGTTCCCGCCGGAACTGTTCCAGCAACAGGCTGAACGCCGAGTTTCGCTGGGGCTGATCCTGGCCGAAGTGGTCGATGCCAACAAGCTGGAAGCCAAGCCGGAACAGGTGCGCGCGCTGGTCGACGAGTTTGCCGACAGCTACGAGGACGCGGAAGAAGTGGTGAGCTGGTATTATGCGAGCCCGGACCGCCTCGAAGGCCCGACTTCCATGGTTCTTGAAAACAATGTGGTTGAATTTGTGCTGACTCGTGCCAATGTACTGGAAGCGGCGGTGCCTTTCGAACAACTGATGGGCAAGAACGCCTGATAACCCATAACCGGAGTGGCCGATGAAATCGATGATGGAACCTCAAGCACTGGGCCTCGTGCCCATGGTCGTAGAGCAGAGCGGCCGTGGCGAGCGCGCGTATGATATCTACTCGCGTCTTCTCAAGGAACGCATCGTGTTCTTGGTGGGGCCCGTGACGGATGAGTCGGCCAATCTGGTTGTGGCGCAGTTGCTGTTTCTCGAATCGGAGAACCCGGACAAGGACATCTTCTTCTACATCAACTCGCCCGGCGGCTCGATTACCGCGGGCATGTCGATCTACGATACGATGAACTTCATCAAGCCGGATGTTTCGACCTTGTGCATAGGCCAGGCCGCCAGCATGGGCGCCTTCCTGCTTTCCGCCGGCCAGCAGGGCAAGCGTTTTGCCTTGCCCCACAGCCGGGTGATGATTCACCAGCCTTTGATCGGCGGCTTGTCCGGCCAGGCGACCGATATCGAAATCCACGCCCGCGAATTGCTGAAGATCAAGGACCTGATGAACGAACTGATGGCCAAGCATACCGGCAAGAGCACGGAACAATTGCGGCAGGATACCGAGCGCGACAATTTCATGTCGTCGCAGCAGGCCATGGAGTACGGCCTGATTGACAAGGTTCTGTCGTCGCGCAACGATACTCAGGCTTAATCCGTACGGACCTTCATTGATGGCTGATAAAAATAGCAACGAGAAACTTCTGTACTGCTCCTTCTGCGGCAAAAGCCAGCATGAGGTGCAGCGCCTGATCGCAGGTCCGCAGGTCTTTATCTGCAACGAATGCGTCGAGCTGTGCAACGATATCATTCGCGAAGAGCTCGATGCGCCCAAGCCGGTGGACGCCGCCGCGGGCGGCGATGCCGCGCTGCCTTCGCCGCAGGCGATCCGGGGCGATCTCGATCAGTACATCATCGGGCAGGATCTGGCCAAGAAGACGCTCTCTGTTGCCGTCTACAACCATTACAAACGGTTGTATTCGCCGCAGGACAAGGATGGCGTGGAACTGGCCAAGAGCAACATCCTGCTGATCGGACCGACCGGTTCGGGCAAGACCCTGCTCGCACAGTCGCTCGCGCGGCTGCTGGACGTGCCCTTCGTCATTGCCGATGCGACTACGCTAACCGAAGCGGGGTATGTGGGCGAAGATGTCGAGCACATCATCCAGAAACTGCTGCAGAAATGCGACTACGACGTCGAGAAGGCGCAGCGCGGCATCGTGTACATCGACGAAATCGACAAGATCTCGCGCAAGTCGGAGAATCCTTCGATCACCCGCGACGTGTCGGGCGAAGGCGTGCAGCAGGCGCTGCTCAAGCTGATCGAAGGGACGGTGGCTTCGATTCCGCCGCAGGGCGGGCGCAAGCATCCGAACCAGGAGTTCATCCAGGTCGATACGACCAATATCCTGTTCATTTGCGGCGGCGCTTTCGACGGTCTCGGCCGCATCATACGCCAGCGCTCCGAAAAGGGCGGCATCGGCTTTGGGGCGGAAGTCGCATCCAAGGACGATTCGCGCAGTATTTCCGCCCTCTTCAAGGAAGTCGAGCCGGAGGACCTGATCAAGTTCGGCCTGATTCCGGAACTGATCGGACGTCTGCCCGTCGTCGCGACGCTGGAAGAGCTGGACGAGGAGGCGCTGGTCACGATTCTGACCCAGCCGCGCAACGCCCTGGTCAAGCAATACCAGAAACTGTTCCAGATGGAACAGGTCGAGCTCGAAGTCCGGCCGTCCGCCCTGCGTGTCATCGCCAAGCAGGCGCTGGCGCGCAAGACCGGTGCCCGCGGTCTGCGTTCTATCCTGGAGCGCGCATTGCTGGATACGATGTACGAACTGCCGTCCATGAACGATGTCGAGAAGGTGGTGGTCGACGAGAAAGTGATAGAGAAGGGCGATAAGCCGCTGTTTCTGTATCGTGAATCGGACGACGAGGCGCAGTCAGCCTGACGGCGTCGCGCCGCATACGCGCTGCGGCACTCTCCGAAACCGCCCGCAAGGGCGGTTTTTGTTTTCGCTCCCGGCAAACTGTTTTAGTATGGGGTTGTTGAATTTTCCGGCGTCCGCCCCATCTCAGTTGCATGTAATTTTGTAAGCAAGGCTAGGTGATATGCCGCAATCAGCTGAACTCAAAGAAGACACCGTATTGCCGTTACTGCCGCTGCGCGACGTGGTGGTGTTTCCGCATATGGTCATTCCCCTGTTTGTCGGGCGTAGCAAGTCCATTCGCGCGCTGGAAGCGGCCATGGACGAAGGCAAACAGATCCTCCTGGTGGCGCAACGCTCCGCATCGAAGGATGAACCGGAGGCCGACGATCTCTACGGCGTGGGCACCATCGCCGCCGTTCTTCAAATGCTCAAACTACCCGACGGGACCGTCAAGGTTCTGGTCGAGGGGCGCCAACGCGCCGTGATCGAATCGGTCACCGAGGAGAACGAGTGTTTCCTCGGGCGCATCAAGCCGGTCGAATCCGATGCCGAGGACTCGACCGAGACCGAGGCCATGCGTCGCGCCCTGCTTGCCCAGTTTGAGCAGTACGTCAAACTGAACAAAAAGATCCCGCCCGAGATTCTGACCTCGCTGGCCGGTATCGAGAAGGCCGGCCGTATGGCCGACACCATCGTCGCCCATCTGCCGCTCAAGCTCGAGCAGAAGCAGGAGATGCTGGAGCGGTTCGATATCAAGGCCCGTCTCGATCATTTGCTGGGCCAGCTGGAAAGCGAAATCGACATCCTGCAGGTGGAAAAGCGCATCCGCGGCCGCGTCAAACGGCAGATGGAGAAGAGTCAGCGCGAGTACTACCTGAACGAACAGGTCAAGGCGATCCAGAAAGAGCTGGGCGAGATGGACGAGGCCAGCGATCTGGACGAGCTGGAGAAAAAAATCCGCGCGGCGGGCATGAGCAAGGAAGGGCGCGAAAAAGCGCTGTCCGAGCTGAAGAAACTGTCGATGATGTCGCCGATGTCGGCCGAGGCGACCGTCGTGCGCAACTATATCGATACGTTGCTGGAACTGCCCTGGAAGAAGAAGACCAAGATCAACAAGGATGTGGCCGATGCCGAGGCCGTGCTCGAAGAAGATCATTACGGTCTGGAGAAGGTCAAGGAACGCATTCTCGAGTATCTCTCGGTGCAACAGCGCGTCGAAAAGCTCAAGGCGCCCATCCTGTGCCTGGTCGGGCCGCCGGGGGTGGGCAAGACCTCGCTCGGACAGTCGCTGGCGCGCGCGACCAACCGCAAGTTCGTACGCATGGCGCTTGGCGGCGTGCGGGACGAATCCGAGATTCGCGGCCATCGCCGCACCTATATCGGCTCGATGCCGGGCAAGGTGCTGCAAAACATGAGCAAGGTCGGCGTCAAGAACCCGCTGTTCCTGCTCGACGAGGTCGACAAGATGGGGGCCGATTTCCGTGGCGACCCTTCGTCGGCCCTGCTCGAGGTGCTCGACCCCGAGCAGAACCACGCTTTCGTCGATCACTACGCCGAGGTCGAGTTCGACTTGTCCGACGTCATGTTCGTTGCGACGGCCAATTCGCTGAATATCCCGCCGGCCCTGCTCGACCGGATGGAGATTATCCGCTTGTCGGGGTATACCGAGGACGAGAAAGTCAATATCGCCCTGAAGTATCTGGTGCCCAAACAAGTCAAGGCCAATGGAGTGCGCGATGGCGAACTGGCGATCCAGGAGTCGGCGCTGCGCGATATTGTCCGCTACTACACCCGCGAGGCGGGCGTTCGCAGTCTTGACCGCGAAGTTGCGCGCATCTGCCGCAAGGTGGTGACGGCGCAGTCGCTGAAGTCGGCCAAAGCCGGCAAGGTGACGGTCAGCGCCCGTAACCTCGAGAAATACCTCGGGGTGCGCCGCTTCGACTATGGGGTGGCGGAAGAAGAAAACCGAGTGGGGCAGGTGACCGGTTTGGCCTGGACCGAAGTGGGCGGCGAGTTGCTGACCATCGAGGCGGTGGCGCTGCCGGGCAAGGGCACGATCGTGCGTACCGGCCAGCTGGGCGAGGTGATGCAGGAATCGATCACGGCGGCCATGAGCGTGGTGCGCAGCCGCGCCAGGCAGCTGGGCATTCGCCAGGACTTCTACGAGAAGCACGACATGCACGTGCATGTTCCCGAAGGGGCGACGCCTAAGGACGGGCCGAGCGCCGGGACCGGGATGACGACGGCCATCGTGTCGGCCTTTACCGGCATTCCGGTGCGCGCGGACGTGGCGATGACGGGCGAGATCACCCTGCGTGGGGAGGTGCTGCCGATCGGCGGTCTGAAGGAGAAGCTGCTGGCGGCGCAGCGCGGCGGGATCCGCCATGTGCTGATCCCGAAGGGCAACGAAAAAGACCTGGCCGAGATCCCGGCCAACGTCCGCAACAAGCTCGAAATCCACCCGGTCAAGTGGATAGACGAGGTATTGGCCCTGGCGCTCGAATCGCAGCCTCTGCCGCTCGATGATGACGGCAAGCCCGACGACACGCTTCCTGCGGCAGAAACGGGCTCCGGTGTGTCCGTAATGACGCATTAAAAACAGATATTTAGCAAAACGGGTGAAAACCTTTGCACAAAAGGCTTCCTGTGGCGCGTCCGAAATGGCAGAATGGCCCGGAAAGCCGCTTGACACAAGGATTTGCGCCTTGCTATAAAGCAAACGGTTTTTATCTAAACTAAGCTGACCGAAGAACGACGAAAGGGGACTTTACGTGAACAAGTCGGAATTGATTGATGCTATCGCCGCGGAAGCCGATATCTCCAAGGCAACCGCCGCCAAGGCGCTCGATGGCCTGATTTCCGCTGTAACCACCTCGCTGCAAAACGGTGACCCCGTGACGCTGGTGGGTTTTGGTACCTTCTATGTGGGTGAGCGCGCCGAGCGTAGCGGCCGCAACCCGAAAACCGGCGAAACCATCAAAATCGCTGCGGCCCGTTCCCCGAAGTTCCGTGCTGGCAAGGCACTGAAAGAAGCGCTATAATCTGCAGTCTCGCTGTTAGGTAGAAGCGAGGCGCAGGGGCGTTTAGCTCAGTTGGTAGAGCGTCTGCCTTACAAGCAGAATGTCGGCGGTTCGACTCCGTCAACGCCCACCAAAGTCTGGAGTGGTAGTTCAGTTGGTTAGAATACCGGCCTGTCACGCCGGGGGTCGCGGGTTCGAGTCCCGTCCGCTCCGCCAGAACACACAAAAAGGTGAACCCGCGTTCACCTTTTTTTTTAGCCGGGGTGGCATTCGCCATTACGCCATGTACGAGTTTGTCGAGAAAAATAACGTAGCCATCAAGATCATTCTGGGCGCGGTGGCTCTCACCTTCGTCGGTTTCGGCGTGGGCAGCTACAGCAGTGCGGTTGACGATCCCTTCCTGGTCAAGGTTGGCAGTGTCAAGATCACCCGCCAGGATCTGGATCGCGCGATGGAAGGCCAGCCCAACGACGCCGCTTCGCGGCAACTTGCGCTGGATGGTCTGGTCCGCAACGAGCTGCTGCTCGCCGATGCGCGCGACAACGGCTTTGGCGTGACGACGACCCAGCTGCAGCGCGCGATCATGGCGGTTCCCGAATTCCAGGATAACGGCAAGTTCAGCCAGGACCTGTATCTCCAGTTTCTCAAGGACCGCGAGATGAGCGCGTCCCGCTTCGAGACCCGGCTGTCGCGCGATCTGCTGCTGCAAGCGCAGGTCAGTCCTTTCACGGCCAGCCAGATCGTGTCGCATACCGTCGTTGCGCGTATGGCGGCCTTGCTCGGCGAAGGGCGCGAGGTGCGGGCGCTGGTGCTGACCCCGCAGTCGCAGGCGTCTCGCGTCAAGACGGATGATGCCACGCTGACCGCCTACTACAATGCAAACCGCGCGCGCTACAAGACCCCGGATTCGGTACGGCTGGACTATGTGCAGCTGTCGCAGGACGGTCTGGCGCAGTCGCTGCAGGTCAGCGATGCCGAGGTGGAAAAATTCTATCAGCAGCATCAGGCGTCGTTCTCGCCCGAGAAGCGTACGATTTCGCATATCCTGCTGACCGTAGCCAAGGGCGCTTCGGCGCAGGACAAGGCGCGGGTCAAGGCACAGGCGGAGGCGTTGTCCAAGGAAGCACGCCAGCATCCCGAGCGCTTCGCCGAACTCGCGCGCAGCCGCTCGCAGGATCCGGGCAGTGCGGGGCAGGGGGGGAGTCTGGGCGAGTTTGATCACGACACGCTGAGCACCAATCTGGTCAAGCCCTTCGCCGACGCGGCGTGGGCACTCAAGGCCGGCCAGATCAGCGGCCCGGTCGAGACCCAGTTCGGCTACCATATCATCCGCGTCGACTCGGTCACGGTGCCCGATTTTGCTACGGTCAAGGACAAGGTCGTGCAGGCGCTGAAGCAGCAGAAAGCCGCCGCGACCTTCCGTGCCGCATCTGACAAGTTGTCCGAGGTGTCCTATCAGCAGGGCGACTCGCTCAAAGCGGCGCAGGACGCGCTCAAGCTCGATGTTCAACATACGGGGTGGGTCAGCCGCGGCAAGCCGGGCAGCGATCCGGTATCCTCCAACCCGAAGGTGATCGCAGCGGCGTTCAGCGATGACGTGCTGAAGAAGAAGCACAATAGCGACGTGATCGACCTCGGCCACAATACCCTGGTGGTTGTGCGCGTTGCAGAGCATCAAGCCGAGCGGCAGCAAACGTTCGCCGACGTTCGCGATGCGATTCGCGCCGAACTGGTGGCACGCGATGGCTCGCGTCTATCCGAGCAGAGTGGACTGGCGCTGCTGGCCAAGTTCAAAGCCGGGAACGACATCGAGTCGCAAGCGTGGAGTCAGCCGCACGTCGTGTCACGCACGCAGCAAAGCGGTTTGCCTGTCGCCGATATGCGGGCGATTTTCTCCGTGCCGGGTAGCGACAAACTGCCGCGCTTTGCCGGGGTCAAACACGACAACGGCGACTATGTGATCTATCGCGTCGACAAGCTGCTGCCGGCTCCGGCGATTTCGGCCGAACAGCAGACCCAGCTGGCAAGCATGATCTCGCAGGTGTATTCCAATGCTCAGGCCGGCAGCTATCTGTCGGGCTTGCGCAAGCGTTATACCTTGTCGGTCGGCAAGCAGATGGCCGAGCAGCAGTAACCCGTCTCGCTTCCCCGCAGGCCCGCCGCGACTTTGCTCGCTGCGGGCTTTTCTGTACCTCCCGGTTTTGAGTATTTATCAATAATTGGCTATTCTTAAGTCATAAGTTATTCTATCTATTCCGCTCGGGTCGTATCGCGTCAGATCGGATCGTGCGCTTCCCGGGTGGATTTGTACGTGCCATAAGACGGGGCAGATCTGCATGAACAGCATGGCGCATCGATTCAATGCCCACGTGCTCGGCGAAGGCGTCCGGACGGTGGTGTTCGGTCACGGTTTCGGCACGGATCAGACGAGCTGGGACGCGCAGGTGCGCTCGCTGGTCGAACAGGGCTACCGTGTCGTGCTCTTCGATTTTGCCGGCGCCACGCCGGGCACCCTGGCAGCCTATCAGCCTGCGCGCCACGCAAGCCTATACGGCTTCGCCGAAGATCTGGTGCTCCTGCTGCGCGAGCTGGGTGTCAGCAAGGCGAGCTACGTCGGTCACTCGCTTGGCGCGGCCATCGGTATTCTGGCCTGCCATGGAGAACCGGGTCTGTTCGACTCGCTGCAGCTGCTCGCCGCATCGGCACGCTATATCGATGACCCCGCACAGCACTATGTCGGCGGTTTTTCACCGCAGGAGGTCGACAGTCTGCTCGATACCATGCACGGCGATTATGTCGCTTGGGCCAATGGATTCGGGCCGCTCGCCGCAGGCCGGCACGAGAAGCCGACGCTGGCGATCGACTTCACCCGTCGCTTGCTTTCCTTGCGTCCCGATGTGGCATGTGCCGTCTTCGCGGCGGCAATGCGTTCCGATCTCCGTGCCGAGGTGGAGGCGATCCGGGTACCGCTGCAGGTGTTGCAGACCGAGTCGGATGTGGCTGTGCCGCTCGCGGCGGCGAACTGGCTGGCAGAGCACGGGCGGGCCCGCGACTTTCGCGTGATCGCGACCCGGGGGCATTTTCCGCAATTGGCGGCACCGCGGGCCATCAATGCCGCTTTGCTGGACTTTCTCCATGTCCATACCCATTGCTGATCAGGACCATGAAGCCGAACTGCTGCGCGCTCTGCTGCAGGCTGATGGGGTCTGTTATTGGCGCGACGCCGATGATGGCGTCAGAATTCCCGTCGCGTGTGCGCCGATATCGTTGATCGATTGCGGTTTTCTGCTAGCTTTGCCGGAAGAACCCATCCTGCTCGAATATGGCGCGCCGGCCTTGCAGCGCCTGCCGTTCATGCTGCGCGCAGGGCTCGAAGCCGCGTCGCTCGCATTGCTGACGCTGACCTGCGAGCCGGGAGGAGGTTGCTTTGCCTTCTGGCGCGATGCGGCGGCGGTGCCCGGCCAGGTCGGGGGGCTGGCCGAGTTCGCACGTCAGGCCTTCAACCATCGCCTCGCCTATCTGAGCGCGGCCGATTCGGCGCTGGAATCGCATCTGCAGATGCGGGGCCTGCTCGGTGCCTTGCCGTTGGGGGTGGTGATTGTACCCAATAACGGTACGCGCGGCTTTGCCAACAAAGCGGCGGCGGCCTGGCTCGGTGTCGATGTCGGCGATGTCGGGGCCGCGGCCTTGTCCGCCGCACTCACGCGCTTTGCCGGTCTGGCGCTCAACCCCGAAGCGCTTGGCGCGACCCTGGCCTCCCTGCAATCCTCTGCCCCTTCGCACACCGCATGCGGCGGGATCTGGCGCTTTGCTTCTGCACCGCATGCGCTGCGTGTCACCGCCGCACCGATTGTTGGCGATTCGCTGCTCGGCTGGGTGTGGCTGCTCGACGACGTCAGTGCCGAAGAGTCGGCCCGCGACCGTTTGCGCGAGAGTGCCGAGAAGTTTCGCCTGTTCTATCGCAGTTTGCAGGATGCGGTCGTTTTTTTCGATATGGAAGGAGGGCTGGTCGAATGGAACGATGCCTACCGGCATTTGCTGGGCTTTGACGATGCGGCACTGGCGACGATGCGGGTTGATCAGATCACGCCAGCGGCCTGGAGCGAAAAACTGGCGCCGGTTCTTGCCGTGCAACTGGCGGCTGACGGACATTCCGCGCGTTACGAGAAAGAGGTTCTGGCCGCGGATGGACGATGCATCCCCGTCGAGGCGAGAACTTTTTTGCGCAAAGATGCCACCGGACTTGCGATAGGCATGTGGGAGGTCGTGCGCGACATTACGGAGCAGAAACAAGCTGAGGCGCAGTTGATTCTGGCGGCGCAGGTGTTTGACCGCAGCGGAGACGGCGTCGTGCTGGCAAGCCCTGGCTTGACGATACAGACGGTGAATGAAGCCTTTGTGGCGATGACGGGTTATGCGCGCGTGGAGTTGATCGGGCAGGGCTTGAGTCTGTTGCGCTCGGAGAGGCATGACGAAGCGTTCTATGGCGGCTTGAGGACGCAGCTGCACGCTCATGGCGCGTGGCAGGGCGAAATATGGAGCCGCAAGAAAAATGGCGATCTGCTATTCAAATGGCTGTCGCTGGCGGCGGTCAAGGGCGACGACGGTGCCGTCAGTCATTACATTGCCATGTACCGCGATGCGGCTATTGTCAGTCAGTCGCACCAGCGGATCGAGTATCTGGCGACGCACGACGAATTGACGGCCTTGCCGAACCGAACCGTATTCAACGACCGCTTCGGCCTGGCGCTGGAGGGGGCTGCGCGCGATGGGCAGCGCCTCGCGCTGTTGCTGCTTGATCTGGACGATTTCAAAACCGTCAACGATACCATGGGGCACGCTGTCGGCGATGCCTTGCTGGTCGAGGCGGCATCGCGGCTGCAGCGTGCCTTGCCGCCGGGGGGCACGGTTGCGCGCAGCGGCGGCGACGAGTTCCTGGTGCTGCTGACCGATACTTCGATCGGGGCGGCCGATGCGGTGTGCGAGCGCATAGGGCAGGCCTTGGCCGAACCGTATCTGATCGCGACTATCGAAGCTTTTGTGCCGGCCAGTATCGGCGCCTGCCTGTTTCCTGATGACGGCCGCGACGCTGCGACCTTGCTGCGCAAAGTCGATATCGCCTTGCACCATGCCAAACGGCAGGGAAAAAACAGCCACCGATTCTTCGCGGCGGCGATGGCCGAACACATGAGCCGACAGTTGCGGATAGAGAGCGGTTTGCGCCAGGCCTTGCCGCGCGGCGAGTTGTTTTTGCATTATCAGCCGCAGATAGACCTGGATGACGGGCGGCTTGCCGGATGCGAAGCCTTGTTGCGCTGGCAGGATGGTGCTGACGTCGTGTCGCCCTTGCTATTCATCCCCATCGCCGAGCAGAGCGGCCAGATCGTCGAAATCACCGAGTGGGTGCTCGCGGCGGTGTGCCGCCAGATCGCGGAATGGGATGCGACAGGAGTGATGTTGCCCTATGTCAGTGTCAATATGTCGGCGCGTCATTTTCGTCATCCCGAGCGGATATCGTGCTTGCGCAGCATCGTGGCCGCCGCGGGTTTGACGCCGGCGCGAATTTGTCTGGAAATTACCGAAGGCGTGCTGATGGATGCCGCCCATTGCGAGCCTTTGCTGCTGGCCCTGAAAGCGGATGGGTTTCAACTCAGTGTCGACGATTTTGGGACCGGTTTCTCTTCGTTGTCTTATCTCAAACGTTTTCCCATCGACGAACTGAAAGTGGATCGCAGTTTCGTCACCGGCATCACCGAGAATGCCGGCGACCGTACCATTGTCTTGGCGATCTTGTCAATGGCGCACAGTATGGGGATGCGGGTGGTCGCGGAAGGCGTGGAGACGCGAGAACAATTGCGTTTCTTGCGGGAGTCGGGGTGCGACTGCGTGCAGGGCTATCTGTTCGAGCGTCCGCTGGCGGCCGACGAATTTCGCGCCCGGGTCCGGGGCGGACGGGGCGCGTATGACGTGCAATCGTGATCGCTAGCGCGCCCGGGGGCGCGACGACCTGGGATCAGGCAGCGAAATTGCCGGCCACGAAGTCCCAGTTGACGAGCTTCCAGAACGCTTCCATATAGTTGGGGCGACTGTTGCGGAAGTCGATATAGTAAGCGTGCTCCCATACATCACAGGTCAGCAGCGGCTTTTTGTCGGTGCTCAGCGGGGTGGCGGCGTTGCTGGTCGAAACCAGCTCGAGCGAGCCGTCGGCGGCTTTTACCAGCCATGCCCAGCCGGAACCGAAGGTGCCGACGGCGGTCTGGGTGAAGGCCTTCTTGAATTCCTCGAACGAGCCCCATTTAGCGTCGATGGCCGCAGCCAGCGCGCCGGTCGGTGCATTGCCGCCGTTCGGGGACAGGCCGAACCAGTAGAAGGTGTGGTTCCAGATCTGGGCGGCGTTATTGAAAATACCGCCGGAAGCCTTGCGTACGATCTCTTCCAGGCTTGCGTTTTCGAATTCGGTGCCCTTGATCAGGTTGTTCAGGTTGGTGACGTAGGTCTGGTGATGTTTGCCGTAATGGTACTCGAGGGTTTCCTTGGAAATGTGCGGGGCAAGTGCGTCCAGGGCATACGGCAGTTGCGGCAGTTTGTGTTCCATCAGGCTCTCCTAGGTAAAAAATAAACCAAACGGTTGGTATTCATGACAAGTGTACTGCAAACCCTGCACCGAGGCCAGACCCGGATCGAGGCCGCCGACCGGCGACAGGGGCAAACTCTGCTAGAATGTGTGCTTGTTGCTGACAGCACACCCCCCACTACTTTAGTTGCCACATGACTGATTCCATCGATACTTTTGATCAACAGACGCAGTCCATACGCACCCCTCCGCAATCGGTCGAGGCTGAGCAGTCGGTGCTCGGCGGCCTGTTGCTGGACAACCAGGCCTGGGACAAGATCGCCGATGTCGTCAGCGAAAGCGACTTCTACCGGCACGATCACCGGCTGATATATCGCCACGTTTCCAAACTGGTCGAACTCGCGCGACCGGCCGATGTGGTGACGGTGGCGGAGAGCCTGGACAAGAGCGCCGAGCTGGCTGACGTCGGCGGCCTTGCCTATCTGGCCACGCTCGCCCAGAACACTCCCTCGGCCGCCAATATCCGCCGCTACGCCGAAATCGTGCGCGAGCGCTCGATCATGCGTCAGCTGGCCCAGGTCGGCGCCGAAATCACCGAGTCCGCCTACAGTCCCCAGGGGCGGGACGCCGCCCAGCTGCTGGACGAGGCCGAGGGCAAGGTGTTCCAGATTGCCGAGAGCACGGCCAAGTCCAAGCAGGGCTTTCTGGAAATGCCCAATCTGCTCAAGGAAGTCGTCGAACGCATCGACATGCTCTATAGCCGCGACAACCCCGATGAAGTCACCGGTATCGCCACCGGCTTCGTCGATCTCGATTCGCGAACCTCGGGCTTGCAGCCTGGCGATCTGGTGATCGTGGCCGGCCGCCCCTCCATGGGCAAAACCGCCTTCTCGATGAATATCGCCGAACATGTCGCGGTTGAAATCAATAAACCGGTCGCGGTGTTCTCCATGGAAATGGGCGGGACGCAACTGGTCATGCGTATGCTGGGTTCAGTCGGCCGCCTCGATCAGCATATATTGCGTACCGGCCGCCTCGGCGACGACGACTGGCAGAAGCTGACCTTCGCTATCGGAAAGCTGTCCGAGGCTCCTATGTATATCGACGAGACGCCTGCGCTGACCTCGCTCGAAGTGCGCGCGCGCGCGCGCCGGCTTGCGCGTCAGCATGGCGGCCAGCTAGGCCTGATCGTCATCGACTACTTGCAGCTGATGTCCGGCTCCGGTCGCAGCAGCGATAACCGCGCGGCCGAACTCGGCGAAATATCGCGGTCGCTGAAGGGCTTGGCCAAAGAGCTGCAAGTGCCGGTCATCGCGTTGTCCCAGTTGTCGCGTAGCGTCGAACAGCGGCCGAACAAACGTCCCATGATGTCGGACTTGCGTGAATCCGGTGCCATCGAGCAGGATGCCGACATCATTATTTTCATGTATCGCGACGACTATTACAACCCGGATTCGCCGGAAAAAGGCCTGGCCGAAGCGATTATCGGCAAGCATCGCAACGGGCCGACCGGCACCGTGCGCCTGGCCTTTGTCGGGCACTATGCGAAATTCGAAAACGCCGCCCTGCACGGCGCCACCGGCTGGGCCGACAGCGACGGCTGATTCCACGGAGAACGACACGCCATGAGTTTCTATCGCCATCATGTGTTTATCTGCACCAATCAGCGCGCCGCCGGCGACAGCTGTTGCAATAATCACGGCGCCAGCGATCTGCTGGCCTATATGAAAGACAAGGTCAAGGCGCTCGGACTGGCCGGCGAGGGCCAGGTCCGGGTGAACAAGGCCGGCTGCCTTGGCCGTTGCGACGACGGTCCGCTGCTGGTGATCTATCCGCAGGAGACCTGGTATACGTTTATCGATGAGCAGGATATCGACGAAATCGTCGAGAAGCACCTGCTTGCCGGCGAGATCGTGGAAAGGCTCAAGTTATGATGCCAAAAGGCGCCACGCTCGAACGCATCGCAGGGCCGGCCGGTGCACTGGAGGCTATCGTTATCGAGGCGCAGGTACCGCTGCGCGGCGTGGCGGTGGTCTGCCATCCGAATCCCACGCAGGGCGGCAGCAATACCAACAAGGTCGTGCAGACCATTGCCAAGGCCCTGTCACGGCAGGGCTATGTCTGTTACTGCCCGAATCTGCGTGGAGTCGGCGCCAGCGAGGGAGAACATGACTACGGCCGTGGCGAAGTGGACGATGTGCGTGCGGTCGCCGCGCATGCCGCCGATCGGCACGGGGCGTTGCCCCTGTTGCTGGCGGGATTTTCGTTCGGCGGCTTTGTCGCGGCGCGCGCTCGCGAGAGCCTGGGCTGCGAGCGTGTGCTGCTCGTCGGTGTCGCCGTCGGTAAATATGAACTGCCTACGCCAGCCGTGCCCGAAGACAGCGTGGTGATCCACGGCGAAGACGACGAAGTCATCCCGCTGGCAGCCGTGATGGACTGGGCGCGACCGCAGAACCTGCCGGTGCTGGTTTTTCCCGCGACCGGCCATTTTTTCCACGGCAAGCTGCTGCGCCTGGGCCTGGTGATCGCGCGCGCGTTCAAATGAAACGGCGCGTATGCCGCCGTCAAGCGAGCAGGGTGAGCGCGTCGTGCGGGGTGACGTTGGCCTGGGCGCGCATGGCCAGGGCCGACTGATTGGCGATCTGGCTCCGGGCGAGCGCGGCGCTCTGGCGCGCGTAATCGACGTCGCTGATGCGGCTGTTCGCGGCCTGGGTGTTGATCGACGCCGACTGCAGGCCGGATAGTGTCGAATGGAAAGCATCGATGGCGGCGCCGAGCGAACTGTTGACCGTGTTCAGTGTCGACAGATCTTCGCCGATCTGGCTTTGCGCCTGAAAGGCGGCGGCCTGGCTGCTCACGTCGATGACCCCCCGGGCGGCAAGGCTGTCATCGTAGCCATTGAGCGAGTTGCCCAGATCGGGGCCGTTGACGCTGATCTGGCTCGCAGGCTTGCCGTCGGGGCCGGCCTGGATCAGGGTGGCCTTGCCTCCGAGCAGAGGGATGCCGTTGTAGTTGCTGCCCTGTACGATGGCCGAATTGGCCTGGGTGAGCGCATCGACCTGGTGCTGTAGCGCTTGCCTGTCGCTGGCGGACAAGGCGCCATCGCCGGCCTTGACGGCGAGATTCTGGATCTGTTGCGTGTTGTACTGAATCTGGGTGACCGCGTCGGCGGCGGTTTGCGTCATTGCGATGCCATCGTTGACGTTTTCCAGCGCCTGCTCGTCGCCGCGGCTTTGGGCGCTCAGCGATTGCGAAATCGCCTGGCTGGCGCTGTCGGTTGCCGTCGTATTGCCACTGGCCAACTCGGCCAGTAGCCGCTCCCGCGTTTTCTGGCTCGCATCGAGTTGGGAGGTCGAGGGGTAGGATGGGGTGTTGCTGCCGATGTTGAGCGCCATGACGTGTCTCCGTGCCGACGATTTCTGCGTTGACTTCAGTATAACAAATTCACGGGCGCAGACGGTTTCGTCCGCGCCCGTTCTTGCTCAGCCCTTGAAAGGGGGCGGCGCACCCGGGGAGAGCGTCAGGACTTCGTATCCGGTGTCGGTAACGACAAGCATGTGTTCCCATTGAGCCGACAGGCTACGGTCTTTGGTGACTACGGTCCAGCCGTCTGACTGGACGCGCAGATGGCGCTTGCCTTGATTGAGCATGGGCTCGATGGTGAAGATCATGCCGGCTTCAAGCTTGAGACCGGTGCCGGGGCGGCCGTAATGCAGCACCTGCGGCTCTTCGTGAAAATTCTTGCCGATGCCGTGGCCGCAAAACTCCTGAACCACGCTATAGCCGCTGCTTTCAGCATGTCGTTGAATCGCGTAGCCGATATCGCCGAGATGGGCGCCGGCTTTCACTTTGGCGATGCCGAGCCACATGCACTCGTGGGTGATCTTGCACAGGCGCCGCGCGTGGGCGCTGACCTCACCGACGCAGAACATGCGGCTCGAATCGCCGTGATAGCCATCTTTGATGACGGTGACGTCGATGTTCATGATGTCGCCGTTCTTGAGCGGTTTGTCGTTCGGAATGCCGTGGCAGATCACATTGTTCAGCGACGTGCAGATGGACTTGGGGTAGGGCGTCATGCCGTCCGGCGCATAGTTCAGCGGTGCCGGAATCGTGTGCTGGACGTCGACCATATAACGGTGGCAGAGACGGTCGATTTCTTCGGTTGTGACGCCGGGCTGGACGAAAGGCGTGATGTAATCGAGCAGCTCGCCGGCGAGGCGGCCGGCGATGCGCATCTTTTCGATATCGTCGGCGGTCTTGATCAGAGTGGTCATACGGAAAATCTTTGCGGGTGGTCAATGCAACAGTTTAGCATCAAAAAAAAGCGGGCACCCGAAGGTGCCCGAAATCCTGACTCGATTGACTGCTTACTACGGGGTGCTGCGCTAAATCAGAAAGCGACCTTCAGGCCGGCGCCGAAGGCGGTCAGCGTGGTGTGCGTGGCCAGCGAGGCTGCCGTCGAGGTCGAACTGTTGTAGGCGGTGGTGTACAGGGCGTCCTGGCCGAAGTCGGCGTTTTGCAGATTGCCGTTGGTCAGCTTGGTGTAGTAGGCCAGCAGTTGGGTGCGCTTGGACAGGTTGTAGGTGCCGCCGAGAACCCATTGCTTGGCGCTGTAGTCGCTCGGGCTGCCGTAGGTCGGGTTGTTCAGGTTGCCGAGCTTGTTGTACGACAGCTTGACGCTGCCGGCGCCGATGTCCTGGGCGACGGCGACGGTCCAGTCGTTCTGGGTCATGCTGGTGGCCGAGGCCTGGCCATAGCTGGCGTGTTCGAACTGGGCGCCGAGATAGGTGCCGAAGGCGAACTTGTAAGCGGCCGCCAACTTGGTGTAGTTGGTCTTGGCGCCGGCGACGTTCTGGGCAATCTTCTCGCCGCTGGTGGCGGAGGTGATCGTGTTGGTGGTGTCGCCTTGATGGTCGTAGCCGAGAGCGACGATCAGGCCGCCGTTGGTGTAGCTGCCGGCAACGGAAACGCGCTGCGCGTTGGTGCCGCTGGTGCGGGCTTCATCGGCGCCCCAGGACACGCCGCCTTGCAGGCCGTTCCAGGTCGGGGAGGTATAGTGCACCGAGTTCTTCAGGCGCGCATCGCCACGGGTCACGACGCCGTTGGAAACATTGGTATCGGCGGTGGTGTCGGCCATTACGTTGGTGCCGACGGCGGTGGTCGTCAGGCGCTTGTAGACCGAGTCGTACAGACCCATCTGCACGGTACCGAAGCTGTTGCTGGTCAGGCCGACGAAGGTGTTGCGGGTCGCGAAGGTCGCGCTCTCGCCCTTGTCGTTGGTTCCACCCTGTTCGAAGTTCTTCAGGCTGCTTTCAACCTGCCAGATCGATTGCAGGCCGTTGCCGAGGTCTTCGCTGCCCTTGAAGCCGATGCGCGAGTTGTAGTCGGAAACGCGGGTGCGCGAAGAAAGGCTGGTGCTGGCGCTGGCGCCATCGGCCTTGACCGATTCGAGGCCGGCGCTGAGGAAACCGTAGAGGGTGACGTCTGCCATGGCGAGCGGGGCGGCGAAGCTGGTGGCCAGCGCAACCGCGATAATTTTCTTATTCATCAAAAACTCCAGATTTCGTGTCGTTATCATGATGCTTCCGCTTCCCGGAGCAAGCGGCGCATTGCCGACTTTCCCGATGGCGGGCGACTTTTGCCCGCACATGTTAAGAAAGTGTGACAGACGCACGTTACCGAGTGCAGGCCGCGCGGCGCATGACAAAAATCAAACGGATTCTGGCGTTTTTATGAATTAAAAGGGCGAAACGCTTTTATTTCGAACCGGGGGCGATCGCCCCCGGGCTTCATGCCAAACAGCTCATGCGCTTAGAACAGCACCTTCATGCCGAGGCCGAAGGCGGACAGGCGATTGCCGGCGGCCAGCGTCGGACTGCTGGTGCCGCTGCCGGTGGTGTACAAGGGGGTGTTGGCGAAGTCGACGTTGGCCAGCGCCTTGTTGTTGATGCGTGCGTAGTAGCTGAATACCGAAGTCCGCTTCGACAGGTTGTAGCTGGCGCCGAGGACCCATTCTGTCGACTTGTAATCGTCCGGACTGGCGGTATTGCTCAGGCTGCCGAGGCGGCTGTACGACGCCTTGAGGGTGGCGGCGCCGATGTCCTGGGTCGCGGCCAGGGTCCAGCCGGTTTGCGACATGGCACTGCTGCCTGCGACATCGTAGCTGCCGCGTTCGACCCCGGCGCCCAGGTAGGTGCCGCTCGCGAATTTGTATGAGGCGACCAGCTTGCTGAAGTTTACGCTGCCACCTGCATCGCCGACCACGGCGTTGGCGCCGTTGTAGTAGCCGAGGTAGCCGCCGGTGTTGGCGCTATGGTCCCAGCCGGCCGCAATCTGAAAGCCTTGCCAGTTGTACTGGCCGGCCAGCGACAGACGGTTGCGCTTGGGAGTGTTGGTTTCGTCCACGCCATACGAGATGCCGCCCTGGAAGCCGGCCAGCAGCGGCGAGGTGTAGTGCACCGAATTGGACAGTCGCGCTTCGCCGCGGCTGAAGATGGCGGCGACATTCTTGCTGCTGCCATCGATGTCGGCTGCGGTATCGCCCATCACGTTGACGCCGCCGTTGGTCAGGCGCTTGTAGGCGGAGTCGTACAGGCCGATCTGCACGGTGCCGAGCTTGGCGCTGTCCAGGCCGACGAAGGTATTGCGGGTGGCAAAGGTCGCCGACTGGTTGGCATCGTTGACGCCGCCCTGTTCGAAGTATTTCAGGCTGCTTTCGATCTGCCAGATCGACTTCAGGCCGTTGCCGAGGTCCTCGCTGCCCTTGAATCCGATGCGCGAGTTGTTGTCGGCGACGCGGGTGCGCGAAGGCAGGGTGGCCGTGCCGCCGGTGGCTTGCACGGACTCGAGCGATGCGCTCATCACGCCGTAGATCGTGACATCGGCCAGCGCGAGTGGGGCCGCGCAGGAAGAGGCGAGAGCGAGAGCGATGATCTTCTTTTTCATTGTAATCTCCAAAGATGCGATATTCCGGTCTACTGGTAGACTGGCCTGACCACTCTACCACTAAAACGTTATCGCATGACTGGCCGGCTGTGAGCCAGATCAAGTTTCGCGCCCGCGTCTGCCGAAAAGTGTGCGAATGCTGGCAAAACCGGCGGATGCCGCTGTGTAAATGACAGTGAAGGATGAAGGGGTGTGGCCTTCTGGCAACAGGGATGCGCCGTGGGCATGGGCGCCGGAAATAAAAAAAGCACCCCGGAGGGTGCTTCTGGATACTGCCGGAACGGGGTTCCGAATCAGAACGAGACCTTCAGGCCTGCGCCGAAAGCGGTCAGGGTGTTGTGCACGCCTACCGAAGCGGAGCTCGAACCGGTGGTGCTGTACACGCCTTCCGTACCAAAGTTGGCATTTTGCAGGTTGCCGTTGGTCAGCTTGGTGTAGTAAGCCAGCAATTGGGTGCGCTTGGACAGGTTGTAGGTGCCGCCGAGAACCCATTGCTTGGCATCGAAGTCGCTCGGGCTGGTGCCTGCCGCGGAGTTGCTCAGATTGCCGAGTTTGTTGTACGACAGCTTGATGGTGGCTGCGCCGATATCCTGGGTGACAGCGACAGTCCAGTCGTTCTGGGTCATGTCGGAACCCGAAGCTTGGCCATAGGTCGCGCGTTCGAACTGGGCGCCGAGATAGGTGCCGAATGCGAACTTGTAGCCTGCAGCCAGCTTGGTGTAGGCGGTGTGGACGCCGCTGACGCCGGAGCCAATCGCTTCGCCGGTGGTCGACGATACGTTGGTGGTGTCGCCTTGACGGTCGTAGCCGAGGCCGACGATCAGGCCGCCGTTGGTGTAGTTACCAGCCAAGGAATAGCGTTGTGCATTGCGGCCATTGGTGCGGGTTTCATCGGCGCCCCAGGATGCACCGGCTTGGAAGCCGTTCCAGGTCGGGGTGGTGTAGTGTACCGAGTTCTTCAGGCGCGCATCGCCGCGGGTCACGACGGCAGCCTTGTCGTTGGTGTCGGCCGTGGTGTCGTTCATGACGTTGGTGCCGACATTGGTCAGGCGTTTGTAGGCGGAGTCGTAGTAGCCGAGCTGAACGGTACCGAAGCTGTCGCTGGTCAGGCCGACGAAGGTGTTACGGGTTGCGAAGGTAGCGGTCTCGCCCTTGTCGTTGCTGCCGCCGTTTTCGAAGTTCTTCAGGCTGCTTTCGATCTGCCAGATCGACTTCAGGCCGTTGCCGAGGTCTTCGTTGCCCTTGAAGCCGATGCGCGAGTTGTAATCGGAAATGCGGGTGCGGCTCGATACTTCGTTGGCTGCGGTGCCGTTGCCGGTCGCCTTGACCGATTCGATACCGGAGCTGAGGAAACCGTAAATGGTGACATCGGCCATGGCCACGGTGGATGCGAATGCGGAGGCCAGTGCGGCGGCCAGGATCGTCTTGTTCATCTAGAGCTCCAAAGTCTTCGTGATTTGTGTGTAGTCAAGTGCTTCCCCAAGCCGAAGTCTGGGTGCCCGACAATTATTAACAACTAACATTGCTGTATTGTTACAACGTCACTGTAGTTAATATTTCGGGGTTTTAACAACACAAAAACACGATTTTCTCAGGCCTTGCTGTCATAAATGACACAGTTTACTAAAAAAAATGTCTCTTTTTTACCAAAATGTGACACGCGAAAACGGTGCAAAGCAGGAGTGGAGCGGGGCGCCAGGCGCTGGCAGGCGCATGCGGCCGCCGGGCGTCGTCCCGGAGGGCGCATGTCTTGTCGACGTTTCCGGCGTCAGGCCAGAAACTGGTTCGGGTAGACTTCGTCGATCAGCGTGCGGCAGTCGACGACGCGCAGGTCGTTGTCCTGAGCGAAGTCGAGCAGGAACTGGAAGGCGCGCGGGTCGATTTTTTCAAGCTTCTTGTCGATGGCGACGCAGCGGATGCCGTCCAGCATCATCGGCCGCACATAAGCGTGGTAGGCCAGTTTCTGCGCGGTAAAGGAGGCGAGTACGCCTGACAGCCGTTCCGCCCAGTCGCTGGGTCGGAAAGTCCGCCCCTCGGAGGTGAGGCCCTGAATTACGATTTCATATGGATTGCAGATCATGGTGGCTGAACCGGCTGTTTGCTCTTTTATGTATAGGTAGTACATCTTGCCGGAGGAAGTCCGGCGGCCGGCTTGCGCGGCCAGCAGCCGTACAAGCCAGCGGATTTTAACTCATTATCAGATGCGCTTGAATGGTGGCAGCGAAGCCAGCAACTTTTTTCCATAACTTTGCCGTGTCAGACGGTTGTCCAGAATGGTGACCCGGCCATAGTCGCGTTCGGTCCGAATCAGTCTGCCGACCGCTTGCACGAGTTTGATCGACGCTTCCGGTACCGTGATCTCGACGAAGGGGTTGCCGCCGCGTTTTTCTATCCAGCGCGACAGGGTGCGGCCGACCGGATCGTCTGGCATGGCGAACGGCAGCTTGGCGATGATCACATGCACGCAGCTTTCTCCCGGCAGGTCGAGCCCTTCCGAAAACGAGTCGAGCCCGAAAATGACACTGGCCTTGCCGTCGCGCAGCCGTGCGTGATGGTTGTCGAGCAATGCGCTTTTCGGCGATTCGCCCTGTACGTTCAGGCATTCCCTGAGCTCGGCCGGCAGCCCTGCTGCGACGTCCTGCATCTGTTTGCGCGACGAGAACAGCACCAGCGTGCCGACCGCTTCGCTTGCGTCTATCAGGCGCGGCAGCCAGTCTACGATCTCGCGGGTGTGCGCGGCCGGGTCTTTGGGGCTCGCCAGCAGCGGTGGCAGGTAGAGTTCGCCCTGGCTTTGAAAATCGAACGGCGAGTCGAGCGCAACGCAGTTCACATGCGGCAACCATACCAGGCCGGTTTGCGACAGCAGCAGATCGAAGGCGCCGAGCGAGCGCAGGGTCGCCGATGTCAGCACGGCCCCGGCGGCACGATGCCAGAGCGTGGCGGCCAGGCTCGCAGCGGCGCTGACCGGGGAGGCGCAAAATAGATAATCGCCCTTGCCTTCGGTTTTGCGCTGCACCCATTTGGCGATGGGGGGTGCTTTTTCTTCCGCGACTTTTTCGAACAGATCCCAGACCGCCATCAACTGTTCGCTGCGGCCGATCAGCAAGCCGAGATCGCCGGCCACTTTGTCGAACAGCAGCGCCTCGCTGCCCTTTTCCTTGCGCGCTTCTCCGACTGCGTCGGATAGTGCGGACAGGTGCTTGAATACCATGCGCGCAGCCAGCGCCATGTTGGCTGCCGGCGTGGCCAGCCGCTCCGGCAGCAGCCCGTCATCGAGCAACCAGACCGGCTCCAGCGTGTCGCTGCTCGCCGCCAGGGCTTCTTCGCCTTGCAGCAGCCATAACCATTCGCTGAGGGTTTCCATCGCCGCGGCGGCCGCGTCGCAGGCGTCGACAACGATGCTGCTTTTGCCGGTCAGCGTGTCGACGCGCTGTGCCGTCGCTGCGACCTTGTCCAGCCACGACATGGCCTGCGCGAGCGAGTGCTCGGCGGCAAACTGATTGATGGCTTTCTTGGCAAGGTGATGCGCTTCGTCGATACAGTAGAAACTGTTCTCCGGCGCAGGCAGGATCACGCCGCCGCCCATCGAGATGTCGGCCAGCATCAGATCGTGGTTGGCGACGACGACGTCGACGGTTTCCAGTGTTTCGCGCGCGAGGAAGAACGGACATTCAGGACGGTTGGGGCAGCCGGCTTTCAGGCAGCCGTGCCGGTCGTTGGTCACCCGCGACCACACGCCGTCATCGATGTTTTCTTTCCAGGTGTCGCGATCGCCGTTCCAGCCGCGCTGGTGGAAGGCGTCGGCGAGCTCGCGCAGGGCCTCGACTTCACCCGGTTGCGGCTTGCGGTCCCATAGCGCGAGCGAGGGGTCGGCGCCGAGCAGGTCGCCCTGGGCCACGTCGGCGGTCAACTGGTAGAGGCGGTACGGGCACAGGTAGCGACCGCGGCCCTTGGCCAGGGCGAAAGTCAGCGGCAGGCCGCTGTTCTCGACCATGAAGGGCAGGTCGCGGTTGACCAACTGTTCTTGCAACGCGATCGTGGCGCTGCTGACAACCAGCTTCATATTGCGCGATTGCGCCATGACGCCGCCTGCCAGCAAATAGGCGAGGCTCTTGCCGACTCCGGTCGGCCCCTCGATCACGGCGATGCTTTCGCCCTCGCGGCCTTCGGCCGCGGCGAGTTCGGGTGTCTTCATGCGCGAAAACGCCTGGGCGACCTCGGCCAGCATGCGCCGTTGTGCGGCACGCGGGCGGAACCCGGGAAGATTGTCCGCCAGGGTGCGGTAGTGGTCGCGGATCGCGTCTTTTTCAAAATCGGTCAACATTCCGCGATTTTAACAGATACCGGCGGCGTGACGGCATTCAAGCTGTACCCGCCGCACTGGTCGCGGTCGCAGGGGGCTGTTAGCATGGCATTGGCATTGTTAATTTAGAGAGGATAGGCCCATCATGCTGCGATGTCGTGCGCTGCTGGTCAGCGAGGATGAGCCCGGGCGGATCGCCTGGCTGTCCGGTCTCAATGGCGCCGCCGCGCAGCTCGACAACCCGTGGAATCTCGGCTTCGATGCCGCCGAGGATGCGCCCGCCGCCATCGAGGCCTTGCAGGGGGATGGCGATATTCAGCTGGTGCTGATCGACAGCCGCCTCGACCGGGCCGGCAGGGATGGCGGCGGGCTGGCCTCGGCGCTGCGGGCCTTGCGCCCTGAGTTGTCGCTATACAGTCTGCTCGCGCATGGCGATCTGCCGTCGAGCGAACCGCTCGCGCAGGAGGCCCTGGACGGTTACTTCGAAGTCGACGATGCCGATTATCGCGGCTGGTTCCGCATTCTCTCGGCCGAACTGGCGGAAAAAGCGGCGACCCCTTTCTACGATAGGCTCAAGCAGTACGTCGCCATGGCCAAGGATTCCTGGCACACGCCAGGCCACTCCGGCGGCGACTCGCTCAAGGGGAGCCCCTGGGTCGGCGATTTTTATGATTTTGTCGGCGAGAATCTGCTGCGCGCCGATCTGTCGGTTTCGGTGGCCATGCTCGACTCGCTGCTGCATCCGACCGGCGTGATCGCGGAAGCGCAAAAGCTCGCCGCCAAGGCCTTCGGCGCCCGGCGCACCTATTTCGCCACCAATGGCACCTCGACCTCGAACAAGGTCATTTTCCAGACACTGCTGGCGCCGGGGGATACGGTCCTGCTGGATCGCAACTGCCATAAGTCCGTCCACCACGGGGTGATTCTGAGCGGCGCACGCCCGGTCTACCTCGATGCCTCGGTCAATTCGCGCTACGGCATTTTCGGTCCGGTGCCCAAGGCCACTCTCTTTGCCGCCATCGAGGCGCATGCCGGCGCACGCGCGCTGATTCTGACGTCCTGCACTTACGACGGGCTGCGCTACGACCTCGCTCCTATTGTCTCTGCCGCGCATGCTGCGGGCATCAAGGTCATCGTCGACGAAGCCTGGTACGGCTTCGCCCGTTTTCACCCGGCATTCCGTCCGACTGCGCTGGAAGCCGGAGCCGATTACGTGACCCAGAGTACGCACAAGGTTCTGTCCGCGTTTTCCCAGGCCAGCATGATTCATGTCAACGATCCCGCTTTCGACGAACACCTGTTTCGGGAAAACTTCAATATGCACGCCTCGACCAGTCCGCAGTACGCGCTTATCGCGAGTCTGGATGTGGCGCGCAAGCAGGCGGTGATGGAAGGGTTTCGTCTGCTCGCGCGTACGCTGCGGCTCGCGGACGAGATGCGTGCGCGCATCAATTCCACCGGGGTGTTTCGCGTGCTCGAGCTAGACGATCTGATTCCGGACGAGGTGCGCGGCGATGGCATCCTTTTGGATTCGACCAAGCTGACAGTCGATATCGCGGCTTCGGGCTTTAGTGCCGACGAGTTGCAGCACCAGTTGTTCGACCGGTTCAATATCCAGATAGAGAAAACCACCTTCAGTACCTTGACCCTGCTGTTCACGATAGGCAGCACGCCCGGCAAGATGCTGCGACTGTACGATGCGATGGCGCGACTCGCGCGCGAAGCCCGTCCTGCGCGTGCGGGTCTGCGCCTTCCGGAGCTGCCGCGCTTCACCCGGCTGGCCTGCCTGCCGCGCGACGCCTTCTACGAGGGCGGCGAGCTGCTGCCCTTGCTCGATGATGAAGGACGGCCGAATGCCGCGCTGCTGGAGCGGGTGTGCTGCGATCAGATCGTGCCTTATCCGCCCGGTATTCCGGTGCTGGTTCCCGGTCAGCAGATCGATATGAGCATCGTGCTCTATCTCGCGCGCTTGCTGCGCACGCAGAAGTCGATGGAAATACATGGATTGGCCGAAGTCGACGGTGAATTTCACGTGCGCGTGCTGCGCGCAGATGAGATGGAGAGGCTGCCTGGGGTCGAATAAGTCGCGTAAATCGGCCTGTTTTTGCGGAATGCCTTGTCAGCGAGTCGGATTTCCGATAAATATAAGTCTTGTCGCATTTATGTAAATCATGGCGGGTATCCGACATGTGGCGACATGAGACTTGAGACCAGCGTGTAGTAGCGCCATCGCGCATGCACTGTGCGCGGTGGCCCTTTTTTTTCGGACGGACGACCATGACGGATGTGAAGCATTACCTGAAATTCAGCGACCTCACTCACGATGACTACCAACATCTGTTCGAACGTGCCCGGGTTCTGAAGCGACGACATATCCGCCGCGAGTTATACCGCCCCCTGGTCGGACGGGTCATGTCGATGATTTTCGAGAAAAACTCCACGCGGACCAGGGTGTCGTTTGAAGCCGGCATGTCGCAACTCGGTGGGCATGCCATGTTCCTCGACAGCAAGTCGTCCCAACTCGGGCGCGGCGAGCCGATCGAGGATACGGCGCGGGTGCTGTCGCGCATGAGCGATATCATCATGATCCGCACCTTTGAACAGAGCCTGGTCGAACGACTGGCGGCCTACTCGCGCGTGCCCGTGATCAATGGTCTGACCAACGAATACCACCCCTGTCAGATCCTGGCGGATATTTTCACCTTCATCGAGCAACGCGGCCCCATTCAGGGCAAGACGGTTGCCTGGATAGGCGACGGTAACAATATGAGCCGGACCTGGCTGGAAGCGGCGCGTGTGCTCGGCTTCTCGCTCAAGGTCGCCTCGCCGGCCGGTTTCGAATTGCCGGAGGCAGAGCGCTGCGATGCGCCCATGCTGACGGCGGGCAATGATCCACGCGCAGCGGTCGCCGGTGCGCATCTGGTGACCACCGATGTGTTCACCAGCATGGGCTACGAGGCCGAGGCGGCCGAGCGGCTGAAGGCGTTTGCCGGCTACCAGGTCGATGAGGCGCTGATGTCGCATGCGGCAGCGGATGCCTTGTTCATGCACTGCCTGCCCGCCCATCGCGGCGAGGAAGTCAGTGCCGGCGTGATCGACGGGCCGCAGAGCGTGGTATGGGACGAGGCGGAAAACCGCATGCATGTCCAGAAGGCCCTGATCGAGTTCTTGCTGCTCGGCCGGGTCAACGATTAAGGGCGTCGCGCGGGGCGCGGCGTCGATAACTCATTATTTGTAGGGAAAAAACGATGTCTGATATCAAGAAAGTGGTTCTGGCTTACTCCGGCGGTCTCGATACCTCGGTCATTCTCAAGTGGCTGCAGGATACGTATCAATGCGAAGTCGTGACCTTCACCGCCGATATCGGCCAGGGCGAAGAAGTCGAGCCCGCACGCAAGAAAGCGATCGCATTGGGCATCAAGCCGGAAAACATTTTTATCGATGATCTGCGCGAAGAATTTGTCCGCGATTTCGTATTTCCGATGTTCCGTGCCAATGCCATCTACGAAGGCGAATACTTGCTGGGCACCTCCATCGCCCGCCCGCTGATCTCCAAGCGTCAGATCGAGATCGCCAACCTGGTCGGCGCCGATACCGTCTCGCATGGCGCGACCGGCAAGGGCAACGATCAGGTTCGCTTCGAACTCGGCTACTATGCGCTCAAGCCCGATATCAAAGTCATCGCTCCGTGGCGCGAATGGGATCTGCTGTCGCGCGAGAAATTGCTCGCTTATGCGGAAAAGCACGGCATCGATATCTCGAAAAAGAAAAACGGCGGCAGCCCATACTCGATGGACGCCAATCTGCTGCATATCTCCTATGAAGGCACCGTGCTGGAAAACCCGGCCAACGAGCCGGAAGACGATATGTGGCTATGGACCACCAGCCCGGAAAATGCGCCGGATGCGCCTGAATACGTGGAAGTGGAATACGAGAAGGGCGATATCGTCGCCATCAACGGTGCGCGACTGTCTCCGGCGCAGGTGCTGACCGAGCTCAACCGCCTCGGCGGCAAGCATGGCATCGGCCGTCTCGACATCGTCGAAAACCGCTATGTGGGCATGAAGTCGCGCGGCTGCTACGAAACGCCGGGGGGCACCATCATGCTCAAGGCGCACCGCGCGATCGAGTCGATCACGCTTGACCGCGAAGTCGCCCATCTGAAGGACGAGCTGATGGCGAAATACGCGACCATGATTTACACCGGCTACTGGTGGGCGCCTGAACGCCGCATGATGCAACAGATGATCGATGCCTCCCAAGCCACGGTCAACGGCTGGGTCCGCCTGAAGTTGTACAAGGGCGGTGTCTATGTCGTGGGTCGCGATTCGAAATCGGACTCGCTGTTCGATCCGAATATCGCCACCTTCGACGAGGACGGCGGCGCATACAATCATGCCGACGCCGCCGGCTTCATCCGTCTGAACGCCTTGCGCTTGCGCATTGCTTCGCGGCTGAAAGGCTGAACGCGCCGCCTCCGGTTTCGGTCGCGCCGCATCGTGCGGGCGGGGCAGCCATGCAGGCTGTCCCGCCCGTTTTCGTCAGCGGGCGTCGAGCTTTTCGGCCGCCTCCGCGATGACGGCGTGCCAATCGCCCGGGCACGGCTGGCGCAACAGGGTGGCGTGCGGGTACCACGGGCTGTCGGGACGTTCGCCTAGCCAGCGCCATTCGGCGGCCCACGGCAGCAGAATCAAGGCCGGGCGGTCCAGAGCGCCTGCCAGGTGGGCGAGCGACGTGTCTACGCTCAGGATCATATCCATATTCATTACAATGGCTGCCGAGTCGAGAAAATCGCCGATATCGGCGCCAGGGAAGGAAATTTGCGGGCTGCATTCGAGAAACGCCAGGTCGTCCGGGTGCATGTCTTTCTGTATCACGACCAGATCCGCGAATTCCAGCAGCGGAGCGAACTGCGCGAGAGCCATCGAGCGATTGCGATCATTCTCGTGCCTGGAGCTGCCGCGACAGGCGATCCCCAGCTTCAAGCGGCCCGTCGGGCGGGGGAGGCGGGCTTCCCACTTGCGCGTCTTGTCGGACGGGATGCGGAGGATGCAAGGTGTCGGAATCGTCTCCAGGCGGGTGCCAAACAGCATGGGGAGGCTCATCAGCGGGATCTGGAAGTCCGCTTCGACATTTGCGCTGCCCCGCGCGACGATGCGGCAGTCGAATTGCCCGTCAAATAAAGAGAAGAGCTCCGGCTGGACCTCGAATTCAACCTGTGCGCCGCGTGCCACGAGCATGGGAATATAGCGGGCAAACTGCAGTGTGTCGCCAAAACCCTGCTCGGACCAGACCCGTATCGTCTTGTCCCGGGCGTCGGCCAGTCGTTCCAGTCGCGCAAGCCCGGTGTGGCGCAGCGTGTCTGCATTTTGCCTTTTCCAGCGGTATTCGTAATACGGCCAGCCACTTTCGTAATCGCCGAGGGCCATCATCGCCAGTGCGCTATTCCAGTAGCTGGAATAGTCGTCGCGTCTCAAGTCTATCGCCTTGGCATAGGCCTCCAGTGCATCGCGAGGCCGATTCAGCGCGCACAGGGCATTGCCCTTGTTCGACCATGCTTCGGCATACGCGGGGTCCAACTGCAAGGTTTGCTCGTAATCGGCAAGCGCGTCTTCGCCATGACCGAGTTCGTAATGCGCGACTCCGCGGTTCATCCAGCATTCCGGGCTGTGCGGGTTGACCGCGATGGCGCGGCTTTGCTGCGTCAGCGATTCTTCGAAGCGGCCGGCTTTTCGCAGTGAATTGCCCAGGTTGGTCAAGGCTTCGAACGAGTCGGGCCGCAACGATAGCGCCCGCGTCAGGTACTCGATCGATTCGCTGGCCTGTCCGGCAAGGGCGCACGCAAGGCCCAGATCGTGCAGGGCTTCGAAAAAGTGCGCGTTTTTGTCGACGGCCCGGCGCAGCGTGACGATCGCCTCGGGGAATTTGCCGAGGCCCAGGTGGGCGGTGCCGAGGAAATACAGTGCGCCGGGCGAGCAGTCGGGCTGACGGCAGGCCTGCGTCAAATGGTGAAGCGCCGATTCCTTATCGCCGGCCTGGCCTGCGATGTGGGCCATCAATTCATTGGCCCGGGTGTTTCTGGGGTTGGCGGACAGTACTTTCTTTAGCACGATTTCGGCAAACTGCGGCTGCTGGCTGCCCAGGTATTGCGCGGCAATGTCCAGTGACAGCTTCTCTTCCTGTTTCCCCACGATGTTTTTCCATGTCGCTGCGTTCATGTCCTGTCTCTCCTCCCGTTTCGTCGCATCCAGTGCGACGGCAGCCCGCCCTGGCCGGCGTCAGCCAGGACGGATGCGGGAGCGAAACCTGCCCGGTAATGCGTCTGTTGATTTTCCTGCGCATGTTACCGCAAGTGCTGCCCGTTGGCAGCGGCCTTGTCTGGCCCGGTTCTTGCTGTTCCGGCTTCGGGCCATCGGCGGCGGGACGGCCTATTTTTTATCGTTAGCCGGGAGATGGCACTGTCGACGGGTCGATAGATGCTATTATCAATCACTAGTCTCATTGGTAACGTCGCATGCGCTCGTATCGGTTTGTCCTTGCTCTCGTCGGCATGATGCTGGCCCCTTCCTTTGCTCTTGCCGAGTCGGCCGATACGCTGCTTGATTCGCGACAGACGCTCGAGGTCAGAGCCGATGGCGGGTACAGCAAAGACGTTCGCGAAAGCTATCGTGTCAACGATGCGGGCGGCATCAAGGTTTTCAGCCAGTATCCGCTGAGTTTCAGCCCGCAGCACGAAACGCTGACGATCGTGGAGGCCTATACCCGCACGCCGGATGGGCGCCGTATCGATGTGACGCCGGACAAGATTCTGTTGCAGCAGTCGGCCGAAAGCGCCGATGCGCCCCTGTTCGACGATCGCATGGTCAAGAATGTGGTGTTCCCCGCGCTCGAAGCCGGCGCCACGGTCACGATTCATTACCGGCGCGATGTGCGCCAGGCCATCCTGCCGGGGGTGTTCTGGTTGTACGACTCCTTCCCGCGCAACGAGGAAGTCCGCTCCGCCGATATCACGATACGCGCGCCGGCCAGCTTGCCGCTGTACGCCGAAGCGATCGAGCTTGAAGGCGGCGAAGAAGCGTCGGGCACGCCCGGCGTTCGGCAGTGGCACTGGCACCTCGGGCGGCAGAAGGCCGAAGTGATCGAGCGCGGCGCGGTCGATGCAGACGACGTCAGCCCGCGCCTGGCGGTGACGTCGCTGCCTTCATACGACGAGCTCGGACGCCGCTACAGCCAGCGCGCGACTCCGCAAGCGCGCGTGACCCCGTATATCGCGTCGCTCGCGCAGGAAATTACGGCGGGCAGCCGCAATCGGCGCGAAGCCGCCGCCAGGCTGTATCGCTGGGTGCAGCTGCATGTGCGTTATGTCGCGATCTATCTGGGGGATGGCGGCGTGGTGCCGCACGAGGCAGAAACGATTGCGCGCGTCCGTTATGGCGACTGCAAGGATCATGTCACCTTGTATCAGGCGCTGCTCGCGGCGGTCGGAATCGACAGTCGGCCGGTGCTGGTCAATGCCGAGTATGCATGGTGGGTGCCGCAGGTCGCGCTACCGCTCGGAATATTCAATCACGCGATCAATTATCTGCCCGAGTTCGACATCTATGCCGACTCCACGGCGCTGAACCTGCCGTTTGGCGTCCTGACCGATGCCGAGCAGGGCAAGTCGGCGCTGGTGATCGCCAATGATGGCGGTCTGTCCAGCTTGCAGCGTCTGCCGGTGGCTACGCCGCAGAGCGATCAGGTCCGGGTGCTGACCCATCTGCAGCTGCAGGCAGACGGTAGCCTGACGGGCAGGAGCGAGGTCGAAGAGAGCGGCGTATACGAATATTTTGCCCGGCAGGTTTTTGCCAGCCTCTCCGATGGCGAAGAGCCGCAAGCCGCGGCGACCGGTTTGCGTGGCAAGGGGCTGATCGGCAACGGAGACTTGCGCGAGGATCTGCGGTCGGGGCATCCCTATCGTTTCCTCACCCGCTTCGAACTTCCCGATTTCATCGATCCGACGGCCCCATCCGCATTGATCGCGACGTCCGGGCTGGAGAGCGGGTCCGGTCTTTCCAGCTTTGCCCGCGATGCCACTTTGCTGAACGTGCGCAAATTTCCCATGCCCTTGCTCAACGGCACGCGCGAGGAGGTCGTCTTTCTGCATCTGCGCCCATCCACCCGCATCGGCAACCTGCCGCGTGATGTCGACGTGACCTCGCGCATTGGACGCTATCATGCCCATTACCGGCTGGATGGCGATACCGTGGTCGCCGAGCGCAAGCTGACCATTGCCCGAAATACCGTGATCGTGCCGGCGTCCGATTATGGCGAACTGCGCTTGCTCGGACGCGCTGTCGCGCGCGATTTGCGCACTCAGATCCTGCTGCCGTAACGGGGAGCCGGGAGTGCCGTTTCTTTTTCGTTGATGGAGCCGCCATGAAGTTCGCCATGTCCGAGGAGCAGTTCACGTCGATCTCGATGGGGGTGTGTCTGACCATCCTGATCGTATTCATGGGCTTCATCATCTGGGATCTCGGGCGTAAATCGAAGGCGGGCCGTTTTGGCACCGCCATCCTGTTCCTGGTGCTGGGTTTCGGCGTGAGCGGTTTCGTGTTCAAGAACGTTCTGGTCGAAATCATGGAGCACGGCCGCTAGGCAACGCGTCTTCAACGTTCCAGCCACGACAAGCGCGCACGCACGGATCGGTGCTCGCGCGCCGTCAATCCGGCGCGTCCGGCCAGTTCGTCTTCCAGCTGTGCGAGCCGTCGTCCGAGCACGGCATGGCGGCGCGCCTGCGCCGGAAAATCAAACGCCATTCCGAGCGAGCTGCAAATCATCATGGCGAGACACAAGGCGGCCAGCGTGTCGAGCGACACCCTGTGCGCGCCGACGATGGCCGCGATGCCGAACAGCGCCGGACAGATCAGCAGCCAGCGCATCATTGCGTCCGCCCCGTGTGCGCAACGGGTCGCGTGGCCTCTGCGTTCGGCGATCTCCTGAATGAGTGCGAGGTGGTCTGGCATGGTATGGACCCGGGTGGACTGTCTGGAATCTGACTGCTCATTCCCCGGACGGTTCCTTGCCGGCCGCGGCGCGTCCTGCTTTCGGAAAACTCCAGCATGGCCGCCCGATTATTCGTGGCCTGGTGCTCAAGGATTCCGATCGCGCCTCGTTGCGCGAAAGGGCGCGGGAGGTCGGGTTCGTGCCCGAAGCGCAACGGCTGCCGTCGGGTGCGGTGCAGCCCCGGGTTCGAACCGTCTCGCGCGATTGTTCTATCTGCCGAGGCATCCGCGCCCGGTGGAGAGGCGGGGCTGTTTCTCGGGTGGGTCGAGGGTGGGCACGGACGATGCCGTCACGACGCAGAGGATCTTTCAAGGGTCTCGCGCTGGCGTAGTGCGGGGAACAGGCGTGCCCACAGGGCCAGGATCAGCAGGGTTCCCAGTCCGCCGAGAACGATGGCCGGCACCGTTCCGAACCAGGCGGCGGTGACGCCGGATTCGAATTCGCCGAGCTGGTTCGATGTTCCGATGAATATCGAGTTTACGGCACTGACCCGTCCGCGCATCGCGTCCGGCGTTTCCAGTTGCACTAGCGAGGAGCGAACCACGACGCTGATCATATCGGTGGCCCCCAGCATTGCCAGGCACAGCAATGACGTCGGCATCCAATGCGACAGCCCGAATCCTATCGTGGCCAGCCCGAAGCCTGCCACCGCGATGAACAGCGTCCGTCCCACGCGTCGTCGCAGAGGGCGGCGCGCGAGATAGACGGACATGGCGAGGGCACCGGCGGCGGGCGCCGAGCGCAGCAGCCCCAGCCCCCAAGGGCCGGTGAGGAGGATGTCGCGCGCGACGATGGGGAGCAGGGCGGTGGCGCCGCCGAGCAGAACAGAAAACAGATCGAGCGAGATGGCGCCGAGGATGACGGGTTGCCGCCTGACAAAGGCGACGCCGCCGAACAGGGTGGCCAGGGACGCGGGCTCGCGCTTTGCCGCGGCGGCCGTGACCACCACCCCGGCGATCAAGCGACTGGCAGTGAAAAACAGCACGGCGCTGCTGCCGTAGGCTGCGGCCGGTCCCAGCAGATAGACCAGTCCTCCGAGCGCGGGTCCGACAATGGTTGCGGTCTGACGGGCGCTCGCGTTTGTGGCCAGCGCGGCAGGCAAGGATGCGGTGCCGACCAGCGCGGGGAGCAGGGACTGCATGGCGGGCGGCTCGAAGGCCCGTGCGGCGCCCAGCAGCGCGGCGCAGGCGAAGATGGAGGCCACATGAAGGTTGTAGCGACTGCCCAACGCGAGGGCGGCGACCAGAAGCGCGCAACTAGCCTGCGCGTAGAATGCGATGCGGCGGCGATCATGGCGGTCGACGATGTAGCCGACCGGAAGCGTCAGCGACAGCTGCGGCAGGAATTGCGCGAGCCCGACCAGACCGAGGCTCATGGCGCTGTGTGTCAGATCGTAGACATGCCAGCCGAGGGCGACGACCAAAATCTGATAGGCCGTGCTGGACGCGACCTGGGCCATCCAGAACCGGCGGAACGATGTGTTGTGGCGAAGAGACGAAGACAAGGGGCGTTCCGGGGCTCAGATGGGAGCGGTGCGCTGCTGGAGAAAGCGGCTCAGTGCGTCGTCATCCAGGGCGTCGGCAAAATCGGAACGGCGGCGTTCGCCATCCTGTACAAAATCGATGCCGAAGCGGTCGAGCCCGCATATGCCGCTGTCGGCGGCAAGCGCGGCCAGTCGTTCGGCCTCGGCATCCGCCTCCAGCACCGGCAGGGACTCCAGGACATCATGCTCGATCCAGCCCATGCGGCCGAAACCGGCGACCAGGCGGATACGCCGGGGCTCGAGGCGGTAGAAGGCGAAGTCCCCGAGTTCCAGATAGAGGGCAGCATGCGGCAGGTAGCGCAGGTAGCGGTCCCGGGTGGCGCTGTCGATATCTATACGGGTAACATCACCAATCATGGTCAGGCGTGCCGCATTTTCGGCATGCAGCGCATCCGGATCGGCCAGGGCGAGACTGGCGCGCGGATCGCTGTCGAGATTGCGGGTATGCTCGGCTAGCTGGCTGATCAAAAAAAGCGGGCGGTGCCGTGAGTCGGTCGCGAAGGGCAGGGTGCTCGCAAAAGGGTAGCCGGGAAGCGCGACGGAGTGCGTCGCCAGTGTTCCTGCACTGCAGCGGTGCAGCAGATTGAGTGCGAGGCCGGTGGGTATTTTCATCGTGGCTGCCGGGTCGGTGCGAATGGACTTTATTGTACTTGAATGGAGAACCGATGCGGGAAAAGCTGTGCCACGGAGCGTGGCAGGACCTCGACATTCCGCGCCGCGAGGCGCTGAAGCGTTTGTTGACACGAGTCTGGCCCGGCGACGAGGCACCGGATCTCCCCTGGTTCGATGCGTGCCTGGAACCGTACTCGGTCTGGATTGCGCAGAATGGCATCGCGCTTGCGCACGCCGCCATTCTGCACAAGACCGTGCGGGTCGGCGGCGAGTCCTTTCTGGCCTGCGGCCTGAGCTGCGTTGCCACCGACCCCGATTTCCGCGGTAGGGGACTCGGGCGCCGCGTGCTGGCCGATGCGACCTGGACGCTGCTGGAAGGGCGGGCGGATTTCGCGGTATTCACCTGCGACCGCGAGCTGTTGCCGTTTTACGCCGAGAGCGGCTGGCGCGAGGCCGACGCTCTGGTTCTGCGCGCGGGAGAAGGCGCCGCCGCACTGAGCAGCGAACACATGCCGGACAAGGCTGTCCTGCTGCGGCTGATGTCGCCGCGCGCGCGCGCGGCGGCGGCGCATTTCTCCCATGGCGTGCTGACCCTGGGCCTGCCCGACGGTCAGTTCTGGTAGGGACGGAGCCGCCACACCAGCGCCTCGTAAGGCCCGAGCCGCAGCAGGGGGGGCGGCGCGGTGCCGCCAAACAGCGTTTCATGCCGCCAGCCGCGCGGGATGGCATCGTCCGTCAATCGGTAGTCGACGCTGCTGCCGTAAAAATTGCAGACCACGAGCAAGCGCTCGTCAGCGAGTTCACGCGTATAGGCCCAGATCCGGGCGTGGTCCGGGCTCAGGCAGCGGTAACGGCCGTCGCGCACCACCGCCAGCGATTTGCGCAAGGCAATCAGTTCGCGGTAGCGGTGGACGACCGAGTCCGGGTCGCGACGCGCGGCCTCGACATTGACTTCGTGCCAGTCCGGCGCCAGCGAGATCCAGGGCTCGCCCGTCGAGAAGCCGCCGTTGAGGCTGTCGTTCCACGGCATGGGGGTGCGTCCGTTGTCGCGTGATTTTTGGCGGATCGCCGCCATGATGTCATCGCGGGCGACGCCCGCCGCGACTTTTTCGCGATAGATATTCAGGGTTTCCACGTCGCGATAGCTGTCTATGTCGGCAAAGCCCGGATTGCGCATGCCTATCTCTTCGCCCTGATAAATGTAGGGCGTGCCCTGCAGCAAGTGCAAGGCCGTCGCCAGCATCTTGGCCGCTGCCACCCGTTGAGCGCCGTCGTCGCCGAAGCGCGAAACCACGCGCGGCTGATCGTGGTTGCACCAGAACAGGGCGTTCCAGCCCCCTCCGTCATGCATGCCGGTTTGCCATTCGGACAGAATGCGTTTGAGCTCGATAAAGTCGAAGGGCGCGGCCTGCCATTTGTCGCCGCCGGGGTAGTCGACCTTGAGATGATGAAAGCTGAAGGTCATCGTCAATTCACGGCGCTCTGGGTTCGAGTAGCGTACGCACTCGTCGATCCGGGTCGAGGACATCTCTCCCACGGTCAATAACTCCCGGCCGGCGAACACCTCGCGGTGCATGGCCTGCAGATAGTCGTGCACGGCCGGACCATCGGTGTAGCGGCTGCGTCCGTCCCCGTCGTCGTCGGCGAAGGTGGGGTCCTTCGAAATCAGGTTGATGACGTCGAGCCGGAAACCGGCGATGCCTTTGTCGGCCCAGAAGCGCATCATTTCAAAGATGGCGGCGCGCAGGCGCGGATTCCTCCAATTCAGGTCGGCCTGCGTTTTATCGAACAAGTGCAGATAGTATTGTCCGGTCGCTTCGTGGAAATGCCAGGCCGACCCGCCGAATTTGGATTGCCAGCCATTGGGCTGGTCGCGCCACAGGTAATAATCGCGGTAAGGATTGTCGCGAGATTCGCAGGCGGCCTTGAACCACGCATGGTCGGTCGATGTGTGATTGACCACGATGTCCATCACGATCCCGATGCCGCGATCGCGTGCGGCGGCGATCAGCCGTTCGAGATCGCCCATGCTGCCGTAGGCCGGGTCGATCGCATAATAGTCGCTGATGTCGTAGCCGTTGTCGCGCTGGGGCGAAGCGTAGACCGGCGTCAGCCACAGGTAGTCGACCCCGAGCCAGCTCAGGTAATCGAGCTTGGTCAGTATGCCGGCGATATCGCCTGTCGCGTGACCTGCATGGCTGCAAAAGCTTTTCGGATAGATCTGGTATACAACGGCGTGTTTGTAGTCGATTGCGTTCATGGTGGTGCCGGATTCCGGGAAAGAGACCTTCCGCCGCCGAGGGCGGAAGGCCGGGTTTGCGTCGCGCTTGACGGTTCAGACCGCCACGAGCTTTTTGCTGGCGCTCCGGCGCGAGAGCACGAAGGTCAGGACAAAGGGCAGCACGATTGCGATGATCATGCCCAGCATGAAGCGGGGAATGAATTGCGGAATGATCGAGATGAAGCCCGGCAAGCCGCCGACACCGATGGCCGACGCTTCGACGTGGCCGAGCGAGATGAACGCTGCCGCGCAGGCCGAGCCGGCCAGTGCGGCATAGAACGGGAACTTGAGCCGCAGGTTGACCCCGAACATGGCGGGTTCCGTGATGCCGAAGTAGGCCGAGATGGCGGAAGTCGAGGCCATGCTTTTTTCGGTGGCATTGCGCGAGACCCAGAACATGGCCAGAGCGGCGCTGCCTTGCGCGATATTGGACAAGGCGATCATCGGCCAGATGAACGTTCCGCCGTGCGAGGCGATCAACTGCAGATCGACGGCGATGAACATATGATGCATGCCGGTGATCACCATGGGGGCGTACAGTGCGCCGAACAGGACGGCGCCCAGTGCGGGTGCCAGATTGAAGACATGAACCAGGCCGTCGGTGATGAAGATGCCGATATGGCGCGTGACCGGACCTATGACGGCCAGCGCCAGCGTGCCGCTGACGACGATGGTCACGATGGGGACGATCAGGAGCTGGATGGAGTTGGGAACCACCGCTTTGAGGCGCTGCTCGATCTGGCTCATGACCCAGGCCGCAGCCAGGATGGGCAGGATCTGGCCCTGGTAGCCGACTTTTTCGATGTGCAGGAAACCGATGTCGAAGTAGGGCAGCTGCGCGCCGCCGAGACCGGCCTTGGCCGCGCCATAGTTCCATGCATTGAGCAGATCCGGGTGAACGAGCAGCAGGCCCAGCACGATGCCCAGAATTTCGCTGCCGCCGAACCGTTTGGCGGCCGACCATCCGACGAGCGCGGGCAGAAACACGAAGGATGTGTTCGACATCATATTGATCAGACCCCACAGGCCATCCAGCCCCGGGTAGGCCGCCAGCAGGCTTTTGCCCGGGATGAACATGCCCGGTGCGCCGAGCAGATTGTTCACCCCCATCAGCAGGCCGGCGACGATGATCGCAGGCAGGATGGGCATGAAGACGTCGGAAAACACTTTGACGAGGCGTTGCAGCGGGTTGAGCGTGTCGGCCCCCGCCGACTTGACCTCCGCAATGGTGGCTTGTTGCAAGCCGGTCTGCTCCAGCAGCGCATCGTAGACATGGTCGACTTCGCCGGCGCCGATGACGACCTGGAACACTCCCCCGGTACTGAAGGCGCCTTTGACGAGATCGACGGCGCGCAGCGCGTCGAGAGAGACGCGGGCTTCGTCGCGCAGCGCGAGGCGCAGACGCGTTACGCAGTGGGCGGCCTGGGCAATGTTCTGCCGTCCGCCCAAGGCCTCAATGATCTGTTTTGCCAGATCAGCATAGTCATGATTCATTGTTGACTCCTCGCACGTGTGGTGTTGTGTGCGAGTAGCTTAACTTGTGTACACAAGTCGGGTCAATGACTTGTGTACACAAGTTCAAGCTCGGACGGAGTGGACAGAGCGCTCGCCTATTTCTCCTTCAGCAAGGGGAGCAGCAGGGTAAATTCGGCTTCAAGGTCGCCGATTTTTCCTTCTGCGTTACTCATCTGCCCGGAGCGGGCCTGGGCGGCGATGACCATGCTCAGGCGGGCCGCCGGGATCGCACCGAGCCCGAGAAACAGATCCTTGAGCACGAGCGCGGTACGCTGGGCTTCGTCCCTGTCGGCGGCAAGGACGGCCTGGTGCAATGCCGGCAACAGCTCCACGCGTTCCAGCAGGGTCCGTGCGGCAGCTTCTGCCGTTTGCGGCTCTGCCTCCATGAGCGCATGGCGATAGTCGAAGCCCGCGTCGCACAGGGAGAACACCGCTTCGTCCCGCGGGGGGTCGCATCGCGTCAAGGGCACCCGAACCGTGAAGGTGCTGCCGTTTCCCGGCTCGCTATGCACCACGATTTCGCCATCCATGACCGCCACCAACTGTTTGGCCAGCGACAAGCCCAGACCGGTGCCGCCGAAGCGTCGCGTACTCGACGAGTCGGCCTGGGTGAAGGGTTCGAAGATGCGGGACAGGTTTCTGCTCTCGATGCCGATGCCGCTATCGCGCACCGTGAGCACGCCGTATGGACCTTCCGCGCCGGAAGCCGCTTCGAGGCGAACGTCTATCGTTCCCCGTGCGGTGAATTTGATTGCATTGTCGAGGAGAACGGTCATGATCTGGCGCCAGCGTCCCGGATCGCCGAGTATCCAGGCGGGGAAGTCGGGGTCGACTTCCAGCCGCAGCGCGAGGTTCTTGTCCTGGGCGCTTGCCTGGTGGATGCGCGCGGTTTCTGCCAGCAGGCGGGGCAGGTCGATGGCAACCGGCACGAATACCAGTTTTCCCGATTCGACCGCCGCGTAGTCGAGCATGGTGTCTATGATGTGGAGCAAGGCGTCGGCCGAGGACTTGACGACTTCCAGGCAGGACCGCTGCTGGCTGTCGAGGCGGGTTCCCAGAGCCAGGTCGGTCATGCCGACGACCCCGTTGATCGGCGTGCGCAGCTCGTGGCTCATTGTCGCGAGAAATTCGGTTTTGGCGCGGCTGGCGGCTTCGGCATTTTCGATCGCGCGGACCAGATCGTGCGTCTGCTCGGTCACGAGCTCGGACAAGTGCGCCTGATGGCGCAATAGTTCGGTCTGCGATTGCTTCAGTTCGTCGGTCAGGCGCTGCAGGTCCCTGTTGGCCTGCTCGTTCTTGAGCAAGGCCGCGTGCAGATCATGAGTACGGGCCTTGACCTGGTCTTCAAGCATCAGTGTGGCCTGGAACAGATTGAGTTCCGAGTCCTCGCCACCCCCCTCCACCTTGTCCATCAGTACTTCGATCACCCTGTTCTGGCGCTCTATCTCGGCCAGCAGGCGTGTGCGCTCGTCCGCGACTTCAAGCTTGGCGCTCATCGTCGTCCTCCTGCTTGCGCCCAAAAGCAATGCCGGACAGGGTCTGGTTGATATGCACGCCGCGGTATTGTTCGCCGTAGGTGGCAAACCCGACTACATGATTGTCGCGTCCGAGCGCGTCAACTTCCGCCGCCAGCCCCGTATTCTGTATTTCCAGGCGACGCAGTATGCAGTCGCAGGCGATGATCAATTGCGGCGGCTCGCCGAGAGCCTGCGCGATATCGGCGAATTGCGCGCGCAGGTCTTGCGTCAGGTTCTCGCCTCTGGCGAGGCGCAGCACCATGCCCTGCTCGATCGCACAGTAGAAACGCAGCGCGCCATCCGGCATGACTTGCTGGATCGAACGCACGTAGTGTTTGCCGCCAAGCTTGACCATGACCGGGATGTGCGAGAACAGGGCCGGGTCCAGGCTGTCGACGCCGGCATTGCGCGCATATTCGGCCGCCGCCGGTCGGCCGTTGAGTTCGTAGACGAGCCGTTGTGCGGCATCGGCGCGGGTGACGACCATTCTCTCTTCGCGCGGCGAGAAATGCTGGGTCATGAACAAATGAAACGGCAGCCGGGTCGCGAGCAGAATCAGCACGGCGCGGCCGGAGTGGAATTCGCCGTCGCAAAAGACGTGAGTGCGCTGAAAGCGCATGCCGTCGCCTGCCGATCCGCCGACCATGAAGACGGCACCGAGCGCATTCTGCACGGTGCGGGTGACGATTTCCTCCTTGACCGACAGCCCGTCTATCAATTGCAGAGCCAGTGTATTGACCGACTGGACCCAGGGCGCACGCGTCTCCAGTTCTTGACGCAGCGCCTGTATCTTGTCTCTGGCGGCAGCAGGGTCGAACGCGGGGAGTATCTGCAGTTGAGCGGCGACAGCCAGGTAATCCGGCCCTGCAAAGCCGACGCCGGTCAGTGTGTGTTCGCGATAGCCCTGCGGGCCGTAGCCTCCTGCCGTGGTGCAGCCGACGAGGAGAACCCCGGCGAACAGGTGCTTGAATTCTTGTGTGAGCAGGTCGAGATCGTAGTCGCAGGAGCAGAAGAAAATCACCAGGGAGAGGCCGGGGCCTGCCAGGCCGCGATGAAATTCGGTAGCGGCGGTGCGGGCATCGGTGGCGCAGGATTGCGCCGTCCGTATCTGACTCAAAATCGTCTCCTGCGCAGTGGGCCGGGCTGACTTGCGCTATCATGTGCGGGCACACGAGGACGCTACGCCATAGGGTCCGAAGGACGTTTACGATCGGACAAAAGTATTGCTTACCCGAAGCATAGTCAAGTCGGGCGTTGATGCACTATACCCGTTCGGCGCCGCGGCATGTTGGGCGGGTGCGGATGAAGGCGGGGGGCGGTGCTGCAACTAGCGGCGTGCGATGTCCGAAAAAAGGAATTTATCCAGTCGATGGCGGGATTCGGTGTATTCGAACTGCTGGCCGTCGTACAGGAATGTGCGGTTCTTGACCACGATGACGTGGTCCGTGCCCTTGAGGTCGAGATAGCGCCGGTCCAGTTCGTTGCAAGGCTGGGCCTCGATCACGCGCTGGGCGTAACTGATCTTCAGACCCAGCTCGTGTTCGATATAATGATATATCGATGCCGAGGCGATGTCGCGGTCGAGTCCCGGAATGAGCGCTGCAACGAAATAGTTGAGGTCGAGGATGACTTTTTCGCCGTCGATAGTCCGAACCCGCTTGATGTGGTCGACGCGCTCGCCCGTGCCGACTTGCAGCAGCGCGGCGAGACGGGGATCGGCATCCAGGGGCAGGAACTCGGCAACCTCGGTTTGGACTGTCCTTCCCAGCTTGAGATTGACCTCCTGGAAGCTGACGATGCCTCCGAGGTTAAACTCGATATTATCCGGGCTGAGCACGAACATGCCTTTGCCCTGGATTTTTTGGACGTAGCCCCGCTCCTGCAGCAGATCGAGCGCCTTGCGGACTGTGCTGCGGCTGGCCTGGTGATGTTCGCTCAGCGTGTTTTCCGAGTCGAGCTTATCCCCATGCTGCAGCTTGCCGTTGCTGATCTCGTTGAGGATGCTCTGGTAGATCTGGTTGCACTTGCTCGTTTTCATTTCGCTAGCAAAGGGATAAGGATGGGCGTCGGCGATTTTAGCACTGCGGCAGGAAACGGGGCGCGTTTTGACTTTTATGATTCACGAATGTATTATTAATATATGAACAAACAGCATGTTTCACACCCCTCGCTGGACAAGATTCAGGACCGGATCGACGCCATCGTCAACTTCATTCCGGGCTGCGACTCGCAATTGCTCATGTTGCGCGTGTTGATGAAGTTGATCACGGCTGATTTGAACGAGCGCATGCGTGAGGTGCTGAGGGAGCATGATTTCCATCCGGTGAGCTTTACGGCTTTGATCATGCTGATCAATTCCAACGGCGCGCCGCTCAACCCTTCCGAGTTGTCGGACATGACCGGCGAGTCGCGTGCGAATACCACACGCATCTGCGACGAGCTGGTTGCCAGCGGGTATCTGGAACGGCATGCCAATCCCGAAGATCGGCGTCGCGTCGATCTGTTTCTTGCGCCAGCCGGCGAAGAGGCCGCCCGGACCCTGCTGCCGGCCGTTCACTCGCGGGTCCTGGCGCCGTTGAAGTCCCTGACCGCCACCGACCGCGACGGGCTCGAGGCAACGCTCAAACACCTGCTCGCCACACTGGAGGTCGACAAGGATGGCGCATGTCCGGCGGCATCGAGGTAAGACCGCGAGTACTCAACAGACCTGCCAGGAGACCTGTCGTTGACTCTTGAATCAAACGGCGCGCCGCGCCGCCCGGCGCCGCTGGTCGGCGGCCAACTGGCTCTGTTGACCCTCGCCGTCGCCTTCGCGACATTCATGGAAGTCCTCGACACGACGATCGTCAACGTGTCGGTGCCGCATATTGCAGGCGATCTCGGAGTCAGCTCGACCCAGGGAACCTGGGCCATCAGCTCTTACGGTCTGGCCGCCGCCATCGCCGTGCCCTTGACCGGCTGGCTTGCGCAGCGTTTCGGCCAGGTGCGCCTGTTCGTCTTGTCGGTCATCCTTTTTACTCTGATGTCGATGCTGTGCGGGGTTGCCGACAGCCTGCAATCGCTGGTGGCATTCCGTTTTCTGCAGGGTCTGGTGTCGGGCCCCATGGTCCCCTTGTCGCAGACCTTGCTGCTGGCCAATTATCCCGATCACAAGAAAGGCCTGGCGCTCGCACTGTGGTCGATGACGGTGGTCGTCGCGCCGATTTTCGGTCCCATGCTCGGCGGCTGGCTGACGGACAGCTATAGCTGGCCGTGGATCTTTTATATCAATGTGCCGGTCGGCGTGCTGGCGGCGCTGCTGTCGTGGCGGCTGCTGCGCGATCGCGAGACGATGATCGTGAAAAAGCCGATCGACCTGATCGGGCTCGGACTGCTGGTGCTTGGCGTCGGCTCGCTGCAGGTCATGCTCGATAACGGCAACGATCTGGATTGGTTCAATTCGCATCTGATCATCGGACTGGCCGTGGTGGCGGTTCTGTCGCTCACCTATCTGGTGATATGGGAGCTGACCGATGCGCACCCCGTGGTCGATCTGTCCCTGTTCAAGGCGCGCAACTTCCGCTATGGCGTGTTGACCCTGTCGATGGGCATGTTCTGCTTTTTCGGGAGCACGGTGATTTTCCCGCTCTGGTTGCAGACGGTAAAAGGCTACGATGCGACCTGGTCGGGTCTGGCGACGGCCCCGGTGGGGGTGCTTGCCTTTTTCCTGTCGCCACTGGTCGGCCGCAATATCCATCGCATCAATCTGCGCTTGATGACATCCTTTGCGTTCATGATTTTCGCGCTGACCATGTTCTGGTACGCGAGCTTTACCCTGGATACCGCTTTCGATCAGCTGATCTGGCCGCGGGTCGTGCAGGGTATCGGGGTCGCCTGTTTCTTCGTGCCGCTCAACCAGATCATTTTATCCGGCATCGGCCCCGACAGGATGGCTGCGGCATCCGGGCTTTCCAATTTTTTCCGGACGCTGTCGGGCAGTTTTGCGACGGCCATCGTGACCTTTGTCTGGACCCATCGCGAGGAGATGCACCACGCGCAAATGACCGAGTCGGTGACTGGGTCGGCGGTGGCGACCCAGGATTATCTGGCGCGGCTGGCCGAGCAGGGCATCAATGGCGGCGCCGGCTTTTCCAGCATCGACCTTACCATCACGCAGCAAGCCTATATGCTTTCCACCAGCGAGGTATTCTGGGCCATGGGGCTCATCTTCACGTTGATGATCGGCGTGGTCTGGCTCGCGCGTCCTCCTTTCGGCGCGAGCGGCGGGCAGGGCGGCGGCCACTAGGCGCCTGCCGTAGACTGGCGCCGGTCGATCAGCAGGCACGCGGCCGCCAGGGCCAGCGCGCATAACAGCGCATAGATCCAGCCGATATCCAGACTGTTCCCGATCCGGTGCAGCATGGCATAAATCACAAGCACGCCGCTGCCCGCCACGCTCAGGCTGCCGGCTTGCAAGCGCCCCAGAAACGCATCGTCTGTCAGATCCTGCGCCAGGGTCAGGCTGACGGCCCAGGCCGCCATGCCCAGCCCGACCAGCGTGTAGAGGGCGCAGGCCTGCGCCAGCGTTCGCGATAGGGAGAACAAGGCCAGCGCGAGCGCCAGCAGCATGATCAGCCCGAATAGCGTCCGCCTTGTCGACAGGGTCCGGCACAGCACTGGCGACAGCAAACCTCCCGCACATACCCCCAGGGAATAGAGCGCTTCCAGCCAGGAAAATTCGCGCGCGCCAACCCCGAGCGTCCTGCTGGCAAACGGAACCAGCACGATCGGGACCGTCATCAACAGCATCATGACCAGGGCCTGCACCAGATAGGCTGCGCACAGTCCCTTCGTCTGCCTCAGATAGCCGAGGGCGGCGCGGCACGCCCACCATGGATTCGCCTCCGCCGTCCTTGAACGCGATGTCGGCGGCAGGGCCGCGCACAGGAGTGCCGCCACGACAAAGCAGCCTCCGCCCAGCGCAAATGCCGCCGCCCCGCTCGTACGCGCCAGCAGGAAGCCGCTTGCCGTCATGCCGGCAATGGTGCCGAATTCATAAAGGATGTCCACGGTTGCGTTTGCCTCGAGCCGCCGCGTCGGCTCGAACATATCCTTGACCATGGGCAAGGCCGCCGGGAAGTAAAAAGCCTGAAAAATCCCCAGTGTGAGCGCCAGTGCGGCAATGGGCAGGCCATGGCCGCCCAGTTCCGCCAGCGCGAACACGATCAGCGCGACGCCCCGTACGGCGTTGGACAGGGCAAGAAGCGCGCGTCGGTCGTAGCGATCGGCACAGACGCCGAAAACGGGGCCGAACACGACGGACGGCAGCCACAGACACGCCATCAACCATGCCAGCGTGCCCAGCGAAGCGCTGCGCTGCCATCCGTCCCAGGCCAGCGCGATATAGATCAGGCCATTGCCGAAGGTAGCGATCAGTCCGCTGGCGGCGAAGAAGCGATAGGGACGGTGCCGGAACAGGGATGCCCGTGTGCGCAACTCGGCAATCAGCATGGCGTACTCTCGTCTTCCAGCGCGCGCAGCAGACGCCGGCCCGCCGTGGTGAAGCCGTCATGGCAGGACAGGGACGACAGTGCCTGCCCGAGCTGGCGACGGCGAAGCGCGAGCCGTACGGCGGCGCCGGCGCCGAGGGCGCGGGCGATGGCGGGCTCGCATAGCACCATGGTGACACGACGCAGAACAAAGGCCGCGTGCAATACTCCAAGAGGCGAACGCAGACTCGAGCGCAGGGGGCTGGGCAGCGGTGGTCCGGGGTAAATCAGGGGGTCGACGCTCTGACGCAGGAAAAGATCGAGATGGGACGCTTCATGCACCATCGCTTCGACAAAGTCCAGGCAGCGCCAGTCGCGTTTGGGCGCAAGCAGGATGCAGCCGGGGAAGGCGCGGGTGCTGGCGGCGATCAGTGCGCGGTGCTCGACCAGCAGTATTCTGCCCACCAGGCGCGCGAGCACGGCCCCGGCGGCCGGGGCCTGGCTCGTGATCAGCTTCCAGGCCTGGCCGACTCGGCGTTCCAGCACCGGATCGCGGCGCAAGGTGCCGGGCGGCGGCTCGGGCTCGAGCGCCAGCTCGCGCCCGATGGCATGCACCAGCGCATGGTCGGTGGCTGGCGAGTCGGTGTGGTAGTAGGCCAGGCGCGCCTTGAGCGGCAGTGCAGGGCTGTGCCCGACCCTGGCGCAGACAGGCAGGCGCTGAAGCAGGTAGCCGACCAGTTCTGCGTCAAAAATCGAGGCGCTGATCCGTGCCATTTTCATAGCAGTATTCCCCCAGTGTGCTCAGATTGAAAGGGTCCAGCGTCAGTTCGCGGTTCAGGCACAGGTTGCGACGCAGGTGGTAAAAGTAATTGATGACTTCGTTGCTCATGATCGCGCACAGAAGGCTGTTGGTTGAGGGGAGTGAACCGGACAGGGGTTTGCTGCGCACCCCGCGCAAGGGAGCGAAGCGCACGAGATAGCGGCATGCGGCGTCTCTTCCGACCAGGAGTGGCCCCGCCTTGATGCTGTCGTGGGCGGTCGATCCGAACAGGACCGGTGTGCCACTTTCGAGTGCGTAAGTGGCGACAATGCATGCGGCCCGGGCGGGCGGGGTGTCGATGCCCGAGATCACCATGTCGCTGCGCGGCAGGATGGCATGCAAGGCCGCAGCGGAACGGACGCGGTGTTCGATGCAGCGGATATGCGAGCGCGGGTTGAGCTGCCGCATTCTTTCGGCCAGGCAGCGGGTTTTGGGCTGACCGATGTCGGCGGGGAGGTAGCCATACTGCCGGTTGAGATTGGATGCGCCGACGCGGTCGAAATCGACCAGGGTGAAACGGGTGAATCCGGACAGTAACAGATTCAGTGCGACATTGGCGCCGACGCCTCCCAGGCCGAGGATGGTGAGGTGGGTATCGGGGTCGAAGTCCGGGCAGTGGCGTGCGTCGGCCAGGTAGTGGCAGAAGAAATCATAGGATTTTTCCAGCGGACTATCCTGATAGCGGGTGCGATAGCGCACCAGCAGCCCTGTACGGATGAGTTTTCCGATCAGGGCGCCGAGCACGCTGACGGAGGCATGGCTGTGTAGTCTGGCGGCAGACAGGCCCTGATCGCATTCTTCGATGAAGCTGGCGATGCGCCGCCGCTCGGTGCCCGGTGTGATGACGTAGCTGGTTTTTCCGTAGAGGATGATACGGCCGGCAGCGAATACCGGTGTGGCATTCAGTTTCCAGTGCATGGGGACTCCTGTCGCGCGTCAGACCGCAGAAACAAAACTGCCGACCCGGAACACCGAGTCGGGATCGATGCCCTCGCGCACGAAGAACCCTTGCGGCAGCTCCAGCAAGGGAATGGCGATGCCGTGCGCTTGCAGCAGGGTGTCGAGGCCGGCGTACAGGACATCGTCGGCGCCAGCGCCGGCCGTCAAGCGTGTGTACAACTCCCGTGCGCGCAGGTCGGCCGCCTGCGGTAGCAGGCCGCGCGCCAGATCGGCTCGATACAGCAGCAATGGGGTGCTTTTGAGCGAGACACGGATTTCGAGTCGCAGATGCGTGTTGGCGATGCGTTGCCCATATCCTTCCTGCACCGCCTCCAGAGACCAGCCGTGTCGCGCCCATTGTCGCCGCAGCTCTTCGACGATCTGACGGTTGGGGTAGAAATCCTCGTAGGCGATGCGGATGCGCTGGCTGGCGGGCGCCAGCGCCGCACGTCCATCCGGCGCGCCCCCGGTGCCGAGGGGGCGGTGGTAGGATGTGGCCACCGCCGGTACGTCGTGCAAGTGGTGGCGCAGCGTTTCACGGTCGCAGGCGTAGGTCAGTTGCCGGCGCAAGGGTTCCGCCAGCTCCGTGAAGCGTCCGCCGGCGGCAAGCAGCAACATCATCCCATCGTGACAGCGATAGAAATCGCGGCTCAGACTGGCGGCGGCATAGAGTGGGTAGACGAGCGCCGTGTCGGCACTGACGTCGACGTGTTTGCGCGAGTAGGCGCTGGCCGTTCCGTCGTGGGCGATTCGCCGAAAGTGCAGCGTGCCGAAGGCATTCGCCGCGGGTTCGAGGCAGAAATGCGGGTTGATGCCCAGATGGCAGCCTTCGTCGTCGCGCTGCAGCAGGCGATAGGGGCCGGCCGACCGTTGCGGGTCGACGGGGTGCATGGGGGACAAGGCGATTGCGCACAGCAGGTGTGCAAAGAAGCGGTTGGCCTGCCCCAGGTCGCAGGCCAGGCGATCCGGTGCAGGGCAGTGCACGCCCAGATACTCGGATTGGCCACGGGTGTAGGCCGCGAAGCCGGCCAGATCCGACAGTAGCGTCCGGAAGCGGTTGCCCGGGTCGCGGCAGATCACCCTGATGGTGCGTCGATAGTCTTCTGCCGTGAGCCGCCTGGCATCGTCCCAGCGCAAGTCGTCACGCAGCTTGAATTGCCAATGGCGGTAGCGGGCGTCGTGCCGGACCGCGGCGGCGGCCAGCGGGGCGGGGCCGCCGACACCATCGCGTAGCAGCGGTAACGCTGTCTTGGAATGGATGCGCTGCCCGCACCAGTCCGAGACCCTCCACCACTCGGTCTCATAGGGCATGGCTTCCAACGCCAGGGTAAGGGGAGATGTTGCGCAGGCAGGCATGGCTTGTCACCTCGATCGGGATGGGCCCCGTCTTGCGGACGGGGCCGCGGGCTTAGCAACGGTGGATGGCGTGCATCAACTCATCGCTGATCTCGATGACGGCCAGTGGAATGTCATCCTGGTCGGGTTCGATCTCTGCATCGAAGAGGGGGGCAAGTGCGACCTCAGCGTCGGCTTCGGCGTTTTGGAGGGTGTCCATTGTTGACTCCTTGTGAAAAATACCGGCGCATTTGCCGGGTGATTCATCTTAATTTTTCACTTGTTCAGGAGTAAATTGCTAAAGCAGCGATATGGCCTGCTAAAAAGACCAGTTTTTCGTATTTTTATTTAAATAGACTATAGATTTAAATAAATTGCAAACAGTATGAATTTCGCGATTTATTAAGTGTAATGGCTTTGTTTACCGAAACAGGGCCCGGCATGGAAAGCCTCTTTGCCCGGATGGATTCATAGCGCACGCCGGCTATTGGCGTACCCGGGGTGCGACGCGATCGAGGGGCGCCGCGACTCTCTTTTTCGGCGGAATCCGGTTCGACCGTCCCGGCAGCATGCGGGCATCGCCCACCGCGTTGTTCCGGGCTCCCGTCGCCCGGATTTCCAGCGCTTGCGTACCAATGCCCTTCGGCGACGGCAGGCGGCATGGCATTCCCACGCGCGGTCGTCTCTGGCGGCGGCATGCCATGCTGTCGTCCGGCGTTGGCCAATCCTGCCCAGCCGGGCCGGGCCGACTGTGCGTCATGCCCACGGCTCGGCGCCGCGCGAACTCAGCCGGCGGCCGGGTAGATGTAGCGGCGCGACCAGGGTAGCGTCTGCGCGCTCGCTTCGGCCGCGCTGCACACAATCTGGTAGATGGATACTTGATCGATGTCGAATGCGTGAGCGCAGCCGGCCAGATAGACGCGCCAGATGCGGAAGGTCTTTTCGTCGACCAGCGCGGCGATATCCTCGCTTTGGGCTTCGTAGCGGTCGGACCAGTGGGTGAGCGTGCGCGCATAATGGCGCCGCAGGTTTTCGATGTCGAAGGTTTCCAGCCCGGCCTGCTGCATGGAGTAGACGACTTGCGACAGATGCGGGAGCTCACCTTGCGGGAAGACGTATTTGTCGATGAAGTCCCCCCCGCCATGCCGTGTCTCGCCCCCCTCCGGGTCGGTCGATGTGATGCCGTGGTTCAGGGCGATACCGCCCGCCGACAACCGGTTGCGTACGATTTTGAAGTAGTCGGTCAAATGCTTGCGGCCAACGTGCTCGAACATGCCGACGCTGGTGATGCGATCGAAATGACCATCGACATCGCGGTAGTCCTGCAGGCGTATCTCGACCCGGTCCTGCAGGCCTGCGGCGGCAACGCGCTCGCGGGCGAGGCGGTACTGGTTCTCGGACAGGGTGATGCCGACGCAGCGCGCGCCATAGTGTCCGGCCGCGCGTAATACGAGCGCGCCCCAGCCGCAGCCGATATCCAGCAGGGTCTGCCCTGGCCGCAGGCGGATCTTGGTCAGGATATGATCTATTTTCTTGCGCTGGGCGAGGTCGAGGTTTTCATTCCCCTCCTCGAAGTAGGCGCAGGAATAAACCATGTCGTCATCGAGCCACAGACGGTAGAAGTCGTTGGAGACGTCGTAATGGTATTGAATCGCGCGCTTGTCTTCCTGTTTGAGATGCGAAAAATGCTTGACCGCCCGCAGCAGCGCGCCCGCATCGCGCAGCGTGGCCCCCGCCAGAGCGTAGGCGCAACGGATGGCGTCGTGCAGCGGGCCATCGATGTCCAGCTTGCCCTCGACATAGAGCTGTCCCAGGCTGGCCAGGCTGGGCGACAACAGCAAGGGCAGGCTGTCGGGGTGCCGCACCGTCAGGGTGACGCTGGGTTGGTCGAAATGGCCGAAATCGAGTTGGTGTTCGCCCCATAAATCGGCTCGCAGCGAGATATTGGCGCGATGGCGGATGTCTTCCGCCCAGTGTTCGAGTTTTTGCATCACAGCGTGCTGGAAAAACATGATGTCCTCCGTCAATGTGGGGCTCAACGTCGTACTTCACTGCTCGTGTGTGGAATGGTGTCGCGGAATTGTTGCCGTTCTTCGCGTGCGAGGCGCCCGTTCGAATGCGATTTCGCCGCTGACGAGCTGGCCTTGCGGGCGGAGGGTGGCGTGTGAACGAAGCAGGGTGGCGCGACAATGCTGTACTGTTCGTAGTTCGCGGCAACGGCGGGCTTCGGGCGAACAGTTCCGATGATTTTGCGCGTACTGCATCCGGGCGGCAAGGGGTGCCGCCCGGATTTTTTCAATGCGGCAATCGATGGTGCCGCGCAGAAGGCGGGAGCGTGGCGCGGGTGCGGATATAAATCAGCGCGCCGATCCCGGCGATCGCGCATCCCAGTACGGTATTCTCCATGCGTGCGATCGCGAGGCTGGTCGAGGCCTGCGGCCCTCCGAAGTCGAGCAGCACCATCACCAGGGCCGTAATCGGCACAACGGCCATCCAGTAACTGCGATTGAGCAGCAGTGCGGTCGAGGCCGAGAAACCGGTAATGATCAGCGCCAGCAGGATATCGTTGTGGCACCAGGTCAGAACCGCCCAGCCGAGCAGCGCACCGAACAGGGAACCCGCCAGGCGCTGCACCATCTTGTAGATGCTGAGTTGCGGGTCGTAGGCGGTCACGATGGCGATCGTCAGCGGCACCCAATAGGCGCGCTCGAGTCCCAGCCCGTAGGCGATTACATAACCGGCCAGAATCTTGCTGGCAAAGTAGATGGTGAAGTGGGCGTTGTTATTGCGCCGTCTTAACAGGCGGCTCATGGCTTCGAACAGCATCGGTCCGAACTGGGGTTCGGGTCGGGCGAAGAGCCAAAGATCCACGAGGACCGAGAATATTCCGGCCAGACCGCCTGCCAGCAAGTAAGTGCCGGCCAGCGGCGATAGAGTCGGATCGCTATTGCCGAACAAGAAGGCGATCAGCCAGTACTTGCTCATCAACTCGACGGCGTTGCCTGTGCCTTGCAGCCAGCCGGCAAGCAGGGAAAAGGCGAGCAGGAAGGCCAGCGGCGCGCCGGGCACCCAGCGGCCGACGAAGCCGGCGATGCCGCATAGCAGCATGCCGACGGTCATGTAAACCATGGCGGTCATGCGCTCGGATGTGGGGCCGCCATTGTCGACGAACATGGTGTAGAACCCGGCGACGCCGCCATAGACCGCCGGCATGAATTCGCCGCGCACGAGCGCGACAGCCAGGGGCAGGCCGACTGCGATGGAGGCGCGCAGTGCCCGGCGCCAGTTGGGAGGCTGGCGCCGGTCGAAGGTCAAAGCCTGGGTCAGGTAGTTGCGCATGATGTCAGTCATTTTTTTATCGTGTTGCGGCACGGTAGAGTAATTTCGTGCAGGTGACAAAGGAATTGCCTGAATGTCTGTGATAGCATTTTGGAATGAGCGCCATGTCACGGCGGTGCAAGGAGCATGTCATGCTGGCTTACGCGACGATCAACGGCTTGTCGCTGCGCTATTTTGATTCCGGCGACAAGGGCGATGCGGTGGTTTTTCAGCACGGACTCGCCGCCGATCACACTCAGTGCCTGGAGGTGTTCTCCGGTCTCGATGGCTTGCGCCGGATTACCCTGGAAAGCCGCGGCCACGGAGCGTCGGCCCTTGGGGACACGCAGGCGCTCACCATCCCGGTTCTGGCCGATGATCTGCTGCGTTTGCTCGACCGCCTGGGCATCGATAGCGCCTGGTTCGGCGGGATCTCGATGGGGGCGGCGCTTGTTGCGCACCTCGCCAGCGCACACCCGGAGCGGGTGCGCGGGCTGCTGCTGGTCAGGCCTGCCTGGTTCGATGCGCCGATGCCGGTCAACCTCTGGTGCCTGCTTGCGTTGGCGGCGCTGATGCGTCAGTACCCGCCGGCGCAGGCGCGCGCCCTGTTTCTGGCATCCGACAGCTATCGGGAAATAGCGGCAGCCTCGCCCGATAACGCGGCTGTCCAGCTTGCCTTGCTCGAACGAGACGACCCGGAGGCGCTGGCTGCGGTACTGTCCGGCATCATCTGCTGCGACCCCGGTGTTGCTCCCGCCACGATCGCCGGGCTGGATATTCCTGTCGCCATTGTCGGCAACGAGCAGGATCCGCTGCATCCTTATGCCCTAGCCAGGCGCTGGGCGGCGGCACTGCCACAGGCAAGCCTGAGCCTTGTCCCTTCGCGTTCCCAGGACCGGGCCCGGCATTTCTCCGAAATCGGTGCCCACCTGCGAGCGCTGTGCGCCGGATGAGCATGTTCGTTCCCGGCTGCGTTCAGCCGGAGCGGTCAACGGAGGGGGGCGGGGTCTGGGGCAGCACGACAGCCTGCGACGGTCCGGGCGCCGCCGCATGGTTGAGCACGAAGGTCATGACAGTGATGCCTGCCGCCGACATGGCGAATGCCAGGCCGACTATCCACTTCACCATGTCGGCGAAGCCGCTGTGCATTTCGCTGCGCAGGCCGGACAACTCCTGACGCATGTCGGCCCGGGTCGTCAGCATGTCCGTGCGTAGTCCGGACAACTCCAGGCGCATGTCGGCCTGGATGGCCAGCATCTCGGAGCGGAACCCGGACAGTCCCTGGTGCAGGTCGGTCTTGGTCGCCAACGTTGGCACTATCGTTTCAAGCTGTGTTTCCATTCGGCCAAGACGGGTTTCCATGCTCGCGCACTCCAAGTGTCATCGACCTTTATTGTCCTGCCCGCTCGTCTGACCGGCAAGCCTGCGCGGTGCCGACGTTCAAGCATCCTGAGGGGCGGCTGTGAGCGCGCATCCGGCGTTGTGCGGCAAACGTCGGGTGGGGAATACCGATGCCGCAGAAAACAGACCGATCACCAGAAAAGCAGGCCAGAAATCAGAGGCCTCTATGTGGCTGTGGCCCTGCCAGGCGTTTGAAAGCTGCAGGGCCACGCCAGCAATGGTGACGCCCATGCCCAGCGAAAGCTGCTGCACCACGCTGGCCAGGCTGGTTGCCCGGCTTGCCTGTTCGTCCCGGATGTCGGCGTAGACAATCGTATTGAGACTGGTGAACTGCAATGACGGGAACAGGCCGCCGAACAGGACGACAGCCAGCATCAGCCACAGCGGTGTCGTCATGGTGAACAGGCCGTAACTCGCGATGGCAAGCCCGGCGAACAGGGCGTTGTACAGCAGAACCGTGCGGTAGCCGAAACGGTGCAGCACCGGCCCGGCGATGGCTTTCATGCTGATGGCCCCCAGCGCCGAAGCGCAGGTGACGAGGCCCGATGAAAAGGCATTGCGCCCCATCCCCTCCTGCAAGGCCAGCGGCAGCAGAAAGGGCACGGCTCCCAGCCCGATGCGGAATAGGGAGCCCCCGAGCACGCTGGCGCGGAAAGTGGGAATCGCGAGCAGGCGCAAGTCGAGCAGCGGCTGGGCGGCGCGCTGTGCGTGCCGCCAGTAGCCGACCAGCAGCCCTGTGCCTGCGGCGCACATCGCCACGATGATCCAGGCGGCGGCAAGCCCGCTGCCGACCAGGGCGAAACCCAGCATCAGCAAGGCGCTACCCGAGGCTGAGAGTGCGAAGCCTGCGATGTCGAGCGCACCGCAGTCTTCGCGCCAGTTTTCCAGATAGCGGCTTGCCAGGAAGAGTCCGACCAGGCTGATCGGAATATTGATCAGGAAAATCCAGCGCCAGTGGAAGTAGGTGGTGATGAACCCGCCTAGCGGCGGACCGATGACCGGGCCGAGCAGGGCGGGAACGGTGAGATAGCCTATGGCGCGTATCAATTCGGCCTTGGGGATCGTGCGGAATATCACGATGCGTCCGACCGGCACCATCATCGCGCCGCCTATGCCTTGCAGGAAACGGGCTGCGACAAAGCCCAGCAGCGAGTCGGACAGTGCGCAGCACAGCGAGCCCGCCATGAAGACCGTGATGGCGGCGGTGAAGACTCGCCGCGCGCCGAAGCGGTCGGCGGTCCATCCGCTGATCGGGATGAAAATGCCGAGACCGACGACGTAGGATGTCAGGGCGAGCTTGAGTGTGATCGGATTTTGCCCGAGGTCGTGGGCAAGAGCTGGCAAGGATGTGGTAATGACGGTGGCGTCCATGTTTTCCATCAACATGGCGCAGGCAACGATCAAGGGGACGAGCATGGCGGCAGATGAGTGAGAAGTTACCCGCCCAGTCTGGCGTGAGACGGCGGGCGGTGCAATCGTTTTCAACGGGGCATGTTGTTAATGTTCATGTTGTAGTCAGTATTATTCATAAAGCAATTAAATATCTTTAAATCGCCGTGCGCGAGTCTCTCCGCCGCCTGTCTGATGCCGGCGCGGCTGCCCGGCGGCGGGGTTTGCCGTCATTCTGCACGGGCTGTCGGCAATGCCATCGACGCCAGGCCGCAGCACTGTGTCGCATCGGTCATTGCTTTGCAAATACGTTAATTGCCTTGACCTAACGCATGTCGTACGGATCGCCTTCTCGCCGTGCGTTACGGAAGTCGCGGCGCGGCTGGCGGGACGGTTGTGACCGGCTTTGAACTGGGTCATAATGGTTTACGCTATTTTGTCTATACGGCCATCATTGAGGAAGTGGACATGCAGGAGAGTCAGACCCGGATCGTTGAACAGCAACTCGCCGAGGCGCTCGCGCGCTTTGAGTTGGTGTTGGTGCCGGGACTGTACGATAGCGGTCCCGAGCATTGGCAATCGTGCTGGCAGCGCCGTTTTTCCGGTTGGCGGCGGGTTACGCAGCGCAGCTGGAACGAACCCGATATCCATCGATGGACCGATGCCATCAAACGTACGCTGACCCAGTGTCAGCGGCCTGCCGTGCTGATCGGGCATAGTCTCGGCGCACTGGCCACGTGCAGCCTGCTGGACAGCGGCACGGTCTCCGTCGCCGGAGCCATGCTGGTGGCGCCGGCCGAGCCGGCAAAGTTCGAGCTCGAAGACCATGTCCCCTGTAGCCGACTGCCGGTGCCTAGCGTGGTGGTCGCCAGCCACGACGATCCGCTGATGCGTTTCGACCGTGCAGAGTACTGGGCCGGGACCTGGGGCAGCCGCCTGATCGATCTCGGCGAAGCGCAGCATATCAATGCCGAGGCTGGTTTTGGTCCCTGGCCCTACGGCTTGTCGATTCTCAGCGAGTTCATCGCGACGCTTTGATTCCGGGTGGGGCTCGCGTCCCGTGGCTATCGAAGCGGCGCTCTTTCCGGGAAACGCGCGAGAAAGCAGGTGACGGACAGCAGGTCGGCGCTGCCGCCCGGGCTCAGATTGCGTTCGATCAGCGCGTCGTCCAGGGCCGCCAGCCGGTCGCGCCCCTCGGCGTGAAGCACCCCGCCGTCCCGCAACAGCGCGCGGGCTGCCTCCCGCACGTAGTCCAGACCCGCCGGCCCGCCGCGCGACACCAGATTGGTATCGGCATTGCCCGCCATCAAATGGAGCAAGGCCTGCAACAGCGACGTTTCGTCGTCGTAGCCGGCCTCCAGCAGCCGCAGATAGACCGGCAGGGCCAACTGCCGTGCCGTGGCATAGCCCGAGGCCGCTTCCCCGCGCGCGCCGGTCAGGCCGTAGCGTCGGAAC
>NZ_AUGZ01000004.1 GCF_000422925.1 Paludibacterium yongneupense DSM 18731
AACGCGGCGCTGGTGGAAGAAGCGGCGGCGGCGGCGGAGTCGCTGGAAGAGCAGGCGCAGCAGTTGTCGGCCGCGGTCAGCCGCTTCCGGCTGGAAGCGGGAGCGGCGCGCGTACCGCTCAAGAGGCCGTCGGCAGCCGCAGCCAAGCCCCTTGCGCCGGTGGCCGCCGTGCCGCCCAAGGCCAGGGTCGTTGCGAAGGGACAGGGTAAATCGTCGGTGGAAAGCGAATGGGAAGAGTTCTGAGTCCGGAGCGCGATCTTAGATTCGACGGCGAGGATTTTCGCCGGATACAGGCGCTGGTCTACCGCCATGCCGGTATCGCGCTGAACGACTCCAAGGCGAATATGGTGTATGCCCGGCTCGCGCGCCGGGTGCGCGCCCACAGCCTGGAAGACTTCGGCAGCTATCTCTCGCGCCTGGAGGGCAATAGCAGCGATCCGGAATGGGAGTATTTCATCAACGCGCTGACGACCAATCTGACAGCGTTCTTTCGCGAAGCCCATCATTTCGATGCGCTGGCCGAGCATATCGGCCAGCATGGCGACGCACAGCCGTATCGCGTCTGGTGTGCGGCGGCATCGACCGGCGAAGAACCGTATTCGATCGCCATGACGCTGCTCGAGTCGCGTGCCGCCGGCTCTTTCGAAGTGCTGGCATCCGATATCGATACCCATGTGCTGGATACGGCCGCTCTGGGCGTGTATCCGCTGGAGCGGGTGAGTGCCTTGCCCGAAGCGAAGCTGAAACGCTATTTTCAGCGCGGGACCGGCGACAAATCCGGCCTGGTCCGTATCAAGTCCGAGCTGCGCGAGGCGATCCGGTTTTGCCAGATCAATCTGATCGCCAGCAACTGGCCGCAGATTGGTCTTTTTCATGCCATTTTTTGTCGAAATGTCATGATCTACTTCGATAAGCCGACACAGAACCGGATACTGACCAGTCTGGGGCGCCACCTTGAACCCGATGGCCGCCTGTTTCTCGGGCATTCCGAAAATATTCAATTGCAAACCGATGCGTTTATACCCTGCGGTCGAACGATCTATCGCATGGCAGGGCGATGAGGCTGCCAATGCTTATGCCGTTATCAGACAAAAAAATAAGCGTAGTCGTGGTCGACGATTCGGCCATGATCCGCGAATTATTGAGCCATATTATCAATACCGCACCGGACATGGAGGTGGTGGCGACGGCGTCGGATCCCTTGCTCGCCCGCGAACGCATACGCGAAACCAATCCGGATGTGGTGACGCTGGATGTCGAAATGCCGCGCATGGACGGCATCGAGTTTTTGCGCCGCTTGATGCGTCTGCGTCCGACGCCGGTGCTGATGATTTCGTCGCTGACGCGGCAGGGGTCGGATACGACGCTGACGGCGCTTGAGCTCGGCGCTGTCGATGTGGTCGCCAAGCCGACGCTGGATGTCAGTAACAGCATGCAAGCTTATGCGGACGAGATCCGCGAGAAAATCCGCATCGCGGCGCGAGCCCGTGTGCGGCGCTTGCCGGCGGTGCCCGTTCGTGCGGCGCCGTCCGTAGGCGTCATGCGCGGCAACCGCCTGGTTTTCATTGGGGCCTCGACCGGAGGCACCGAGGCGATCCACGCCGTGCTCGCCGGCTTGCCGGCCGATTGCGCGCCGGTGCTGATCGTGCAGCACATGCCGGAGAATTTTACCCAGTCCTTCGCGCGGCGGCTTGACGGTTTGTGCGCGATGACGGTCAAGGAGGCTGAACAGGGCGAGGCGGTGCAGCGCGGCACCGCCTATATCGCGCCAGGTCATTCGCATATGTTTCTGGTGCGGGCTGCCGGAGGAGGCTGGCGCATCGGTTTGTCGCAAGAGGAGAAGGTCAACCGGCACCGCCCTTCTGTCGATGTCCTGTTCGACTCGGCCGCGGCGCTGGCCGGGCGCTCGGCAGTGGGGGTGATCTTGACCGGCATGGGGCGCGATGGCGCGGACGGCCTCAAACGCATGCACGATGCGGGTGCGTTTACCGTGGCTCAGGACGAGAACTCCTGTGTCGTTTATGGCATGCCCAAGGCCGCGGTGGCGGCAGGGGGCGTCGACGTCAGCGAATCGCTGGACCGGATCGCGGGACGGATCGTCGACTGTTTATGCCGCACCGGCTGACAGCCGGGACGAGGGTCGCACCGGTTCCGGCATACGGAATTTTCTGGCAGGCTAGGATTGCGAGGCGCCGTGAACTATTACGACAAGCATTTTCAGTTGCCGGCGGTCAAATTGTTGCCCGGTGACTATGTCGCAATCGCGAATCCGTTGCTGATGGTGACGGTGTTGGGGTCCTGCGTGGCCGCCTGCCTGCGCGACCCGGTCAGTGGCGTCTGCGGCATGAATCATTTCATGCTCCCCGGCCTGAATGCCGATGCAGACGGGCATCGTGCCGAGCGTTTCGGCATCTTTGCCATGGAGCATCTGATTACCAGGATGCAGAAACTCGGCGCGCTGCGCGAGCGGATGCAGGCCAAGGTGTTTGGCGGTGCGAGCGTTCTGGATGGAATCCAGCTCGCGCAGGTGGGGGATAGCAACTGCCGTTTTGTCCGTTCTTTCCTGGATACCGAGGGCATTCCCATCGTGGCAGAGGATCTGTATGGCGAAGTGCCGCGCAAGGTTTATTTCTTTACCGATACCGGCAAGGTGATGATACGGCGCCTGAGAAGCGACCGCCTGCGCAAGCTGGAAGAAACCGAACGCGAATACCGCGAGCGGATGGCGAAGGATGCGGCGGAAGCGGGCGGCACGATAGAACTGTTCCGTTGAACCCGTGCTGCCGCCGCCCTTATTTTTCCAGAAAGCGAAGCTTGTCTCCGACGTCGGCCCAGTCGGCGTGATCCGGCAACGGTGCCTTGCTGGCCGTGATGACCGGCCACAGGGCCGATAGTTGGGCATTGAGTGCGATGTAGACCTGCTGTTCGGCGGGGACATCCTCTTCCGCGTAAATGGCATTGACCGGGCATTCGGCCACGCACAGCGTGCAGTCGATGCACTCGTCGGGGTTGATCGCCAGGAAGTTCGGGCCTTCGCGAAAGCAGTCGACCGGACACACGTCGACGCAGTCGGTGTATTTGCATTTGATACAGGCTTCGGTTACAACGTAGGCCATGGTGACTCCCGGTTTATGGTTGACTGTTTTGCTCGGTTATTTCCCCTATTCTAGCCATGCCATGCCCGGCCTGTCAGGCTTTCCCCCAATCTTGCCATGACCACGACCGCTACCCCCCCCTATTGCGGGCGTTTTGCGCCCAGCCCCAGCGGCCTGCTGCATGCCGGCTCCCTGACCACCGCCGTCGGCAGCTATCTTGAAGCGCGCTGCCGCAATGGAATATGGCGGGTCCGGATCGAGGATCTCGATCCGCCGCGCGAAATTCCCGGCGCCAGCCGCGCCATTCTTGCCACGCTCGAGGCCTGCGGCTTGTACTGGGATGGCGAAGTGGTTTACCAGAGCCGGCGCCATGGCTTGTATCGCGAGGCGCTGGAACGCTTGATCGCGGAAGGTCATGCCTACGCCTGCAACTGCAGCCGGCGCGAGATTGCGCTTGCGGCGCGGGCGGGAGTGGATGGCATGGTCTACCCGGGGTTCTGCCGCTCGGGCATGCGCGCGGGACGCGAGGCGCATGCATGGCGCTTGCGGGTGCCGGAGCAGGAAATCGCATGCGTCGACCGGCTGCAAGGCGATTGCCGCCAGCAACTTGCGCGCGATGTCGGCGACTTTGTGTTGCTGCGCGCCGACGGCTGCTGGGCCTATCAACTGGCCGTCGTGGTCGACGATGCCGAACAGGGCATCAACGATATCGTGCGCGGCAGCGATCTGCTGGTTTCCACCCCGCGCCAGCTCTGGCTGCAACACTGCCTCGCTTATGCCCGGCCCGGTTATTGCCACTTGCCGCTGATGGTCAACGCCGCAGGAGAGAAGCTGTCCAAGCAGACGCTGGCACCGGCGATTTCGCGCGACGCGGCGCGCGATGAGCTGTGGCGTGCGCTAAGCCGCCTCGGGCATGAGCCGGCGGCCGATGTCGGCGGGCTGGACGAACTGTGGGCGTGGGCTTTCGCCAACTGGAGGCTCGCGCAGGTGCCGGCGGGGCCGGTCGTCATCGGCGGCGCCTGAGCCGCCGGCTGCCAGCCGGATATCTTCAGATCGACCTATTCTTGTCTTGCCAAGCCAGGCGGCTGTCGTGATAATCAAGCGATCATGCAGGAGAGAGCGGCGCGCCAGCGCCGCCGCCGAAGGCGCAAGTGCACCCGCAATCGCTCAGGCAAAAGGACTGCATCATCGGGCCGTGAACGGCTCGTCAATTCTGGAGAGCGGCGCCACGTGCGCCCACCGAAGGGGCTAACGGCCAAGGCCGGAAAATCTCAGGTGTCAGGACAGAGGGGTGTGAGGAACGTAACGTACCCACCCTTTTGAAGGACGCACATGACGGCCCCGCAACATACCCCGTTCTACGATTCCCATCTTGCCGCCGGCGCGCGCATGGTCGATTTTGCGGGTTGGGAAATGCCTATAAACTACGGCTCCCAAATTAAAGAACACGATCAGGTACGGCAGGATGCCGGAATGTTCGACGTGTCGCATATGACCATCGTCGACATCACCGGCGCGGACGCCCGCGTCTGGCTGCAGCGCCTGATCGCCAACGATGTCGCCCGGCTGCGCGAAACCGGCAAGGCCCTGTATTCCGCCATGCTAGACGATCAGGGCGGCGTCATCGACGATCTGATCGTCTATCTCGTCGCCGACGGTTATCGCATGGTGATCAATGCCGGCACGACCGCCAAGGATCTGGCCTGGATGGAAAAACAGGCATCCGGCTTCGCGGTGGCGCTCGACGTGCGCCGCGACCTGGCGATGCTGGCCGTGCAGGGGCCACAGGCCATCGCCAAGGTCTGTCAGGCCAGGCCCGACTGGGCGGATGCCATCCGCGCGCTCAAGGTGTTTCAGGGCGTGCCTTGCGGCGAAAGCTTCCTGGCCCGCACCGGCTACACCGGCGAAGACGGTCTCGAACTCATGATCCCGGCCGCCGAGGCGGCGCCTCTTTTTGCCCGCTTGCTGGAAGTCGGCGTCGCACCCTGCGGTCTCGGCGCACGCGACACGCTGCGTCTGGAAGCCGGTATGAATCTGTACGGGCATGAGATGGACGAGACCGTGTCGCCTTTGCAGGCTGGCATGGACTGGACCATTGCCTGGGAGCCGGCCAGCCGCGATTTCATCGGTCGCGCGGCGCTCGAGGCGCAGCGCGCGGGCGGTGTGCCGTTCAAGCAGGTCGGTCTGGTGCTGGAGGGGCGCGGCGTACTGCGCGCCGGCCAAGCCGTGCGCGTCGAAGGCGTGGGCGAAGGCGTGATCACCAGCGGCAGCTTCTCTCCCACCCTGAAATATTCCGTGGCCATCGCCCGCGTTCCGTTTGCGACCGGCGAGCATGCCCTAGTCGATCTGCGCGGCGTGGAGACCGGCGTTCGCGTTGTCAAACTGCCCTTTGTGCGCCACGGCAAACAAGTCTATTGCTAAGCCCACCGTTCAATCCCTGCTGGAGAAATTGCATGAATACGATCCCCGCCGACCTGAAATATGCGGAAAGCCACGAATGGCTGCGCCTGGAAGCCGACGGCAGCGTTACCGTCGGGATTTCCCACCATGCCCAGGAACTGCTGGGCGACCTGGTCTTCGTCGAACTGCCGAAAGCCGGCCAGGCACTGGCTGCCGGCGAGCAAGCCGGCGTCGTCGAGTCGGTCAAGGCGGCCTCCGATGTGTATTCCCCGATCGCGGGCGAAGTGATCGCCGTCAATGCGGCGCTGGAGTCTGCACCGGAACTGGCCAATAGCGATTCTTACGGCGAAGGCTGGTTTTTCCGGTTGAAGCCGTCGAATCCCGCCGAGATCGGCGGTCTGCTCGACGCCAGCCAGTACGCCGCCGAAATCGGCGCCTGAACGACCGCTCCCGTCGCGATGGTCGGCTCCGACCGGTGCCCGACGGGAGCGGTATCGATTGTTTGTGACCGGGAACACCGATAATGCCGCTTTCCGAGTTGTTTGATGCGGGCGAGTTCATCGCCCGCCATATCGGCCCCTCAGCCGACGAGCAGGCCCGCATGCTGGCCACCCTCGGCGTGGCGAGCCGCGACGATCTGGTCGCCCAGACCGTACCTGAATCCATCCGCCTGGGCGCGGCCTTGCCGCTGCCCGGCCCTTTGTCCGAAGTCGATGCCCTGAGCCGGCTACGCGAGATCGCGGGCCGTAACCAGCTGCAGCGCAGTTTCATCGGGCTTGGTTACCACCCGACCGAGTTGCCCAAGGTCATCTTGCGCAATGTTCTGGAAAATCCGGGCTGGTATACCGCCTACACCCCTTATCAGGCCGAGGTGGCGCAAGGCCGGCTCGAAGCATTGCTCAATTACCAGCAGATGATCATCGATCTGACCGGGCTGGAAATGGCCAATGCGTCGCTGCTGGACGAGGCGACCGCCGCCGCCGAAGCGATGGCGATGGCACGCCGCGTATCGCGCAACGCGACGATGCGTTTCTTCGTCGACGAACAAGTGCTGCCGCAGACGCTGGATGTACTGCGCACGCGTGCCGAACATTTCGGTTTCGAACTGGTCTGTGCCCCCGCGGCGACGGCTGGCGAGGTCGATTGCTTCGGCGCGCTGTTCCAGTATCCGGGTGTGGACGGCGAACTCGCCGATCCGGGCGCCGCAATCGCGGCGTGCAAGGCGCGCGGCGCCGTTGCCGTGGTGGCGGCCGATCTGATGGCCTTGCTGCTGGTCAAGTCTCCGGCCGAGCTGGGCGCCGACATTGCCATCGGTTCCACCCAGCGCTTCGGCGTGCCCATGGGCTTCGGCGGGCCGCACGCGGCTTATTTTGCCTTCCGCGACGAGATGAAGCGTTCTGCGCCGGGCCGCATCATCGGCGTTTCGCAAGATGCGCTGGGCAAGCCCGCGCTTCGGATGGCGCTGCAGACGCGCGAGCAGCACATCCGCCGCGAGAAGGCCAATTCCAATATCTGCACCTCGCAAGTCCTGCTGGCGAATATTGCCGGCCTGTACGCGGTTTACCACGGTCCGCACGGGCTCAAGCGCATCGCCGCGCGCATTCATCGCCTGGCGGCGCTGTTTGCCGGCGCGCTCGAGCGCGCGGGGCTCGCCGTTCGGCACCGTCATTTTTTCGATACGGTGACCGTCGATCTGGGTGAAAAAGCGGAGACCGTCTACCAGGCCGCGCTCGCGGCCGGGTACAACCTGCGGCGCGTGGCTGACGGCGTTCTCGGCGTGTCCTTCCACGAGGCGGCCGGGCTGGAGGATCTGGCGCGCTTGTGCGCGTTGTTTACCGGACACGCGCCCGTCATCGCAAATCTGGACGCGGAAACGGCGACGGCCATTCCGGCTGCGCTGGTGCGCACGAGCGCGGTGCTCACCCATCCGGTGTTCAACCGCCATCACACAGAGCATGCGATGCTGCGTTATCTCAAGCGCCTGGAGAATCGAGACCTGGCCTTGAATCATTCGATGATCGCACTGGGTTCCTGCACCATGAAACTCAATGCGACCAGCGAGATGATCCCTATCACCTGGCCCGAGTTTGCCGATATGCATCCGTTTGCACCGGCCGGGCAGGCGCTCGGGTATCGGCAACTGATAGACGAGCTGGCGCAGCAACTGGCAGCCATCACCGGCTTCGATTCGGTCTCGATGCAGCCTAATTCGGGAGCGCAGGGCGAGTACGCCGGTCTGCTGGCCATTCGCCGCTATCATGATGCACGCGGCGACAGCGCGCGCACGGTATGCCTGATTCCTCGTTCGGCGCACGGCACCAATCCGGCCAGCGCGCAGATGATGAACATGCAGGTGGTCGTCGTCGATTGCGACGAGGGCGGCAACGTCGACGTCGCCGATCTGGAGGCCAAGGCCGTGTTGCATGCCGATCGCCTGGCCGCGCTGATGATCACCTATCCGTCCACGCACGGCGTATTCGAGCCGGCCATCCGCGAGATCTGCGAGATCGTGCACCGCCATGGCGGGCAGGTGTACATGGACGGCGCCAACCTCAATGCCCAGGTCGGCTTGTCGCGCCCGGCCGATATCGGCGCCGACGTCAGCCACATGAATCTGCACAAGACCTTCTGCATTCCGCATGGCGGCGGCGGCCCCGGCATGGGGCCCATCGGGCTGAAATCGCATCTGGCCCCGTTTGCGCCAGGGCATGTGTTCACGAACTCCGGCCTGGGGGCGGTTGCCGCCGCACCTTTCGGTTCTGCCTCGATTCTGCCCATCTCATGGATGTATATCAGCATGATGGGAGCCGCCGGACTCAAGACGGCGACCGAAGTGGCGCTGCTTAACGCCAACTATGTCGCGACCCGGCTGGCGCCGTACTATCCGGTGCTGTACACCGGCACCGGCGGCCGGGTTGCGCACGAGTGCATCATCGATCTGCGGCCGATCAAGGCGGCGAGCGGCGTGACCGAGGTCGATATCGCCAAGCGTCTGATGGACTACGGTTTTCATGCTCCGACCATGAGCTTCCCGGTGGCGGGGACGCTGATGATAGAGCCGACCGAATCCGAGTCACAGGAAGAGCTCGACCGCTTCATCGACGCGATGATCTCGATTCGCGGCGAGGTCGAGCGCGTGGAAGCGGGCGAGTGGCCGGCCGACGACAATCCGCTCTGCCGCGCCCCGCATGGCCGTGCCGATATCGCCGGCGTCTGGGACAGACCTTACGACCGTGCCCTGGCGTTTTTCCCCTTGCCCTATGTCTACGACAACAAGTTCTGGCCTAGCGTAAACCGGATCGACGACGTCTACGGAGATCGTCATCTGGTGTGTTCCTGCCCGCCGCCAGAGTCTTACGATTGAGTCGAGCAGGCCGGCGACCGGGCCGCATTCGCGCCCGGTCGCCGGCGTCGGGCCGTTTATCGGCCTCCGGCCATGGACGGTCGGGCCCGCATCGGCTCCGTCGCGAGCGGGCTCGCCTCTTCCGGCTGCCGCCGCGGTGGAAGCTCGGCCAGCCGGTAGCCTATGCCGTTCTCCGTAAACAGGTACTCGGGCCGCGCGGGATTCGCCTCCAGCTTGCGGCGCAGCTGGGCGATATAGATGCGCAGGTAGTGGCGGTAGTCTTCAGCGTACGGTCCCCATATTTCACGTAGCAACTGCCCTTGCAATACCACCCGTCCGAGCCGTCCCGCGAGTTTGGCCAGTAACTTGAACTCGAGCGGCGTCAGGTGCACGGTCTCGCCGCGGCGGCTGACGCGGTAGGCGGCCAAGTCGATTTCAAGCTCGCCGGTTGAGATGCGCGGCAGGCCGAATGACTCTTCTTGTGCCATCCTCCGGAGCGCCGCGCGCAAGCGGGCCGACATCTCTTCCAGACTGAACGGCAGAGCGAGAAAGTCGTCGGCGCCGGCCTCGAATGCGTCGAGCATGCGGGCTTCGCCCGGGCTGTGCGCGAGGCCGATGACGACGCCGCGATACCAGTCGCGCAAGCCGCGGATGGCGTCGATGGCGCCGAACATGCCCAGTTGCAGCATGATGGCATCGGGCATCTGCCTCTGGGCGTTGTTTCGGCCATCTTCGATCGCGTCGGCTTCGAGTACGGCAAAACCTTCGGCACCGAGCCTGCGCCCCAGCGCGGAGCGCAGGAGCGCGTCGTTTTCGATAATCAGGATCTGTCTCATGGTTCGCCCCGACCTGCTTGATGGGCAGGCAGCTGGGACAGTGTGGCATGGCGTCGCCGGGGCAGGCACCCGGCCGAAAGCGCAGGTGCTTATATCATTCGGTTATTTGCTTGCGAAGATTATGATATTTATTATTATTTTGAAATCGGGTATGGTTAGCGACTGAAGCCGGGGATCTGAGCGTCAGAAACTCCCGCGACAACCTCTGGAGGAGAGACGGATGAAGTTGGAAACCCTGGCCGTGCATGCCGGTTATGCGCCCGATCCCACCACGCGCGCGGTGGCGGTCCCCTTGTATCAGACGACGTCGTATGCTTTCGACAATACGCAGCATGGGGCCGATCTGTTCGATCTCAAAGTGCAAGGCAATATCTACACCCGCATCATGAATCCGACCACGGACGTGCTGGAAAAGCGCGTTGCCGCGCTGGAGGGGGGGATCGCGGCCCTGGCGGTGGCCTCGGGGATGTCCGCCATCACCTATGCGATCCAGACCATCGCCGAGGCCGGCGACAATATCATCGCGACCAGCACGTTGTACGGCGGGACTTACAATTTGTTCGCGCATACCTTCGGCCAGTTCGGCATCGACGTCCGCTTTGTCGATTACCGTGATCCAGCCTCGCTCGCCGCCCTGGTCGATGAGCGCACCAAGGCCGTATTCGTCGAGTCGATAGGCAACCCGCTGGGTAATGTCGTCGATTTCGCGGCTTTCGCCGATGTCGCTCACGCCAACGGCATCCCCTTGATCGTCGACAATACGGTGCCCAGCCCGTATCTGTGCCGCCCCTTCGAGCATGGGGCCGACATTGTCGTCCATTCCCTGACCAAGTACATCGGTGGTCATGGCAATAGCATCGGCGGTATCATCGTCGATTCCGGGCGTTTTCCCTGGCGCGAACACGCAGCCCGCTTCCGCCGCCTCAACGAGCCGGATCCTTCCTACCATGGCGTCTGCTATACCGAGGCGCTGGGCGATGCCGCCTTCATCGGTCGTGCGCGGGTGGTTCCCCTGCGCAATACCGGTGCGGCGATCTCGCCGTTCAATTCTTTCCTCATCCTGCAGGGGCTGGAGACGCTGCCCTTGCGCATGGACCGTATCTGCGAGAATGCCTTGCGCGTGGCAGAGTATCTGTCCGCGCATCCGCAGGTCGAGTGGGTCGAGTACGCGGGCCTGGAAGGGCACCCTTCGCGCGCGCTGGTCGATCTTTATATGGGCGGCAAGGCTTCCGGCATTCTGTCGTTCGGCATCAAGGGCGGCGAAGAAGCCGGCGGGCGTTTCATCGATGCGCTTGCCCTGGTCACGCGGCTGGTGAATATCGGCGATGCCAAGTCGCTGGCTTGCCATCCGGCGTCGACCACGCACCGGCAGTTGTCGGCACAAGAGCAGGCCCGAGCCGGCGTGAGGCCGGAGCTGATCCGCTTGTCGATCGGCATCGAGCATGTCGATGACATCCTTGCCGATGTCGAGCAGGCGCTGAACGCCGCCCGCTGAACACCGGCGCGGTGCAACAGCGAGAGCCGCCCCTCGGGCGGCATCAGCGGCGGTGCACCACCAGGGGATTGTCGCCCATGGTGCCGTGGTGGTGCCATTTGCCGGCGACGAACTCTTCTATCAACCGCAATGCCCGCACCGAGCCGGGGTCGGCCGGAGAGCCTGGCGACGGCAGCAGATCGTTGACCGTTTGCGGCGAGCTTGGTATCACGCCCAGGCTCCATTCGTTGAACAGGTGGCGGGCGATGGCTTCACGTGCCAGCAGCGTGACCTGATAGTTGGCGGGATGGCTCAGCATGTGGCAGTAATGGGTATCGACGACATCGTCGGGGCCTTCCAGCACCTGCAGAAAATCCTGGCCCATCAGAATCAGTACGCCGGTACAGCCGTTGGCGAGTGCGTGCTCACGAAAGGCGGCGAGACGCGGGCCGATGTCTTCGCCCCGCGAGGAGGTGATGGCGCTGCCACTGTAGACCAAGCGTATCATTTGTCCCCCCGAAGCGCATTGTGCTTTACGGCTGGCCGGTCACCGGTGCACGACTTGCGGCAAGAGTCCCGACGGCAGGTGGTGATGCCACTTGCCGTCGATGAATTCGCGTACCAGGCGCAAGGTGCGCTGCGTTTCGCGGTCGCGTGAAAGATTTTGCAGTGCCACCGGCATGAGTCCGACATTATCGAGCAGCACGCGAGCATCGATGAAAGCCATGCTCCAGTTTGCGAAAGCGGGATGGGTGATGGCTTCGCGCGACAGCAGGGTCTGCATGCTGTGGCGCGTGTCGGCCAGGATGCGCGCGTAGAGCGCGTCGACCGCCGCGTCTTCCCCCTCCAGGACTTGCATGAAATCGTCGTTCATCACCACGAGCAGGCCTTTGATGCCGGCAGCCTGATTGCGCCGCCTGCTGTCGCTCAGCAGCGCCGCCACCTTGGCTGCCGTCAGGGGTTCCACCGATGCGCTGCTGTAGATCAACCGAATCATGATCGTCATCCTGATCGATAATCACTCTCTTTCACTCAGTATATAGTATCCACCGCGTCGCCGCGCCCGACGTGTTCGAGCCGCGGCGACGGTTCAAGAACCGGATCCGGCACCTTCGCGAAATGCGTCCCGTGCAGCAGGGAAGCAGGCGAGGGTACGCTCCAGCACGCCCTGTACCAGGGAGATGGCCATGCCATAGTTGGTCATGGGGATGCCCTGGTGCTCGGCCAGATATTGGCGATGCAGCACTTGCTTGCGGGTGACCATGCAGCCGCCGCACTGAACGACCAGCGAGTAGGGCGACAGATCGTCGGGGAAATCCTTGCCGGCCACGACTTCGGTCTGCAGATCGCCTCCGGCGAACTGGCGCAGCCAGCGCGGGATCTTGACGCGGCCGATATCGTCAGCCAGCGAGTGGTGCGAGCAGGTCTCCGAGATCAGGACCTTGTCGCCAGGCTGCAGGGCGTTGATCGCACCGGCCCCGCGCGCGAGCTTCACCATATCGCCCTTGAAGCGCGACATCAGGATGGAGAAGGTGGTCAAGGCGATGTCGGGCGGGGTGTCGGCCGCCGCCTTGAGAACGACTTGCGAGTCGCAGACGACCATGCGCGGCGGGCTGTCGAGTTTGGCCAGCGAATCGGCCAGCTCGCGTTCTTTCACCACCATGCAGCTGGCGTCGCTGTCGAGGATGTCGCGTATGGTCTGCACTTGCGGCAGGATCAGACGTCCTTTGGGCGCGCCCAGATCGATGGGCACCACCAGCACCACCAGATCGCCCGGAGACAACAGATCCCCTATCAGGCGCGGCTCGTCTATCGGATTCTCCGGCGCCAGGTGAAACAGGGCTTCCTTGACGGCGGCGATGCCGCTGCCGTGGGTCGCCGAGACCGTCGCCAGGCGTATCTTGGCTTTCTGCAAGGCCTGCAGCGCGTCTTCATCCGGCGCTGCGAGGTCGCATTTATTGAACGCGACCAGGAAAGGCGTCTTGCGCTCCTGCATCAATGCGATCAGCTCATGTTCGAACGGGCCGATGCCCTGCGCCGTCGCGACGATGATGGCGACGTCGGTGCGTTCCAGCGCCTGCAGGGTTTTCTGCTTGCGCAGCTCGCCGAGCTCGCCCACATCGTCGAGGCCGGCGGTGTCGATGAAGACGATGGGACCCAGCGGTGCCAGTTCGAAGGTCTTCTCCACCGGGTCGGTCGTGGTGCCCGGGGTGTCGGAAACGATGGATACCGCTTGCCCGACCAGGGCATTCATCAGCGACGACTTGCCGACGTTGCGCCGTCCGAAAAGTCCGATATGGAGTCTGAGTCCCTTGGGAGTATCTAGCATGGCTATTCTCGATTCTTGGGGGTTCAGGTTCTCGCTTTGCCGCGAAAACCCAGAGTGGTCATGGCGCCGGGCGAGAGTGCCTGATCGAGCACCGCCTGTGTCAGCAGTCCGTTTTTCAGTACGACGGCAGCGATCGTGCTGTCCGTGGCCAGGGCCTCCTTGGCAACGGCGGCGGCGGTCTGATAGCCGAGCAGCGGCACGAGCGCCGTCACGGTCGCCAGCGAGTGCACGACCTGTTCCCGGCACTGCGCCTCGTTTGCCGCGATCCCCTCGACGCAGTGCGAGCGGAACATGTCGTTGCCGCGCACCAGCAAGGTGAGCGAGCCGAGCAGCGCATGCGCGAGCAGCGGCAGGAAGGCGTTCAGTTCGAGCTGCCCGGCCTGGGCGGCCAGCGTGATCGTCGCATCGTTGCCTATGGTCTGCATGGCGACCTGGGCCACGGCTTCGCAGATGACCGGATTGACCTTGCCCGGCATGATGCTGGAGCCGACCTGACGATCGGGCAGATGCAGTTCGCCCAGCCCGGCGCGCGGGCCGGACGACAAAAGCCGCAGGTCGGATGAAATTTTCAGCAGGTTGACCGCGTGTGCTTTGAGAATGCCGGAAACTTCGACGAATACATCGACATTCTGCGTGGCGTCGACCAGGTTTTCAGCGCGTGCGAGCCCTAGCCGGGTTTCTTCGCGCAGCCGTTCGGTAACCGTGAAGATATAATCGCGCGGCGCGGTGATGCCGGTGCCGATGGCCGTCCCGCCCAGATTGACTACGCGCAGTCTTTCTTCGCATTTGGAGACACGCCAGCGATCGCGCGCGAGTGCTTCGGCCCAGGCGGAGAAACTCGCGCCTAGCGTTGTCGGGCAGGCATCCTGCAATTGGGTCCGCCCAACCTTCACCACATGGGCAAATTCGCGTTCCTTATCCTGAAATGCCGACTGCAGGCCCGAAATCGACGTGTGCAGTTCGCGCAGCAGGCCGATGGCTGCCACTTTCAGCGCCGTCGGATAGGTGTCGTTGGTGGACTGATGCAAGTTGACATGGTCGATGGGATGGACGAGACGGTATTCGCCGCGGCGTCCGCCCAACATCTCCTCGGCCCGGTTGGCGATGACCTCGTTGACGTTCATGTTCAGGGACGTTCCCGCCCCGCCTTGCAGTGCATCGACCACGATGGCGCGGGCGAGCGTCCCGTCCATCAGTTCGCGGCTTGCGCCGACGATCGCATCGGCGACATCCGGCGCGAGCAGTCCCAGCTCGCGGTTGGTGCGTGCGCAGGCGATCTTGACTTGCGCCATCGCGCGCACGAGTTCGGCAGCCGGCGCTTGCCCGCTGAGCCTGAAATTGTCGAGCGCGCGCGCGGTATGTGCGCCATAGAGCGCATCGGCCGGGAGGCGCAGCTCGCCCAGCGAGTCGGATTCGATTCGTGTCATCCTGTCACCGCCATTGAGTCGGGCACCGGCGGCACCGGCCCGGGCACTGCCGGTCGGCGCCGCCGATTTACGTGCCGTCGCCTATTTCAGCAATAGATATCGCGACGGCCGTCGCGTATCATTTTCAGCATTTTTTCAGCATTGCGCCGCGTTTTCTCATCCATCGTACCCAATTCCTGGACGATTGCGACATTGCAGGCGGCCTGGGTTTCCGGCGTGCCGTAATCGGTCGCATATTCCAGCAGGGTGGTGACCGCGTTCGGATCGCACTTGCGCTTGATCAGGCCTGGCTTGGCCAGATCCATGAAATCGACGCCGGTGCGGCCCATGCGGTAGCAGGCGGTGCAGAATGACGGGACATAGCCGGTCGACGCCAGTTCCTGCACGATTTCCTGCAGCGAACGATGGTCGCCAAGCTGGAACTGGGCCAGCGATCCTTCGTCGGCGCCATAGCCGCCCGGATTGGTCCGGCTGCCGGCGGAGATCTGCGAAATGCCGAGCTCTATGCCTTCGCGCCGCATCTCGGCCGATTCGCGCGTAGACAGTATCAGGCCGGTATACGGCACGGCCAGGCGCAGGATGGCGATGATCTTCTTGAAGTCGTTGTCGGAGACGACGGCCGGCGGCGCATCCGACATCGGCGCGCCTTGCGCCGGTTCGATACGCGGTACGCTGATGGTGTGCGCGCCGACGCCGAAGCGTTCTTCAAGGTGGGCGTTATGCTGCATCAGGCTCAGCAGTTCGAAGCGCCAGTCGTAGAGGCCGAACAGCGCGCCCAGGCCCACGTCGTCGATGCCGGCTTCCATGGCACGGTCCATGGCGGTGCAGCGCCAGTCGAAATCCGTCTTCTTGCCCCCGGTGTGAACGGCGGCATAGGTCGGGCGGTGGTAGGTTTCCTGGAACAACTGATAGGTGCCGATTTCGGCGGCCTTCAGTTTTTGAAAATCGTCGATGCTCAGCGGTGCCACGTTCACGTTCAGGCGACGGATATTGCCTTTCTCGTGGGTGACGGAATAGACCGCGGCGATGGCGTCGAGTACGTACTGGAAGCCGCCCTTGGCGGCCGAATAGCCTTCGCCGGCAACCAGCAGTACGCGCTTTTGTCCCTGATCGATCAAGTGCAGGGCTTCGGACTTGATTTCGTCCATGTCCAGGGCGTGGCGTTGCAGGCTCTTGTTCGAGCGGCTGAACGCGCAGTAGCTGCATTCGTTGGCGCAGACATTGGAAATATACAGCGGAGCGAACAGCACCATGCGGCGGCCATAGATCTGCTCCTTGACGTAGCGGGCGGTGGCGAACAGTTCGTTGCGCAGTTCGTCGGTCGCAATGCAGGTCAACTCGGCCACTTCTTCGAAATTCAGCCCCTTCAGCTCGCGTGCCTTGACCAGGATTTCGCGGATGCGGGCGGCATCGCCGGTGGCGCCGGCCAGCGCGGCTTCGACGACTGCAGGGTCAAGCCAGCTGGCTTCGGTATTATGGATGTGTGTCATGCGGTGCTCCAAAGGTCGTTTGCTTGTTTCGAAAAACCGTAACAAAGTGGTCTGATAGTGAGCGCCACTTTGCGCCGGATTCTCGAGAGTCCGCCACCGGTCCATGCGACCGGCGGCGCCCCGGACGACGTGCTTACTCCTTGTCGGCCCAAATCTTCTTCAGGCAGACGCGGGCTTCTTGCTGATGCGCGTGATAGTGCGTGTGCAGCAGTTCGTGCGCGTGGTGCGAGTTCGGCTCGCCCAGGAAGTCCCGATACAGTTTCTGCACCTGCAGGTTGTTATGCGATTGACGGGCCTTGGTCTTGCGGTCGATCGCGAACAAGCCGTTGCGGCGCTCTTGCGCATGCTTGAGATAGCGTTTCTTGCTGCGCAGGTGGCCGCCACCGTCGATACAACCGCCCGGGCAAGCCATGACTTCGATGAAATCGTATTTGACGGTGCCGGCGAGAACCGCTTCGGAAATCGCACGTGCCGCTGTCAGTCCGTGGGCCATGGCGACCTTGAGCGTGCCGACCTTGCCGCCAACCTCGATGGTGGCTTCGCGGACGTTGTCGAAGCCGCGCACGGCATGGACTTCGATGCCGTCCAGCTCCTTGCCGTTGGCGACAAAGTACAAGGTACGGATCGCCGCTTCCATCACCCCGCCGGTCGTCCCGAAAATGACGCCGGCGCCGCTGTATTCGCTCATCAGCGGATCGTCGAAGGCTGACGGTTCCAGTTCGCGCAGATCGACGCCTTCGCGCCGCAGCAAACGGGCGAATTCGCGTATCGTCAATACGATGTCGACATCGGGGATGCCATCCTTGCCCAGTTCCGGACGCGCGGCCTCATTTTTCTTGGCCGTGCACGGCATGATGGACACGACCCGGATCCGGGCCGGATCGATGTCCATCTTGTTCGGCAGATAGGTCTTGGCCAGAGAGCCCAGCACTTGCTGCGGGGAACGGGTCGAAGAGAGCATGGGCAGGATCTGCGGGAAGTTCTTCTCGGCGAAATCCACCCAGCCCGGGCAGCAGGAGGTGAAGGTTGTTCCTTCGCTGCGGGTGACGCGGCCGAGGACTTCGGTGCCTTCTTCCATGATCACCACATCGGCGGCGAAGTTCGTGTCCAGGATCACGTCGGCGCCGATTGCGCGCAAGGCGGCGACGACTTTGCCTTCGACATTGCCGCCGGGTTCCAGACCGAACTCTTCACCGAAGCCGACGCGGATGGACGGCGCGATCTGGAATACGGTAACGATTTTGGGATCGGCCAGGTAGTCGATGACTTCCTGGGTCTGATCGCGTTCTGACAAGGCGCCGGTCGGGCACACCATCACGCACTGGCCACAGGACACGCAGTCGGACTCGTTGCGGGTCTTGCCATCCTTGATGACGATGGCCGAGTTGACGCCGCGGCCGCTGACTTCGAGCGCATCGACGCCTTGCGTGTCGCGGCAGATGGATACGCAGCGCATGCAACGGATGCAGCGGCTCTGATCGTAAACGACGGCCGAGTCGGCGGCTTCGCACGGCGCCGTCTGGAGCGGCTGGATGCTGATGCTGCTTTTCTTCAGACCGACGGCGTCGGCCACGTCGATCAATTCGCATGCGCCGTGGCGCGAACAGGAGGCGCAGTCCTGGTTATGGTCGCCCATCATCAGGTCGAGCTGCATGCGGCGCAGTTCCTGCACCTTGGGCGTGCGGGTGTAGATTCTTGCGCCATCTTGCAAAGGCGTGTCGCAGGCCGTGACATAGGCGGCTTCGGCGCCCTCGGTGCGGACTTCAACCATGCATACGCGGCAGGTGCCCGGGGCATGGCCGGTATCGTGCAGTTCGCACAGCGTCGGGATATAGATCCCGTTGCGGCGCGCGAGCTTCAGAATCGTATCGGACGACTCGAAGGAATATTCCTTACCGTTGATTTGTGCTTTCATGACTCGAGACTCGATTATGCGTATTGGGTTGAGGTTTGCGGCGCAGCCAACGGCGATTCCGTAATCACGGAATACAGGCGGTAGCAACGCAGGCAGCGGTCGGCTTCGCGGTAGGCTTCTTCCTGCGAAATCACCTGTTCCACTTCCTCGAAGGTATTCACGCGATCGGCTACGCTCAGCTCGGGCATGGTGAAGCGCTGCTTGTCGACCAGTTCGCGGTCGAGGCACTCGCCGGATACCAGCTTGCTGGCGGCCAACATGCGTTGCATGCGCTGTTCGGGCTTGACCGTCGTCGTGCCGTTTTTCAGGTATTCGGTGATGCTGGCCGCGGCCTTGGCACCCTGATCCATCGCGTGGATCAGGGTCAACGGTCCCAGCACGCAGTCGCCGCCGGCGAAAACGGCTTCGCGCGAGGTGACCAGCGTATCGGTGTCGGCCACGATGCAGCCCCAGCGGTCGGTGGCGATGCCGTCGGCTTCGCTTAGCGTCGCCCGGTCGACCTGCTGGCCGATGGCCGCGATCACGTACTCGCACCGGAGGATGCTTTCCGAACCGGGTACGGCTTCGACGCTGCGACGACCCTTGGCGTCCATTTCGGTCTGGCGCATCGTGACGACTTCGACGCCGGTGACGACGCCATCGGCGGAAATCAGGCGCGATGGATTGGTCAGGCAGTGGAACACCACGCCTTCTTTTTCCGAGGCCTCGATTTCTTCATGGTCGGCCGGCATGTCGGCCACGGTGCGCCGGTAGACCAGATGCACTTTCTTTGCGCCCATGCGCACCGCCGAGCGTACGCAGTCCATGGCGACGTTGCCGCCGCCGACGACGACGACTTCGCCGTCGAGGCTGAACGGCTTGCCGTCTTCGACGTGGTCATGCACATCTTTCAGGAAGTCGATGCCGGAGTAGTAACCCTTGAGCGACGGATCTTCGTCCTTGACGCCGAGCAGGGTGCCACGGCTTGCGCCGTAACCGAGAAAGACGCTGTCGTAACCCTGGGCCAGAAGGTCGCTGACGCTGTAATCGCTACCCAGCGTCTTGCCATAGAGCATGCGGCCGCCAAGCCGGGTGATGGCATCTTCGGTCTCGGCCTTCAGGACATCCTTGGGCAAGCGGTAGCTGGGGATGCCGACCGAGGTCATGCCGCCGGCCTTGTGTTGCGAGTCCAGTACATCGACGTCAATGCCGTTGCGCAGCAGCTGGTAGGCGCAGGTAATGCCCGCCGGACCGGCGCCGACGACGGCGACGCGCTTGGGCGTATCGAGCACCGGGCGCACGAGATCTTTCGAGAACAGGCTGTGGCCGGGCGTATAGGCCTGATCGGCGGCAAAGCGCTTGAGCATCTTGATGCCGACTGCGCCTTCCGCGTCCTTGCGGCGACAGGCGAGTTCGCAGAAGCGGACGCAAACGCGGCCACAGGACGAGGCCATCGGGTATTTGTCGAGGATGATGCCGAGCGCATGCGAGGGCTTGCCGTCGCGGATGTCATCAATGTAGTGCGGCACATCCAGCTTGGCCGGGCAGGCTTCGATGCAGGGCGCGGTGGCGTAGACCATTCCGTGCTGGGTCCGGGTTTCTCCGGCGGCGATTTCCTGCTCGAACACCTCCTTGAAGTGCGCGATGGCGGACTGCAAGGCGCGGCTACAGGATTTACCCAGGCCGCACAGCGAGGTGGTGGCGATTTGTTCCGCGAGCAGAGCGATGGCATCGAGGCGGCTGGCATCGCCCCGGCCCTTGCGCATCGCGTCGAGTTCATCGCGCAGTTGGCTGGTACCGACGCGGCAGGGGGTGCACTTGCCGCAAGACTCCTCGGCGGCACGCTGCATATACATCCAGAAGGTCTCGACCAGGCTTACCGCCGGGTCGAACACCAGAAAGCCGCGGTCGGCGACGAAGGCCTGCACCGTGTTGTCGGGAGCGAACGTGTCCAGTCCGGACAGAGCGGGGAGCGCATCGTTTGCCTCCGGCGAGCCGTTACGGAAGTCATAGACTTTACCGTCCCATACCCCATAAGTCAGTTGATTCAATTTCTACTCCAAGCGTTGATTTGATTTAGTCATTACTTAATACACATTGCGAATTCGGGCCGTGCGGGCGGCGGCGTCAGGGTTTGAGCTGCAGCGGGATGACCCTGCGCGCGCCATGCGACGGGATGGCGGGCTGCGCCGGCCCGATGGCCGGCGGCTGCATGGCTGCTGGAACGTTCATGGCATGGCGTCGCGCGTAGTGGGCCGAGTCTCCCCACCCGTCGTGCAGAATGCGGCGACCGACCGAATGGATGCGCTGTTCGAGGCAGCTGGCACATTGCGAGGCGGTATCGCCAAGACAGGGCTTGCCATCGTAGAGGGTGTACATCTGGCGCACATGCAGCGGGGTGACCTGGGGCATGATGACATTGGCCCCAAAGCGCAGGCCTTTTTCGCGTCCTACCGGGTCGAGCGCCTGCAAGGCGGTGGTCGCCGCGATATTGACGTTGCGCAATAGCAGTCGGGCACCGGCTATCATCTTGAAGGCGAGGTCCATGCGTGTGGCGACGTCGAGCAAGGGCGCATCGGGCGGCATCGCGGCCTGGGCGTGGGGGATGTAGGGCCCCATGCCTATCATGTCGATATCGAGATCGCGGAAGAACAGCAGATCGTCGGCCAACTGTTCGATGGTTTGCCCCGGAATGCCGATCATGACGCCGGTACCGATCTGGAAGCCGATGTCCTTGAGCATGTGCAGACAGGCCAGGCGGCTGTCGTATGATTGCGCCGGCGGGTGCAGGGCGGCGAACAGCTCGCGCGAAGAGGTTTCCATGCGCAGCAGATAGCGGTGGGCGCCCGCCTGATACAGACGTTCATAGTCGGCGCGCGCGAGCTCGCCGACGCACAGCGTGATGCCGACGCCATCCGGCAGCTTTTCCGAACGGGTCGCGTCCTTGATGGCATGGATGTTCCTGACCAGCGAGTCGATGAAGCGGCGGTCGCGGCGCTCGCCCGATTGCAGCACCACCGAGCCGTAGCCGGTCGTGGCGCACCAGCGTGCGGACTCGACGATATCCTCGTCGCTCAGCGTATAGCGCTCGACTTCGCGGTTGTTCTTGCGGATGCCGCAGTAGAGGCAGTCGGAGACGCAGAGGTTGGAGAACTCGATCAAGCCGCGCAGGCGGACGGTCGGGCCGCAGTGTTCGAGCAGCGTGGATTCGGCTGCCGCGCGGATGCGTTCAATGTCGGCCGGATCCGTAGCGGCAAGGATGGCTACCAGGTCCTGTTTGAGCAGAACCGGCTTGCGCAAGATGGCCGCTATCGTTCCTGTTTCCGCTGTGTTCATCACGTTTCCCTATCCTGTAAAACGGTTCGACTACTGCATACCTCAACGCCAGGATGGGTTGTGCGCAGTGCTGTAACGGGCAAAGTACCGACGTGCCGCGAGCGGGCATGCCTGGCTTAATGAATAGCAGAGTCCGTGCCAACCGTTTCTATTGCAGCCGATGGGACGCAAAGCGTTGAAAAATAGTGCTTCGTGCGAAGGAACACGTATTTTCCCACGGTCGCTGCATACGGTTATCCGAATAATTCCGGTCTACGGCAAGCGACTATCCGTATAACGGACCGGTCATAATGCAAGGCGAAGACCGCACTCACTTCAGGACGCGGATTATGGCATAAATTAATAAAATTTCTTTGATATTAATCCAGTCATGATGGCGGCCGGGCGAGGGTCGGGCCAGCGGTTTCATGATCTGTAAGCCATTGATTATTTGAGATGGATTGTAGTGACGCCACTACACGTCGCGGTGCCGTTACGCAAAGTGTCAAGCAGTCGCGTCGCGTGATCCGGGCCCTGCTTTTGCCAATCAATGTAGTCTTTATAAAGCGAGGGGAATCGAGAATCAATTCGCACTGGACAAGTATTGATTTATATCAATGCCATTTATCTGGCGACGGTTTGAGTTAAATCAAAACTTTTATTCTGCTGGTGTCGATTGTCTGCCGCGGGTGGGGGTGTTGCCATCACGCTATCGTTCGCCGCCGTTGTCTTCCGTCGTCCGCGATCGCCTGCTAGAGTCGTTCATCATGAAAACACTGAATATTGTCGGCGCCGGGCGCCTGGGAAAAGTCATCGCGCGGCTCGCGCGAAATAGCGGGCGCTACCGTGTCGCCGGCATCTGCAATCGCAGTCCGGAGTCGGCTGCCGCCGCCGTTGCCTTTGTCGGCGAGGGGAGAGCGTGCGCTTCGCTATCGGCCTTGCCCGCCGCCGATATGTGGCTGCTCGCGGTGCCGGATGCAGCGATCGGGCGCGTGGCAGCCGAACTCGCCATGCAGGCTCGGGTCGCGCCGGGGGCGCTGGCGTTTCATGCGAGCGGGGCGTGCGAAGCGGCCCTGCTCGGGCCGCTGGCTCGGCGCGGGCTGCGCTGTGCCAGCCTGCATCCGGCATTTTCCTTTGCCGACGCCGAGCGGGCCGTCGCGACATTCGCCGGAACCCGTTGCGCGCTCGAGGGCGAGGCGGATGCCTGCGTCGAGCTCGAGTCCCTGGCGCGCGATATCGGCGGGCTGCCATTTCGCTTGGCGCCGGGGGGCAAGCCGGCTTATCACGCGGCGCTATGTGTCGCATCCAATTATCTGCTTGCGCTGACGGCGCTGGCGCAAGAGCTGGCGTGTGCAGGGGGCGTCGAGCAGGCCCTGCCGCTGATCGGCGCGCTGATGCGGCAAACTCTGGAGAACGCTCTCGAGATCGGCCCGCAGGCGGCCCTGACCGGGCCGATCGCCCGCGGCGATGTGCAGACCGTGGCGCGGCATCTGGCCGTAATGCCGTCGCCGATGGCGCGCGCGACCTATCTGGCGCTAGGCCGCGCCACCCTGGAGATGGCGGCGCCCGGTCTCGCCCCCGACGATCTCGAACGCCTGGCGGCCGAGCTTGCGCCGGGGGCGGATGCCTGAGCCGCTAGCGCGGAGCGGGCGGGGCAATGGAGGGGGCGAGCGGCGCGCGCGCGCGGCGCAGCAGTTCGCGCACGGCGGAGGGGGACAACGCGGGGTAGTTGTTGTCTTCGGTCGTCAGCGTGAGGGCGGCGCAGCCGCACGCGAAGCGCAGTGCGTCGACAAAGGGCTGGCCCTCGAGCCAGCCATAGGCCAGTCCGGCCAGCAATGCATCGCCCGCGCCACTGACGTTCACCACGTCGACCGGCAGCGGTTCCATCCAGCCTGCGCTCTGTCCGTTGCTGTAATACAGGCCGTACTCGCCTAGGCTCAGCACGACCTGCATGACGCCGGCGCGGTGGAACCAGTCGGCGATGGGGGGCGCATGCTCGCGCGATTTGAACGGCAGGCCCGATAACTGGCTCGCCTCTGCGCGGTTGGGCTTGATGGTGTGGACCCGCGACAGCCAGGGGAGGATGCGGCCTGCGTAGAACGCGTCGACGGTGTCGACGAGCAGAGGGCGGTCGCCGTGGCGGGTGAACAGCCAGTCGAGGGCTTCTTCGCTGAGGTCGGTATTGGTGACGATCAGCGCGGCCCCCTCCAGCAATTCGCTGTGATCGGCGAGGTGGGCGGGCGAAAGCCGCTCGATGATGGAGAGGTCGGCGATGGCATAGAACATCTCTCCGGCGCTGTCGTTCACGACCAGGCAGGTCGATGTCGTGGCATCCGGCACGATGCGGGATGGAGAAAGATCGACCCCGGCCTCGCTCGTGGCGGCCCACAGCGCCTGCCCGTGATGGTCGTCGCCGAAGACGCTGACGAAGCGGCAGTCGCAGCCGAGGCGCGCAAGATTTTCCGCGACATTGCGCGCGACGCCGCCGCGCTTGTAGCGGATGACGCCGGGTCCGGCATCGAAAGCACGCATCGCGACACCGGGAACCCGCGTTCCTGCGATGTCCATATTGGAGTTGCCGATAACGACTGCGTACCGTCCGTCGCTGTTGCCGCCAGTTGGTTTTTCCATTAAATAATCCATGCATTTGATAGATTATCTTTCAAATTAAGCGGCGCTTTACTGTCTGTCAAGCCGGCGTGTCGCGCCGTGCATACCCGATCCGCGTGGGCTGGATGCCGTAGCAAGGGCGCGTTAGCGTCTGGCGTGCTGACTCAGCGACCGCGGAGGCCCACGCGGGTCGCCGCTTTATCAACTCACCGCGCGAGACGACAACTCATGACGAGAAAACTGCAAACCGCCGGCGCAGCCCTGGCGGTGGCGCTGGCAATGACCGGCGCCGCTGCCGCCGAGTTCCTGCCGGCCCTGGTGTCCTATGGCCCCAAGTACGACCAGAGCTTCAACGAGATGGCCTACCTCGGGGCCGACCGCTTCAAGAAAACCTATGCAACGCGCTATCTGGAGATCCAGATAGCGGCCGAGGCACAAAAAGAGCAGGCCCTGCGGGCGATGGTGCGGCGCGGCGCCAATATGGTGATCGCGCTGGGTTTTGCCTTCCGGCCCGCCGTGGAGACGGTGGCGCGCGAGTTTCCCGCGGTCAAGTTCGCCATCATCGATTCGGAAGCGAAGGGGGCCAACGTCTCGTCCACGCTGTTCCGGCAGGAAGAGGGTTCGTTTCTGGTCGGCATGGCCGCCGCGCTGAAGTCGGAGAGCGGCAAGGTCGGATTCATCGGCGCGATGGACGTGCCGCTGATCCGTTCCTTCGGCTGCGGCTATGCGCAAGGGGTCAAGCATGTGGCGAAGGGGACGACGATCGTCCGCAATACCATAGGCAATACCCCCGCCGCCTTTTACGATCCGGGGCGCGGCGGGGAAATCGCGCGCAGCCAGTTCGATCGCGGCGTCGATGTGATTTTCGCTGCAGCCGGGCCGAGCTCGGTGGGTATGATGGAGCAGGCGAAAGCCGGCGGGCGCTTCTTCATCGGGGTCGACAGCAACCAGAATCACCTGTATCCGGGGACGATGCTGACTTCCATGGTCAAGCGTGCCGACAATGCGGTCTTTGCCGTGATGAAGGCGGGCCGCGAAGGCCGCTGGCGCCCGGGTCTGCAGACGCTGGGCTTGAAGGAGGGGGGCGTCGACTGGGCGCTCGACAGTCACAATCGTGCGCTGGTCACGGCGAAGGTGGAGAAACGGTTGAATGCGGCCCGCGACGATATCGTCGCGGGCCGGCTCAAGGTGGTCGACTATCGCACGCACAACCGCTGCCCGGTCGCGGGCTCGTAGCCGGACTCTAGGCTTGTGCGTACAGCACGAACAGGCACGGACGCTTGTGCAGGTCGGGTGTCGGCTGCGGCCAGTCGGCGACGCGACGGCTGACTATCGTCTGTGTCGGCAAGGTCAGGTCGCACGCGATCGCGAGCCGGGTGTCCGGTCCCAGGGTGGCGAGCAGATGTTCGAGCAGGGCGTTGTTGCGGTAGGGCGTCTCGATGAAGATCTGCGTTTCACCGTTCTGGCGCGAGCGCGTTTCCAGCGCCCTGATCCGTTTTTCGCGTTCGCCCGCCTCGACCGGCAGGTAGCCATGGAAGGCGAAACTCTGACCGTTGGCGCCTGAGGCCATCAGTGCGAGCAGAATGGAGGACGGCCCGATCAGCGGCACGACTTCGAATCCGCGCTCGTGCGCGAGGGCCACCAGCCGGGCGCCTGGGTCGGCGACGGCCGGGCAGCCGGCCTCGGATACCAGGCCGAGGTCATGTCCGGCTTCGAGCGGCGCGAGCAGGGCGGCGACATCGGCGGGGCGGGTATGTTCGTCCAGGGTGGCGAGCGACAGCTCCCGGATCGGGGTGCTCACGCCGAGCGCCTTCAGATGCTTGCGTGCGGTCTTTTCCGCCTCGACCACGAAATGGGTGAGGTGCAGCACGCGCTGGCGCTCGGCTTCGGGCAGCCAGGGCGTGGCTTCGTCGCCAAGCGGGGTCGGTATCAGAAACAGTCTGGCCATTACAGTATCTCCACGCCTTCGTTTTGCAGCAGGCCTACCAGGCCGTACAGGGGGACGCCGATCAGGGCGTTGGGGTCGTCGGACTCGATTCGTTCGATCAGCGCGCCGCCGAGGCCTTCGCTTTTGGCCGCGCCGGCGCAGTTCAGCGCATCGGGCTCGCGTCGCAGGTATTCGCGCGCCTGACGCTCCGAGATCGGGCGCAACGTGACGCGGCTGATGCCTTCGCAGGTCTGCACGCGACCACTCGCGCTGTTGACGAGCGCGAGCGCCGAATGGAAGACGACGCAGCGACCGCCCATCCAGGTCAGCATTTCCACGCCATGTTCGAGCGAACGCGGCTTGCCGATCTGGGTGCCGTCCAGCAGGGCGACCTGATCCGAGCCTATGATGAGCGCGGCGGGGTGGGCGGGTATCAGCGATTCGGCTTTCGTCCGCGCGAGCCTGCGCGCGGTCGCGAGAGCGCTTTCGCCGGGAAGTGGCGTTTCGTCGCAGATCGGGGCGATGGCATCGATGGCGAGGCCGAGCCGGGACACGATCTCGCGCCGATAGCGCGAGGTGGATGCGAGAATGATTTGCATGGCGATGAAGTCTTGATTCTTTTGACAAATCAGGGGCCCGGATTATATCATGCACGGTTTATGTCTAACCCGATTTTGATTGATCCGCTCAAGTACGCCCGCGAAGGCAGGGCGCAGTCCGGCAAAATGGCCGTGGCGGCGCTGGATGAGCGCGTCCTGGCGGAGCTTGCCGGCCGTGACGGCGAGGTGGAATACACCCTGACCGGCTACGTCGACAGGCTTCGTCGTCCCTGTTTGCGCCTCGAGTTGGCGGCACGGGTTCTTGTGGTGTGCGGGCGTTGCCTCGAGGCAATGTTCGTCGACGTGAAGGCCGATTCGGTCGTCACGCTGTTCACCAGCGAGGAACGCTTGCTCGCCGCCGTCGAGGACGACGAGGAACTGGATGCGATCATCGCCGAGCCCGAGCTCGACGCGAGGGCGCTGATCGAAGACGAAATCATTATGGGCCTGCCGCTGTCGCCTTTGCATGACGATTGCGGTTCGGAGGAGCTGGAGCGCGCCCGGGCCAAAAAGCCCAATCCGTTTGCGGTGTTGGCGTCGCTTAAGACCTCCAGGTCCGAATAAACGTTTTCTTGAATTATTTAGGAGTTCGACCATGGCTGTTCAACAGAACAAAAAGTCCCCGTCCAAGCGCGGTATGCACCGCGCCCACGATTTCTTGACCGCTCCGGCGCTGGCCAAGGAACCGACCACCGGTGAAGCGCATCTGCGCCATCACATCAGCCCGAACGGCTTCTACCGCGGCCGCAAGGTCGTCAAGGCCAAGGGCGAGTAAGCTCGCATTCCGAGCTGCGGCTCTAATAACAACAGGTAGGGCCACTACCGCAAACGTTGATGACTATCACCGTAGCGGTTGATGCCATGGGCGGTGACATTGGACTCAAAGTCACCGTGCCGGCATCGATCCAATTCCTCAAAGACCACCCGCACGCCAGTCTTATTCTTGTAGGTGACAGCGATGCCATCGCGGCAGAACTGTCCTTGCACGAGACCGTGCCGGGGAACCGCGTCCAGATTCGACATGCCGCCCAGGTCGTCGATATGGATGAGGCGCCTCAGCTCGCGCTCAAGAATAAAAAAGACTCGTCGATGCGCGTGGCGATTAATCTCGTCAAAGAGGGTAAGGCGCAGGCTGCCGTGTCCGCCGGAAACACCGGCGCGCTGATGGCCACCGCCCGCTTTGTGCTTAAAACCATTCCGGGAATCGATCGACCTGCGATTGCCAAGCTGTTGCCGACGGTGAAGGGGACCACCTGTATGCTGGACCTCGGCGCCAATGTCGACTGTAGCCCGGAACAACTGTTGCAATTCGGTATCATGGGCTCCGAGCTGGTCTCGTGCGTCAATCACTGTAGCAATCCGACAGTGGGCCTGCTGAATATCGGATCGGAAGACATCAAGGGTAACGACAACGTCAAGCGTGCCGCGACTCTGCTAAAAGAATCCGAACTGAATTTTTATGGAAATGTCGAAGGTAACGACGTCTACCACGGTACGGTAGATGTTGTCGTCTGCGACGGCTTTACCGGCAATGTGGCGCTGAAATCGGCTGAAGGCCTGGCGCACATGATTGCTTTTTTCCTGCGCGAAGAATTTACCCGCAGCTGGTGGACGCGTCTGTGCGCGCTGGCGGCACTGCCCGTGCTCAAGCACTTTCGCAGCCGCATGGACACGCGCCGTTACAACGGCGCCAGTCTGATCGGGCTGAGGGGGATCGTGGTGAAGAGCCACGGTGGTACCGACGCGCTGGGTTTCCGTTACGCGCTGGAGCAGGCCTGTGTCGAGGCCGCCTCCGACGTGATTGGTCACATCGCCGAGCGGGTTGAGCGACAGATTCTGAATCTGAAGCACCCGGAGGCAGAAGCGAACTGAGATACATGGCCCATTCCCGTATTCTTGGTACAGGCAGTTACCTGCCGGCCAACACCGTTAGCAATGCGATGCTGGCAGAGCGAGTGGATACCAGTGACGAGTGGATCGTCACCCGTACCGGTATCCGTGCACGGCATATCGCCGCCGACAACGAACTGACCAGCGATCTGGCGCTCAGAGCCGCCGAATCCGCAATCGAAGCTTCGGGCGTCGATCGCGCCGATATCGATCTGATCATCGTCGCCACCACGACTCCCGACATGATGTTCCCCAGCACGGCCTGTATTCTGCAGGAAAAGCTGGGCATGCGCGGGACTGCGGCCTTCGATGTGCAGGCGGTGTGCGCGGGCTTCATTTATGCGCTGGTGACGGCGCACGGCTATATCCAGAGCGGAATGGCGAAGAATGCGCTGGTCGTCGGGGCCGAGACCATGTCGCGCCTGATGGACTGGAACGATCGCGGGACCTGTGTCCTGTTCGGCGACGGCGCCGGAGCGGTGGTGCTCGGCGCTTCCGACGAGCCTGGCATTCTGCACGCCAAGCTCGAGGCGGACGGCCACTATCAGTCCATTCTCAATACGCCGGGGCGGGTTGCCGACGGCATGATTCATGGCAGTCCCTATCTGCATATGGATGGTCCGGCGGTGTTCAAGTTCGCGGTCAAGGCCTTGTCCGACATCGCCGCGCGCACGCTGGCGGCCGCCGGCATGGACAAGGCACAGGTCGACTGGCTGGTGCCGCACCAGGCCAATCTGCGCATCATCGAATCCACCGCCAGGCACCTCGGCCTGCCGATGGAGCGCGTCGTGGTGACCTTGCCGGAGCAGGCCAATACGTCGGCCGCCTCGATCCCGCTGGCGCTGGACACCGCGGTTCGCGACGGACGCATCCAGCGTGGCCAGACCCTGATGCTGGAAGGCATCGGCGGCGGCTTTACCTGGGGCGCGGTCCTGCTGACCTTCTGAATTCCGGGTCGACGCCAGCCGGCGTCGACTTTTACGTATCCTGATACAGGAGACAGACCATGTCGTTTGCCTTCGTTTTCCCCGGGCAGGGCTCCCAGAGCCTGCATATGATGGATGGTTTCGCTGCGCATGCCGAAGTCAAAGCGACTTTCGACGAAGCGTCTTCCGTGCTGGGCGAGGATCTGTGGTCGATGCTGCAGGCGGAAACGCCTGAGGCGATCAATGCGACCGTCAATACCCAGCCCCTGATGCTGGCGGCGGGTGTGGCCACATGGCGCGCATGGCGCGCGGCCGGTGGGGCGACCCCTTCGCTGCTGGCCGGGCACAGCCTGGGCGAGTACAGTGCGCTGGTCGCGGCCGAAGCCCTCTCTTTCGCCGATGCCGTGCGCCTGGTGCGCCTGCGCGCCGAAGCGATGCAACAGGCCGTTCCCGCCGGCAGCGGCGGCATGGCTGCCATCCTCGGCCTGTCCGATGACGACGTCCGCGCCGCGTGCGCCGATGCCGCTGCGGGCGATGTCGTCGAAGCGGTCAACTTCAATTCTCCCGGCCAGATCGTCATCGCCGGTTCCAAGGCGGCGGTCGAACGCGCAATGGAAGCGTGCAAGGCACGCGGTGCCAAGCGCGCACTGCCGCTGCCGGTCTCGGTGCCGTCGCATTGCGCACTGATGAAGCCGGCGGCCGAACGGCTGGCCGGTGCATTGGCCGGTCTGGAGATCAAGGCGCCGGCCATCGCCGTGTTGCATAATGCCGACGTGGCATCCTATGCCGAAGCCGACCGCATACGCGATGCCCTGGTGCGCCAGTTGTACAGCCCGGTGCGCTGGACCGAGACCGTGCAGTCGATGGCGGCGGACGGTATCGCGCTGATGGCCGAGTGCGGACCGGGCAAGGTGCTGGCCGGGCTGGCCAAGCGCATCGACGGCAATGTGAAATGTCTGGCTCTGACCGACGCGGCGGCGCTGAGCGCCGCCCTGGTCGAGCTGGCCTGAACGCAAGCGGGAGAAAAACATGCAGTTGCAAGGTAAAGTGGCTCTGGTGACCGGCGCGTCGCGCGGGATCGGCGCGGCGATCGCCGATGCGCTCGCGCAGCAAGGTGCGATCGTGATTGGCACCGCCACCTCGGCGGCCGGCGCTGCCGCCATCGGCGAGCGCCTGGCTGCGCAGGGGGGATTTGGCCGCGAACTCGACGTTACGGCGCCCGGCGCCATCGATGCTTTGGTCGAGTCTTTGGCACGAGAATTTGGCGATGTTGCGATTCTGGTGAATAATGCCGGGATTACGCGCGATACCTTGCTGATGCGGATGAAGGATGAAGATTGGGATGTCATCATGGACACCAATCTGAAATCGGTATTCAAGGCATCCAAGGCGGTGTTGCGCGCGATGATGAAAGCGCGCAGCGGACGCATCATCAATATCGCGTCCGTGGTCGGCGCCATGGGCAATGCGGGGCAGGCTAACTACGCGGCGGCCAAGGCGGGTATCATGGGCTTCACCAAGTCCATGGCCCGCGAAGTCGGCAGTCGCAATATCACGGTCAACTGTGTCGCGCCGGGATTCATCGACACCGATATGACTCGCGCCTTGCCCGAAGCGCAGCGTGAAGCGCTGGTTGGACAGATTGCCCTTGGTCGCCTAGGCGATGCCAAGGATATTGCCGACGCCGTCGTGTTTCTGGCGTCGGACAGGGCGTCCTATATTACCGGGCAGACCCTGCATATCAATGGCGGCATGTTGATGCCGTGAGGCCTTTAACCCGACTCGCCTCAGAGTTAGGTAGGCTACTCTAATTTTTTTTTGTAGAATAGTCGGGTTTTGATATCCCACGACTAAAAGGGAAAGGATTTACCAAATGGAAAACATCGAACAACGTGTCAAGAAGATCGTTGCCGAACAACTGGGCGTGAACGAAGCCGAAGTCAAGATCGATTCGTCTTTCGTGGACGACCTGGGCGCCGACTCCCTTGATACCGTGGAGCTGGTCATGGCTCTGGAAGAAGAGTTCGAGTGCGAAATTCCGGATGAAGAAGCCGAGAAGATCACTACCGTTCAACAGGCGGTCGACTACGTAACCGCTCACTTGAACAAGTAAGCTGCCATCGAAGGACCCCTGTAAAGGCGCCCTGGCGTCCGGAACAGGGGTTTTTTGCAAGTCAGCTCGTCAACACGTGTTTGCGGTATTGCCCGGTTCGGGCAGATAACACCGTGTCCGAACAATCGGGAGAAAGCCCTCCCGGCTTACGCGGAGATATCCCGTGTCCAAAAGAAGAGTCGTCATTACCGGTCTGGGGCAAGTGTCCCCGGTGGGCAACGACGTTGCCACAGCCTGGTCCAATATTCTGGCAGGTAAATCCGGCATATCCGCCATCACCCGCTTCGATGCGAGTGACATGACCTGTCGTATTGCCGGCGAGGTCAAAGATTTCAACATCAGCGATTATATTTCGCCGAAAGATGCGCGCCGCATGGATTTGTTCATCCATTACGGTGTGGCGGCGGCATTTCAAGCCATCGCTGATTCGGGCATCGAAGATGTGCCCGGATTGGACAAGACGCGCATCGGCGTCAATATCGGTTCCGGCATCGGCGGCCTGCCGCTGATCGAAGAAACCGGAACCCAATTGCTGGCCGGCGGCCCGCGCAAGATCGGTCCGTTTTTCATTCCCGGCTCGCTGATCAACATGATTTCGGGGCAGGTTTCGATCGCCAAGGGCTTTCAAGGGCCGACTTATGCGATCGTCTCGGCGTGTACCACGGGTGCGCATTGCATCGGCGACGCGTCGCGACTGATCATTCACGGCGATGCCGACGTGATGGTGGCGGGCGGTGCCGAAGGCGCAATTACCCGTCTCGGTGTCGGCGGTTTCGCTGCGATGAAGGCGATGTCGACCCGCAACGATGATCCGGCGACGGCCTCCCGCCCCTGGGACAAGGGGCGCGACGGTTTTGTCATGGGGGAAGGTGCCGGTGTCGTCGTACTGGAAGAGTACGAGCATGCGGTCAAGCGCGGTGCGCGCATCTATGCCGAGCTGGTCGGCTTTGGCATGAGTTCGGATGCGTATCATATTACGGCGCCGAACAGCGAAGGCCCGGCACGCGGCGTGAAGAATGCGCTGCGCGACGCGGGGGTGAATGCCGATCAAATCGACTACATCAACGCGCACGGCACCTCGACTCCCTTGGGCGATGCCAACGAAACCGCGGCGGTCAAGGCCGTATTCGGCGACCATGCCTACAAGCTGGTGGTCAACTCGACCAAGTCGATGACGGGGCACTTGCTGGGTGGCGCCGGCGGTGTGGAAGCCATCTACTCCATTCTGGCCTTGCACAATCAGGTCACGCCTCCGACCATCAATATCTTCGAGCAGGATATCGAAGGCGGATGCGACCTGGACTACGCCAAGGACGGTGCACGCGACATGCAGATCGAATATGCAATCTCCAATTCGTTCGGTTTTGGCGGCACCAACGGTACGCTGGTGTTCAAGCGCGTCTGATCGCGTTCGAGCCTCCGGAACAAAGGCCGCTGCAGCGTTTGCAGCGGCCTTTGTCATGAACTGTACCCGTCTCCCACGGTCTGATCCCTCTCGTTTCCCGGAAGGCCTGCATGCCAAGCGAACGCCTCGATCACTTGCCCGATCTGCTGAGCCTGCACCAGCAGGATCGGCAGCGCTTCCCCTATCTGTTGATGTCGTCCGGCGCTGGCGGCTGGGACATCCTGTTCGCTTTGCCGCAGGCGCAGACCGTCTATGGCAGCCGCGAGGCCGACCGCTTTCTCGCCGATCTGTCGGTGCTGGCTAACGATGTCGGCGCCTGCGGCGCACATGCGCTGCCGTTCACCGGGGGCTGGTTCGTCTACCTCGGCTACGAGATGCTGCATGCCTTCGAAACACGCGTGGGCGACGCCCGTGACGATGATTTTCCGCTGGCGGTGCTGGCGCGCGTGCCGGCAGCCGTGCTGTACGACCGTGCCTCCGGGCAGGCCTGGCTGGTGGCGGAGACGGGGGCGCAGCTCGCCGCGCTCAGACAGGCGCTGGCTGCGCAGCGGCCGTGGCTGCCGCGGGCGGTGGCGCTGCGCGCACTGGAAGAAGATGATCCCGCGCGTTATTGCGCCGCAGTTGAGCGCATCAAGCGTTACATCACCGCCGGCGATGTTTTTCAGGTCAATATCTCGCGCGGCTGGCGTGCCCGGCTCGACGGCGCCACTTCGGCGGCCGACCTGTTCGCCGCCTTGCGCCATGCCAATCCGGCTCCGTTTTCCGCCATCGCCGACTTCGGTGCGGCCCAGATCGTCAGTTCTTCGCCGGAACGGCTGGTGCGGGTGCGTGCGGGCTTCGCCGATACCCGCCCCATTGCCGGCACGCATCCGCGTTCCGTCGATCCGGCCGAGGATGAAGCCCTGCGGCAAAGGCTGCTGGCCAGCACCAAGGAGAGGGCCGAGCATGTGATGCTGATCGATCTTGAGCGCAACGATCTCGGCCGCCTGTGTCTGCCCGGCACGGTCGAGGTGGACGAACTGATGGCGCTGGCCAGCTATGCCTTTGTGCACCACATCGAGTCCAATGTGCGCGGCCGCCTGCGCGCCGGGCTCAAGCCGACGGATGTGCTGCGCGCGATGTTTCCCGGCGGCACCATCACCGGTTGCCCGAAGGTGAGGACCATGCAGATCATTCGCGAACTCGAGGACGAGCCGCGCCGCGCCTATACCGGCAGCCTGGGTTACCTCAACCGCGATGGCAGCATGGATTTCAACATCCTGATCCGGACGTTCATGCGGCAGGGGGATACGCTGCGTTTTCGCGCGGGTGGCGGCATCGTTGCCGACTCGGACCCGGAGCGCGAGCTGCAGGAGACGCGACACAAGGCGCGCGGCTTGTTGCGTTCGCTCGGGGTGGAGCAGGCATGACGATACTGGTCGACGGACGGGAGGCAGGGAGCATTCCTGCCAGCGATCGCGCCCTGCACTATGGCGATGGCGTATACCGGACACTCGAATGGCGTGAGGGCAGGGCGCGCTTGTGGCCGTGGCAGTGGCAGCGGCTGTCGCATGACGCCGCCGCACTCGGGCTTGACTTGCCGGAGCCTGAACGCATTCTGGAGGAGCTGGCACGCGCGGTCGGCGGGCTGCAGCGCGCCGTCTGCAAAATCATTCTGAGCCGGGACGGCAGTCGGCGCGGTTATGCGATCGCGCCCGACGCCGCCACGCGTCGCACGATTTCCGCCGTGCCATGGAACGGTTACCCGGCGGCGATGAGCGAACGAGGCGTGGCCGTGCGCCTGTGCGAGCTTCGGCTCGGCCTGCAGCCCCGACTCGCCGGCATCAAGCACCTGAACCGCCTGGAAAACGTTCTCGCGCGCTCCGAGTGGACGGACGCCGATATTGCCGAGGGCCTGCTGCTCGACAGCGAGGGCACGCTGGTGGAGGGGACAATGAGCAATGTGTTCCTGGTCCGCGACGGCGAGCTGAGGACGGCGGCCCTGGACCGCTGCGGCGTTGCCGGTGCCGTCCGCGCCTGCTTGCTCGCGCAGGACGTTGTGCATGTCGGACGTCTGACGCTGGCCGATCTCGAGGCGGCCGACGAGGCGTTTCTTTGCAACAGCCTGGCCGGCATCTGGCCGATCGCGCGGTTTGGCGCGCACTGCTGGCGCGAGTTCCCGCGGGCGCAGGCACTGGCACGGGCGCTGGCCGCTGCCGATGATCCGGCCTTTTAGATTTTACCGGTATATGGATCAAGATATATATTATTTTATGCGCTAAAGCGTCCTCGGATACAGTCACGCCATCGCAATGCCGCCACCCGGCGGTAAATCCGACTACGGCAAGGAGTGGCGTATCCGCCTATGATCGATATTCTGTCCCCCGCCATTTTGCCGGGCGAGATCAACCGTTTGCTGGCCGGGCACGGTTTCGAACGCGAGCCGCTCTACCTCGCGGCTGGCGTGGTGCGCGCACGGCATGAGGACTGGAGTTTCAGTTCGGTATTTCAGCCGCTGTTCCGCTTGCACGAGCGCGAGCTGCTACCGTTTGCATTCGAAGCGCTGGCCCGCGTGCGCGATACCAACGGCAATTCCGTTGCGCCAGCCGTCCTGTTTGCTGCGGAGACATCGCCTCGGCGCAGCGTCTTTCTCGATCGACTGTTGCGCTGTCTGCATTTGTTGAATTTTCTGCGCAGTCGCGCCGATCCGGGATTGCTGCTGACGTTGAACGTCAATGCCCAGCATCTGGTCAATGTCAGTGAAAGCCACGGCCGGTTTTTCGCCGAAGTGTTGAGCGGACTAGACGTCCAGCCACAGCGCATCTGTCTCGAAATCGTCGAAGACGCTGTCGACGATCCCATGCGCCTGTTGCAGGCGGTGACACGCTATCGCGAGCTGGGCTTCGGTATTGCGCTCGATGATTTCGGACAGGGAGCGTCCAATCTGGAGCGGGTGTGGTTGCTGGAACCCGACTATGTCAAGCTCGACAGGCGCCTGATGCGTCAGGCCTTGATGCTGCCGTCTACCCGCGAGCCGCTGGCCAAGCTCGTGGCGATTTTGCATCTGCATGGTGCGCAAGTGGTGGCCGAAGGCATTGAAAGCGCATTGCAACTCGACATCGCGCGAGACTGCGACTGCGATTTCGCCCAAGGCTATTTTCTGGGGAGGCCGGCTGCCGCGCCTGCGGCTGTCTGACTGAGCTTGCGCAGCGGCGTCCAAGCCGGGGGCAAAATCGCTTATCATGAAACGCGGGCTTCATTTCGAATCCGCAGCGATGATTTTCTCTCGAAAGGGGAGCGGTTTGCAGCAAGGCATTGGCACCCTGGTGGTGGTCGGCGTGGGTCTGATCGGCGGTTCATTCTCTCTCGCGCTCAAACGGGCCGGCCGCGTCGGGCATGTCATCGGTGTCGATCGCAGCCGCGAAAACCTGCAGCGGGCGCTCGAACTCGGCGTGATCGATGTGGCCTGCGACGATCTGGCGCAGGCGGCCCGAGGCGCCGACATGGTGTTGCTGGCGACCCCGGTCGGGCAGATGGCGACGCAGCTGGCCACGCTGGCGCCCGTGCTCGCCGCGACGACGATCGTGAGCGATGTCGGCAGCACCAAGTGCGATGTGGTCGCCATGTTGCGCCGCCATCTGCCCGGACATCTCGCGCGCTGCGTGCCCGCGCACCCTATCGCCGGGTCGGAACTGACCGGCGCGGCGGCCGCGCAGTACGGTCTCTACGATGGCCGCAACGTGGTGCTGGCCCCGCTGCCCGAAACGGACGCCGCAGTCTGCGAACGGGTTGCCGGGCTGTGGCAGGCTTGCGGCGCCCGGGTGCACTGCATGGGGGCGCACGAGCACGACGCCGTGTTTGCCGCGGTCAGTCATCTGCCGCACCTGCTGGCTTTTTCCTACGTCGGGATGGTGGCGCGGCGCGCGGATGCGGCGCGCTGTTTCGACTTTGCCGCCACCGGTTTTCGCGATTTCACCCGCATCGCAGGCAGTTCGGCCGAAATGTGGCGAGATATCGCCCTGGCCAACCGTGAAGCCCTGCTGGCCGAGCTGGCCGATTATCGTGCGGCGCTGGACAGTTTGTCCGTGCAGCTGGAGGCGGGCGATGGCGATGCCCTGCTCGATGCCTTCGACACGGCACGCGCGGCGCGCAATGCCTGGCACCAGCGCTTCATGCGGCAGGGCTGAGCGCTTGCGATCCCGGGCGGGAGCGCGCCCTTGGGCGCAAGGGGATGGTCAAGCGGCATCGCCCGTCGCCTCCTGCGCCGAACGGATCACGGCTTCCTTGTCCGCAGGGCGCCACTGAGGCGGCTTCAATATCTTGCCGTCAGCGCGGCGCAGCACCTTGCCGTCGGCGCATTTTGCGAGATTGGCGGCATGGATCGCTTCGCTCATCGCGGCCACGGGCATGCCCTGCGACAGAAGCAGGCCGATCACGACATTGAGCAGGTCGACCCCTTCTGCCGTGAGCTCGGCCATGCGGCGCCGTTCTCCGGCCGGGTCACTGTCGGGCGGGGTCGCATACTCGTCGAGTGCCTGCCCGAACTCCTTCCATTCTTCGTTCAGCATCGCCGTCCACATGGCCAGCTCGCGGGGGCGCATGCCGGGGTGCGCCGGCTGTTCGAGGTCGAAGCGGCGCATGAACTCGCGTCGTTGCCCGATCAGGTCGCTCACGCCGGACCCCTGCCCGGTGCGAGGCCGGCGAGCGCGTCGAAAAAGCCGGGAAAGGTCTTGCCCACGCATTTCGGGTCGTTGATGGTGACCGGGCAGTCGAGCAGCGATACCAGCGCGAAGCACATGGCCATGCGATGGTCGTCGTAAGTATCGATGGCCACATCGGGAACGAGCCGGGCCGGCGGGGTGATGCGGATATAGTCGGGGCCTTCTTCGACCGTGGCACCAAGTTTGCCCAACTCGGCGGCCATCGCCGCCAGACGGTCGGTTTCCTTGACGCGCCAACTGGCGATATTGCGCAGCGTGGTCGTTCCTTCGGCTGCGAGCGCCACGACCGCCAGCGTCATCGCCGCGTCGGGGATAGCGTTCATGTCGGCGTCTATCGCGCGCAAGGTGCCGCTGCCGCTCGCTTCTATCCAGTTGTCGCCGAAGGTGACGTGCGCCCCCATGCTTGCCAGTGCCTCGGCAAAACGGATGTCGCCCTGGATGCTGTCGCGGCCGACGCCTTCGACCCTGACCGGACCGCCGGCGATGGCGCCGGCAGCGAGAAAGTAGGAGGCGCTGGATGCGTCCCCTTCGACCACGATCTCGCCCGGCGAGCGGTAGCGACTCTGGGCCGGGATGGTGAAGCGCTGCCAGCCGCTGCGTTCGACCTCGACGCCGAAGCGCTGCATCAACTTGAGCGTGATATCGACATAGGGCTTGGAAATCAGTTCGCCTTCGACTGCGACCGTGGCTTCGGCGCCGGTCAGGGGCAGGGCCATCAGCAAGGCGCTGAGAAACTGACTGGACACGTTCCCTTTCACGGTGATGTCGCGCCCGGTGCTTACCGTGGCCGGCGCGATCTCGAGCGGAGGGTAGCCCGCCTGGCCGAGGTAGCGGATATCGGCGCCAGCCCCGCGCAGCGCGTCGACCAGGTCGCCGATGGGACGTTCGTGCATGCGTTCGACGCCGCTGAGGTGGTAGCGTCCGTGCATCAGTGCGAGCGCGGCGGTCAGCGGCCGGAAGGCCGTGCCGGCGTTGCCGAGAAAGAGGTCGGCGCTTTTGACCGGAAAGACGCCGCCGCTGCCCGTGACGCGAAAATCGCGGTCGGCAAGCGGCTCGATCTCGAGCCCGAGCAGGCGCAGTGCATTGAGCATGTGCCGTATGTCGTCGGAGTCGAGCAGATCGCGCACCAGGGTGACGCCGTCGGCCAGTGCGGCGAGCAGCAGGGTGCGGTTGGAAATGCTTTTCGATCCGGGCAGGCGAAGGTGGCCAGCGACCCGGGTGGCGGCGCAGAGGTGCAACTGTTCCATGGTATCGGCAATGGGGGGCGTTGAATTGAATCCACACTCTACCTGTCCGCATCGGCTGGCGTAAACCCTTGTCCGAGCCTGACGAGCTTGTGCCATGCAAAACGAAGCCCGGCGCGCACGACGCTGCCGAGGTTGACCGGTATCATCGTCAGCAGGCCGTGGCCTTCTCCATAGCCCGGATTGTGGCGCAGAAAAAAGCGCACCGCAGGGTGCGGGTGTTCCTGCCAGTGTTTGCGCTCCGACGCGCTTTCGCGGGTAATCCAGCCGACGCGGATGATGGCGGGACAGTCGGCGCTGACCGCTTGCAGGTCGAAGCGCGCGCGCAGCGTGCCCGAAAGAGCGGACAGCGGCGGCAGCGGAGCGTCGCGGCCGGGCAGAAAGAGCCCGGCGAGCCGGGCGAGCGAGAGATAGCTCGAAGGGTGAACCGGCGTGCTCAGAAAGTAGAGCCGGTTCAGAGGGTGGCGCAACTGGTGCCAGAGCAGGTGTCGCAGGACAAAGGGCGCGTTGCGTCCCGCTCCGCGGTAGTCGCGCAGCAGGCCGGCCTCGAGCCTGAGTACGGTGGCCCGCAGGCCGGATGGCGCGTGGAGGTGCAGCGCGCAATAGCCCACGATGTCGCCGGCCGCGTTCAGGTGCAGCAGGATGGCGCTCTGCTCGGCCGGCGAATCGAGGACGCAGCGCACGAAGGCGTCGAACTCGACGCCTTCGAAAATTTGACAGTGCACGGCGTAGAGCGTGCGCGCGAGTCGGGAACGGGCGGCGGCGGGCAAGCGCCGCGGGGCGACGATCTGGCAACGGGTTTTCATCGATGGCTCTCGGATGGGGCGATGGATGTCGCCAGCGGATGATCCACGCGGTGGTGCGGATTGTCTGTCGGTCGAGCGGACAGGTGGGGGGATGCCCCGCTTCGGCGCGAGTGCGGTTACAATGCAGGGTTTTAAGCGAAAGAGCGCACTCATGACGGTAGCCGTGATTACCATCGATGGACCTTCCGCCTCCGGGAAGGGTACGGTGGCCTCCCTGGTGGCCGCGCGTCTGGGGTTTCATTACCTGGACTCGGGCAGTCTTTACCGCCTGGTGGCTCTGCATGCCGAGCGCACGGGATTGGCGTTGGACGACGAGGATGCTTTGGCGCGGGCCGCGCGCCATCTGCCGGTCGAATTTGCCGACGAGCGTGTCCTGCTCGCAGGCGAGGACGCCAGCGCGGCGATACGCAGCGAGGCGATCGGCATCGGGGCTTCGCGCGTCGGGGCCTGCCCGGCGGTGCGCGCGGCTTTGCTGGAGCGGCAGCGCGACTTTCGCCGCGCCCCTGGGCTGGTGACCGACGGGCGCGATATGGGCTCGGTCGTGTTTCCGGATGCCACGCTCAAGGTTTTTTTGACGGCCAGTGCCGACGAGCGGGCCAATCGTCGCTATAAGCAGTTGATCGGCAAGGGAGAATCTGCTAATCTCCTACAGATTAAGCAGGACATTATTGCCCGCGACGAACGCGACGCCCACCGGGCGGTGGCGCCGTTGCGACAAGAACCGGACGCCTTGCTGTTGGATACCACCTCGATTGGCATCGATCGCACTGTCGAATGCATTCTGGGCTGGTTCTCCGAGCGGCAAGTCTCCGGTTCGTGAATTTTTGGTAAGACGTTTGTTGCTGCATCGCAGCAAGCAACGTTGTGTTCAACCCTAACCCGCATGCCGTGAGGCATGCAAGTGTGAGTACTCATTAATGACTAGCCTCGCTATGGAAAACTTTGCCCAGCTGTTCGAAGAAAGCTTGACCCTGCACGACATGCGTGTGGGTGAAGTGATCACCGCCGAAGTTGTTTTCGTCGATTCCAACTTCGTGACCGTGAATGCCGGCCTGAAGTCCGAATCCCTGATCAGCGTCGACGAGTTCAAGAACGACAAGGGCGAAGTTGAAGTGGGTGTCGGCGACTTTGTCACCGTAGCTATCGACGCGCTGGAAAACGGCTTTGGCGAAACCAAGCTGTCCCGCGAAAAAGCCAAGCGCCTGGCCGCCTGGGTCGAGCTGGAAGAAGCGCTGGAAGCCGGCACCATCATGGCCGGTCTGATCAGCGGCAAGGTCAAGGGTGGCCTGACCGTCATGGTCAATGGCATCCGTGCCTTCCTGCCGGGTTCGCTGGTTGATGTCCGCCCGGTGAAAGACACCACCCCGTACGAAAACAAGCAGATCGAATTCAAGGTCATCAAGCTCGACCGCAAGCGCAACAACGTTGTCGTTTCGCGCCGCGCCGTTCTGGAAGAGACCCTGGGCGAAGAGCGCAAGGCGCTGCTGGAAACCCTCAAGGAAGGTGCCGTCGTCAAGGGCATCGTCAAGAACATCACCGACTACGGTGCGTTCGTTGACCTGGGTGGCATCGATGGCCTGCTGCACATCACCGATCTGGCATGGCGCCGCGTCAAGCACCCGTCCGAAGTTCTGGCCGTGGGCGACGAAGTCGAAGCCAAGGTTCTCAAGTTCGATCAGGAAAAGAACCGCGTATCGCTGGGTCTGAAGCAGCTGGGCGAAGATCCGTGGGTTGGCCTGTCGCGCCGCTACCCGTCGGGCACCCGCCTGTTCGGCAAGGTCACCAATCTGACCGACTACGGTTCCTTCGTTGAAATCGAACAAGGCATCGAAGGCCTGGTTCACGTGTCCGAAATGGACTGGACCAACAAGAACGTACACCCGTCCAAGGTCGTTCAAGTTGGCGACGAAGTCGAAGTCATGATCCTCGAGATCGACGAAGACCGCCGTCGTATCAGCCTCGGCATGAAGCAGTGCATGGCCAACCCGTGGGACGAATTCGCCCAGAACTTCAAGAAGGGCGACAAGCTCAAGGGCGCGATCAAGTCGATCACCGACTTTGGCGTGTTCGTTGGCTTGCCGGGCGGCATCGATGGTCTGGTGCACCTGTCCGACCTGTCCTGGACCGACACCGGCGAAGAAGCCGTGCGCAAGTTCAAGAAGGGTGACGAAGTCGAGGCCGTTGTTCTGTCCATCGACGTCGAGAAGGAACGCATCTCGCTGGGCATCAAGCAACTGGAAGGCGATCCGTTCAACAACTACGTTGCCATGAACGACAAGGGCGCCCTGGTCAAGGGCACCGTCAAGACTCTGGACGCCAAGGGTGCCGTCATCGCCCTGGATACCGAAGTCGAAGGCTACCTGCGTGCTTCCGAAGTGTCGCGTGATCGCGTCGAAGACATTCGCACCCACCTGAAGGAAGGTGACGAAGTCGAAACCCTGATCATCGCCGTGGATCGCAAGAGCCGTTCCATCAGCCTGTCGATCAAGGCCAAGGACGCTCAAGAAGAAACCGCAGCCATGAAGGGTCTGCAGTCCGAGAACGTGACTGCCGGTACCACCAATCTGGGTGCGCTTCTGAAAGCGAAGCTGTCCTCCGGCAACAGCGCTGAGTAAGTGACATCATGACCAAGTCTGAGCTGATCGCGAGGCTGGCGGAACGTCTTGCCGAGCGCAATTCTCAGTTGGTCTACAAGGACGCTGAGCTGGCCGTCAAGACCATTCTGGACGAAATGGCCAGTAGCCTGTCCCAGGGGCAACGCATCGAGATTCGCGGGTTCGGTAGCTTCGATCTGAACTACCGTCCCCCGCGTGTCGGGCGTAACCCGAAGTCGGGCAGCAGCGTCTCGGTTCCTGAGAAGTTCGTGCCTCATTTCAAGGCCGGCAAGGAATTGCGCGAACGCGTCGATCTGTCTCTCGAGATGGAAGAGGCGGCGCGGGCCGAGCAGTAATTACACAGCCCAGAAGTCCTGCCGCTCAGGCGGTGGATTTCAGACCTCTGACCAACCCCGGGTTTTTCGAAACCCGGGGTTTTGTTTTGTCCGCGCGTCAAGCTTCGCGCAGGATGGTGCGCAGCGCAGCGTCGGCGCGTTGCGGCAATTGGCCGAGATAGAGCTCATGCGTGAGTGCTTCCGCGACATATTCGAGCTCGTTGCCGCTCGAGTAGTGGCTGAGCTCGAAGGCTGCCGGCAGGTGGCGCGCAGCCTGGGCCTGCTTGCTGTCGAATTTGGAGCGCCAGAAGCCCTCGGGGTCGATCGCCTGGTGCAGTAGATGCATCATCTCGTGACCGACGATGGCTTCGCCACGGCGGTGCAGCGCCGCTGTCCCCGCGCGATCTGCAACAATGTCCGCCACGCCGCGCGGCCCCCGTGTACCCAGGCCGCCTGCGATGCTGTGCTCGCTGCCGGCCTGCATGGGGTTGGGCTCGAAAAGGTTCCTGCCCAGTGTGATCACCTGGCGCGCGTTGCCGGCGAAGGCCTGCGTTTTCAACGCGTCGCCGACCCCGAAGACCAGCGTGCGGACGAAGCCGTCCGGCCATTCATGGCGCCGACTGGCGGTGATGCCGCCGAGGATCGCCTCGCCTGCCATCCGGCGCTGTGAAGGCGACAGGGGCCGTCCATGCGTATCTCTATCCGGACGTCGCCCTGCCCGGCATGGGTGATGACCGGCACCCGGATTTTCTCCAGTTCGAAGCGGGCGCGCACTTCGTCGAAGTAACGTTGCCGCGGCAGGTCATCCGCTGCCGCGTGCGCGGACAGGATGACGCTGGCGATGGCGCCGCACAGCTTGTCGATGGCGGCGTTGCGGCCCGATCCCGGGTGTTGTTCGCGGTAGCGGTGCGCGATGCCATGCAGCGCGGGCAGGGCCTCAAGCCGGGCATCGCCCTGCAAGCGATGCACCCGGGCCAGTGCGTCCAGCAGGGTCAGATAGTCTTTGCCACGCCGTTTGAAGGGAACCTGCGCCTCGGTGCGCAGCCGGTCCGGCGTGGGCAGCAGGCCGATGTCCACTTCGGTCGCCCCGTGCGCTGCCGCGAGGTGGGGCGGTGGAATGAGGTGCAAAGCGTGCGCTCCCTGTACCGGAAGCGCCAGCAGCGACTTGCAGCCGCTGAGGTCGACCTCGTGCAGGCAGTCCGGCAGCGTCGAGGGCAGGCTGCTCAGTGCGTCGCAGTCGCTCAAATCCAGCCGCGTCAGTCTTTTTTCACGGACTTCGCGTAGACGCGCGGCGGCGACGCCGCGGTTCTCGCCCGGCTGAGAAAACTCCCAGTGTTCCAGATCGTCGGCAAGGGTTTCAGGCGGGTCGGCCAGTTGCGGCCGATAGACGGCGGCTTCCGCGCCATGGAGGGCTGAACCGGGTTCGGGCATGGTGGTCTCCTGTCGGGGGGGCAGGGTATACTGCCCGCAGGCGGCGCGGCCCGTCTTTCCAAATTTGCCCAGGCCCCGACGCAGAATTTTTACGCGCCGGTCGCGACGTCCTGCTTGGGTTGGCGCGGGCTATCGTTTAAACTTGCACACTTGGAAACATCACGAGAATAGCCATGCGCTACTTGCTCCGGATCGTTGAACTGGCTTTGCTGGTGCTCCTGGTCGCCATCACCGTGCAAAACAGCCAGTCGGTCGAGTTCCGTCTCTTCTTCGGGCAGTCCTGGAATGCGCCGCTGATCGTCTATCTGCTGGGCTTCTTCGTGGGCGGCATCCTGCTGGGTTTGCTGGGAACGTTTTCCTATTACTTGCGCATGCGGCGTGAGCTGTCTCATCTAAAAAAAGAACTTCGGCAGTTGCATCAGGGCAAGGTGCCGAACGACCCCAGCGACGTGCTGGCGGATTAGATGCGCGTTTCGCTCGATTGAAAAGGATTCCGCTTGGAACTAGACCTTTGGTGGCTGTTGCTTCTGCCTGCCTTTTTTTCGCTGGGCTGGTTGGCCGCCCGTGTTGATATGCGCACCGTCCTTAAACAGGCCAAGCAGGTGCCGGCCGGATTTTTCCGCGGCCTGGATGCCCTGGTCGAGGACAAGACCGACATCGCCGCGCAAGCGCTGGCCGAGGTCGCCCGTCAGCAGCAGTCGGTGCCCGAGCTGCAACTGACGCTGGGCAAACTGTATCGCAAGCGCGGTGAGAATGACCGCGCGATACGTCTGCATCAACGCATGCTCGAGTCGAGCGATCTGGCCGCCGAGCATCGCGACCCGGTCCGGTTCGAGTTGTCTCAGGATTTTCGCAAGGCCGGTCTGGTCGACCGCGCCGAGGAAATCCTGCTGACCCTGCTGCCAGGCAATATGGGGCTCGCCGCTCGCCGACAGCTGCTGGATATCTATCAGCAGGATCGCGATTGGCAAAAGGCGATCGAGACCGCGCGCGACCTGGCCAGCGATGCGCACACCTTCATGCATGAGGTGGCGCAATTTTATTGCGAGCTGGCGCAGGGCGATCTGTACCGCTCCGATTTCGCATCGGCGCGCCTGCGCGTGACCGAGGCCTTGTCGGCCAATCGCAAATGCGTGCGGGCCAGCCTGATTCTTGGCGACATCGAGTTCGCCGAAGGCGAGTACGGCAAAGCCATCGCCTCCTGGCAGAGCATAGAGAAACAGAACCACGAATATCTGGCCATGGCCGCCGAACGCCTGTTCGATGCCTACGAAAAACTGGGCAAGCCGGCGGAAGGTATCGCGCTGCTGCGCGGTTATCAGAAGACATTCCCGCAGCTGGAACTGACCGATTTGCTGTACCAGAAAATCGCCATTTACGAAGACAGCGACCGCGCGCTGGAAGCGACGCGCGAGGCCGTGCACGCTCGGCCGAGCCTGGGAGGCATCTATCGCTTGATCGAAGCGCAAATGGACGTCCTTTCGCCCGAAGGACGCATGGATGCGGAGACGGCGCGCGCGCTGATCATGAAGCATGCGCAACGTCTGTCGGTACATCGCTGCAAGTGCTGCAATTTCCGCTCGCGCGCCTTCTTCTGGCATTGCCCGGCCTGCGGCGAATGGGAAAGTTTCACGGCCAACCGTTCCGAATCCCATTGAATCAGGAGATACGATGAATCCTATGATCGCAGCCGGTCTGCAACTGGAGCCCGTCTCCCCCGTGATTGTGGCGCTCGATTTCGACGACGCCGATCGTGCGCTGGACTTTGCCGCGCGGCTGGATCCTGCCGAGTGCCGGGTCAAAGTCGGCAAGGAATTGTTTACCGCTTCCGGGCGCAGCCTGGTGGAAACGTTGACCGTGCGCGGGTTTCAGGTTTTTCTCGACCTCAAATTCCACGATATTCCGAATACGGTGGCGCAGGCCTGCAAAATGGCGGCCGACGCCGGCGTCTGGATGGTCAACGTGCATGCCTCCGGCGCACGGCGCATGATGGAGGCCGCGCGCGAAGGGTTGTCCGGCTTCAGCCAGCGCCCGCTGTTGATCGCCGTGACGGTGCTGACCAGCATGGATGCCTCCGATCTGGCCGATATCGGCATCGAGGAGTCGCCGCAGGATCATGTGTTGCGCCTCGCACGACTGACGCAGGACTGCGGCCTCGACGGCGTGGTGTGCTCGGCGCAGGAAGCGCCGATGCTGAAGGCGGCCCTCGGGCAGACTTTCAAGCTGGTGACGCCGGGTATCCGTTTGTCCGACAGCGCGGCCGACGATCAGCGCCGCGTGATGACGCCGACGAGCGCGCTTGCCGCCGGATCCGATTATCTGGTGATCGGCCGTCCGATCACCCGCGCCGACGACCCGATGTCGGTGCTGAATAAAATCAATCAAGAAATTTCTTACTACATGGCTAAACAATCATGAAAATAACTGTCATCGGTTCTGGATACGTTGGTCTGGTCACAGGGACTTGCCTGGCCGAAGTCGGTAACCATGTCTGCTGCCTCGACGTCGACCCCGCCAAGATTGCCACCCTGAATGCCGGCGGCATTCCGATTTTCGAACCGGGCCTGGAAGATCTGGTCCGCCGTAACGTCGAAGCCGGGCGGCTGAGTTTCACCACCGATGTGGCCGAGTCGGTTGCCTTCGGCGAGGTGCAGTTCATCGCCGTGGGCACGCCGCCGGACGAAGACGGCTCGGCCGACCTGCAGTATGTGACTGCCGCGGCGCGCAGCATCGGTCGTCACATGACCGAATACAAGGTCGTCATCGACAAGTCGACCGTGCCGGTCGGCACCGCCGACAAAGTGCGTGCGGCCCTGGCCGAAGAGTTGGCCGCGCGTGGCGTCGACCTGCCGTTCTCCGTGGTGTCCAACCCCGAATTCCTGAAGGAAGGGGCGGCCATCGAAGACTTCCTCAAGCCGGACCGCATCGTGGTCGGCGCCGAGGACGAGCGTGCGATCGAGGTGATGCGCCGGGTGTATGCGCCGTTCCAGCGCAATCACGACCGCATCCTGTTCATGGATGTGCACTCGGCCGAACTGACCAAATATGCGGCCAATGCCATGCTGGCGACGCGCATCTCCTTCATGAACGAGTTGGCCAATCTGGCCGAAACCCTGGGCGCCGATATCGAACTCGTCCGGCGCGGTATCGGCTCCGATCCGCGCATCGGCTATCATTTCCTGTATCCGGGTGCCGGCTACGGTGGTTCCTGCTTCCCCAAGGACGTCAAGGCGCTGATCAAGACCGCGCAGGACAACGGTCATCATCTGCGCGTGCTGACCGCAGTTGAAGAGGCCAATGAGGCACAGAAGCACCGCCTGGTCGAAAAGCTGGTCGCGCGTTTCGGCGACAATCTGGATGGCCGCACCATCGCCTTGTGGGGGCTGGCGTTCAAGCCGAATACGGACGACATGCGCGAAGCGGCATCACGCGTCATCATCGACGAATTGACCCGCCGCGGCGCCCGCGTGACGGCCTTCGATCCTGTCGCAATGGACGAATCGCGCCGGGTTCTGGCCGGCAATCCCGCGGTCGCTTTCGCCGATGACATGATGTCTGCGTTGCAGGGGGCCGATGCGCTGCTGATCGTCACCGAGTGGAAGGTCTTCCGCAGCCCTGATTTCGCCGCGATCCGCGCTGCGCTCAAGACGCCGCTGATCATAGACGGTCGCAATATGTATGATCCGGTCTGGGTGCGCAGCCTGGGCTTCGATTATCAGGCAATCGGACGCTGAGGACGCTATGGGACGACTGAACACCCTGGGACTGGAACCCGTCGCGCTGGCCGAGCGGCTCGGCAATGCTCGTCTGCTGGTTGTCGGCGATGTCATGCTCGATCGCTACTGGTTCGGCGATGTGTCCAGAATTTCTCCCGAGGCCCCGGTCCCCGTGGCCCGAATCGGGAAGATGGAAGAGCGCGCCGGCGGCGCGGCCAATGTGGCGCGCAACATCGCCAGTCTCGGGGGGCAGGCGACCCTGCTTTCGGTCGTCGGCGACGACGAGGCGGCTGCCGCCTTGACGAGGTTGCTGCAGGCCGATGGCATCCGCACTTTCTTCAAGCGCGATGCCTCGATCTGCACGACGATCAAGCTGCGTGTGCTTGCGCGTCAACAGCAGCTGATCCGGCTCGATTTCGAGGATGCGCCCAGCCACGAGGTTCTGGCCGCGACGTTGAGCAAGTACGAAGAGCTGGTTGAACACCACGATGTCGTTATTCTTTCGGATTACGGCAAGGGAGGGCTGACCCATGTGGCGCGCATGATCGAAGTGGCGCGCGCTCATGGCAAACCGGTCCTGATCGACCCCAAGGGCGACGATTACGCACGCTATGCGGGCGCGACGCTGTTGACCCCGAACCGCAGCGAATTCAGGGAAGTCGCAGGACGCTGGCAGGATGAGGACGAACTGATCGCCAAGGCGCAGGCCTTGCGTTCTCAGCTTGAACTCGACGGCCTGCTCGTCACCCGCAGCGAAGAGGGCATGACGCTGTTTTCGGCTGCCGGCGCGCAGCACGAGCCTACGCTTGCGCGCGAAGTGTTCGATGTTTCCGGTGCCGGCGATACCGTCATCGGCACCTTGGGCCTGATGTTGGCCGCCGGCCTGTCCATGCCTGAAGCCATGTCGCTCGCCAATGCCGCGGCCGGCATCGTGGTTGGCAAGCTGGGCACGGCGGTCTGTCGCCAGGATGAATTGTTCGCCGTCTAATTTTGCGAGAGAGGCACGCATGTCAATCGTTGTCACCGGTGCTGCCGGTTTTATCGGATCCAATATCGTCAAGGCGCTGAATGATCGCGGCGTCACCGATATCATCGCGGTAGACAATCTCACCAAGGGGGAGAAGTTCCTCAATCTGGTGGATTGTGAAATTTCGCATTTCGTCGACAAGAACGATTTCCTCGCGCAGCTGCAGGACGGCGTGTTCGATGGCGAGATCCGCGCCGTGCTGCATGAGGGTGCGTGCTCCGACACCATGAACCACGATGGCAAGTACATGATGGCGAACAACTATCAGTACACGCTGTCGCTGCTCGACTACTGTCAGGACGAAGAAATTCCCTTGCTGTATGCCTCGAGCGCCGCCACCTATGGCGCGGGCTCCGTCTTTCGCGAAGAGCGCGAGTTTGAAGGGCCGCTCAATGTCTACGGCTATTCCAAGTTCCTGTTCGATCAGGTGCTGCGCCGTCGCATCAAGGAAGGCCTGTCGGCGCAGGTCGTCGGCTTCCGCTACTTCAACGTCTACGGTCCGCGCGAGCAGCACAAGGGGCGCATGGCGTCGGTGGCATTCCATAATTACAACCAGTACCGCGAAACCGGCAAGGTCAAGCTGTTCGGTTCCAATGATGGTTGGGCCGATGGCATGCAAAGCCGCGACTTCGTTTCGGTGGAAGACGTGGTCAAGGTCAATCTGTATTTTCTGGACCACCCGGAGAAGAGCGGCATCTTCAACCTCGGTTCGGGGCGTGCCCAGCCGTTCAACGACGTTGCCATGAGCACGGTTAACGCCTGTCGCCGGCATGAGAACAAACCGGCGCTGACTCTGGCCGAGATGGTGGAACACGGCATCCTCGAGTACATCGATTTTCCGGATGCGCTCAAGGGTAAATACCAGAGCTTCACCCAGGGCGATATCGGCAAGCTGCGCGCGGCCGGTTATCAGTCGCCCATGCTGACGGTGGAGCAGGGCGTGGACCGCTACGTCGACTGGATGGTCCGCCGCTGAAACGGTGCAGGAAGCACGGGGGCTCTGGCTCGCAGCCACAATGACGTTATAATGTGGCATCCGATCCGGAGAATCCCTGTGTACGCGTACCTAGAAGATTTCATTGGCCGTACCCCCCTGGTCAAGCTCAAGCGCCTGCCCGGCGCGACGAGCAATATCGTACTGCTCAAGCTGGAAGGCAATAATCCGGCAGGTTCGGTCAAGGACCGGCCCGCACTGTCCATGATCCGTCGCGCCGAACAGCGCGGCGATATCCACCCGGGCGACACCCTGATCGAGCCCACCAGCGGCAATACCGGCATCGCGCTGGCCATGGCGGCGGCAGTGATGGGCTACCGCCTGATCCTGGTCATGCCCGACAATTCGAGCGCCGAGCGTGTCCAGTCCATGCGTGCCTATGGTGCGGAAGTCGTCCTGACGCCCAGCGCCTTGTCCATGCCCGGCTCCATCGACGAAGCGCGGCGCCTGGAGGCGGCCGGCGTCGGTTGCATCCTCGACCAGTTCTCGAATCCCGATAATCCGCTCGCGCATTATGAAAGCACCGGCCCCGAGATCTGGCAGGCTACGCAAGGGCGTGTTACCCACTTCGTCTCCAGCATGGGGACCACTGGCACCATCATGGGAACCAGCCGTTATCTGAAGGAGCAGAACCCGGCGCTTACCATTGTCGGCGTTCAGCCAGAGCCCGGCAGCCAGATCCCCGGCATTCGCAAATGGGAAGAACCCTATGTGCCGAAGATCTGCGACTTTTCCCGCATCGACCGCCTCGAGCTGGTGTCACAGCATGACGCCGAACAGATGGCGCGCCGTCTGGCGCGGGAAGAAGGCATTCTGGCGGGGCCGTCCTCCGGCGGCGCCCTGGTCGCTGCGTTGAAGGTGTCGGCGGAAGTGGAAAACGCCGTCATCGTCAGCATTGTCTGCGATCGTGGCGATCGCTATCTGTCGACCGGCCTGTTTGCCTGAGGTGTTTATGCCGCAAGCATCGTATTTTTCCCAGCAAGAGGGAACGCTCGAGCGTCCGCTCGAATGGTACCGGCAGGCACTGGAACGCAAGGGTTTCGTCCGCGATGCCTCGCAGGGAGCCGCCATCGAGCGTCTGGATGGACTGTGGCAGGCGCTGGTCGAGTTCAAGGCCGGGCGCAACCGCTTTCTCGGCCGCAGTCTGCGCAGCCCGTCCGTGCCGCGCGGTCTGTATCTGTGGGGCGGCGTCGGCCGCGGTAAAAGTTTTCTGATGGATGCCTTTTACTCGGGGCTGCCTTTCCGGCGAAAGCGGCGCGTGCATTTTCACCACTTCATGGCCGAAGTGCACCGCGAGTTGCGCACGCTGTCGAGCGAGCCCGATCCTTTGCGCGAGGTCGGACTGCGCATCGCGCGCGCAACCCGGGTGCTGTGTTTCGACGAATTTCACGTCAGCGATATCGCGGATGCGATGATCTTGTCGCGGTTACTGACCGTGCTTTTCGAGCGCGGCGTCGTCCTGGTGATGACTTCAAATTATGCGCCTGACGATCTTTACCCCAATGGATTGCAGCGTGCGAATTTTCTGCCGGCGATCGCTTTGCTGAACCGCCATCTCGACGTCCTCAATGTCGATGGCGGCAATGATTACCGTTTGCGCGAACTCACGCGCGAGCCGCTGTTTGTCGTGCCGGACGATGCGCATGCCGCAGCCCAGCTCGAGCAGATGTTCGAGCGCCTGGCAGGAGATGGGGCCGATGATGTCGCCAGCCTGGAGATCCTCGGGCGTCGTATCGCGGTCAGGCGTCATGCCGCCAGCGTGGTCTGGTTCGATTTCGCCGCCTTGTGCGATGGCCCGCGCTCGCAGAACGATTATCTGGAAATCGCGCGCGAGTATCCGACGGTGCTGTTGTCGGGCATTCCTGTACTGGGAGCGGCCCAGGCGTCGCAAGCTCGGCGGCTGACCTGGCTGGTCGATGTATTTTATGATCATCGCGTCAAATTGATCGCATCGGCGGCGGCGGAGCCGGAGGCGATATACACCGAGGGCGTGCAGGCCAGCGAGTTCTTTCGTACCGTGAGCCGCCTGGCCGAGATGCAGTCGCATGGCTATCTGGCGCTGCCGCATCTGAGTGATCCATTCCTGCTGGCGCCTTTGCAGAGCCTGGCCGAATAGCGAAGGCGCCGCCCGGGCGTCTGGTGTGTGATTTTGTGGCATGGAGGAGGCGAAGCGAAACGACGGTAGCGCGTACTGAACCGCTATAGTCGGGGAGCGTCGCAAACGATTATGAATGTAAATGCGGAAAGGATCCGGCAACTGCGCGAACGCCGGGCGTGGTCGCAAGAGCATCTGGCTGCGGCGGCCGGGCTCGGCGTGCGTACCATTCAGCGTATAGAGGCCGAAGGCAATGCCTCGGCCGAGTCGCGCATGGCGATTGCCGCTGCTTTCGGCGTCGGGCTGGAAACGCTTGACGCGTGCGAAACGGCGGGCGCGGCGACGCTTGCCACCGCCGCGCCGGCGGTCAAGCCGGCGGCTCCCAGCTTTCATCTGAGCTGGGGCCAGTACCATGTGCTGGTGTTTCTGGCGGTCTCGGCCTTCATGCTGATGCTGGACATGAGCCAGAACCATGGCATCAGCTGGTCGCGCTGGCCGGTCATTGGCTGGGGGCTGATGCTGATGCTGCGGTGGCTGCGCTTGCGCTTCGTCGTCGAGCCCTGGCCCTGCCGCGGCGGCTGAACGCCCGCCGCAGGCTGGTGCCGTCGCCGCGGGCGCTGCGGGCTGTCTTCAGATGAGCGACAGGCGCACGTCGATATTGCCGCGGGTGGCGTTCGAGTACGGGCAGACCACGTGGGCTCGCGCTATCAGGTCTTCCGCGATGGTGCGATCGAGTCCCGGCAGCGCGACCTTGAGCTCGACTTCGATGCCGAAGCCATTGGGGATCACACCGATGCCGACCGTGCCCTCGACCGAGACATCGGCCGGGATCGCGATCTTGTCGCGGTTGGCGACGAACTTCAGTGCGCCGATGAAGCAGGCGGAGTAGCCGGCGGCAAACAGTTGTTCCGGATTGGTCCCGATGGCGCCGGCGCCACCCAGTTCCTTGGGCGTGGTCAGTTTGACGTCGAGTACGCCATCGGACGAGACGGCGTGGCCTTCGCGCCCCCCGCTGACTTTGGCATGGGCACGGTAGAGTACGTTTTCGATCGACATGGGGTTCTCCAGTGGTTGTCCGGCGGGCGATGGCGGGTGGCCGCGCCCTCTGGAAAGCAATTTACATTGCGTGCAATTTAATTGCAAGAAATATTTTGGCCACAGCAATCGACTCTTCGCCCCGGGCGATGCGGGCTTGCGCTGCAGAGATAAAAAAACGCCGATGGACGGCAAGTCCATCGGCGCAAACTACACCCCACCAGGGTGTCTCTGGGAGCTGCTTTTGGTGCTCAGGCTGCCGGGAACACCCGCTTGAGGTGGCGTTCCAGCAGATTTTCAGTCACGTTACGGGCAATATGCTCTTCGTGCTCAACCAAAGCATTCAGATAGCGATCGCCCATTTCGGCCGCGACTTTGTAGCCGACGTGCAACAGCTGGCGCATATCGGCGTTGTAGCGCGGTTCGGCCAGTTCATGGCGCAGGGTGGCGACGAATTCGGCCGAGGTCCAGCCGTCGACGACGGCCGGTTCCGGCAGACGCGAAGGGTCGATGTCGATCACGCTGGCGTAAGGCGCGCACAAGGCATCCCGACGGTGGAAAGCCTGACGATAGACGTCCTTGGCGACCGCGAGACCTTCGCCATCGGCATCGGCCAGGCCGATGATTTCTTCCAGCCAGGTGGTGCCGGCCGTCTTCAGATGCAGGCCGGCCCCTGTTTCGGCCAGAACGCGGCGGATCGGCCCGTAGATGGAGAATTTGTCGCTGCCGGAGTGCACCGACAGTTTCAGATTGGCCGGTAGCGCATAGTGCGCGACGGCGTAGGCGATGACGGCGATGTCGGCGCGGAACTCGCGTTCGAATTCTTCCGGGTTGCCGACGTAGTTCACGCCCTTGTTGAAGCGGCCCGAGAAGCGCGGAGCGATGGTCTGCGCGGGGATGCCGAGCTCGGCGATCAGAGCCAGGATCACCAGCAGTTCCAGCGGGCTTTGGGGGGTGTCCACTTCATCCATCGAGACTTCGACGATGAAGGTCTCTGCGTCGCGGCGCGCGGCGATGTGCTGGTAAATGGCGGCGGCTTCTTCGACCGGTGCCAGATATTGGCCGACGATGGCGGCCAAACGGCTGCGGTCGAGCTTGAGCGGTTCGGCGATGCCGGCGATGGTGAGCGTCGTTTGCAGTTCGGGATGACGGTCGACGAAGGCGGCGACACGAGCGGCATCGGCCGGCTGACCGATGGCTTCGGCCACGTCGAGGGTGAAAAAGTCGCTGCTGTCGATAAAGCCGTCGACCGTGGACAGCCGAATGTGGTCGGCGTCGACGTGGTAGGGCAACGTCCATTCGAGCGCGGCGACGGCGGCGTCGGCGGCGACGCGGACGCTGGCCGGTTGCGAGTGAACGATATCGTGTTCGCGGAAGGATTTATTCCACACCGGGACGACATTGATCCCCAGCTTGCGGCCTTCGATCAGGGCGGTCAGTTGCGCGCGGGCCTGGTGCGCAAAGCGGTCGCCCACGCCCATCGAGAAGTGTTCAAGTTTCAGCATGATTTTTCCATTCAAAACCGGCCGGGCAAGGCCCGGCCGCGGAGCTTAAGCGGGTTTGTGAGCGACGACGGCGTCGCGGTCCTGATTGACGCCGAGCAAAGCCGGACGGTTCTGCAGAACATTCCACACGATGATCGCGCCGAGCAGGTCGAAAGCGGCCAGGGCGAAGAACATCGGGGTGTAGCCGACGGTCTTGACCAGTACGCCGAGAATCAGGGTGAAGATGGTGGCGCCCAGATAGGCGGCCATGCCGGTCAGACCATTGGCGGTCGCGACTTCCTTGCGGCCGAAGACATCGGACGACAGGGTGATCAGCGCGCCGGACAGCGATTGGTGAGCGAAGCCGCCCAGGCAGAACAGCGCAATTGCCGTATAGGGGCTGGCTACGAGACCGATGCAGCCCGGTCCTATCATCAGTACCGCGCCCATGATCACGACCAGCTTGCGCGAGGTGATCAGGTTGACCTTGAAGTACTTCAGGAAGAAGGCCGGCAGATAGCCGCCGACGATGCAACCCAGGTCGGCCGCCAGGAAGGGCATCCAGGCGAACAGCGCGATTTCCTTCAGATTCATGTGATGAACCGTCATCATGTACAGCGGAATCCAGAAGTTGAACGTCTGCCAGGCCGGTTCCGCCAGGAAGCGCGGCAGGGCGATGCCCCAGAACTGGCGGCAGGCGACGATGGCTTTCCAGGACGGCTTTTCATAGTCCACCTTGTGTTGCGCTTCCTGGCCGTCGAGGATGTAATCGCGTTCTTCTTCGGTCAGTGCCGCCTGGTCTTTCGGGTGCTTGTAGAAACGCAGCCAGGCGAGGGCCCAGATGAAGCCGATGCCACCGGTGACCATGAACGCGCTCTGCCAGCCGGAGTGCAGGATGCACCATACCACCAGCGGCGGGGCGATCAGGCCGCCGATCGACGAACCGATATTGAACCAGCCGGTCGCGATCGAGCGTTCCTTGGCCGGGAACCATTCGGACGAGGCCTTGAGGCCGGCCGGAATCACCGAGGCTTCGGACATGCCGAGCAGGCCGCGGAAGATGGCCAGCGACAGCCAGCCCGAGGCGAAGCCGTGGACCAGGTTGGCAGCCGACCAGGCGATCGCAAACAGGGCGAAGCCGATTTTGGTGCCCAGCAAGTCAAGCAGGAAGCCGGCGACAGGCTGCATGAACATATAGCAGGCCTGGAAGGCGGCAACAATGTAAGAGTACTGCTGGGTCGTGATATGCAGCTCGGCCATGAAGGTCGGAGCGGCAACCGCCAGCGTATTGCGCGCCAGGTAGTTGAGGATCGTGCCGCATGTCACCAGCCCGATCATCCACCAGCGGAGTCCTTTGATTTTCATAATCGTTCCTCTCTCCGGGCACGGCGCCTGGCCGTGGCCCACCTCCAAAAAAATAGCGTTGGTTCCGGCTGTCTGCCGGTTTATTCCCGAGCGGCAGACGGCTGGTATGTATGGGCTTACCCCGCCGTATGGGCGGCGGGGCGCCGTTCTTATAACGCGAAGTAGTTTTTCGCGTTGGTGTAGCAGATACCTTGTACGATTTCGGCGAGCGCGCTTTCGCCGGCCGGATATTCGCCGCCGTCCACCCATTGACCCAGCTGCCGGCACAACAGGCGGCGGAAGTAATCATGGCGGGGATAGGAGGCAAAGCTGCGCGAGTCGGTCACCATGCCGACAAAGGAACCGAGCACGCCGTGGCAGGCCAGGGTGCGGATCTGTTCCAGATTGCCGTCGCGGTGATCGTTGAACCACCAGGCAGGACCGAACTGCAGTTTGCCGGCGATCGAACCATCCTGGAAATTTCCCAGCATGGTCGACAGAATCGTGCTCATGCCGGGGTTCAGGCAGAACAGCATGGTCTTGGGCAGGCAGCCGTCGCTGTCGAGCCGGTCGAGCAAGCAGGCCAGGCCGGCGCTGCAGCTCATGTCCGAGATCGAGTCGTATCCGGTATCGGCGCCCAGCGTGCCGAACTGGCGGCTGTTGTTATTGCGTTGTGCGCCGATGTGCAGACACATCGCCCAGTCGTGGCGCGCATAGTGCCGCCCGAGGTGGGCGAGCAGACCGGCCAGATACTGGCCGAGTTCGCTGGCATCGAGCGTGCGCCCGGCGAGGCGGGCGGCGAACAGGCTTTCCAGTTCGGCGTCGCTCGGCGCTTTCTGCGGCAGGGCGATGTCCACCGCATGGTCGCTGATGCGCGCGCCCTGGGCATGGAAGAATTCGATACGGTTTGCGAGTGCCTTGATCAGCGAGGCGAAGCTGCCGATCTCGACATTGGCGACGCCGCCCAGACGCTGCAGGTAATCGACGAAAGCGGCATCGTTGATGCGCATCGCGCGGTCCGGCCGATAGGCAGGCAGGACACGCGTTTTCAGCTCCATGCCGGCGATGCGGGCATGGTCGGCCAGATCGTCGGCCGGATCGTCGGTGGTGCAGGCGATTTCGACGCGGGCCTGCTCCAGGAATGACCAGCTATCCATGCCGGCCAGACGTTCGTTGAGCTGATCCCACAATGCCGGGGCGGTCTGGGCGTTGATGACCGCGTCCAGTCCGAAGATGCGGCGCAGTTCGAGATGGCTCCAATGGTAGATCGGGTTGCCGATCGCCTGGGGCAGTACGCGGCAGAAGGCCGAGAATTTGTCGCGTGGGCTGGCATCGCCCGTGATCATGTGCTCGCCGACTCCGGCCGAGCGCATCAGGCGCCACTTGTAGTGATCGCCGCCTAGCCACAGCTCGGTGATCGTGGCGAAGCGCTTGCGTGCGGCGATTTCGCCTTGTTGCAGGTGCGAGTGGTAATCGATGATGGGCAGATCGGCGGCCACGCCGTGGTAGAGCTCGCGCGCCACCGGGGTGTCCAGCAGAAAATCATCATCCATGAAGTTTTTCATTTGGATAAAACTCCCTACACAAAATGTCGGTGTGTCCCGCGGTGCGGGACGCTGGGTCTTTGCTTACACCCCGGAGTAGGCGGAGAAGCCGCCGTCGATCGGGACCACGATCCCGTTGACGAAACTGGACGCTTCTTCCGATGCCAGCCACAGCAGGGTGCCTATCAGTTCGCGCGATTCGCCGAAACGGTGCATGGGCGTGTGCTCGATGATCTTGTGGGCGCGGGCGGTGTACTCGCCGCTCGCCTCGTCGATCAGCAACTTGTGATTCTGGTTGGTCAGGAAAAAGCCGGGTGCCAGCGCGTTGACGCGAATGCCGACATGCGAGAAATGCACGGCCAGCCATTGCGTGAAGTTGCTGACAGCCGCCTTGGCCCCGCTATAGGCCGGAATCTTGGTTAGCGGGCAGAACGCATTCATCGACGAAATATTGATGATGCTGGCGCCGCTGCGGCCAAGCATCTGCCGCGCGAATACCTGGGTCGGCAACAGCGTGCCGAGGAAGTTGAGGTTGAACACGAATTCCACGCCCTTGGGGTCGAGGTCGAAGAAGGTGGTCAGCGATTCGTCGGCCAGATCGGAGACTTCGAGCCATTCCTTGCTGGTCGTGCCTTTCGGGTGGTTGCCGCCTGCGCCGTTGAGCAGCAGATCGCAGGGGCCGAACTCGGCCTCAACGCGCAAGGCTGCCGCTTCGAGCGAATCGCGCTCGAGTACGTTGGCGGCGATGCCGATGGCCTTGTGGCCCTGCTCGCGCAAGCGTGCCGCCACGGCTTCGGCGGCGGGGCCGTTCAAATCGAGGAGGGCGACGCTGGCCCCGCACTGGGCGAGGGCCGAGGCCAGTTCCGCGCACAGCACGCCACCGGCACCGGTAACGACGGCGACGCGGCCGTTCAGATCGATCTTGAAGGGTAAGTTCATTTTTTGGCTCCCAGAGGGGTGGTCTCGACTTTGGCGATACCTTCCCACAATCCATTCAGATAAACGGCACCGAGCGCGCGGTCGTACAGACCGTAGCCGGGCTTGCCGGTTTCGCCCCAGATCATGCGGCCGTGGTCGGAGCGGGCGTAGCCGTCGAATCCGGCTTCGTAGTAAGCGCGAACGATGTCGGCCATATCCAGCGAGCCGTCTGCGGACAGGTGGCCGGTTTCATGGAAGTCGCCGTTGGCGCTGACTTTGACATTGCGCAAGTGCGCGAAGTGGATGCGGCCCTGGCCGGCGAATTCACGTACCAGCGCCACGATGTCGTTATTGCAATCGGCGCCGAGCGAGCCGGAGCACAGGGTCAGGCCGTTGGCCGGGCTGTCCGCGATGGCCAGCAGGCGGGCCAGGTCGGCGCGGTTCTTGACGATGCGCGGCAGACCGAAAATCGGACGCGGCGGATCGTCGGGGTGGATCGCCATCTTGATGCCGACTTCGGCTGCAACCGGAATCACCGCTTGCAGGAAGGTGGTCAGATGCGCCCACAGCTGTTCTTCGCCGATGTGCGAGTACTCTTCGAGCAGGGCTTTCAGTTCGTCAGGCTGGTAACTTGCATCCCAGCCCGGCAGCGAAATGCCTTTCGACACATCGATGCGTTCGACTTCTTCGGCGCTGAAGGCCAGGGTGGTCGAGCCGTCAGGCAGTTCCATCGCCAGCGTGGTTCGGGTCCAGTCGAAGACCGGCATGAAGTTGTAGCAGATCACCTTGATGCCGCAGACTGCCAGGTTGCGAATGCTTTGGCAGTAGTTGGCGATCAGGCGCGCGCTATCGGGTTTGCCGAGCTTGATGTCTTCGTGCACCGGCACGCTTTCGATCACGTCCAGCGCCAGACCGTGGGCATTGACTGTGTCCTTGAGCGCCTGGATTTTGTCGACCGGCCAGACTTCGCCGACCGGAACGTCGTAAAGCGCCGACACGATGCCGGTCATACCCGGGATTTGGCGAATGTAGGCAAGGCTTACGGGATCGCTATCGCCGTACCAGCGAAACGTCATTTTCATCGAACGACTCCTGTGGGGGTGAGGGTCCGGACTGGCCGGGCCGTTATTGATTGCTGTCCGGTGACGCCGCTTAGCGCTGCATCACCGCACTGTTGTTGCTTGCCAGCTGGCGAATTTCGTCTGCGTGCATGACAGCGTGATCGCCGGGTAGCGTGTGTTTCAGCACCGCGCAGGCGGTGGCGAAATCCGCACATTGCTGCGCCTTGCTGCCGTTGACGATCGAGTAGAGCATGCCGGCGCTGAACGCATCGCCGCCGCCCACGCGCTCGAGAATGTGCAGATCGTATTCGCGCGAGATGCCCAGCTCGCCATCGGGGGACAGGCAGCAACCCTGATAGCGATGGTGGTTGTGGGTGAATACCAGACGGCGGGTGGCCGCGATATGGCGCGGGCCGATGCTGTCCATCAGTTGCCGCCAGCTGTCGCCGAGCGCGGCCGGACTGTCTTCCCGCGGCGCCAGACCGAACAAACCGGCCATGTCGGCGGCGGCGGCCAGCAGCAGGTCGGCACGGCGCGCCATGTCGACCAGGATCGGACGTGCGGTATCGTAGTCCCACAGCTTGGAGCGATAGTTGACGTCGAAAGCCAGTTTCACGCCTCGGCGCTGGGCTTCGTCGGCCAGGTCGAATGCCAGCTGCCGGGTTTGTGCCGATAGTGCCAGCGTGATGCCGGAGACGTAGAACCAGCGTTGTCCGGCGAACAGGGCATCCAGATCCAGCATGTCGGCACGCAGGTGATTGATGGCGGCATCGGCGCGGTCGTAGACGACGCGGCTCGGGCGCGAGGCAAAGCCGTTTTCGCAATAATAGGTGCCCAGACGCTGCGGCAGCCTGAGCATGGCGCTGCAATCCATGCCGCTCGCTCGCAGGCTGTTGATCACGAGATCGCCAAGCGCGTGCTCCGGCAGTGCCGTCAGCATGCGGGTCGCCAGACCGAGGCCGCTGAGCGTGGCCAGCGTGTTGGCTTCGCAGCCCCCGACATGCACGTCGAGTGTGCGGGTGGTGTTGAGTGGGCTCGACTGCGGTGGACTCAAGCGCAGCAGAACTTCTCCGAATCCCAGAATGCTCATGATGACTTCCTGTGGTCGTGTGGCCCAGTGGTCAGGCCACCTGATGACTTGATGGTATACTCTGTGTGCCGCGAGATCAACCGCAAACGCACCGATCTCTTGATAATCGTCATATATGTCGCTCGTGCAAGCTTGGGGCCCCTTTTTTTGGCATACTGCTGTTTTGGGCGAGTGGCCCGGGTGTCAGACCTGTTCTAGCATGGAGTAGAAGATGAGCTTACCGACGTTGAAATCAGAACGTCTTTACCAGAAGATTTCGAATCTGCTGATCGAGAGAATCAAGGAAGGACAGTTCGCCTGCGGGCAGGCTCTGCCATCGGAGCGCGATCTGTCCAAGCAACTGGGCGTCAGCCGTTCATCGGTGCGCGAAGCGCTGATCGTTCTGGAAATTTCGGGCTGGGTCGAGATCCGTACCGGTAACGGCGTGTTTGTCTGCGATGTTCTTCCCGCCGCCGAAAAGAGTAGCGGCGAGGACGCCGGGGTCGAAGAGTTGCTGCGCGCACGCGAAGTGGTCGAAGGCGAGATTGCCGCATTGGCCGCGCTCAACGGCAGCGAGCAGCAACTGGCCGAACTCGCGCGCGTGATGGCCGATATGGAACGCGAAACCTCCGACAACATCGAGTTCCATGCGCTCGACAAGCGCTTTCATCTGCTGATAGGTGAAATGACCGGCAACACGGTGCTGACCGACATCGCCGAGTATTTGTGGAACAAGCGCTATAGCCCGCTGTTCATCCATTTCGAAACCTACTACGCCGGACGCGACATTTCGGTGGATATGGCCAACGACCATAAGAATATTGTCGACGCCATCGTCGCGCGCGACGGACGCTCCGCGCGCAAGGCGATGCAGTTGCACCTGAGGCATGTCTACACCAGCTTGTTCAGCCCGATGCGCTGAGGGGGGCGGCTGCATCGCGATCCCGGGAGCGCAGGCGGACGGGATTACTTATAATGAATCCCGTCAGGGTGTTTCACTTGCCACTCGGGGGGCAGAAAATGCTGTCAAACGCGGCTATCGCCGGTCGGCTGCGCCAGTTCGTCGCCACGGACATCACCTTATTCGTCAGCGGGGTGGTCGGAGCGGGGGCGATTGTTCTGATGGTCGCTTTTCTGCTGAAAAATTCCTATGAAGTGGCCACCAGCAGTGCCGAACGCTCCGCTTTCAACCTGATCCAGCTGATCGATGCCGATATCGCCCGCAATCTCGAGCTCTACGATTTGACGATGACCGGCGTCATCGAGGCGGCGCGCTCGCGCGTCGGCGATCAGATGTCGCCGCAGGCGCGGCATGCGCTGATGTTTTCCCGCGTCGCAACCACCCACTTCATGGGCGGAACCCTGCTCCTGGACGCGCATGGCGCGATTCGCGAAGACTGGGCGTCGCTGGTGCCGCGCCACTCCAACTTTGCCGACCGGGACTATTTCAAAGTCCATCAGAACAATCCCGATGTCGGGTTCTATATCAGCCGTCCGCTCAGGTCACGCCTGGACAACAAGGACTGGCGGCTGGTGTTCAGCCGTCGCATGCCCACCCAGGATGGCCGGTTCGACGGCATCGTCGCCAGCGCGCTGCGTCTCGCCTATTTCGACGATCTGTTCCGGTCCTTGCAACTCGACCGCGAGAGCACGATCACGATACTCAGCGGCGATGGCATCGTGCTCGCCCGCCGCGGCGCGCCGGGCGAGGCCGACCTGACCGGTATCGACGTCAGACATCGCCGCAATTTCGAGCAGATCGTGCGCATGGGAAGCGGCAGCTTCACCAGCCGTTCACAGGTGGACGGCGTCACGCGGCGGTATGTGTTTTCGCGCATCGGTCACCACCCCCTCATCATCGTGGTCGCCCTGTCGCTGAGCGAAGCCTACGGCGCATGGGCGAGCTCGGCGATCATCATCGGCATGGCGACCGCCTTCCTGTGCCTGGGGATCCTGGCGGTGACCCTGCTGCTTCGTCGCGAGCTGCATCGTCAGCGTGCGACCGGGCGCAGGCTCGCGTCGCTGGCGGCCACCGATGCATTGACCGGCCTGCCCAACCGCCGCCATCTCGAGGTGGAGTTGCAGGGCGCGGTCGAACAGTCACGGCTCACCGGGCAGCCCCTGTCCGTGCTCATGCTCGATGTCGACCACTTCAAGTCGTTCAACGATCGCTACGGTCATTTGGTCGGGGACGAGGTGCTGAGGCAGGTGGCAGAGGTCATCCGCCGCAGCGTGCACCGCCCGGGCGATGTCGCGGCGCGCTACGGCGGCGAGGAATTCGCCGTGGTGCTGCCGCAGACCGAGTACGCCGGCGCGCAACGCATCGCGGAGACGATCCGCGCCGCCGTGGCCGCGCTGCCGCCGGTGGGGGCGGACATGGATACGGTCACGCTCAGCGTCGGAGCGATCTCGCGCGTCGTCGCCGATACGGATAATGCCGATGTCATTCTCATTCAGGCCGATACCGCCTTGTACGCGGCCAAGCGCAGCGGGCGCAATTGCGTCGTTTCCTTCGGCCAGAACTGAGCCCGGGAGGCGCGGACGCGCGTTTTTATTCCATCGCTTCGAACACGATGTCCTGCGCGCCTTCCCACAAGGCCATCGTGCCCAGCGTGCGCAAATTTTCCTTGCCCTCCACGATGCTCAGAAAGTGGTTGCCCGCCAACTGTCCCTGCTTGCTGGCGAAGCAGCACGAGCCATAGGCGAGGATGATCTCGGTTTCGCTATAGCCGCCAGGGTAGAACAGGATGTCGCCCACCGACGGATGGCTGGTGTGATTTTCGAAACCGACGGGCTCGCCGTTGTGCTCCAGCTTGAATTCGCCGAGCGGAACCCAGCACGCTTCGCCGCTCCAGCGCACATGAATCAGTTTCTGGCGATAGGGCAGCAGTTTCAGGAATGCGGCGACGGTCCGAGGTGCGTCCGGATGCACGACAGCGACGAAACGAAGGCCGCCGGCCGTGATGCGTAATCGAGTCATGGCGATGCTTTCATGTCCGTTGCGGAGCCCGCGCCCCGGCCAACGGCGGAAAGACCAAAAAAACGCCGTCCGCTCGCAAGAGTCGGACGGCACCGGATCTGCCGGAGGCAGTTTCCAGACAGGAAGGCGCGTTAAACGCGCTTCTTGAATTCGTTGGTGCGGGTGTCGATTTCGATCTTGTCGCCGATGGCGACGAAAGCGGCGACCGGGATTTCGTAGGTGGTGCCCTTCAGGCGTGCCGGCTTCATGACCTTGCCCGAGGTATCGCCGCGAACGGCGGGTTCGGTGTATTCCACTTCGCGGATGATGGTGGTCGGCAGTTCAACCGAGATGGCCTTGCCTTCATAGAAGGTGACGTCGCAGACGTCTTCCATGCCATCAACGATGAAATGCAGCGAATCGCCCATGTCATCGGCTTCGACTTCGAACTGGTTGTATTCTGCATCCATGAATACATACATCGGATCGGCGAAGTAAGAGTAAGTGCAGGCCTTGCGGTCGAGGACGACCACGTCGAATTTTTCGTCGGCCTTGTAGACGGCTTCGGAAGCCGTTCCGGTCAGCAGGTTCTTCATCTTCATTTTAACAACAGCGGAGTTGCGCCCCGACTTGTTGTACTCGGCTTTCTGGACGACCATCGGGTCGTTGCCGAGCTTGAATACGTTGCCTGCGCGGAGTTCCTGTGCGGTTTTCATTGCGTTCAAAGTCCTGTTTGGAAAACGATTTCCGTAAAAACCCGCTATTGTATCCGTTTTTCGACAAATTGCACCATACGTCCCGCCAAGTCTCCGTCGGCAAGACAGTGCCGCGCCCAGCCTTGCGCATGGGCGAGATTGGCCGCGTCAGCCTCCACCCACGCGTCCCAGACCTCGGCGAGTCCCTCGCCCCGGTTCCAGGCGTGGCTGGCGCCGTTCAGCGCCGCACGGCGGTCGGCTGGCAGCCCTGCGCCGTAATGTGACAAAAACGCATCAAGTTTGAGCATATGGGCGTCCTCGTCTTGCGGGTAGATATGCCAGAGGAAGGGGCGCATCGCCCATTGGGCACGGACGAAGGAGTCTTCGCCGCGCACCAGATTGATGTCGCATGACCATAGCAGTCGATCGTAAGCATTCTGGTCGGTGAAGGGCAGGCAGTGCACGCTCAGTGCCCCGCGGCGCCGGTTTTGCCCCGGAGCGAGTTCGCCGCCGCCCAGGGCCGCGACGATGCCCGGCAGCGCTTTGCCCTGCGGCACCAGCAGGCGGCAGGGGCGCGGCCCGGCGGCGAGGTGTTCGAGCCAGGCGGGCAAGGCCGGGTTCGGATAGCAGAACACGCTGATGCGGATTTCGTCGTCACGGCGCGCCGGTACGCCCAATCTCTCCCACCAAGCCTGCTGCAAGCGCGGATTGGCCTGCCAGCGCGCCACGCGCTCGAGCAGGCCGGCCTCGGCGAGCAGCCCGCCGCAGCCGGGGCCGAAGCCGGGAAAATAGAAGTGTTGCGTCAACGGCAGGCGCGGATGGGGCGAGGCCTGCCCATGGCAGGAGGCGACCCAGTCTTCCGCCGACAGATATTCCAGATTCAGCCAGACCGGCGCGCGCGCCCGCGCGGCCATCGCCGCCAGGTAGTCTTCGGGCAGACGGCAGCCGAAGGCCGCGATGACGACGTCGGCGGCGCCTGCGCCAGCGCTTGCCGTCTCGTGCCAGCGGCGTATCCCGATGCCGCGCACCGTCTGGGCTTCGGCGCCAGGGTCGAGGCCGGGGGCCAGATGCGCGAAGCTGCACAGATCGTCGACCCACAGCCTTACCGTCTGCCCGCGCTCGTGAGCGAGCTGACGCGCGAGACGCCAGGCGACGCCGATATCGCCATAGTTATCGATGACGGTGCAGAAGATATCCCAGCTCAGCTTCATGGTCGGTGTGGTGTCCGTTTCATTGGCATGCCGGATTATCCCCGCTCGCAGGCAGAGCGCAAGCCCTGTGGCGGCGCGAGTAGGATTTTTCTGAAAATGCGGACCGGCGCGAACCCGGGGCCGGGGCCGGAGTCTCTTCCGGTCGTGCCATTCCGGAGGAACTCCCATGAAGAGCGTCAATATCGGCTATATGCCCGCACTCGATCATTTGCGCCTCGTCGCGGCGCTGATGATCGTCCTGTTTCACGTCGTCGGCGGGCCGCTTGTCCATCGGCTGCACCTGGACATGGGGGTGCCGCTCTTCTTCACCCTTAGCGGTTTTCTGTTCTTCCGGATTGCCGCCGGCAAAGCGGACCCTTTGCACTATTGGCCTTTTCTGAAAAACCGGCTGCTGCGCATCTACCCCCTGGTCGGCTTTCTGTTTCTGGCCGATCTGGCCTTGATGCGGGAGGCCACCGCGCTGACCTATTTCAATCTGTTCGGACTGAACTTGCCTGGCACCGGCGAGATAACGTGGAGCGCCGGAGACTGGGGCTATCGCTACCTTGCCTTCAACTGGTGGACGGTCGGCGTCGAGGTGGTGTTCTACCTGCTGTTTCCATTCCTGTTTGCCGCCTATCGCCGCGAAGGACCGGCTTTCCTGTGGCGCTTGCTCGCACTGATCGTCGTGGTCAGAGTGGGGCTCTATTACACCTTTCTCGACGAGTTCGGCTGGAAAAGCCTGTCGATCCGGCTCAACTATGCCGTGATCGGCAATCTCGACATTTTCATCATCGGGATGCTGGCCGGGCATTATGGCGATCCGTGCGGCGGCAAGCCCGGGCGGGCCGCTTCCCGCTGCGCCCTGCTTGCCTACCTCGTCTTCATGGGGACCCGTGCTGGCCGGGGGGCTCGATCTGCTGGACGCCACGCTGGCGCCTTGCCTGGCCGGAGCCTTGTGCGCAGGGCTGATCGTTTTCTATTGCCGGGCGTTTCCCGGCGGCGAGACGAAGGCCTGGAGCCGGGCACTGGCCCATGGCGGGACGATGAGTTTCTCCATTTATCTGCTGCATGGCTTCGTCAAGGATGCGCTGCAGGGCGCGGGCGTCAGCGCGCAATTCGAGTTGCTGGCCGTGGGTGCGCTGGGCCCCGTGCTCGGCGCCAATCCCTGGCTCGCGGGCGCAGCGCTCTATCTGCCGGCGACCCTGGCGCTCGCGGCCCTCAGCTACCACACGATCGAAAAGCCGTTTCTGGCCCTGCGGGGGCGCTACTGAGGGCGCATCCGCAGCCCGTCAGACATGCAGCAGCAGGAAGCGCCGCTCCCACGGGCTGATGACTTCAAAATACTCGCGGTTCTCCGCATCCTTTATCGCCGAGTAGGTCCGGATGAAATGGTCGCCGAAAACGTCTGCCAGCGGCGCGCAGTTGGCAAGCAGATCGATGGCATCGTCCAGATGGCGCGGCAGCTGGTGCGGCTGCTCGTAGGCGCTGCCTGCCAGCGGCTCGCCCGGCTGGATGCCAGCCTTCATGCCGAGGTAGCCGCAGGCGAGGCTGGCTGCAATCGCCAGGTAGGGGTTGACGTCGACCCCGGCCAGACGGTTTTCCACCCGCCGTGCCTGCGGGCTCGAGTGCGGTACGCGCAGGCCGCAGGTACGGTTGTCGTAGCCCCAGGACAGATTGATGGGGGCCGAGGTATAGCGCGACAGACGGCGGTAGGAGTTGACGTAAGGCGCGAAGAAAGGCATCGCGGCCGGCAGATAACGCTGGAGGCCGCCGATGAAGTGGAAAAACAATGGCGACGGGCTGCCGTCGGCGTTGGAAAAAACATTGGCGCCGGTGGCGGCGTCGACCACGCTCTGGTGCAGGTGCATGGCGCTGCCCGGCTGACCCTGCATCGGCTTGGCCATGAAGGTGGCGTACATATTGTTGCGGATCGCCACTTCCCGTACCGTGCGCTTGAACAGAAAAACCTGGTCGGCCAGATCCAGCGGGTCGCCGTGATCGAGATTGATCTCCATCTGGGCGGTGCCCATTTCATGGATCAGGGTATCGAGCTGCAAGCCTTGCTGCGCGCACCAGTCGTAGATCACGTCGAAAATCGAATCGTACTCGTTGATGGCGTCGATGCTGAAACTCTGGCGCCCGGCTTCGGTGCGGCGCGTTCGGCCGACCGGCGGCGTGAGCGGGATGTCCTCGTCCGGTTGTACCTCGACCAGATAAAACTCCATTTCCGGTGCCACCACCGCCTGCCAGCCTTCGGCGCGGTACAGGTCGAGCACGCGCTTGAGCACGTTGCGCGGCGCGAGGTCGTGCGGCTTGCCGTCGAAGTCGATGCAGTCATGGATGATCTGCGCCGTCGGCTCGCTGGCCCAGGGTACCAGCCTCAGCGTCGCCGGATCGGGGAGCATGCGCATGTCGGGGTCGGCCGGCGAGGTGAAGTCCTGTTCAGGATAATCGCCGGTCACGGTCAGTGTCAGCACCGCTTCCGACAGACGCAGGCCTTCGGCCGGGTCGTATTTGTGGCAGGGGACGATCTTGCCGCGCGCGAGACCGGTCATGTCCGGAATCATGCACTCCACTTCGGTGATCTGGTGCTCGGTCAGCCATTGCCGGATAGTGTCTGCATTGTTCATGCTGGAGTCCTTTGACGTTGCGGGAGGCTGGGCGCGGCGCGGGAATGTGTTCAATATTTTAGACGTTTTCACATCCTAGGCAGGCTTGCCCGCTACGGGCAAGGCCTTTCGCCTGGGGCCACTGCACCTGCGGCAATAAGGCGACAGTGGCGCCGCCCGTCGCGGGCAGCCGGTGGGGTCAACAAGGAGAGGCTAAGGATGTAAAATGCTGCCAATGTATAATAAATGAATTGCGTGAGTGATAAGGATGAGTATGGAACAGGATGGAGCGCCGCCGTCTAGGCCGCCGCACACGTGGCGCAAGCGCCTGGTCGGAGCCGCTTTGGTGCTGGTTCTCGCCTGGGGGGTGCTGATTGCGATGGCCCCGGGCCTGGTCCGGCAGGCTGCTCAAAATTGGGCGCATGGCATCGGGAGGCAACTGGAAATCGGCGCCATCCATATTCATCCGCTTTCCATGTCGGTGGAAGTGGAGGGCATCCGCCTTGGCGATCGCGACGGCACGTCCTTGCTGCGGCTGCGGCGCGTCTACCTGCGACCGGCTCCGAGCGGACTGTTGCTGGGTCGCTGGCGGGTGAAAGAACTGCGCATCGAGGCTCCCGAACTCAATGTGATTCGTGATGAGCGCGGCTTCTGGAACTGGGCCCGCTTTATCGCCGAAGCCTCCGGCAAGGCGGCGCCGCGCACCGCCGACACCCGGATGCCGAGCATCGTGATCGATTCTTTCCAGTTATTGTCCGGCCGCATCCACGTGGTCGATTCATTCGAAAATCCGGGGCATGCGATCGATATAAAATCGCTGGACCTGGTATTGGCCGACATCACGACCCTGCCCCGGGCAGGCGGTTTCCACGTACTGGCCAGCCTGGCCGGCGGCGGGCATCTGGACTGGAACGGCAGTCTTCAGCTGCAGCCTCTGGAGTCGAGCGGCGAGCTCGAACTCGAAGATTTGCCCCTGGCCAGCATCTGGCCCTATGTGCATCCCTTCCTCAAGCTGGCCACGCCAGCGGGAACGGTCAGTGCATCCACACGCTATGTCTTCGATCTCAAGGCACGGGTCCCGCGCCTGAGTCTCAGCCCGTTCAACTTGAATCTGGATGGACTGGGTCTGAGCGATCCGGCGGCCAGACAGTCGCTGGCGCTGGAGCAGCTGCGTATCGACGATGGCATTTTCGACCTGCAGAAGCACTCGGTCTATATCAAGAAAATCGTGCTCGACGGCGGTCGCCTCAGTGCCTTGCGCCGCCGTGACGGCGTGATCAACTGGCTGGCGGCCCTGCCTGCCGGCAAGGACGCCGACGCCGCAAGGCCCTCGGCGGCGCCTTCGCCATGGAAACTGCGCATAGGCGAGATCGCACTGAGCAACTGGCATGCGCATCTGATCGACCAGCGTTTCCTCACGCCGCTGGCAATCGACTTTACGCTGCCGAACGCTCGAGCCGGTTTCCAGCTCGACCCGGCCAAGGGCTTCGCTTTGAGCGATGCCAGCGCCGAGTTGACGGGGCTGGGACTGGGGAGCGAAGGCCGGAAACCCGTACTCATGCTCGAACGCGCGACCCTGGCTCCGAGTCAGGTTCTGCAACAGGGCTTCCGCATCCAGGCCGGCGATGTGCGCCTCGACGGTCTGTCGCTGAACGCCGAACGTAGAGCGGACGGCGTCATCGACTGGCAGCGCCTGCTGCGGCAGGCGCCGGCTCCTGCTCCCTCCCGTGCCGCAACGGCTGGTGGCCCGGCCTGGCAACTGTCCTTCCCGGCGTTGACCTTGAGCCGAGGCCGTCTGCATCTGCTCGACCGCGCCGCACCGACCCCGGTCGCGCTGGTGCTGGACGATCTGGGGGCCGAGCTCACGGAGGCCGGCGGCGATTTTGACATCCGGGCGCAAGGGCGCATGCAGAGCGGCCATTTCGAGACGCAGATGCGTTTCGATCCACGCGCAATCGCCCTCCAGGGAACGCTTAAGGTAGACCACCTGCCGCTGCCGCCACTGGCGCCCTACGCGCTCGGGCATGGCCCTCTGCGCTTGAAGCAGGGACAGCTGTCTGCCGCTCTCGATCTGAGTTGGAAACGTGGAGGCAGCTGGAACGTCGGCGGCCGTGCCGCGATCGATGCCCTGTCCCTGCAGGAACCGGGGCAGCCGCGTCCGCTGGTGGCCTGGACGAGTCTGTCGCTGGCCGGGATCAAGGCCGGCTCGATGCCGCTGGTGTTATCAGTCGACGATGTGCGCCTGGCCCGACCCGTCGCGCGTCTGATGCTGGATTCGCAACGCCGCTTGAACCTGGTCCGCCTGTTCGCGAGCGATCGCGCGCCGGGGACGGCACCGGCCGCCGCAAGCAGCACGAGCGCTTTGCCGCGCATCGACGTCAGGCGCATTCATGTGCAGGGCGGCGATATCGACTTCGCCGATCTTGGGATGACGCCCGCCTTTTCCACCAGCATGAAGAATCTGCGCGGAAGCATCGACGGCATTTCCAGCCGACCGGGCCGTCGCGGCAGCATTACCCTGGACGGCGACGTGGACGAGCATGGCGACGTCAAGGTGCGCGGCGCGCTTGCGCCTTTTGCCGTGGCCGACGACAGCGATATCGCATTGCGCTTCCGCGATATCCCTTTATCCAGTCTCAATCCCTACGCGATGAATCTGGCCGGATGGAAAATCACCGACGGCAGCCTCGGCGTCGAGCTGAACTACCATCTGCAGCATCGCGCGCTCAGCGGGGACAATCGCGTCGTCATCAATTCGATCCAGCTGGGCGAGGAAGTGACCACCCCTGGCGTCAGCCATCTGCCATTGCGTCTGGCGGTGGCCCTGCTCGAGGACAGCGACCGCCGCATCGATTTGCAACTGCCGGTGAGCGGGAATCTGGACGACCCGCACTTCAGCTACGGTCATCTGGTGTGGCAGGCGCTGGTCAACGTGGTCGAAAAAGCGGTTACCGCGCCGTTCCGCGCCTTGAGCGGCCTGTTGGGCAACGGCGGTTTCGATGCGATCAGCTTTGTGCCGGGCGAGGCCAGCGTGGCACCGCCCGAGCGCGAAAAACTGCGGCAGCTCGGGCTGATCCTTGCCAAGCGGCCGCGTGTGTCTCTGGATCTGTCCGGAGGCTACGATGCCGAACGCGACCGGCAGGAACTCGCGCGCGCGCGTATCGATCTGGCGATCCTGAGCGCCTCCGGTCGCGCGCCCTTGCCGGGCGAGCCGCTGGCGACACCGGACTGGCAGGAGGCCTCGACCCAGGCGGCAGTGAAATCGGTGTTTGCTGCACGGCGCGGGCGCCTGCATTTGTTGACGCGGACCTTGTCGCCGTCCGGTCCGGCTGGCGGGCAACTCGCACGCGCATTGCGCGACGAGATGATCGCGGCCGAGCCGGTGGACCAGGCTGCGCTGCTGCGGCTCGCACAGCAGCGGGCCGAGGGGGCGCGCCAAGTGTTGCTCAATGACAACGCCTCGTTCTCCACGCGCGTCCATGTCCTTGCGCCCAAGCCCAGCCGGGCCGGGGCGGACGGCATACCGTTGCTTATGGGGCTCACCGGACAATGATTTAACATTGTTGCTCCGGTTCAAGAGCGTATAATCCCATATTCGGTGTAAAAAAATGATTTCACCTACTATATGTAGTAGGTGGAGCGGTTTTCGGGGAGTGCCGGAGTGAAACAGGAAAACGTGGCGGAGTCGATGGAACAGGATATTTCGCGTGAAGTTCTGCTCGAAAAATATGCCAAGGGCGGTGAAAGCAGCGTGCAGGAGGTCCGTCGTCGCGTCGCGCGGGCGCTGGCCGCGATCGAGAAGGAGCCGTCACGCTACGAGCAGGCCTTTTTTGAAGCGCTCGAGGGCGGTTTCATCCCTGGCGGGCGCATCAATTCCGCTGCCGGCACCGATCTGCGTGCCACGCTGATCAATTGCTTCGTTCAGCCGGTCGGAGATTCGGTCAGCGAACCGGTCGGCGACAAGGTGGGTATTTATACCGCACTGCTGCAGGCGGCAGAGACGATGCGTCGCGGCGGCGGCGTCGGCTACAACTTCAGCCGCATCCGCCCGCGGGGCGCGCATGTCAAAGGGACCAACAGCCGCGCTTCGGGGCCGGTATCGTATATGCGCGTCTTCGATCGCAGCTGCGAGACGGTCGAGTCGGCCGGCGCACGGCGCGGTGCGCAGATGGGCGTCCTCGACTGCAGCCATCCCGATATCGAATCCTTCATTCACGCCAAGGATCAGGGGGACCTGCGCAACTTCAACATTTCCATCGGCGTGTTCGACAGCTTTATGGAGGCGGTGGAAGCCGATGGCGAGTGGGAGCTGGTGCACGAGGTCGAACCGGCCAGCGATGCCTTCCCCGGCCACTATCGTCGCGACGACGGCTTGTGGGTCTACCGCAAGGTGCGCGCACGCGATCTGTGGCGTCAGATCATGGAGTCGACCTACGACCATGCCGAGCCGGGCGTGCTGTTCCTGTCCAAGATCAATCGCGACAATAATCTGTCGTATTGCGAAACCATCGAGTCGACCAATCCCTGCGGCGAGCAGCCGCTGCCCGATTACGGCTGCTGCGACCTCGGTTCGATCAATCTGACCCGCTTCGTGCATCATCCGTTCTCCGACAAGACCCGCTTCGATTTCAAGGCTTTCGATACCGTCGTGCGCAACTCGGTGCGCATGCTCGACAATGTGCTGGATCTGACCGTGTGGCCGCTGCCGGAACAGGAGCGCGAGGCGCAGAACAAGCGCCGCATCGGTCTGGGCTTCACCGGTCTCGGCGATGCGCTGATCATGCTGCGGGTGCGCTACGACAGCGAGGCCGGTCGTGCCCTGGCCGCCCATATCGCCGCGGCGATGCGCGATTCGGCTTACGCTGCCTCGATCGACTTGGCGTGCGAGAAGGGGGCCTTCCCCTTGTTCGATGCCGAGCGCTACCTGGCGGCCCCGCATTTCGCCAGTCGCTTGCCCGAGGCGCTGAAGGCGCGCATCGCCGAGCACGGCATCCGCAATTCGCATCTGCTGTCCATCGCGCCGACCGGCACCATCTCGCTGGCCTTCGCCGACAATGCCTCGAACGGGATCGAACCGCCATTCTCCTGGTTTTATACCCGGAAAAAGCGCATGGCCGACGGCGGGACCCAGGAATATCTGGTCGAAGACCACGCCTACCGGCGTTACCGGCTCGATGGCGGCGATGTCATGGCTTTGCCCGACTACTTCGTCTCGGCGCTGGAGATGAGTGCGCTAGATCATATGCATATGGTGGCGGCGGTCGCTCCCTATATCGATACCGCTATTTCCAAGACCGTAAACGTGCCGGCCGACTATCCGTTTTCCGATTTCGAGAATCTCTACCTCGAAGCCTGGCGTGCGGGTCTGAAGGGGATTACCACCTACCGTCCGAATGCGGTGCTCGGCTCGGTGTTGTCGGTCGAACCCGCGCGCGCGACGCCGCAGGACTTGTCGGCCAGCCAGGAGGGCGACCCCGACCGCCGCATCACGCTCAACTCGGCACCGAGTCCGGCCTTGGCAAGCCTGAAGTGGCCTCATCGTCCCAAGCTCAAGGATGGCAATCCCTCGTGGACTTATATGGTCGAACATGAGAGCGGCGACTTCGCCGTCGTGGTCGGGCATGTGGAAAACGGACATGCGCAGCCGTTCGAATGCTGGGTCAACGGCAATGAGCAGCCGCGCGGCCTCGGTGCCGTCGCCAAGACACTGTCGATGGACATGCGCTGCCGCGACCGTGCCTGGCTTGAGATGAAGCTGAGCTCGCTGGCGCGCACCTTCGGCGACAAACGCTATGCACTCGAGCTCGGCGACACGGTTCTGCATGCTTCGAGCGCGGCATCTGCCCTCGGCCAGGTCGTCCGCCATCGCGTCGAGCAACTGGGGGCCCTGGCGGCGCAGGACGGCGACACGACGCCGGTGATGGATGCCATGTTTGCGCGCAAGGAACCCAAGTCCGGCGCCGACGGCACCATGAGCTGGTCGGCCGATGTCGTCAATCCGCAGACCGGCGACGACTTCGTCCTTTTCGTCAAGGAACTGGTGTTGCCGAATGGCCAACGCCGCCCGTTCTCGATGTGGATGGCCGGCAGCTACCCGCGCGAACTCGACGGCCTGTGCAAGATGCTGAGCCTGGACATGCGCGTGATCGATCCGGCCTGGATAGGCATGAAGCTGCGCAAGTTGCTGAATTACGCCGAGCCGCAGGGCGACTTTTTTGCCCGCGTGCCGGACAGCGACAAATCGCAGAGCTGGCCGTCCACCGTCGCCTATCTGGCGCGGCTGGCCATCCACCGCTATGCGATGCTCGGCCTCCTGACCGAAGAAGGCTTCCCGGTCGAGGATATGGGGGTGATGGTGCCCGAGCAGGGCGATCTGTTCGATGCGAGCCAGGTCGAGGCGATGCGCCCCTTGCCCGGCCGGCCCTGCCCCGAGTGCGGCAACCATGCGCTGGTCAAACGCGACGGCTGCGAATTCTGCACCGCCTGCGGCCATGTGGGAGCATGCGGCTAGCGTGCGAGTTGCACCGTAAGTTGAAAGTCCGTGTCTGACGCGGGTTTCAGAGGGTAGTGCTGAAATTTCGGTCAAAAGACTTGCATCATTCAAGGCCGTTCCTCTCTCAGGGGAACGGCCATTTTTCTGGCCGTGACACACCATCGCATCCAGCACCTCCTGGCTATCTCCGGTTTCGCCGGTCCGGCTGAAGGCGCTGTTGAGCCTGCGGTCAGGCAGATCAACGCCCTCGGTCGCGATTCAGTACGCGCTGAATCAATGGGGAGCGCTGACGCGATATAAGGTGCTGATTTTTATCAGTATCGAGTCGCAGTATATGCGTCCACGCGCATCAATCGTCCATTTTCAGGCTCAGTGCGCGTTCGACGCGGCGATCGGGAACGAGCCAGAGCATGGCCACGGCGACGATGCAGGCCAGCCCGGCCAGCGGCTCCCATAGCCAGGCGGCAGCGATGCCTGCCAGGTACAGCCCGAGCGAGACCTTGCCTTTGACATCGCGGGAGATGGCGCGTGCGAGCACGCTGTCGCGACCGTGGTGGCGGATAAGCCGGTTTTGCAGAATGAAATACGCCTGCGCGCATAGCAGCAGGTTGACGCCGTACAGCACGGTTGGCCAGCGCGCGAAATGGTTCTCGCCGACCCAGCCCGTCGTGAACGGCAGCAGCGACAGGCAGAACAGCAGCAACAGGTTGGCCCAGAGAATGCTGCCGCTGACCGACTCGACGGCCTGCATCAGGTGATGGTGATTGTTCCAGTAGATGCCGACGTAGACGAAGCTCAGAATGTAGCTGAGAAAGACCGGCCACAGCGGTGCGAGGACGGCGGGAGAGGCGCCGTGCGGCACCTTCAGTTCGAGAACCATGATCGTGATGATGATGGCGAGCACGCCATCGCTGAAGGCTTCCAGCCGGTTCTTTCCCATCGCGTGCGTTGCCCGTCTCATGAGTCCGCCCCTGCTGCGGGGCCGGCACGTCCTGACAAATGCCCTCTGCGCATGGATCTCTCCCTCCGTCCTCATCATAGGATGGAAACGGCAGCCGTCGCTATCGCTCAGCGCGCGGCTTCGAATCCGCTCAGGACATTCACCGCGTTGACACCGATATCATCCACCCAATAACCCCCTTCCATTACGAATAGCGTCGGCCTGCCGATGGCGGCAATGGCCGCGCCCATGCGCAGATAGTCTTCGTTGCCGAGTTTGAAGTGGCTGATCGGATCATCCTTGAAAGTGTCGACGCCCAGCGATACCACCACTACATCCGGAGCGTACGTCGCAATGGTGCGCCCTGCATGCTCGAGCGCCGTTCGATAGCCGTACCAGTCGGTGCCGTGCGGCAGAGGGTAGTTGTGGTTGAAGCCCTCGCCCGGGCCGTGGCCCTTTTCGTCGGCATGGCCGAGGAAATAGGGATAGGAGCGTTTGGGGTCGCCGTGGATGGAGGCAAACAGGACATCGGGGCGCGAGTAAAAAATGCTCTGGCTGCCGTTGCCGTGGTGGAAATCGACATCGAGAATCGCGATGCGGCGGGCGCCGGCGTCGAGGCCGGCTTGGGCGGCGATGGCGGCATTGTTCAGGTAGCAATAGCCGCCCATGTATTCGGCGGCGGCATGGTGACCGGGCGGGCGACACAGCGCAAACGCGCTGTCTTGCCCGCCCGCGCTCAGCCGGTCCATGCCGGTCAGCGCCAGATTGGCGCTGCCGCGCACCGCCTCCCAGGTGCCGGCGGTGATGGCCACCCCGGCGTCCATCGCATAGAAACCGAGTTTGCCATCGATGTACTCCGGCTCGATATCGCTACGCATATCGCGAACCGGCCAGATCAGCGGCAGGGCATCGTGCCGGCGTCCGGTCGCGCTCCATTCGCCCCAGGCCTTTTCCAGAAAGCGCACGTAGCGCGGGGTATGCACGCGCGCATAACGCTCGGCCGGATAGTCGCCCGGCGGCAGTACCTCGCCCAGACCCTGCTCCCGCACCCGGGCAAGAATGGTCTCGGCCCGGCTGGGCGTCTCGAAACAGGGCATCAGTACGCCGTCTTTCAATTCGGTCGCGTGATGGAGCTGGTGGGCGGGACTATAGAATGTAAGCATGGGGACGCTGCCTGCCGTTGCGGGAAAGATATAAGTATGGCCCGGCCGCGAGGAACAGGTATTGCTATTCCTTTCGCGCTGACCGTATTCTGTGAGAACAATAGACTCTTTAGAATGCCAGAATGAGCGCAAACAGACTCGTACAGCAACTTGATGCGACCGATCTGACTATTTTGCGTCTGCTGCAGCAGGACGGCGCCCTGTCCAACCCCAAGCTGGCCGAGCAGCTGTCCTTGAGCGTGACGCCCTGCTGGCGCAGGTTGAAGCGTCTCGAAGGCGAAGGGTATATCAAGGGGTATCAGGCCAATCTCGATCGGCGCAAACTGGGCTACGATGTGCTGGCCTTTGTCCGGCTGGGTTTTGCCGTGCACACCGACGATGCCCCCAATCGTTTCGAGCAGATCATCCAGGCCTATCCCGAGGTTCTTTCCTGCCACAAGATCACGGGTGACGCCGACTATCTGTTGCAGGTCGTGACCGTGAGCCTGGATTCATACAGCGATTTCGTCGAGCAGGTCCTGCGCAAAATTCCGGGGATTCATTCGATTCATTCCAGTCTCGCGCTGCGGGAAATCAAAGCTTCAAGCCGTTTGCCGCTGCCTGGCTGATCCCCGTCCGGGCTACGCAGGCGTAAGCGTGGTCGTGGCGGGCTGCAACGATGATGATGATAGTTCGCATTTTTCCGTAAATATTTATTTTGCATTTAAACGTACGCTCTCAGCGGCTGACAGCGCTGTCAGCCGCCGCGTTTTTACCTGTTATTCTGTCTTATTCTCCTTTTTTTCCTGTTTTTCACCTGTCCTTAAGTATTTCTCAAGCTTTCGCGCGACAAAACGATAAAATGTTAAGTAGTATGAAGACTACAATACAAATGAAGTACCCATTGGTGATAGCGCAGACGGCACGTCCTCCGGGGGCGGCGAGTTAAGGCACACTCTCCGGGTTTGCGCAGCCAAGGCGTAACGATTCAAGCCTCGTCCGGAACGGGGCATGTTGCTCATCGACAATAAAACCGCAGGCCGGCGGTACTCGGGGGCGGGGTTGCCCGGGGGGAGCCGGATACGGCGGGGAAGGAGGGAGACCGACTCATGCGCTCGTTTTTCAAGTATTCCGGTTTTGCCGTGCTGTCGGCACTCTGCCTGGCACGGGCGGTCGCAGCCGAAACCGTGATCACCAATCTGGCCAATGAACCGAAAGAGCAATTGGCCTTGTCCGTCCTCAAACTGGCCTTGTCGAAGTCGATGCCGGGGGCCCGCTTCCAGTCACTGCCTCAGTTTGCCGAACAGGCGCGGGCGGTCGAATACATCAAGGAGGGCAAGATGACGGTGATGTGGGCCGGCACCAAGCCCGAGTACGAGCAGGAACTCATTCCTGTACGCATTCCCATAGAAAAAGGCATGCTCGGGTATCGGATTTTCATCATCCGCAAAGGCGATCAGCCGAAATTCGATCAGGTGAAATCGCTGGAAGATCTGAAGAAGCTGCGGGCGGGGCAGGGACGGTTCTGGGGGGATACCGCCGTGCTCAAGGCGGCCAATCTGCCGGTGGTGACGCCGGTCAAATATCCGAACCTGTTTCCCATGCTCGAGGGCGGCCGTTTCGATTATTTTCCGCGTGCGGTGCATGAGCCCTGGTCCGAAGTCGAGCAGCATAAGGCGCTGAATCTGGAGGTAGAGAAACATATCCTTCTGGTCTACCCGTTTGCTATGTATTTCTTTGTCTCCAAAGACAAGCCGCAGTTGGCCGAGGCCATCCGTAGCGGCTTCGAAACCGCGATCAAGGACGGGAGTTACGACAAACTGTTCTATGGCAACCCGCTGGTCGCCAATGCGCTGGCCCAGTCCCGCTTGAAAGACCGGTTGGTGATCCGCATTCCCAATCCGTACATGTCGGCGCAGACGCCGACCAATCGTCCGGAGTTGTGGCTGAATATCTCCAAATACTAAAGGCTGATCTGGGCAACCGGTTGTGGTCACCGCGAAAGGGTACATCATGAATATTGGAGCAAATTCGATCAGCGCCCGTCTGATCCGTACTGTCAGCCTGGTCGTTGTCGTCATTACCGTGCTGGTGTTGGGGGGAGCTTATGTCGTGGTCTCGCAGCAGTCGCAGCGCGACCTGCACGTGAAAATGAACGAAAGCTCCGACGTGCTCGGCATTGTGCTGCGAGACCCGGTGTTTACCTATGATGGGGGGCAGATCAACACCATTCTGGCTTCGTTCATCAAACAGAGTCACATTTATCACCTGCGTGTCACCGATCAGCGCGGCAAGGTGCTGGGCGAGATGAAGCAGGAGCAGGCGGTGCCCGCCGATTCGCTGCAGGCCCAGACGATCAAGCTTACCGGCGACGATGGCAATGCGCTGGGCGAAGTCAGTGCCGATTTCCGCACCGACTCGGTCGGGGCGCAGGTTCGCAGCACCTTGCTCTATGTGGTCGTGGCAGTGCTGTGTGCGCTGGCCGGCGTCATGTTCAGCCTGACCGTGATGGTGCGCGCGCTCGTCACGCGGCCCGTGGCGCGCATCAATCATGCGCTGGGGGAAATCGCCGCAGGGGGCGGCGACCTGACCAAGCGCCTGGTCATTTCCAGCCATGACGAGCTGGGCGAACTGGCCGGCAGCTTCAATCGCTTTATCGAGAATCTGCACCGCCTGATCGGGACGGTCATCGGTTCCGCCAACAAGTTGTCGGCCGCCGCCGACGGCCTGGCGGCGCGCACCAGCGAGGTGTCCGGCGCGAGTCGCAAGCAGCTGGAGGGGGCACAGGAAACCGCTTCGTCGCTGAACGAGATGTCGAGCGTCGCGCTCGACGTCGCCAGCAGCGCCACGCGCTCTGCCTCGAGCACGCACGAGGCCAAGCAGCAGACCCAGGCAGGGGTCGGTGTGGTGACCGATACCGTCGAGCAGGTCGGTCAGCTGGGAAGCGAGATCACCGAAACCCGCGAGCGCATCATTGCGCTGCGCAACGACTGCGACGCGGTAACCCGCGTTCTCGATGTGATCCGCAGCATCGCCGACCAGACCAATCTGCTGGCGCTGAATGCCGCGATCGAAGCGGCGCGTGCGGGCGAAGCCGGTCGCGGCTTTGCCGTGGTCGCCGACGAGGTGCGCAAGCTCGCGCAGATGACGGGCGCGTCCACCAGCGAAATCGCGGCGATGCTCGACAAACTGCAAGGCGCGGCGCGCAGCGCCGGCGAGGCGATGGATCGCAGCCACGAAAGGGTCGAGTCGACGGTGTTGCGCTCGCGCGAAGCGGGGGCCTCGCTGCAACATATCCGCGACAATATCGATGTCATCGACGACATGAATGTGCATGTCGCCGCCGCCGCCGAGGAGCAGAGCCGAACCATCAGCGGTATCAGCGCCAATGTCGAGGCGATTCAGCATCTCGCCCAGCAAGTCAACGAGATGTCGGCCGCCGCGCACTCGGAAAGCAAGGAAGTGCTCAGCATAGGCGAGAGCCTGCGCGGCGCGCTGGGGCAGTTCCAGCTATAATGACAAGGGAATGACGGGACGGATGAGACCGTCCCGTTACGGTCGGCACCCCGCCATCGACTTGCTGGCGGGAATGCCCATCGTGCGAGGAATGCCATGCGCCGTCTGCCGTGTGTTGCCGTTCTGCTATGGCTGGTCGCGGCCGTGCCTGCGTATGCCGCCGGCTGCGGCCGGCTGGTCATCTCGGCCGATCCCAGCTATCCGCCGCTGCACTGGTACGATGGCGAGGTCTTGCAGGGGGCGAGCATTGCCGTTGCGACTCGCGTGTTCGACGATCTGCATGTCCCATACCAGGTGCGCTATGTCGGTCCTCTGAAGCGCGTGCTGGCTCTCGCCCGCAGCGGCGATGTCGATGTTGTCGCCACCCTCAAGATCACGCCCGAGCGCACGGCTTTTCTGGCGTTCGGCGTCCATCCCGCCCTCAGCAATCCGGTGGTGGCTTTTGTCGATGTACGCCGTCCTTTTCCTTTCCGCGATCGCAACGATCTGATTGCGCGGCGCGGGGCCATCGCACTGGGTAATGTATTCGGCGGAGGCTTCGACGAGTTCATGCAACGGCGCTTGCAAGTGACCGAGACCTCCGATCTGAATCAGCTGTTCAAGCTGCTGGAGTATGGCCGCGTCGACTATTCCGTCATAGGGCTCTATCCGGGACTGGCCTGGATGGCGGCGCAGCACAAGCTGGGCCATTTCACTGCCCTGCAGCCGTATCTCACCCATGCCGATAACTACGTCGCTTTTTCGCGCGCGAGTCCCTGCCTGAAATGGCTGCCCGCCTTCGACCGCCGCTTGGGCGAGCTGAGCCGGCAGGGCATTTTCGCCCACGTCAGCAACGATTACCTGGCGATCTGGGCCAAAAAGCCGGTTCTGGGTGAACGCGACGGACCGTGAAGCGGGGGGGGCGCAAATGCTATTGCGAATCAATATCATTTGTACGATACTCAGTATAGCCCCACGCTCAACGGAGTGCGTCATGAGCCAGAACACCTCCTCAGTCCTTTCCCTGCCTGGTGGACGTCTGCGCTTTTTCGCCGTAGCCGGCCCCGGCCTCGCCGTCATGCTGGCCGATACGGATGCCGGCGGCGTGCTGACCGCGGCACAGAGCGGGGCGCAATGGGGCTATTCCCTGCTGCTGCTCCAAGTCATTCTGATCCCCATTCTCTATATCGTGCAGGAGCTGACCGTGCGCCTCGGGATCGTGACGGGCAAAGGCTATGGCGAGCTGATCGGCTCCCAGTTCGGACGAGGATGGGCCTGGTTGTCGGCGGCGACCCTGTTGCTGGCCTGCCTCGGTGCCCTGCTATCCGAACTCGGCGGGCTCGCGGGCGTGGGGCAGATGTATGGCGTTCCGGTCTGGTTGTCGCTGACCCTGGCCGTGGGGGGGCTATCCCTGATGGTGCTCACCGGTTCCTATGCTTCGGTCGAGCGTATTGCACTTGCTCTGGGCGCGTTCGAACTCGTCTTTGTTCTGGTCGCCTGGCAGGCGCATCCGGCGGCGGCGGACATGGTGGCGGGGGCTGCGCGCATGCCGCTGCATGATCCAGGCTATCTGTTCATGGTCGCGGCCAATATCGGCGCGGTCATCATGCCGTGGATGGTGTTCTACCAGCAGTCCGCCGTCGTCGAGAAAAAACTGGGACTGGCCGATCTGGGTGCGGCGCGCTGGGATACCGCCATCGGCGCGGTGCTGACTCAGGCCATCATGGCCGCCGTGCTGGTGGTGACCGCCGCCACGCTCGCGCATTCAGGCCGGCATGTGGCGCTGGACTCGGTCGGCGACATCGCGGCTGCCATCGCCCCCTTCCTGGGGGTTGGCGGCGGCAAATTATTGTTCGGCATGGGCATGAGCGGCGCATCGCTGATCGCGGCCATCGTGGTGACGCTGACCGCGTCGCGTGCGCTGGGCGAAATCCTCGGCTATCGCCACACCCTCGAGCACTCGCCGCGGCAGGCGCCTGTGTTTTACGCCAGCTATATTCTGGTGCTGACGGTGGCCGCGCTCGCGGTCGGAGGCGGGGCGAATCTGGTGGCGATAGGCGTCGGCGTCCAGGTGATGAATGCCATGTTGCTGCCCATCGTCCTGGGTTTTCTGTTTCTGCTCGCGCGGCGCCTGCCCGGCGCCTACCGCCTGCGCGGGGGCTACGCCGTGCTGGCGGGCAGCCTGATCGCCGTCACGGTGGGCTTGGGGCTCTATGCGGCGACCGTGGGGCTCGTCCTGCGCTGAAGCGCGAGGCGGGTGCGGCAAGCTGCCGCATTCCGCGCGCCGCCGCCTGCCTCTAGGCTGCAATCATCAGCCGGGCGGCGAGTCTCCGGCTTCATGCCCGGCCTTCCTCTCCAGGGAACTCATGCTCCGCTGCGCGGAGTTTTTTCCTGTCTTGCCCGTCGCCTGCCATTGGGCGGATCGCCGCCACCGCCTGGCCAGGGGATGGCGATATGCCATATGCAAGTTCGGCGATTTGCGCTACCTTGTGCTCTGGACATTATCGGGAGTGCGCCATGCCCGCTATCCATGACATCGAAGATCTGCGCCGTCTCGCACGCCGTCGCGTGCCCAGGATGTTCTACGACTATGCCGACTCCGGCTCGTGGACCGAGAGCACGTATCGCGCCAACGAACTTGCATTCAAGTCCATCCTGTTACGGCAGCGCGTGGCGCGCAATATCGAACACCGTTCCCTTGAAACCCGCATGGCCGGCATCGACGTAAGCATGCCGGTGGCGCTTGCGCCGACCGGTCTGACCGGGATGCAGCATGCCGACGGCGAGATTCTCGCCGCGCGTGCGGCGGAAGCATTTGGCGTCCGCTTTACCCTGTCGACCATGAGCATCTGTTCGCTGGAGGATGTGGCCGCGCATACGAGCGGGCCGTTCTGGTTCCAGCTGTATGTGATGCGCGATCGCGCGTTCATGGAAAGCCTGATCGATCGCGCGCGGGCGGCAGGGTGCGATGCGCTGGTGCTGACGCTTGATCTGCAGATACTCGGCGTGCGGCACAAGGATGCAAAAAACGGATTGTCGGCGCCGCCGCGGCTGACGCCGGCCACGCTGCTGCACCTGCTGACCCGGCCGCGCTGGTGCGCGGGCATGCTCGCGACCCGGCGGCACGGCTTCGGCAATATCGTCGGGCATGTCGAGGGCGTGGAAAACATGGCTTCGCTGGCGGCCTGGACCGCGCAGCAGTTCGATCCTCGTCTGAGCTGGGACGATATCGAGTGGGTCAAGCGGCGCTGGGGAGGGAAGCTGATTCTCAAGGGCATTCTCGATGCGGAAGACGCGCGCCATGCACTCGCCAGCGGTGCCGATGCCTTGATCGTCAGCAACCACGGTGGCCGCCAGCTCGATGGCGCACCGAGCTCGGTCGCGGCTTTGCCCGCGATCGTCGATGCGGTGGGTACGGGCATCGAAGTCTGGCTGGACGGGGGCATCCGCTGCGGACAGGATGTCCTCAAGGCCGTGGCGCTGGGCGCCCGCGGTACGATGATAGGCCGCGCCTTCCTCTATGGGCTCGGGGCGCTGGGGCAGGCCGGCGTGGATAAAGCGTTGCAGATCATCGCGCGCGAACTCGACCTCAGCATGGCCTTCTGCGGCCATACCGATATCCGTGCCGTGGGGCGCGACATTCTTGTTCCCGGCAGCATTCCGCGTTAGGCTGCGGGCGGGATGCGGCCCTCGATCGGCATGCCGGCGACGACATCCCAGAACGCCAGCATCAGCGGCGATGCTTCACCGGGGGCGCGGATCAGCCCTATCTGCCAATAGGCGTCTTCGGCATCAAAAGTCCGGATGTGGAACTGGTGCTCGCCGACGAGGGTCGAGGCGGGGACGATGGCCCAGGCGACGCCCGCTTCGACCAGTGCCAGCACCGATGAAAACCCGGGTACGGTATCGATGGTGGCAACCGAAATCCCTTGCCGGGCGAGAAAACTCATCGCGTGATCGTGGAAACCCGGCGAACGGGCGCGGTCGTGCATGGCCAGCGGCAGGTCGGCCAGTTGGGCCAGCGGTGTCTCGGCATGGTAGTCGGCAGGAAAGATGGCGACCAGAGCTTCGCGTATCAGGGGCGTCGCGGGCCAGCCCTTGGGTTCCGGCAGACGGCAAAAACCCAGGTCCAGCCGCCCTTCGTTCATGGCGTCGACCTGGTGCCGGGCCGACATTTCCAGCAGCTGGATCTGTACATGCGGGCGCGTGGCACGAAACGCCGCGATCGCACGGGGCGCCAGAATGCGGGTGGAGGTGCCGAAGCCTATGCGCAAGGTGCCTTCCAGCCCCTGCGCGGCCAGCGCGGCGCGCTGCGCGAGACGGTTCGCGCTTTCGACTACGGTCCTGGCGTCTTCGAACAGCACGCGTCCGAACGGCGTCAGCCGTGTCGCAACCGGGCCGCGCACGAACAAGGGCAGGCCGTACTCGGCCTCCAGCCGCTGTATTTGTTTGCTCAGCGCCGACTGGGTGACATGCAGTCTTTCCGCCGCCAGGCGAAAATGCAGAACGTCGGCCAGCAGTACGAAGGCGCGTAGATCACGCAGTTCCATCATTCCCCCCCGGAATCGTTTTATCTATTATATAGCGTTTGACGGAATGGTGCGCCGCTTCAAGAGCCATCTTTACCCATTTCGGGAGGGGATGCCATGAGACGAATCGCAATTGATATGGACGAAATCCTGGCCGCTATGCTGAGCAAGCCGCGGTGCGGGCTGGAACAGGCTGCAGGCAGCCTCTTGCCGCGGGATCTGCGGCCCGGTGAAACGCTGAATGCCGTGCCGGGGTGCGTTGCTTTGCGGCCGGCGAGACCCGCGCCGGCGTTTTGTGAACCGCAGGGCTCAAGTCAGCGGCTCTGCCCTATGCACGGGCTTGACCCGGGCGGCCCACAGCACCCCCGCGAGCAATAGCGCGATACCGAGCAGGGTTGTTCCGCCCGGCAGGCGGCCGCGCAGCATGAAAGCATAAGCCAGCGCCGCCAGCGTTTCGAATACGATCAACTGTCCGGCCAGCGCGGTGCTCAGCCGCTGGCTGGCTTCATTCCAGCACCAGGTTCCGAGCCAGGAGGCGAACAGGCCGATGGCGACCATCAGGCCGATAAAGCGCAGCGGCTGCGGGCCGAAAGGCATGGCGAAATCGTCGGCGCGCAGGCTATTGAAGCCCCACAACAGGGCGTAAGCGGCGAGAGCGAGCGGCAACGTTGCCACCCCCTGCGCGGTGGCCCAGGTTCCGGGGGGGCGCTCGGGGTGGGCACGCAGCCAGTCGGCGTTGCGCAAGGGGTACCAGGTCCAGCAGGCGACGGCGGCCAGGGCCAGCATCGCGCCGAGCCAATAGGCATGGGGCGCGGCGTGCGTTTCGTGGCGCAGCGCGGCGAGCTCGTCCCGGTTCACGCAGGCAATTCCAGCGGCGATCAAGAACAGCGAAGGTGCGAGCCTGGCCCATGGCAGATGCCCATCGCGCTGTGCGTTGCGGACATTGGAACAGATCGATATGAGCACCGGCAGCGTGCCGACTATCATGGTCGGCAGCGGTCCGCCCGCCCGCTGGATCGCGCCGGCCAGGCACAGATAATAGAGCAGGTTGCCGATGGCGCCGAGTTTGAGCGCTTCCAGCCAGTCGCTCCGCGTCAGACGGGCGAGGGCGGCACGGTCCAGCCATGCCAGCGGCAGAGCGATGAGACCGAAGGCGAGATAGCGCCCGGCCGACTGTAGCGCGGCGGGGTAAGCGGGCAGGAGCAGCGGCCCGATGAACACCCATCCCCACAGCAAGCCTGCCGCCAGAGCATACGCAATTCCTGCCGACATTCCCGGCTCCCCCGATTTGAAGACATCCATTCTGAGGGCGGGCGGGGGCGCCGTCTTGTACCGGATTGCTATTGCCGGACCTGGCGCTGGTATCGCGCGGGGGTCACGCCGTAACGACAGGCGAAGGAGCGGGTCAGGTGGGCCTGATCGGCCATGCCGGTGCTTGCCGCGACCTGCGCCGGCGGCAGGCCCGAGGCAAGCAGACGCTTGGCCTCGCGCAATCGCAAGGCCATCAGCATCTGCTGCGGCGTGACGTTGTAGTGCGCCTTGAAGCAGCGCAGGAAATGGAAAGGGCTGAGCCCGGCCACGGCTGCCAGATCGTCCAGCGTCGGGCGATCGGCCAGGGCCGCATGCAGATAGTCGATGACCGTGGCGAAACGCCCTGCATCCGCGGCGCCAGCCGGATGCGCGACACGGGCATGGTGCCGGACGTCGGCCAGCAAGGAAACCAGCAGTCCGTCGAAGGCGAGCGGATCCGTGCTTCGCCACAGCGCCTCAAGCCGTGCCGTGACGCGCCGCGCGATGCGGGCATCGCGCCGGACGGCGTCTTCGAACCACCAGCCGGCTTCGCCGCTGATCGTCTCTATCGCTTCTTGTGCAATATAGAGCATGCGGTAGCGCCAGCCGTCGGCCGTTTCGGCGCGCCCGGTGTGCAGTGCATCCGGATTCATCAGGACGATGGAGTCCGGCGGCGCCAGGTGTTCGCTGCCACCGTAGCGGAAGCGCTCTACGCCCGATTCGATCGCGCCGAGGCCAAAACCGTCGTGGGAGTGAGGCTCGAAGGCATAGCGCACGATATGCGCGCGATACAGCTCGATGCCGGGACGGTGTGCGGGCCGGCGGAATTCCGCCCGGTCGCGCGGATGTTCGAACTCGGGCGGGACGCCCGGCATCCACAGCGCGGCATCGACGTCGGCAGGGTGCGTCGCCGGCACGGCCTCAGTCGAACAGGCAGGCTTCACGGCCGTCGCCGAAGGGAACCGGGTGTCGGTAGCTGAGGCCGAGTTTCTCCAGCAGCCGCACCGAGGCGCGGTTGTCCAGGCTGGTGAAGCCGACGATGCGTGTCTTGCCCAGCACCTCGTGCCCATATCGCAGGCAGGCCTGCGCGGCTTCGAACGCATAGCCCTGACCGTGCCAGGCCGGAAGAAAAGCATAGCCGATGTCGGTTTCCTGCAGGGCGTCGCGGTAGAGCAGGCCGCAAATGCCAAGCGCCTGGCCGTCGGAACGGCGGCAGACCAGATACAGGCCGTGCCCGTTCTTCAGATAGCTGCTGCGGATGTTCTGCTCGATAAAGGTGCGGGCGTCGTCCAGCGTGTTCAGGCCGCAATCGCGAATCGAGGCGATATACGAGGGGTCGCGGGTCAGTTCGAGAATGAAGGGGGCGTCTTCGGTCTCGACTTGCCGCAAGGTCAGGCGCGGTGTTTCCAGTATCGTCACGCGATAGTCCTCTGTCTGTGAGCTTACCCAAAATTCAAACCGGACGGATAGCCGGGCGCGGCGACCGCCGCCCCTTTGACTGCGTGCCGGGTCAGCAAGGCGGCGATGGCGCCGGACGCTTTTTTGGCTTCCAGCCAGGCGTCCAGCCAGTCGAAAGCCGGACGGCCGCGGCTGGCGGGCAAGGCCATCGCCTGGTGAATGCGCATGAAGCCGCCATCGAGCAGGCGCAAGCCGGCGACACGTTGTGCATCGGCCTCCAACTGCTGCCTGACGCCGGCGGCGACATCCAGCCCGTGCTCGACCATGGTATCGACGACGGCCGCCGACGTTGGCGCGCGCACGATCTGCGCCTGGTGCAGATGGCGGCTGAGATACAGGTCGTAGGCGCTGCCGCGGCCCACTGCCACCCGGTGCCGGGGGTGGTCGACGTCGCCGTTGCTGCGGATGGGCGAGTCGCGTGCAACCAGATAGCTCCCTTCGATGACGACATAGGGCGGGGTGAAGTGCAGCCCGACGCCACGCAAGGGATCGATGGCGAAGAAGCCGAGATCGGCGCGTTGTTCTTGCACCGCTTCGACCGCCTTGCCCGCGCCGTCGAACAGCTGCAGCTCGAGCCCGATGCCGAGATCCTGGGCCAGGGCGTGCGCGAGATCGACCGATACCCCATAGGGGCCGGCGGTCGGGTCGTCCTGCTTCGCCAGCAGGGCGTTGCCGAGGTTGATCGTGACGCGCAGCACGTCGCCGGGGGCGAAGGCGCGGATCAGGTCGGAATCGATGCTCATCGTGTGTCCTTGGACGGTCTAAACCCCGCCCTGCAGGGCGGAATAGCGGTACGCCCCCGGCCGGGGCTTTTGCGAGAACGGACGGGCCATGGCGCGGTGCCGTCCGAGGGGCAGCCCGCGGCAGCGGCCGTTGCGATTCATAATAGCGTCATCGTCCACGCGCCGCCAAGGCATGAGCCGGCTGTGGCGTTGCCGCCGACGTTTTTCTCCGCGATCTGAGCCCCGTCCTGTCAGCGTGCCGCTTCGTGTTGCAGCCATTCCCGTATCCGGGCGATGGCGATTTCGTCCTTTCTTCCGCTCAATACGCACATATCGAAACTGGTTCCGCTGGCGACAAAGCCGAGCGGAGCGATCAGACGCCCGCTTTCCAATTCGCGCTCGACCAGCAGTGCCGGCGCGATGGCAAGCCCGAGCCCCGCCGCCGCCGCCTCCAGCATCAGCGGTAGATGGTCGAAACGGCGCCCCTGCCGCAGAGTGTCCGGGTCCAGTCCCTGCGCGCGAGCCCAGCCGGCCCAGGCTTGTGGGCGCGAAGCGGTATGCAGCAGCGGCAGGCATGGCAGGTCGGAGGCCTGCAGCGGCAGGGTCGGGTAGTCGGGCGCGCAGACCGGGCCGACCCGTTCGTCGAGCAGCGCCACTGCCGCTATCGTGTCGGGCCAGGCGCCTTCGCCGCCGAGCACCAGTACATCGACGCGGCCTTGCTGCAGCGGGGCGAGCCCGGAGGCGGTCTGCAGCCGCAGGCGGATTTCCGGGTGCCGCATCTCGAAGCGCTCGAGACGCGGGATCAGCCAGTTGGCGAGAAAGCTGCCCGGCGCGCCGAGCACGATATCGTCTGCCGTCACCTGTTTTGCAATATCGGTGCAGCACTGCTCCAGCAGTCCCAGCGCCTGGGCGGCCGCCTGCTGCAATGCGAGTCCGGAGGCGGTGGCGGCGATGCCGCCTGCATGGCGCAAAAAAACCGGCTGCCCGAGCCAGTCTTCCAGTATCCGTATCTGGTGGCTGACCGCGCTATGGGTGACGCACAACTCGTGCGCGGCGGCGCTGAAACTGCGGCAGCGGGCGGCGACTTCGAAAACGCGGATCGCGTTGAGTGGGGGGAGACGGCGCACCGGAATCCTTGCCTGTTAGAAATATTGACAGCCTGATGGTCAAATATATCGCTACCGTAACCGTATTTGAAGCTTTAGGCTGTTAAAAATATTCAAACAGGAAAGACTGCCATGTCTAGCTCGAGCCAACCCTATTGTGGCGAAGGTCCGGATGCTGCCGGCTTGTTCGGTCGCTTCGGCGGGTGCTATATGCCGGAAACCTTGATGCCGGCGCTTGAGAAATTGACGCTCGCCTTCGAAGCGGCGTGTGCCGATCCGGCTTTCTGGCAGCGCTACCGCGAGATTCTCACCGACTATGTCGGGCGGCCGAGCCCCTTGTTCTTCGCGGCCAATCTCAGCGCCGATCTCGGCGGTGCGCGCATCTATCTGAAGCGCGAGGACTTGAATCATACCGGCGCCCACAAAATCAATAACTGCGTCGGGCAGATCCTGCTTGCGCAGCGGATGGGCAAAAGCCGCATCATTGCCGAAACCGGGGCGGGCCAGCATGGCGTCGCCACGGCGACGGTCTGTGCCTTGTTCGGCATGGAGTGCGTGATTTTCATGGGGGCCGAGGACATGGAGCGCCAGTCGGCCAATGTGCAGCGCATGCGGCTGCTCGGTGCCGAGGTGCGCGCGGTGCACACCGGCACCGCCACGCTCAAGGATGCGATGAACGAAGCGTTGCGCGACTGGATCACTCACGTCGACAGCAGCTACTACCTGCTGGGCACCGCCGCCGGGCCCCATCCCTATCCGCGTCTGGTACGCGATTTCCAACGCGTGATCGGACTGGAAACGCGCGAGCAGATGCTGAGCAAGACCGGACGCCTGCCGGATGCGATGGTGGCCTGCATCGGCGGCGGTTCGAACGCGATCGGTTTCTTTCACCCTTTGCTGGGCGATCCTGAGGTGCGTTGCTACGGTGTGGAGGCGGGCGGGCTGGGGCTGGACAGCGGCAAGCACGCGGCCAGCCTCGGCGGGGGGCGCCCGGGCGTGCTGCACGGCAATATGACCTATCTGCTGCAGGACGAGGACGGGCAAATCCAGAACGCGCATTCGGTTTCGGCCGGGCTGGATTATCCGGGCATCGGCCCCGAGCACGCGCAACTGTTCGAGAGCGGTCGCGTGCGTTACGAGTCGGTGACCGATGCCGAGGCGCTGGAGGCTTTCCACTGGCTGTGCCGGCGCGAGGGCATCCTGCCTGCGCTGGAAAGCGCGCACGCGCTGGCTTATGTGCGCAAGCTGGCACCGACCCTGCCGGCGGACAGCCTGCTGGTCGTTTGCCTGAGCGGGCGTGGCGACAAGGATCTGGCAACCGTCCTGCACTATCAGGAGAATGCGGCATGAATCGTCTCGATCAGACTCTCGCGCGTTTGCGCGGCGAAAAACGCAGTGCGCTGGCGACCTATTTCACGGCCGGCGATCCCGATTTCGATACGTCCCTGCGCCTGCTGCAAGGGCTCGCTGCAGCCGGCGCCGATGTGATCGAGTTGGGCATGCCCTTTTCCGATCCGGTTGCCGATGGCGTCGTGATTCAGGCTGCTCACTTGCGAGCGCTGGCGGGCGGGCAGACGGTGCGCCGCACTCTGGAACTCGTCGCGCGCTTGCGCGAGACCGACGACGTGACGCCGGTGGTGCTGATGGGGTATTTCAATCCGGTGCTGCAGTATGGGGTCGAGCGTTTTCTCGGCGATGCCCGGCGCGCCGGCGTCGATGCCCTGTTACTGGTCGATCTGACCGTGGAGCCCGCCGCGCCTTATGTCGCTGCCGCGCAGGAAACCGGCATTCATCTGATCCGCATGACGGCGCCGACCACGGACGAGGCGCGTCTGAGTACGGTGCTGGATGGCGCCAGCGGTTTTGTCTACCACGTGAGCCTGACCGGGACCACGGGGGCGGCCCGCTCCGCCGCTGCCGTACCGCTGCAGGCGCTCGCACGTTTGCGCCGCCATACCGATCTGCCGCTGGCGCTCGGTTTCGGCATCCGCGAGGCATCGCAAATCGCTGCGCTTGCCGGCGCCGTCGATCTGATCGTGGTCGGCAGCCGTCTGGTCGAGACCCTGGCTGCCAGCGGGGTCGACGGGGCGCTGCAGCAGGTGCGTGATTTCGCGCACGTGCTGCGCTGATTCCACGGGTACGACGACGGCCCCGACGGCGCGGCAGCCACGCCGTCGGGGGGCGGGCTGCACGTCTTGCGGATAGAGGACGCTGTCTCGATCTCGACAGGGGAGTGGCTGTCGGCCATTCCCCTCGTGGCCAGCATCGTGCAGTATAGTCGTCTGTCATCGACTTCGAATTTGAGAGCCCGGCATGAAACTGCGCAATACCGTTCCAGCCATTCTTTTTCTCGGCGCTGCCGGCCTGTGCGCTGCCGGGGAGCCTATCGATCCGACCGTCCCGGGCAAGATCGCGCTATCGGCGCACCCCGCAGCGCCCGGCGAGGCGGGGCGGGTCATCGCGCACGAAGACGGGCCGTTCGATTTTTTTCCGCTGCTTCTGTGCCATGGCCAGAATACCTGTCCGCAGCAGTTGGTGAAGATGCGCGAATCCAACATGGACAAGCCGCTGTCGCAGCAGCTGCATTTCGTGAAGGTGTCGATCCGGACCCTGAGCGACGGCAGCTGGGTCGTCGCTCACGACGATACCCAATACATCGTTCCTTTTCTCTCTTCCGCACACAAGCGGCATTCCGCCCCGCCCGGCGCCACGGTGCTGAGCCGCCTGCCAGCGAATAAGAAAATACTGGCGCTCACCGGCCCTGGCGGCCGTCGCGAATACATCGTCTACGATGGTTCGCCCGCGCAGAAGGCCGGCATCGCCGCGGCCGGCCGGCGATTGCGGCCCTTGTCGCATCTGCCGCGCTCGCAGCAGATCGTGGCCGTGACATTGAGTACGATCGATTCCGCGCAATTCGATCGCTACAAGGCGCAGTACCAGGAAAAATTCGATGTCTACCGTCTGAAAGACTATGTCGCCGCCGATGGCGACGGCGCTTTCAATTTCATGCTGTATTTCAAGACCGACCCCAACCCCGCCATCGTGGACGAGATCGATGCCCTCGGCATCAATCGGCGCACGATTCTGGAGTCGCGCGGCAATCGGGACGCACAATGGGTGCACGAGCATCAGGGAAGCAAGGGCGGCATTTTCTTTACCGGCCGCGTCGACTCCCCGACCGCGCTGTCGCAGTTGCTGGCACAGGCCGCCGACTATGGCCGGCAGATGTGGGCGATCGAAGTCGAGCATAACGCCTACACCGCCGAGGTGGTTGCCCGGGTCAATGCGACCCCGTACATCAGCGAGGTCGACGCGATGCCGTACGCGCAGCAGGAGGTCTTCGCGACCGGTTGTCGCAAAACGCTGGTCGGCCTGGACAGTGCGATCACCATGACGAGCCGGCCCCTGGGCTGCCTGAAGATGATGGGCGAGTAAGCGCGGCCGGAGTGGCGGAGGCGCTTCAGCCGTCGACCGGGTGCCGTGGCGTATCCATGATCAGTTGGTAAAAGGCGAGATCGAGCCAGCGGCCGAACTTGAACGCCGCCTCGCGCACGGTGCCCGCGTGGACGAAGCCCGCACGCAGATGCAGGGTGATGCTGGCTTCGTTGTCGGCATCGATGCCGCCGATCAGGGTGTGCATGTCGCGCTCGCGTGCAGCGGCGATGACATCCTGCAGCAAGCGGCGTCCGATGCCGGCGCCGCGGTGCCCGGGGTGGACGTAGATCGAATGCTCGGCCGTGTACTTGTTGGCGGGGCGCGAACGGAAAGCGCCGTAGCTGGCGAAGCCCAGCAGCTCACCCTGTTCGTTTTCATAGCCTATGACCGGCAGCCCCTGCGCTTGCTTGTCGGCGAACCAGGCGGTCATCGTCTCCATCGTCCGCGGCGCGTAGTCGTAGAGCGCAGTCGAGTTGGCGATGGCGTCGTTGAAAATGTCGAGAATGGCGCGCGCGTGGCGCTGCTCGTTACAGTCGACCCGATGCATGCGATCCCTTTCCGGAAAGAATGATTTCTACTATAGTAGACGCGGCATCTCCTATTGTAAACATTCCGGAACCGCGCTCATGACTATCGAAACCTTGATCGCTTCACGCTTGCTGGCGCTGCGCCGGCACAAGGCGCTGTCGCTCGCCGCGCTGGCCGAAGTGTCCGGCGTGAGCCGCGCCATGATCTCGAAGATCGAGCGCGGGGACAGCAGCCCGAGCGCGACGATACTCGGCCGATTGGCAGCGGGGCTGGGGGTATCGCTCGCGCAATTGCTGGTCGAGGAGGAACCCGGCCCCGCGCGTCGGTTGCGCCGGCGTGCGGAGCAGGCGCTGTGGCGCGATCCCGAGGCCGGCTATCTGCGACGGCAGGTCAACGAGCGCGATCCAGCGACCGGGGTCGAACTGGTCGAGGTCGAACTGCCGCCGTCGGCGCGGATCGCGTATCCGCCCTGGCAGGGCAAGCCGTACCGTCAGCGTCTGTGGTTGCTTGCCGGCGTGCTGGGGGTCGATTATGGCAGCGAGTCCTACCGTCTGGAGATCGGCGACTGCCTCGATTTTTGTGTCGACCGGCCGTTGACGTTCACCGCCATGGAGGCGGCCGCGTGCCGTTATCTGCTGGTCATGTCCGCCGACTGAATTCTTCAGTCTTTCCAGCCGCACCCTTGCAGCCAGTTTTCCATCAGGATCGCACCGGCGCGTCCGCGCGCGGCGTGCGATTGCTCGCGCAGGGTGGGGATGTCGATCGCGGCCTGTTTCAATTCGTCGACATGGCCGATCAGCCAGGGCTCGATGTCCGGACCGAACACTTCGGGATGGAACTGCAGTGCGAGTACCTTGTCGCCGCAGGAAAAGGCCTGGTGCGGAGTCAGCGCGCTCGAGGCGAGCAAGTCGGCGCCGGCCGGCAGATCGAAGGTATCGCCATGCCAATGCAGCACCGGTTCGTTTTCGAGGGCGGACAGACAGGAGGCACGTCCGGCTTCGGTCAGGGCGAGTGCGGACCAGCCTATCTCTTTGGCCGGGCCCGGGTAGACGCGCGCGCCGAGCGCGGCAGCCATCAACTGGGCGCCGAGGCAAATGCCCAGCGTCGGGCGTCCGTGCTGCAGCCGGCGGGCGATGCCGGCGATCTCGGCGCCAAGCCAGGGGTAGATCCCGTCTTCGTACACGCCTATCGGTCCGCCGAGCACCACGACCAGTTCGGCATCGTCCCATTCGCCTTCCGCGATGGCGTCGACGCCGGCCTGGCGGTAGTCGATGACGAAACCTTTGCGCGTCAGAACGTCGGCAAGCAGACCGAGGTCTTCGAAAGCGAGGTGGCGCAGAACGATACAGTGCATGGCAGTCTTCCTTGACGATAGAAAGGAGCGGGGCGCGTGTTCAGGGTACGGCGCTTCGCCGTGCGCGGGCGATCACGCCGGCCGTTTCGGCCGCCGTCTGCTCCCTGACGAAGCGGTGCAGCGCATCCTGATTCATGCGCGGATGCCACACCTGCCCGATCTGGATGCCGGGCATCTCGTCGTCGATCGGGATTATCGCCAGCCCGGTACCGTAATGTTGTATCACAGTTGCGATGATGTCCGGAAGGATGGCGACGGCAGGCACGGTGCGCAGGAGGATGGCCGGAATCGCGAGCAGACTGGCGGCGGACGCCGGCAAGCGCTCGCGCACTCGCGCAATGCGGCGGGCCTCGGTTTTTACGGCACAGGCCGCGTTCCGATCGCGGCGAATACCATGCCGACGATGGTGCTGCAGGTGTCCGGTTCCGATGTGCCGACCACCGGCCTGTTGCTCTCGACCGGTTTTGTCGGCGGGATCCCGTTCTCCACACTCTATGCCAAGCCGCTGCCTTCGCAGAATCTCGAACCCGGTTTGCGAACAGCCATGATGCTGGTGTCTTGCTAGACTGTTTCCGGCTCGAATTCCGGGCCGGGATCGCGCAGGCGGCCCGGATAGGCTTGCAGAAGCGGTTCTACTGAGCCGCCGCCGTCCGTGCGCGGTGGCGGATATTGCCATGCGCCGCCATGCGACGTAAGGTGTTCCGTATCGTATCGATGGGGGGTGCACCATGCATCGCTCGCGCTGTCCGTTTCTCCGTTCCTTGTTCATGGCGACCGTCATGATGATTCTGCCGTCGCTGGCCGCGGCGATGAGCATCGACCTGTCGGCGGAGTCGACCCGAAGCGCTCCTAACGATCAGTTCGAGGCGGTCGCCTTCTCGGAGGCAGGCGGGGCTTCGCCCAGCGCCGTCGCCCGCATGGTGAATCAGCAGCTTGCCGCGGCCCTGGTCACGGCCCGCCGCTACCCGGGCGTACGGGTGCGCAGCGGCGCGACCCAGACCTTTCCCGTCTACGGCAAGGACGGGCGCATCGATGGCTGGCGTATGCGCTCAGAATTGCTGCTGCAGTCGCAGGATGCGACGGTGCTATCCGAACTGATCGCTGCGTGGCAGACCACGCTGGGCATTGCCAGGTTGCAGGCGCAGCCCTCGGCGCAAACCCGCATGAGCGTGGAGAATGCCGCCACCCTCGATGCCATCGCCGCTTTTCGCGCCAAGGCGCAGGCCATCGCCGATGTCTTCGGCAAACCGTATCGCATCAAGCAGCTGACCGTGGGCGGCAACGATAGGCCGCGTGCGCCGGTGATGATGCGCGCCCTGGCTGCGTCCGCCGGGCCGTCGCCCGCGCCGCTGGAGGCCGGGGAGTCGGAAATCGGCGTCACGGTCACCGGGCAGATTCTGATCGACGAGCCGCCGAGCGGACACTGATGCAGCGTAGCGGGAGAAGTCCATGCTGGCCATGATTCTGGAGTCGCCGCGCACCCCTTTGCGCCAGGTGGACCTGCCGCTGCCGCAGGCCGGACCGGGTCAGGTTCTGCTGCGGGTCGAGGCATGCGGCGTGTGCCGCACCGATCTGCACCTGGTCGATGGCGAATTGCCCGAGCCGCGGCTGCCCATCGTTCCCGGGCATGAGATCGTCGGTCGCGTGGCGGCGCTGGGAGAGGGGGTGGGTGCTTTCACTGTCGGACAGCGCCTGGGGGTGCCGTGGTTGGGATGGACATGCGGATGTTGCGACTTCTGTACGAGCGGGCGGGAAAATCTGTGCGATGCCGCGCGTTTTACCGGCTACCAGATCCACGGCGGCTATGCCGAGTACACCGTAGCCGACCAGCGCTATTGTTTTCCGTTGCCGGAGACGGTTCCCGCGATCGAACTGGCGCCGCTGCTATGTGCGGGGCTGATCGGCTACCGCGCGCTGGCCATGGTGCCGGACGCGCGCTGCATCGGCCTGTACGGTTTCGGTGCGGCCGCCCATATTCTCGCCCAGGTATTGAACTACCAGCAGCGGCGCTTCCATGCGTTTACCCGCAACGGCGATTCGGCGGCGCAGGATTTCGCCCGCCGCCTCGGCGCGGCCTGGGCCGGCGACAGCGATGCGAGCGCGCCGGAGCCGCTCGATGCCGCGCTGATTTTCGCGCCGGCAGGCGAGTTGGTCCCCGCTGCGTTGGGCCAGGTCAGGAAAGGCGGGACGGTCGTGTGCGCCGGGATTCACATGAGCGATATCCCGGCTTTTCCCTATCGCGAACTGTGGGGCGAGCGCTGCTTGCGTTCGGTCGCAAATCTGACGCGCGAGGACGGGCTGCGTTTTCTCGACATCGTGGCCGCGACGCCGATTCGCACCGAGGTGCGTGGCTATGCTTTGGATCAGGCCAATTCGGCTCTGTCCGATCTGAGGTCCGGCGCCCTGATCGGTGCGGCGGTATTGCTGCCCTGAGCGTGCGTCATGTCGCGGGTCGCGGCGAGTTCCAGCGCCGGGCTGCGTCCGAAATAGCGTTTGAATTCGCGGCTGAACTGGGATGCGCTTTCGTAGCCGACCAGATTGGCCGCGGCGCTGACGCTGAATCCGTCCTGAACCAGCAGCAGCCAGGCTTTGTGCAGCCGCACGCTCTTCAGATATTGCAGGGGCGACGTCAGTGTCATTTCCTTGAAATTGTGATGAAAGGCCGAAATGCTCATATTGGCCTCTCGCGCGAGAGTGTCGATATCGAGTAGCGAGGCGTATTCGGTATGAATGCGGCGCAGCGTGCGGGCGATGCGGCCGTAACTGCCGTGCCGGCCTGCGAGCGCACGCAAGGCCGATCCCTGGCTGCCTTGCAGTGCGCGAAACAGAATTTCCCGCGCGTACTGCGGCCCCAGGATCTGACGCTGCATGGGATCGTGCAGCATGCGCAGCAGGCGCAGCACCGCATCGCGCATCCCGGCGTCGAGCTCGACCGAAGCCATCGGCGCCCCGGGGTGGGTCTCGGTGTCCAGCATGGTGTCGCGGCTTTCTTCCATTTGCAGGATCAGCGTTTTCAGCTGCCCTATTTCGACATCGATGCGCACCCCGAGCAGGGGAGCGTCCGGGCTGGCCCGGGTTTCGCATTCGAAAGGCAGCGGCACCGACATCACCAGATAGCGGTCGGGGTCGTAAATATAGCTGCTGTCGCCGAAGTAGCCAGTTTTACTGCCTTGCGCGAGCACGATGATGCCGGGTTCGTAGAACACCGGCGCCCGCGGCACTTCGTGTTCCACCCTGAACAGCGAAACGCCGGGCAATGCGGTCGGGCGTGCCCCGTCCTGCGTGTGCAAGGCCGCGATCAGGCGCGCCATTTCGGTCGGGTCGTGCATGCTTCTGCTCCGTAACTCTGTTCGGGAAGATAAATGTAGCAAACAATGGGGATGAGCAGCACCCGGACTCCGGCTCTTTGCACAAATAGGCATGTAATCCGCAGGAACGGGTATTCTGCCCGCGCCGACCCTGTTCAATAATGGTGGCCACTATCCGTCCGCATGGCGGGGGGATGTCCTCTGACACCACGGGAGCATCATATGGCTTTGACTATCCGCGGTTACGCCGCGCACTCTTCCACCTCGGCACTTGCGCCTTTCAACTTTACGCGGCGGGATGCCCGCGCCAATGATGTCGTGATCGACATCCTGTATTGCGGTGTCTGTCACTCCGACATCCATCAGGCACGCAACGAGTGGGGCAACAGTCTGTATCCGATGGTGCCCGGGCACGAGATCATCGGCCGCGTCTCGCGCGTCGGTGCGGCGGTCACCCGCTTCAAGGCGGGGGACATGGTGGGCGTAGGTTGCATGGTCGATTCGTGCCAGCACTGCGAATCCTGCGCCGAAGGGCTCGAGCAGTACTGCGACGAGCATGCGACCCTGACCTATAACGGCATCGACCGCCATGATGGCCTGCCGACGTATGGCGGTTATTCCGAACGGATCGTGGTTTCGGACAAATTCGTACTGAGCCTGCCGGAAACGCTGGATCCCAAGTCCGCCGCGCCCCTGCTGTGCGCCGGCATCACCACCTACTCGCCGTTGCGCCACTGGAAAATCGGCGCCGGACACAAGATCGCCGTCATCGGCCTGGGCGGTCTTGGACATATGGGGCTCAAATTCGCCAAAGCTTTCGGCGCGGAAGTCACCTTGTTCACCCGCAGCCCCGGCAAAGAAAGCGAAGCGCGCCGTCTCGGAGCCGACCATGTCGTGTTGTCCACCGACCCGGCGCAGATGCAGGCCGTGAGCAGCCATTTCGACTTCATCCTCGATACGGTGCCGCATCAGCATGACCTGAATCCCTATCTGGCGACGCTCAAGCGCGATGGCACGCATGTGCTCGTCGGCCTGATCGAACCGCTGGAGCCGGCGGTACATGCCGCTTCGCTGATCATGGGACGCAAGTCGGTGGTCGGCTCCGCCATCGGTGGCATCGCCGAAACCCAGGAAATGCTCGACTTCTGCGCCGCCAATGGCATCGCCTGCGACATCGAGATGATCGATATCCAGAACATCAACGGCGCCTATCAGCGCATGCTGGACAGTGATGTGAAGTATCGCTTCGTGATCGACATGGCGTCCCTGCGGCGCGAAGTCTGAGTCCGGGGCCGGGAGCGCCGCGCCGCGCTCCCGGCTTCATGTTCCGGGTTCGGTGACGAACCCCAGTTTCACTATCCCGGCCTGTTGGGCTGCGGCCATGACTTTGAGCACGGCTTCATATTCCGCCTTGCGATCCCCGCGAATCTGTATTTCGGGCGGTGTCGCCTGTGCCGCGGCTGCGGCCAGGCGCGCATCGAGCGCCGAGGGCGTCAGTTTTTCGTCGTTCCAGACGATGGTGCCATCCCGCTGCACCGATAACAGCACGGTTTGCGGCCGGCTGGCGACGGGCGGGCTGCCGGCGCGCGGCAGCTCCAGTTTGACGGCGTGGGTGAGTACCGGCACGGTCAGGATGAATATGATCAGCAGCACCAGCATGACGTCGACCAACGGCGTCATGTTGATTTCGCTAAGCGCTTCTTCGCTGTCACTCCGATTGCCCGGCATCATTGCGCGTCTCCCCGTGCGGCGCTGCCCGCCGGCGCCGATCCGGTCAGAAAATAGGCGTGCAGCTGGCGCGCGAAGCGCTGCAGGCTGCCTATCGTGCGACGGTTGATCCGGGTCAGTGCGTTGTAGCCGAGGACGGCGGGAATGGCGACCACCAGACCGCAGGCGGTCATGATCAGCGCCTCGCCGACCGGGCCCGCGATTTTGTCGATGCCAACCTGGCCGGCGACGCCTATGCCGACCAGGGCATGGTAGATGCCCCACACTGTTCCGAACAGGCCGACGAAGGGCGCCGTCGAGCCGACCGAGGCCAGGATGGACAGCCCGCGTTGTAGTCGTTCTGCGCATTCGTCCAGGGTGCCGCTCTGGCTCTCGCTCAACCATGCGGCCAGGCTCAGCTGGCCGTGCAGGTCCTGTTTGTTGTCGTTGTGGTGCTGCACCGCCTGCCGGCTTTCTTCCGCCAAGTGGTGGAAGGGATTGTCGCCTGCCGCCTCCAGCCGGGCGACGCCGTCGGCGAAGGTGCTGGCGTGCCAGAAGCCGTGGCTGGCACGGGCTGCGGCGCGCAGGCGCAAGGCGCGCAGCGCGTGCAGCGCGATCACGTACCAGGAGGCGATCGACATGAGCAACAGCAGCACGGCGACGGTCCTGATCGCCAGGTCGCCCTGGCTCCACAGCTGGCTCAGTCCATAAGGGGTGTTTGTCATGGTGCGGGTCTTTCCGGGTTAAGGGTCGAGAGTGAAGGCGATGGGCTGGACATACCAGAAGGCAATCGCTTCATCGCCTCTGTGCGCGGGGCGGTAATGCCAGCGGCGCACGGCGGCGAGTGCGGCGGTGTCAAGGCGGTCGAAGCCGCTGCTGCGGCGCAGCCGGGCTTCGCCGACGCGGCCGTCGGCCAGGATATGTACGTCGAGCAAGACCTGGCCCTGCTCCCCCAGACGGCGCGAGGCAGCCGGGTAGAGCGGGGCTGGATTGTCGAGCCCGCTGGCGTCGATGCGCGGCGGTGTCGGCGCGGCTTCGTCCTTGGGCGACGGGGCGGGCGGGGCGGCGCTCGCGGGTGCGGCAGTCGTCGCCGGCGCTGGCGCGGCGGAGCTGCCCGGGCGGCTCGCCCGCGTTGCCGCTGTCGCGGCGGGGCGAGCGGGAAGCGGTCGTGCGTCATGATGCGGCGCGATGGGAGGCGCCGTGCGGCGAGGGGGGGCCGGGGCCGGCCGGGGATGCGGGGTCGAAACCAGCCTGCCCATGACGGTCGGCGGTGTGATCGCGACCGGCATGGATGCCGTGTGTCCCGCCGCGAGCGCACCGAGCAGCAGCAAGTGGGCCAGAACGATGGCGGCCAGAATCCAGCCGGGCTTCAGCGCAATGGGGCGCCGAGGGGAGGAGTGTGTCATGCGGCATTCTCCATGCGGCGTCGTGCGCTGCGCTGGCGCGCGCGGCGCTTTTTCAGCCAGATCAGGACACCGCTCGCGCTGAGGATGGCTACGGCCACGCCGGTCAATGAAATCGCCACCCTACCCGCCAGCCCGAACAGGCGTCCGCTGTGCAGCGGGAACATGGCTTGCAGAAATCGATCGCCGCGATTGCCGCGGCCGGGGCCTTCTGCGCCGAGCACCGCACCGCTGGCGGCGTTGAAGTAGAGCCAGGTCGCTCCCATGCCGGCGGCGGGTTCGCCGGTGGGAAAGAAGCCTACGCCGTACAGATTCTGCGCGCGCGCGATATACAGACCGCCAGCGGGATCGGCAATCCTGTCGAGGCGCGCGCTCGCCGCCGCGAGTGCGAGGATGCGCTCGGGGGGCAGCACCGATGCCGTAGACGGAGCTTGGCCCCTTTGCCTGAGGGGCGAAGGTGTCGGTGTGGAAAACAGCGACAGCACGGGGCGTACGACTTCTTCGCGCAGATTCATCGCGACCGAGGTCAGCGCGAGCAGGGTCAGGACTCCCCACAGCCAGACGCCTCCAGAGCGGTGGAGGTCGAACAGCAGGCGATAGCCGCCCTCGCGCCAGCGCAAGGCAAACGATTTGCGCCAGCTGCGCGGCGAGGGGAAGGCGAGGCAGAGCGACACGATGCTGTCGAACAACCAGCCGATGGCGATCAGTCCCATCAGCCAGACGCCGAGGTCGACGCCGTGCCGGACCGGGAGCAGCAGGGTGTAATGCAGCCGGTAGAGGAGCGGAATCAGATGCTCGCGCCCCATGGCGACCTCGCCCCACAGCCGTTTGCCGAGTACGGCGCCGCTGACGGGATCGAGGGCCACCTGGTCGTAGCCGGGGCGATACGGACGTCCGTCGGCGGGGTTGATGCGCGCGTCGAGCTGGACGATGAGACTGTCGCCGGGCCGCGTGGTCAAGGGGAGGTAGCGAACGCTGATGCGCGGGTCTGCGGCTTCGACGCGGCGTATCAGTTCCGCCGCCGGCAGCGGCGTTCCCTGCGTGCGGGCGTGAAAGAAGCCGGGGTTCAGCCACGCATCGAGCTCTTCGTGCCAGGCAATCAGCGCCCCGCTGCCGCCTGCCGCGAACAGAAACGCGGCGGCGGCCAGACCGAAGTAGCGGTGCAGCTTGAGCAACAACGGACGCATCTCAGTATTTCCAGCTCAACGAGACACTGCCGTTGCGCGGTGCGCCGTAGTATGACTGTGTCGTGTACAGGCTCGCCAGGTATTTGACGTTGCCGACATTGTTCAGGCGCAGGGTTGCCGTCAGCGATTTATTGAGGTCGTAGCTCGTCATCAGATCGACGAGCGCATAGGCTTTCTGCGTGCTGGTGATGCCGTCGCCCTGGTCGCGCCAGATACGCGATTGCCAGGCGACGTTCATTCCGACCTTGACCCGTTCCAGGAAGGGCAGGCGGTAGGTGGTCGAGGCGCGTATCAGGCGGCGCGGGGTATAGGTGTGTGTCGCATCGCCGTCGGCGTCGACGAGCGCGAGTTGGGTATAGCCGAGGCTGGCTTGCAAGCCCGGCAGCGGACGGCCGCTGATTTCGGCCTCGAAGCCGCGCGAGCTGACTTGGGTGCCGGCATAGACATAACGGGTGCCGTCCATGCCGGTCTGCTCCGCCAGGTTGTTCTGCCGGGTGCGGAATACGGCGAGGGAGGCTTGCAGTTTCTTGTCCAGCCATTCGCTTTTCAGACCGAGCTCCTGATTCCAGCCTGTGACGGGGGCCAGCGTCGCGCCGGATGCGTCGGTTTTTTCGGGCTGCGGGGTGAAGATACGGGTATAGCTGCCGTAGGCCGACATATGGCGGTCGAGGTCGTAGACCAGGCCGAAGTAGGGATTGATCGCACTATCCGACGCATCGTGCGCGAGGCCGTAGTCGCTGCCCGAGCTGTCGGCCCGGGTGGCGCTGGCGCCGGCGATCACACTGGTGGCCGCGTCGAGATGGGAGCGCAGCGCGGCGTAAAGGCTCAACTGGCGGTCGGTATAGTCGCTGCCGTCGGAGCTGGAGTCGAAGGAGGCGGGAAAGCTGCCATCCCAGTCGGCGAGGTCCGTGTCCAGTTCGCTGCCTATCGTGCCGTAACCCGAACGGTCATGCATGTGCGAGCGCGACAGCATGCCGCCGAAGCTGAGCTCGTGGCGGCGACCGGCCAGTTCGAAGCTGCCGCTGGCTTCAGCATTGAAGAGGGTTTGCTTGAGATCGGAGACATAGCTGGAGGGATAGCTATACAGGCCGAGCCCGGTGCTCGCATCGGGCGTGCCGTACAGATAGAACAAGCGGCCGTCGCTGCGCTGTTCGCGCAGGGTCAGCGCGACACGGCCCTTCCAGTCGCCACCCAGGCGGCGCGTGAGTTCGACGCGCGCGCGCTGATCGCGCGTATTCCAGTATGCCCAGTCGGCCGAGGTGCTGGTCGAGCTGTCGTAGTCGGTGGCGCTGCCGTTGCTGTAGTACAGCGGCAGTCCGCCCCAGAGCGGGCTGTCGGCCTTGTTTTCCTGGCGGGTATACGACAGGGCGAGCGTGGTGTCGGGGTTGAGATCGGCTTCGATGATGCCATAGAACACGGTTTTGTCGTGGGAGTAGCGCTTGAGCCAGGAGTCGGATTTTTCCTTGGCCATCACCACGCGCCCGCGCACGGTGCCGGCCTCGTTCAGCGGTCCAGATACATCGAGATCGAGCCGCTTGTCGCCCCAGGAGCCGAAGGTGAGGCTTCCAGACGTTTGAAACTCGGCCGTGGGCCGCTTGCTGATGAAATTCACCGTGGCTGACGGGTTGCCGGTCGGCGAGAGCAGGCCGCTCGCGCCGCGCACCACGTCGACGCGGTCGTAGACCGCGGTGTCGATATCCCCCAGCGCATTGCCCGAGGTGAACGGAACGCCGCTGCCGTCGATCTGGAAATTGGTGATGTCGAAGCCGCGCGCGGTGTAATAGGTCCGGTCGGTTTCCACTTTTTCCACCACCACGCCGGTGGTCGTTTCGAGGACGTCGTTGGCGCTGGTGAGTCCAAAATCATCCATTTTGGCGCGGGTGACCGTCGACACCGACTGCGGAGTTTCGCGCGGGCTCAGTGCGAGTCCGGTCGCACTTGAGCTGCGGCGTACGGTGTAGTCGCCGCTGACTTCGGTCGGGACGTCGGTGGCCGACTGCGCATCGACATTGACCGTTGCCAGCGTCGCGGCATCCGCCCTTGCCGGGTCGTCGGCGGCCAGGGCGTCAGGGGAGAAGGCCAGCGTCAGGGCCAGCGGGACCAAGGATGACAGGAGGCGCAGATGTGAGCGTGCTGCGTGGTTGGGCATGGCGTCTTTCTATATCGAAATGGGAATCATTATCAATGTAGACGTAGCCGCTCGCCGAATCCTGACCCCGGGCTGCGCATATTTTTTGCCGCGCTCACCCGTCGAGTGCGGCCAGGCAGCGGTGGCAGGCTTGCATGCCGTTCATCACGTGTTTTTCGACCATATTGCGCGAGATGCCCATGGCTTGCGCGATCTCCGCCTGGGCGAGGCCATCGAACTTGAAGTGGATGAAGGCCTGGCGACAGCGCTGCGGCAAGGCGGCAATCGTTCCGAGCAGGGCGCTCGTGCATCGCGCCTGAATGAGATGCCATTCGGGATCGCAGTCGGGCGCGGCGGGCAAGGACACCTCGCCGCTTGCATCGACGGCGGGCGGCAGTGCCTGTTCGCGGCGGTAATGATCGATCAGAATGTTTCGTGCGGTGCGGTAGAGTACGGCGCGCGGGTGCTGCAGCACGACCTGGCCCGCCATCGCCAGTACCCGGGCGTAGGTTTCCTGCACGACGTCCTCGGCAGTGTCGCGATCGGGTGCGCGCTGGCGCGCAAAGTGGACAAGTTCCTGGTAATACTGCTCCAGCACGGTATGGCTCGCGGCGGCAGGGGAAAACCCCGCCTAGCATTGATAATGATTATCAATACTAATTGTTGTTGCCGGCCGCGACAAGCGCTTTCGCTCGACCGGTCGCAACGGGGACGGGCTTCAGTCGACGGCTACCAGACGCAGCTGCGTGATTTCCGAGGGGGCGCCGAAGCGTTTCGGCGGCCCCCAGTAACCGGTGCCGCGACTGGTGTAGACCCAGAGCGCATCCATGCGGTGCAGCCCGGCGGTAAACGGCTGCTGCAGCCGGACGAACAAATTCCATGGCCAGAACTGGCCGCCGTGGGTATGGCCCGACAGTTGCAGGTCGAAGCCGGCGCGCGCGGCTTCGACCGCGCTGCGTGGCTGGTGGGCAAGCAGCAGCTTGAGATCGGCGGCGGGCGCACCGGCCAGTGCCGCGTGCGGATCGCTGTGCCAGGCGGGATCGAACTGGCGGGCACCGTAGTCGTTGACACCGGCGACGACCAGCAGGGCTTTGCCATGGCGTACCAGCACATGTTCGTTCTGCAGCACGGTCAGACCGAGGCGTCGAATTTCGGCCGTCCATGCCGCCGCATCGGAGTAGTACTCGTGATTGCCGGTGACGAAATAGACGCCATGGCGCGCGGTCAGTTGCGCGAGCGGCGCCGTTTCGTTTGCCAACTGCTCGACCGAGCCGTCAACCAGATCGCCCGTCACGGCGATGAGATCGGCGTCCAGCGCATTGACCGCGCCGACAATGGCTTGCAGGTAGCCCCGCTTGATCGTGGGGCCGACATGAATGTCGCTGATCTGGGCGATGGTGAAGCCATCCAGTGCGGCGGGCAGCCCGGAGATGGGGACATCGACTTTGACCACCTGAGCCCGCAGGCGGGCATTGACGAAGCCGACCAGCGAAACAAAGAGCGCAGCGAACGGGACCGCGAGGGCAGAGATCCCGCGCAGGCGCGCGTAGGCATCCGGAGCCAGCAGCGCGCACAGCGCGAGGATGAGGTCGCGCAGCAGCGTCAGAACCAGGAGCGAGGAGAACACGCCCATCGCCAGCGAACCCGCCCATGCCATGATGTCGGCGAGCGACTGGCGGGCGACCATGCGGCTGGCGACGGCCATCGGAATCAGCAGGCAGGATAGCAGCAGGACGACGGCCGCAGCCGTTCTGCCGCCCGCATCGAGCGGCAGGGCCGGCAATAGCCGCAGTCCGATATAGACATGCAGGGCGGCGAGCAAAGCGGTCGCCAGTATCAGAAAACGGCTTATGCGCATGGTGGGGGCGGTCTCGGTGTCTGATCCGGGTGGAGGTGGCAGAGTGTCATCGGTCATTATCCTAAGATGCGGGGTCTGGCTTGCGATTTCAATGGTCCGGTCACTCTGCGCCAGTGCCGCCTTGTTGCCGTTCCCGCGTTCGGCTACACTGGCCCGCACGCGGGCTCGACCGGCGGGTCCGGCCCATTCCCGTTCTTACATCTTCGTGTCCGACACCATGATTCCCCAACACGCCATCGACCTCGCGATGCGCCAGATCGCCGTCGACCTGTCCGCCGCCATGCCGGGCGAACAGTCGTTTCAACGTCTGGTTTCGGCGATCGCCACCGTACTGCCGGGGTCGGCGGTTGCCCTGTTCCAGTTGCAGGACGGCGTGCTCTTTCCTGTGGCGAGTCAGGGCCTGGCGCCCGAGTTGCGCGGCCGGCAATTTCTGCCGTCGCAGCATCCGCGCTTGCAGGCCATCATGGCGTCCGACGACCCGGTCCGCTTTGCTTACGACTGCGACTTGCCCGATCCGTTCGACGGTTTGCTGGCATCCGATGTCGAGCGCGAGTTGCCCGTGCATTCCTGCATGGGCTGCCGTTTGTCGCTCGACGGCGAGCCGGTCGGCATCCTGACGCTCGATGCGCTGGCCGAGAACGCATTCGCCGGTCTGACGGCCTCGGTGGTTGCGGCTTTCGCCGCGCTGGCCACCGCTACGCTGCGCAACGCGGCGCTGCTGCGCGCGCTCGAGCTGTCGTGCGAGCATCAGCGCGCGATCGCGCACGATCTGATGCGCGAGGCGTTGCGCCGCGGCGGCGAGCTGATTGGAGACAGCGCGCCGATGCGAGCCCTGCGGCAGGATATCGCGCTGGTGGCGGCGACCGATCTGCCGGTACTGGTCGGCGGCGAAACCGGCAGCGGCAAGGAGCTGGCGGTACGGACCTTGCACGCCTGCTCGGCGCGGCGCGATCAGGCGCTGGTGCAGATCAACTGCGCGGCCCTGCCCGAGTCGCTGGCCGAGAGCGAACTGTTCGGCCACAAGAAAGGGGCGTTTACCGGCGCCATCGCCGACCGTGCCGGCAAATTCGAGCTCGCGCATGGGGGGACCCTGTTTCTGGACGAAATCGGAGAACTGGCACCCGGTCTGCAAGCGTTGTTGCTGCGGGCCCTGCAGCAGGGCGAGATCCAGCGTGTCGGTTCCGATGCCGTCATCCGTGTCGATGTCCGCATTGTCGCGGCGACGAATCGCGACTTGCTGCACGAGGTCGAGGCTGGCCGCTTCCGCGCCGACCTCTACCATCGGCTGCATGTCTATCCGCTGCATCTTCCCGCGTTGCGCGAGCGCCGGGAGGACATCGCCGAACTGGCCGGGCACTTTCTCGATGCGGCGCGGCCGAGCCTGGGCGGAACCCGCATCGATCTGCACCCGTCGGCGCTGGAGGCCTTGCAGGCTTACGACTGGCCTGGCAATGTGCGCGAGCTTGAGCATCTGCTGCTGCGCGCCAGCTTGCGTGCTCGGCAGCGATCGCCGCAGCGCGCCGTCCTGTTTGCGCAGGATCTCGAGCTGCCGGCCCCGGGCCCGCAGCCGACCCCTGCCGTCGCGACCGCCATCGAAGCGAGTGCCGCCATCGGCCTGCGCGATGCGGTCGACGACCTGCAACGGCGGATGATCGTCGGTGCGCTGGCCAGCGAGCAGGGCAACTGGACCCGGGCGGCTGCCCGCCTGGAACTGGATCGCGCGAATCTGCAACGGCTCGCGCGCCGGCTCGGAGTGAGTCAATAAGACACGGCCGAGTCGGATTGACACGATTTCTCCGAGTCATAATGACTCGGTTTGGATCGGATTTTTTGTGTTATTTCATTTAAAAACAATGGTTTGAATCGTTGGCACGCTTATCGCAATACCTCTAGCTCATACTATTCGATTAGGGGTGTTTCATGTTCTGTGTTCAATGTGAGCAAACCATCCGTACGCCGCAAGGCGATGGCTGCAGTTTCGCGCGCGGCATGTGCGGCAAGACCGGCGAAGTGTCCGATCTGCAAGACATGCTGGTTCACCTGTTGCAGGCCGTTTCGATCTATGCGCGGGCCGCGCGCACGGTCGGTGTGATCGATGCCGAGATCGACAGCTATGTTCCGCAGGCGTTCTTCTCTACGCTGACCAATGTCAACTTCGATCCCGAGCGCATCGTCGACTTCAGCCGCCGGGCCGAAGCCTTCCGCGACAGTCTCAAGGCACGTTACGAAGCGGCCTGTGCCGTAGCGGGGCACGCACCGGCAACCCTGCCGGCCGCCGCCGCCTATCGTCTGCCGGCCAGCCGCGCCCTGATGCTCGGCGACGCGCCGATGTTCCTGCTCAATCGCGGACGCTCGGAGGTCGGCGACGATGTGATCGGTTTGCGCCTGCTGTGCCTGTATGGCCTCAAGGGAGCCGCCGCTTACATGGAACACGCGCGCGTGCTGGGGCAGAGCGATGCCGATGTGGCCGGCCGCTTCCACGACATCATGGCCTTCCTGGCCGAGGAACCGACCGACATGGGCGCGCTGTTGCAGTGCTCGATGGATATCGGTCAGCTCAATTACCGCGTGATGGCGATGCTCGATCTGGGCGAAACCGCGACCTTCGGTCACCCGGAACCCACCCGCGTCAATATGCGCGCGGTTCCGGGCAAGGCGATCCTGGTGTCCGGCCACGACTTGCACGATCTGGAACTGATCCTGCAACAGACGCAGGGCCGCGGCATCAATGTGTACACCAACGGCGAAATGCTGCCGGCTCATGCCTATCCCGCGTTCAAGAAATACCCGCATCTTGTTGGTAACTATGGTAGCGCGTGGCAAAACCAGCAGCGCGAATTCGCGGCTTTCCCCGGCTCCATCGTGATGACTTCCAATTGTCTGATCGACCCTAACGTCGGCCAGTACGCCGAGCGCATTTTCACCCGCAGCATCGTCGGCTGGCCTGGCGTGACCCATATCGAAGGCAGCGACTTCAGTGTTGCCATCGATGCGGCGCTGGCCATGCCCGGCTTCGCTCAGGCCGAAGAACCGGTCTATACCACGACCGGCTTCGCACATAATGCGCTGATGGGCGCGGCTCCGGCGGTGATCGAACAGGTGAAGGCCGGCGCTATCCGCCATTTTTTCCTGATCGGCGGTTGCGACGGCGACAAGAGCGAGCGTAGCTACTACACCGACCTGGCGCGCGCCGTACCGCAGGATTGCCTGATCCTGACGCTGGCCTGCGGCAAGTTCCGCTTCAACTCGCTCGAGTTCGGCGATATCAACGGCATCCCGCGTTTCCTCGATGTCGGCCAGTGCAACGACAGCTATTCGGCCATCCAGCTCGCGCTGGCACTGGCCGATGCCATGGGCTGCGGCGTAAACGACCTGCCGTTGTCGCTGGTGTTGTCCTGGTTCGAGCAAAAAGCCATCGTCGTCTTGCTGACCCTGCTGTCGCTGGGCATACGCAATATCCGCGTCGGCCCGACCACCCCGGGTTTCCTCACCCCGAACCTGCTTGCCATCCTCAACGAGAAGTTCGGCCTGACGCTGATCGATACGGTCGAGTCCGACCTGGCCACCATGCTGAAGGCGTAAAGCCGGTATGCCGGCCGCGCTCTGGCGCGGCCGGTTTTTTGCGAGTCGATTTCATGACGCCCCTGATTTCATCCCCTGCGACTGTCTGGCAAGGCCTGGCCGCACTGCGCTGTCTCGCGCGGTGCGAACAGACGCCGGACAGCGCGAGTTTCGATTTTGCCTTGCCCACGGGCTTGCGCGCCGAGTTCCGCCCCGGCCAGTTCATCAGTCTGGGCCCGGTCATCGAGGGCAAGGCACAGTTTCGTGCCTATTCCATCGCCTCGAGCCCGGGCCAGGCACAGACCTTGACGCTCGGCATCAAGCGCGTCGAGGACGGCCTGGTGTCCAACTGGCTGTTCGACACGCTGCAAGCCGGCATGTCGGTCGACGCACTGGCGCCGGCCGGCGAGTTTTGTCTGGACATGGCGGCGCTGCCCGACGCGCTGCTGCTGCTGTCAGCCGGCAGCGGCATAACCCCGATGCTGTCGATGGCGCGTGCCGTGCTGGAAAGCGGGTGCGATGCTGCCGTGCATTTCGTGCATAGCGCGAGGAGCGAGGATGACTTGATGTTCGCCGCGGAACTGCAGGCGCTGGCGGCGCAGTATCCCACCTTTCGCCTCGAGCTGTTTCTGTCGCGTCCGACAGGGCGCCTTTCTTGCCATGCGGGCCGTCTCGATGCCGACCGGCTGGGTGCGCTGCTGCCGCGTGCGGCGCGCGTCCAGGTCTATATGTGCGGCCAGGAAGGGTATATGGATATGGCGATGGCGGCGCTGCTGACGGCGGGTTTGCAGGCTGCGGCGATCCATCGCGAGAGCTTTGCCGCAAGCTCGAGCGTGGTGGCCGCCGATGCGCGCCGCTACCGCTTGTCGGTACCGGCCTTCGGCAGGCAGGCGACGATCGCCGCAGGCGAAAGTCTGCTCGATGCCCTTGAGCGCGAAGGGCTGCCCATCATCGGCGCCTGCCGCACCGGCGTCTGCGGTTCGTGCAAGTGTCGGGTGGTGGACGGCGAGGTCGAGTCTAGCAGCCAGCTGCCGCTGACGGCGCAGGAAATCGGGGCGGGCTACGTGCTGGCCTGCAGCAGCCATGCGAGTGGCGACCTGACGCTGGTCCTGTGAGCGGGTGCGGGAAGAGGCCGGTCGCCGGCCTCTTCCCGCACAGTGGTCCCCCACCCATGGGGGGGCTGCACGGCACGATGCCGGCTTTGCCAGCCCCGGCTGCCGCCTGCGCGATCGCTTGCCAGCGCCGTTGCACTGTCCTATTGTCGTGGCTGGCACGGAAGCGCCGTGCCGCCGGTGAAAGGAGGCGCGGCGTGTTTGCCTGGTTCGAACAGCGGCTGGATCCGTATCCCGAGCGCGAACCGCCGCCATTGCCGGCGCGCTTTCTTGCTTTCGTCTGGGCTTCGACCCGCGGCTTGCGCGGTCTGATCGCGGCGATGACGCTGCTGACGGCGTTCATCGGCGCCTTTGAAGCGGTTCTGTTCGGCATGCTCGGACGTATCGTCGACTGGCTGGGCCGGGTGCCGCCGTCCGCGTTCTGGACGATGGAGCGCGAGCCGCTGCTGTGGCTCGCCGGGGTCGTGCTGGCCAGCCCGCTCGTCGTCGCGGCGCAGACACTGATCAAGTATCAGGCCCTTTCTTCCAATTATCCCATGCGGCTGCGCTGGGATTTCCACCGCCTGCTGCTCGGCCAGAGCCTGAGTTTCTATCAGGACGAATTTGCGGGCCGGGTCGCGACCAAGGTGATGCAGACGGCGATGGCCGTGCGCGACATGGTGATGATCGTCGCCGATATTCTGGTTTTCGTGGTTATCTACTTCGTTTCCATCGTCGCCGTCGTCGGTTCTTTCGATCGCTTCCTGCTGCTGCCCTTCCTGGTCTGGCTCGCCTGTTATCTGCTGACGCTGTTCCATTTCGTGCCGCGCCTCGGACGCGTCGCGTCGCAGCAGGCCGACGCCCGCTCGCTGATGACGGGGCGTATCACCGACGCCTATACCAATATCGCCACCGTCAAACTGTTCTCGCATGCGCGGCGGGAGGCGGCGTTCGCGCGCTCGGCGATGCAGGAGTTCATGCAGTCTTCCTATCGCCAGATGCGGCTGGTGGGGAGCTTCGAGGTCGTCAACCATAGCCTGAACGTTCTGTTGGTCGCGGGGTGTGCGGCGGTGGCGCTCTGGCAGTGGCGCCATGGCCGGCTCGGCGTGGGCGCGGTGGCGGCGTCGACGGCGATGGCCTTGCGGCTGAACGGCATTTCGCACTGGATCATGTGGGAAATGGCCTCGCTGTTCGAGCATATCGGGACCGTGCAGGATGGCATCGCCACCTTGTCGCGTCCGGTTGCCGTGCCCGATCGCACCCTGGCCGCGCCCCTCGCCGTCGATCGCGGTGAAATCCGCTTCGAGCGGGTCACGTTCGCCTATGGCGGGAGCCAGGCGGTGCTGGACGACGTCTCGCTGACGATACGTTCGGGCGAGAAGATCGGCCTGGTCGGCCCCTCCGGCGCCGGCAAGTCGACGCTGGTCAATCTGCTGCTGCGTTTTTACGACCTCGAGCAAGGGCGCATCCTGATCGACGGTCAGGACATTGCCGGCGTAACGCAGCAGAGTTTGCGCCGCCAGATCGGCATGGTGACCCAGGACACCTCGCTACTGCACCGCTCTGTGCGCGAGAACATCCTCTATGGCCGTCCCGAAGCCGGCGACGAGGACATGCGGCTGGCCGCCAGCCGCGCGCAAGCGCTGGACTTCATCCTGGCGCTCGTCGACGCGAGCGGGCGCCGTGGCTTTGACGCCCATGTCGGTGAGCGCGGGGTCAAATTATCGGGCGGCCAGCGCCAGCGCATCGCCATTGCCCGCGTCCTGCTCAAGGATGCCCCCATCCTGTTGCTGGACGAGGCGACCAGCGCGCTCGACTCCGAGGTCGAAGCCGCGATCCAGAGCTGTCTGTACCGTCTGATGGAAGGCAAGACCGTGCTGGCCATCGCGCACCGTTTGTCGACGCTGGTGGCAATGGATCGTCTGATCGTGATGGATCGCGGGCGTATCGTGGAAGAAGGCCGTCACGCCGCGCTGCTGGCGCGCGGCGGTTTGTATGCCCGTCTATGGGCGCACCAGAGCGGCGGGTTTCTCGGCGCGGACGGCATGGCGTCTTCCGGCGACGAGCGCGCAGGGCGGCGCATGCCGGGCTGAGCTGCGGCCATCATGGCTCAGGCCAGGCGGTACCCGGATAGCGTGCGCTCTATGTCTGCGGTTTCCCCGCGCAGCGCGCGGGCGGTCGCGGCCGCGCCGTCGGCGCCGCTGGCGTTGCGTTCGGTCATCGAGGCGATATCCTCGACCCGGCGCGCCATGGCATTGCTCGTCCTGCTTTGCTCTTCGATCGCCGCGGCGATATCGGCGACCTGTTCCATCACCGCCTGATGGCCCTGGCGGATGGCCTGTATCGAATCTCCCGCCTGCGCGGCGTCCCCGGCCTGTCGGTCGACGCGTTCAAGCAGATGCTGCATGCCGTCGACCGCCGCGCCGGTGCCCTGTTCTATCGTCTGTATGATGCCGGCAATTTCCCCGGTCGAGCTTTGCGTGCGTTCCGCCAGTTTTCTCACTTCGTCGGCGACCACGGCGAAACCGCGTCCGGATTCGCCGGCGCGTGCCGCCTCGATGGCCGCATTCAGCGCCAGCAGATTGGTCTGTTCCGCGATACCTCGAATCACGCCGACCACACTGGCGATCGCTTCGCCCTGGCCGCGCAAGGCATCGACCTGGGCCGATGCCTGTTTGACGTGGTCCGCTATCAGGCGGATGCCTTCCACGGTATTCAGAATGATGCCGCCGCCCTGGTCGGCCTTGGCGGCTGCATCCAGAGCCAGCGCGCGTGCTTCCTGCGCCCGTGCGGCGATGTGGTCGATGCTGGTCGTCATTTGTTCGATGGCGGCGGCCAGGCTGGCCGAGTCCTCGCTCTGTTGCCGACTGGCTGCAGCGATGCGGGTGCTGCCGGCCGCCATCTCGTCCGCCGCGAAATGGATATGGCCGATCGAGTCGCGCACCTGCCCCAGGCTCTGCTGTAAACGCGCGAGCAAGCGATTGAAGGCGCCGAGCAGTTCTCCCACTTCATCTCCCCGTGCGATCGGCGCGCGCGCGGCGAAGTCCAGGTTTTCTTCGATTTCGACCATTGCGGTGCGTGCGGAACGGACTGCCGATACCACGGTACGCCAGATGATCTGCGTGTTGATGGCCAGCAGGGCGATAAACAGCACGCAGACCGAGATTTCAATCAACTTGGCACGCTGATAGGCGATCAGCGCGTTTTCCTTGTACTGACGCGCGATCCCGGTCTTGTGCTTGATATGCAGCGCCATCAGGTCCTGCATCCTGTTGGCCAGTGGCCTCAGCTCTTGCAGATAGGCGGCACGCCCGAGGGAAGGGTCGGTCATGACCCTGGTGCGCAGCAGATCTTTCTTCGCCGTCGCCTGTTCCGCCAGCGCCCGCTCCTGCGCCCAGATGTCGCGGTCGGCATCGTCGTCGACCAGCGGACCATAGGCCTGGATACCGGCGACGAAGTCGCCCCAATTACCAGCCAGGCTTTTCTGACGATCTTGCGCTTCGGCCGGCGACTGCGCCGAAATCAGAAACGAAATATCGATGCGGGCCTTGTAGAACGAAGACATGGTGTCGTGCAGGCGCACGACACCGGGCAGGGTGGTGGTATTGACTTGATCCAGACGCTGCTGGAATAGCGCGCTCTGCTGCAGGGCGACGCCTCCAATCGCCAGCAGACCGACGACGCCGGTGACGACGAGAATGATCAGACGATGAGTGATGCGCATGCGGACTCCTCTTTTTTGTGGTCTGGTGGTCAGGCCAGTTTGGCCTATCTTACAAATACTGACCGCTTTTGCCTAGTGTTTCCCTATCAATGCAAGGGGAATCCCGTACGAGGGCCGACTGACATGAAAAGACGCCGCCCTGTCAAAAAGACCGCTTGAGGTCGCATCGACTTCCATTTCGAGTGGTGCGAATCCGTCCGGGCGCAAAGCGTCGGCCGGTTCTGCCTCGTCGAGGCCGTTGCCGGCTTCATGTCTGCGGTGCGGCGCGCCGGGCAATGGTGCAGTGCCGAATAAGCATTATTTGCTCAAGTATCGGTGCCGTGCAGTGCACTAGTCTGGTGTAGGCAGACACGGTGGTGCGCCGACTCTCTGCGCTCCGGGTGCCTGATGGTTGTGAACCGGGTCTATGCCTCCCTCCCTGCGGAAGGAGACATCTACCCTCCGTGCCGGTTTCTGTTGCACGGTAAGTCTCGGTACGGGAAAAGGACCTACTATGGATGTGACGTTCAATGCGCTCTGTCAGCGCGTGCTGCTGCTGGAAAACGATGAAGCGGGCGGTTTCCGGATTCGCGATCAGCTGGTCTCGACCGGCCTGGCGAGAGAGGTGAGCTGTATCGTGTCGCTGGAGATGCTGCAGCGCGAGCTCGAAAACCGTCCGCCTGACATGATCGTGGCCGAGTATCCCTTGCGCTGTATTGATGGTTTGGCGGTACTGCGGTTTCGCAATCGCTACGCGTCCGGCTTGCCGCTGATTTTCGTCTCCGACCTGTCTTGCGACAACGATGTGATCGAGGCGATGTGCCTCGGATGCAGCGATCTCGTGTTCTGGATACATTTGAGCGAGCTGCCCGCAATGGTGCGGTGCGTCCTGGCCGAGGTCGAGCTGCACCGGGCGCTGTCTCCGCTGGACGAGACGGGATCGGTTATGGACGAAGAGTTCGATGCCGAAACCGGCCTGCCCGGCCACGACCGTTTCATGGCGCAGCTGGATGCCCGTTGTCGCGGTCATGCGATGCTGCATGGAATGGTACTGCTCGTGATCGAGCTGGGAGCGGTCGAGATGGTCGGCGAAAGCGAAGGTTCCGGTCTGCACGCGGCGGGCGTTCTCGAGCATACGGTCGAGCGCCTGAGCAAGTGGCTCGACGTCGACGACCTGGTGGCCCGCATCGGCGCATTTCGGTTTGCCATCGTACTCGGCGGCGAGGACGCCCGCGCGTCCGCATGGGTTCCGCTGTTGCTGGAGCGTCTGCGCGACCCGATTCTGATCGCCGGACAATTCTGGTCGCTGCCGGTCTATAGCGGACTCGCGCGCTACCCGGAAGACGGAGCGGATGCAGTCGCCCTGATGCACAGTGCCGAATACGAGTTGCGCAGTTCCGAACGCGATGCGGTGTGCCGGCACCGGGTGTGCCACGGACCGAGGACGGAGACGCAGCAGCGCCAGCAGGTGGAGGACGAGTTGCGTGCGGCGCTGGAGCCGGATGGCGGCTTGCAATTGCTGTATCAACCGCAGGCCGAGCTGGCGGGGGGGCGCATCATCGGGCTCGAGGCCGTACTGTGCTGGCACCATCCGCGGCTGGGCATACTCAAGGCAGGCGATTTTGTCCCTCTGGCCGAGTTCTGCGGCCTGATGCCGCTGCTCGACTGCTGGGTGCTGAACCAGGGGTGCCTGCAACTGCGTAAATGGCGCGAGGCAGGCGTGCAGGCGCCCTGCCTGTCGCTGAACCTGTCGCCCGGGCTGTTTTTTGCCGGCACCCTGATCGGCGATCTGGAGGGCGTGCTGCATCTTCACGGCATCGAAGCGGGAGCGCTGGAGCTGGGGCTGAGCGAGGCGGCGACGATGCGCGATCCCAAGTTCTGTGTGGATACCATGCTACGCCTGCGCGCCTTGGGCCTGAAACTGTCGTTCAAGGACTTCGGCAGCGGCTATTCCAGCCTGGTTTCGCTCAAGCGCTTTCCGCTCACGCGTCTGAAGCTCGATCGCAGCTTCGTGCAGGGCATCGCCGACGATCCCGGCGATCTGGCCATCGTACGCGCCTTGATCGCGCTCGCGCACGAGTTGTGCCTGGACGTGGTGGCGGATGAGGTGGAAACCCGGGAGCAGATGATCCTGCTGATCGAGGCCAAGTGCGAGGCCTTGCAGGGGTATCTGTTCAGTCCGCCGGTTAGCGCCGAGGCCTGTCGCAGCATGTTGCTCGGCGGATTCGTGCTGCAGATTGACTGAGGGCCGGCCCCTTGCCGGCCAGACGGGCCGGTTCGCGCAGACCTGTGCGTGCATCGGTTCGTTCTCTATTGTCGCGCCCGCCCGCCTGGGCGGGCGTTCATCGTGAATTGCCGTAATTTGACAAGAAATCAGTAAAAAAATCTGATAAAGGCTGGAAGTTCAGCAGGATCGCTGCCAAAATTTGCCGTTTCCCCGCGAAAAAAACCAAGGTTCTGATTGCGCAGGCGCATCGCCAGCGGGGGCGGTGCTGCGATCGAATCCAAGAGATACGGCCTCATATTATGGAAAACAATCAAGAACAGCCTGGGCTGCGCCGTGCGCTGCAGGCGCGGCATCTGTCCATGCTGGCAATAGGCGGCTCGATCGGGACCGGGCTTTTTCTGGCCTCCGGCGCCACCGTTGCCTCTGCCGGACCCGGCGGCGCGCTGCTGGCCTATGGACTGATCGGAGTCATGGTTTATTTTTTGATGACCAGCCTCGGTGAAATGGCCGCCTTCATGCCGGTTTCCGGTTCCTTCCAGGTGTATGGATCGGAATTCGTCGACCCGGCCTTCGGCTTTGCCCTCGGCTGGAACTACTGGTACAACTGGGCGGTCACCATTGCCGTCGAGCTGGCCGCGGCGGCCATCATCATGCATTACTGGTTTCCCGCCTATCCGGGATGGTGGTGGAGCGCGGGTTTTCTGGTGCTGATCTTTGCGCTCAACTATTTTTCGGTCAAGGGCTTCGGCGAGGCCGAATACTGGTTTTCGCTGTTGAAAGTCGTCACCATCATCGCTTTCATCGCGATCGGCGTGCTGATGATCTCCGGCATCATGCGCCATCCACCCGTCAAGGGGTTCGCGCCGGGGCTGACGACCTTCACCTATGGTGCCGGACCGTTCGTCGGCGGCATGCCGGCCTTTATCGGAGTGGCGATGATCGTCGGTTTTTCCTTCCAGGGGACGGAACTGATCGGTGTCGCTGCCGGTGAGTCGGAGCGGCCGGGCCAGACCATCCCGCGAGCCGTGCGGCAGATTTTCTGGCGTATCCTGATGTTTTACGCCTTGTCCATTCTGGTGATCGGACTGATCCTGCCGTACAACGATCCGTCGCTGCTGAAGAATGGCGTCGAGGATGTCGGCGCGAGTCCGTTCACCCTGGTGTTTCAACGCGCAGGGCTGGCCTTCGCTGCCAGCCTGATGAATGCGGTGATTCTGACTGCCGTGCTGTCCGCCGGTAATTCCGGCATGTATGCCTCCACGCGCATGCTCTACACCATGGCGCACAACAAGATGGCGCCGCGCCTGTTCTCGCGGCTGACCGACAACGGCGTGCCGCGCAATGCCTTATATGCGACGGCGCTGGTGGCCTGCCTGTGTTTCCTGACCTCGCTGGCGAATAACAATGCCGTCTATCTGTGGCTGCTCAATTCGTCGGGAATGACCGGTTTCATCGCCTGGCTCGGCATCGCGATCTGCCACTACCGCTTCCGTCGCTCTTATGTCCATCAAGGCTACGATCTCGACCGCCTGCACTATCGGGCGCGCTGGTTTCCCCTGGGGCCCTTGTTTGCATTCGGTTTATGCCTGGCCATCATGCTTGGGCAGAACTACGCCGCCTTCATGGCGCGTCAAATCGACTGGAACGGAATCATCGCGACGTATATCGGGATTCCACTGTTCGCGTTGTTCTGGTTCGGGTACAAATTCAAGCACAAGACGCGCATGATTCCCTTGCACCGGATCCGCCTGGCCGAGCATCACCGTTTGTTGCAGCGGGATGCGAAGTAAGGTTTACCCCGCCGCCAGGCGGCGGCGGTAGAGCAGAGTCCAGCCGAGCAGGGCGCCGTAGATGGCATAGCCTATCCATGGCGCCAGCAGCAGGAAACGGTCGGCCGGCAAGCGTCCGACGAGGATGGCCTTGAGGGCGGTTTCCGCCACCAGCCCCGCGCCCCAAACCAGCGTCATCAAGCGCAGCGAGCGCGCAAACCCGGGGCGGTGGCGGTATAGCGCTTCAAACTGTTCTTCAGCCTGGCCCGGTGTTCGGCGCACGCCTGCGCGCGCCAGATAATAGATCAGCGGCCGCGGCGCGAGGCAGGACAGCACGAAGGCCGCACCGATCAGCCCCGAGATCAGCGATTCGCGCAGCAGGATGGCGCGCGGATCGCCGCCGAGCGCGAGCACCAGCAATGACAGGACGATGCCGGCCAGCACCATGACGCTGAGTGCGTCGATGCGTCGATGGCGCGCGAGCTCGACACCGCTCCATAGCAGCGGGGGCACCGTCGAGGCGAGCAGGGCCCGGCTCTCGCCGAAACCGGTGACGGTCAGGCGATAGGCCAGCCACGGCAGCACGAAATTGATCGCGATTTCGCCCGCGAGCGGCACGGTCCGGCGCAGGCGCTTCATACCACGACCCAGACGACCAGCAGCAGCAGCAGAATGAGCAGCCCGGCCAATACCTGCGTGGTGCTGCGCTCCTTGAGCAGCGCGGCATGGAATGAGCGCGTCTGCGTTTCCATGGTCGCTACGCGTTGCTGCAACTGGTAGCGCTCTTCATCCTGCTTGGCGAGCGCCTGCAGCATGGCTTCGCCACCGAACTCGACGATGGTGTCGACATCGCAGACGCCGATGAGTTTGCTGACCTTGTCCTTGAAGTACAGCCCCGAACGTTGCGCCTCGTCCTTCCATTCGAATTCGAGTCCCTGGCGCGCGAAGAAGGCGCTCTTGCGGCGACGGTCGTCTTCGGTGGCGGCGGGAACGAGCGTAATCATGCCCGGGCTGACCGAAAAATCGGGGTAGACGCTTTTGGCCCAACTGATTACGCCGGCGAACAGGAAGATATCGAGTCCGGAGGTCCGCATCAGGTCGCTGACGGCGATGCCGCCTTTGGGGCCGAAGGTGACGCTGCGGCTCGGATGGTCGACGCGGGCCCAGGCGCAGTTGTGCACATTGTGAAACGAGGCGTCGTCGCCGGTAAACAGTTCCCAGTGCGGCCCTTCGCTACGGGCGTAGCCGCGAAACTGCATGCGGAAGAAATCCGACTGCTCGGTCATGGCGCGGCTGCGGTTCAGTATGCCGTAGACGGCGGTACCCTGGACCTGGAGATGGAGAACGGATTCGCCCATCGGCATGGCCAGCGCGGCGAGCGTGGTTTCATTCTCCGGCGCGCGAAGGGCGGGTTCGGATGGCGTTCCCTGCGGGGTAGTCGTATCCATGTCTAGAACATATCTCGGGTGCGTGGTGTCGTATTCTGGTGCTTCGGCAAGAATAATGCCCATCGCTGGTGCGGGGGAAGCCTTGCCGAATGGCCTTTGTAGGCATCATAGCGGATCTAAGTTCTGGCATGGGATTTGCATAGTAAAAAGCGCGATGTCTAACCCGACTCGTTGCATTGTGACTTCTCTGTCTTTGCGATGGTTTGTCCGGAGCCTTTATGGCTCCGGCTTTTTTTTGGGTGTGCCCGCCAGGGCGTCTTGCGCGCCAGCGCAACGGGACCGGCTGGGTGGCCTGCCCGGCGACTTGGGGGGCTGTCTCTACCGGCCTGGCCACGGTGTCTGTCGCGAGGCGGAACCTGAAGGTAAAGCGCCGGCCTGAGCAACGGAAGCGGGTGCGGGGCGGAGCCGCCGGGGTGCCAAATCCGCATGGCGCCGCGGCGCTTCGCGCCGGTATAATGCGGACACGATCACCGGGGGTGCCCGCGCCAGGGCTGAGAGAGACCCCAACAACCTGATCTGGGTCATACCAGCGTAGGGAGCGTGATGGATCGACCCGTGTCGGTTTTTCGCCTGCCCCTGCGACCCTGTCCAATCGCCGGGAGAAGTCATATGAAGTCCTTTTTGTCCGCCATTGCATTCGTTCTGGCCGCGGGTATCGCCCACGGCGACGAGTTGCGTGTCCTTGCGCACAGTTCCTTCGATCTGCCCAAACCGCTGCTGGCCGATTTCGAGCGCCAGGCCGGCGTCAAACTTGTCATCGTCAAGGCTGGGGATGCCGGGGAGATGTTGAACAAGCTGATCCTCACCCGCGCCCATCCGATCGCCGACGTGGTGTTCGGTATCGATAATTCGCTGATCGCCAAGGCTCTCGATGCCGGCGTGATCGATCCCTATGTGCAGAAGGCCGGCGCCCGGCCCTCGCATGTCGGCTTGCCCGGCGGCGTCGCGAGCGTCGACTATGGCTACGTCACCTTGAATTACGACAAAGCCTGGTTCGCGAAGAACCATCTGCCGTTGCCGCGAACGCTCGACGATCTGACGCGTCCGGCCTACAAGAATCTGCTGGTGGTGGAGAATCCGGCGACGTCCAGTCCGGGCCTGGCTTTCCTGCTGTCGACCATCAGTGCGCTTGGCGAAGACCGGGCATTCGCCCTGTGGGCACGTTTGCGCGCCAATGGCGTCAAAGTCAGCAAGGGCTGGGATGAGGCGTATTACACCGATTTCAGCCGTAACGGCGGGTCGCGCCCCATCGTGCTCAGCTATGCCACCAGCCCGGCGGCCGAAGTGTTCTACAGCAAAGAAAAGTTGACCGAGTCACCGACGGCCAATCTGCCTCTGCCGGGGGCCGTGTTCCGGCAGGTCGAAGGCGTTGCCCTGGTGAAGGGCGGGGGAGAGCGGCAAGCGGCCGGCAAGTTCATCGATTTCATGCGTTCCGATGCGGTCCAGAAAGCGCTGCAGACGACGATGTGGATGTATCCGGCGGTCGACGCAACGCCGGTCGACCCGGCGCTGCGCTTCGCTGCAATCCCGGCGGCACACCAGACGCCGGACGAAAACACCATCCATCGCAAGGCCGCTGCCTGGGTCGCGCGCTGGACGCAGGTCGTTCTGCGCTAGATGAGAGCTGAGCGCCGGGAACGGCGGTGGCTGTATCTGCCGCCGCTCGTCTTTCTGCTGCTGGTGGCACTCGCGCCCGCTGCGCGCCTGTTGCTGGAGAGCGGCGCCCGCTTTTCGGTACTGTCCGACGCCTATTTGCGCTGGCGCTTGCTGTGGTCGCTCGGACAGGCGGCGCTTACCTGCGTGCTCGGAACGCTCATCGGCGTGCCCGTCGCCTGGGTTCTGGCGCGTACCGCCTTTCCGGGGCGAGCGCTGGTGCTGCGGGTCCTGATGCTTCCCTTCGTCATGCCGACGCTGGTGGCCGGCATCGGCGTGCTGGCCGTGTTCGGGCCGCACGGCCTGTTCGGCGCCGATCTGCAGGACACGCCCTGGCTCCTGCTGTATGGCAATCTGTTCTACAACCTGCCGTTGATCATTCGCGGCGCGCACGATGGCTTTGCCGCTCTTCCCGCCAGCCGCCTGGCGGCGGCACGGACACTGGGTGCGACCCGTCTTGGCGCCTTCTGGCGCGTTGAATGGCCGGCGATGCTGCCTGCGCTCGGCGCGTCGCTATGCCTGGTGTTCCTGTTCTGTTTTTCCGGTTTCGGTCTGGCTTTGCTGCTGGGCGGCGTGCGCTATGCCACCGTCGAGGTCGAGATCTATTCCCTGGTCGCCTATGAGCTGAATCTCGCCGATGCCAGTGCGCTCGCGCTGATGGCGCTGACCCTCAGTGGCGTGTGCGTGCTGATCTATGCCTGGTTCGAGCGGCGGCTTGCGCACCCCGCGCCTGTCGATCCCCTGCCGCCCGCGCCGCCGCGGCACTGGCAGGAGCGCGTCGCACTCGCGCTGGCGCTGGGAGCGCTGTTTTTCTTTGGCGGTCTGCCACTGGCGGCCGTCGCCTGGCGGGCGGCGTCTGCCGGCGCCGCCTGGCGCGTGCTGTTCGAACCCGATACGCTGGCGGCGCTCGGCAATACCGCGCGTTTCAGCGCCATGACGCTGGTGCTGGCGACCGTACTCGGCGTGATGCATGCGATGGCGGGGCGGGCCCGGGTCTGGATGCGGGCTGCCGCTTTTCTGCCCTATGTGATTTCGCCGGTCTGCATGGCGTTCGGACTATTACTGCTCTATCCCGGCTTGAGTGCCAGCCTCGGCTTGCTGATCGCCGCCTACACCCTGCTCGCCTATCCTTTCGTGGCCAAGGGCATCGGTAGCGCGCTCGACCGGATGCCGCCGACGATGGTGCAGGCGGCGCGTACGCTGGGAGCATCTCCGCCGCGGGTGCTGTGGCGGGTGACTTTGCCTTTGCTGCGTCCGGCCTTGCGCCGCGGGATGGCCTTTGCCGCCGCCAGCGCGGTCGGAGAATTCGCCGTGACCCTGTTTTTGTCGCGACCGGAGTGGACGACGCTGACGACCTTGATCTACCGGCATCTGGGCCGCCCGGGCGCCGCCAATCTGGATCAGGCGCTGGTGCTGGCTTCGCTGTTGATGGGGTTTGCCCTGCTGGCGTTTTTATTGATCGAATGGCCGTCGCACGCCAGGAGGGAATCCGGGGGCTGATATGCTGGAAATTATCGATATTCACAAACGATACGGCGATCGTGTTGCGGCCTGCGGTCTGTCGCTGACACTGGCGGCGGGGGAGGTGGTCGCCTTGCTCGGCCCGTCCGGTTGCGGCAAGAGCACTTTGCTCAAGCTGATCGCGGGCCTGGAGGCGCCGGATGCCGGCATCGTGCGCTTCGATGGGGCCGATTTGGCGCGGGTGTCGCCCGATGCGCGCGGGTTCGCGCTGATGTTCCAGGATTTCGCCCTGTTTCCCCACCTCGATGTCCTGGGCAATGTCATGTTCGGCTTGCGCGAGCGGCGTGTCGCGCGCGAAGAGGCTAGGACGCGTGCTTGCGCCATGCTCGCGGAACTCGGGCTCGACGGCTATCAGGCGCGGCGGGTGTGGACCTTGTCCGGCGGCGAGGCGCAGCGCGTGGCGCTTGCGCGCGCGCTGGTGACGCGGCCGCGGCTGCTGTTGCTCGACGAGCCGTTCTCCAGCCTGGACGCGCACTTGCGGCAGGGCTTGCAGCAGGATTTCCGCCGCCTGCTCGGCAAGCAGGGAATTCCCGCCTTGCTGGTGACCCATGACAGGGCCGAAGCGTTCGCGATGGCCGATCGCGTCGCCTTGCTCTGCGACGGTCGCATACAGCAGTGCGCGACGCCGGCCGCCCTGCTGGCGGCGCCCGCGACCCCCTGGGTGGCGCGTTTCATCGGCTACGAAAACCTGCTCTCCGATGCGGTCGTGCCGGAGCGGGCATTTCGTCTGGGCGCCGGACAGGCGCCGGCCCGGGTCGAGGACGTCGTTCCTCTGGCCGAAGGCATGCGGGTCCGGGTCGAGACCGCGCTGGGCCGCTTTGTCCTGACCCTGTCGGCGCGCGAGGTGGCCGCCTGCGGCGGGCAGTTGCATCCGGGCGGAGAAATCGGCGTCGGCATCGACCGCGATGCCCTGCTAAGGTTTGACCGTGGCTGAGACGGCTGCGCAGCGCTGAAAGCTTGCGATCGCGCCGGCGACGGCGAGCAGGATGGGCGGCAGTGCGGCATACGGCGCGTGCGTGAGTTCAAGCACCAGCACCACCGCCGTGAGCGGCATCCGCATCGAGGCGGCCAGGAAGGAGGCCGCACCGACCAGCGCGAATTCGCCTGAGGGAACGCCCGGCCAGAACAGGCTCCAGCCGCCGCCGGTAGCGATGGCCAGCATCGCACCGATCGACAAGCCCGGCGTCAGCAGACCGCCCGAGGCCCCCGCGCGCAGGCTGGAGCATGAGACCGCCACTTTGAGCAGCATCAGCGTCGCGGCGACTCCCACTCCCAGAGTGTTGTCGAAACCGGCCTGCGCCGGCCCCTTGCCATTGCCAAGCAAGGCCGGGTAGCGCATGGAGAGCGCGCCGACGATGGCGAAATTGAGCACGGCGAACAGTGGCAGACGCCAGCCGCGCGCCGCGCCCGCCCGGGCACGGCCGGCGAGGCGGGTGAAGCCGTAGGCCGCGGCCCCGGTCAGCGGTCCGCTCGCCAGTGACCAGACCAGCAGGGAGGGGGAGAGCACAAACGGGGGCAGGCTGTACTGCGCTCCGTTGCCCAGCACTGGCCACGCGACCATCGCCGCGATGACCGAGCTGAGGATCGCTGGGGCAACCGTGCGCCAGCTGAAGCTGAGCAGCAGGACCTCCAGAGTGAATACCGCCCCGGCCAGCGGGACATTGTAGACGGCGGCCAGCCCGGCGCCGGCGCCGCAGGCCAGCAGGATGCGGCGCTGTTCGGGATCGAGCCCGGCCTTGCGGCTCAGCCAGGCCGAGCAGGCGGCGCCGATCTCGCGGGGTGCGACTTCGCGCCCGAGCGGCGAGCCGAGCGCCACGGTGACGATCTGCAGCAGGGCATGAATCAGGGTACTGGCCGGAGGAGGGCGCGGGTCCTCGTCTTTGAGCAGTTGGGCAAGCCCCTGCAGCGGGCGGCCGAAGCGGTACAAGGCCCACCAGCCGCCACCGGCGACCAGGCCGCACAGACAGAGGATGCCGAGGCGGCGCCCGGGCGAGGCGGCGCTGACGCCGTCGAGAAAGCTTTCCTTGCCGACGAGTGCGTCCAGGCTATAGCCGAAGGCCAGATGCTGGATGCTATGCAATAGCAGGGACAGCGCGAGTCCCCCCAGCCCTGCGGCGAGACCGGTGGCGACCGTCAGCGCCAGTGCGACGAGTATGCGGCTGCGGCCGCCTGGAGAGGGAGTGTCCGGGAACGCTGGCATGCGCTGGCCTTACGCGATGTCGGCGCTTGCGCCGGCATCGCCCTCCGGGCGGCGTGCATGGCGCTGGGCCAGTGCGGCGCAGGCCATCAACTGGATCTGATGGAACAGCATCAGCGGCAGTACGATGGCGCCGACGGGATGGCCGGCAAACAGAACCTGCGCCATCGGCACGCCGCTGGCCAGGCTTTTCTTCGAACCGCAGAACACGATGGTGATCTCGTCTTCCTTGTTGAAGCGCAGCGTGCGGCTGGCAAGCGTGGTCAGCGCCAGTACGAGCGCCAGCAGGGCGGCGTTCACGAGGACGAGACCGAGCAGCGCGCGGGCCGGCATCTGATGCCACAGGCCCTGAATGACGGCCGCACTGAAGGCGGTATAGACCACGAGCAGAATGGAACTTTGGTCGACGCGGCCGACCAGCGGGCGGTGGCGGGAGATCCATCCCCCCAGCCATGGCCGCAGTCCTTGTCCGAGCATGAACGGCAGCAGCAGCTGCAGCACGATGCTGATCACCGCGTCGAAGGAGGGCGTTGCGTTGCCGTGGGTCGCGAGCAGGGCGCCGACCAGCAGCGGCGTCAGAAAAATCCCGATCAGGTTGGACGCCGACGCGCTGCAGATCGCTGCCGGTACATTGCCGCGCGCGACGGCGGTGAAGGCGATGGACGACTGCACCGTCGATGGCAGCAGACACAGATAGAGGATGCCCAGGGCGAGGTCGGGCGTCAGCAGCCGCGACAGCAGCGGCGCGAGCAGCAGGCCGAGCGCCGGGAAGACCACGAAGGTGCTGGCGAACACGACGAGATGCAGCCGCCAGTGCGTGGCGCCGGCAATGACGGACTCGCGCGACAGTTTGGCGCCGTGCAGGAAAAACAGCAGGCTGATCGCGACATTGGTGATCGCGCCGGCGATGACGGCGCCCTGGCCGTGGCAGGGCAGCAGGCTGGCCAGCGCGACGCTGCCTATCAGGGCGAGAGTGAAGGTGTCGGGTAGATAAGCGGGTCGGGTCATGGTCGATTCTGCAGGTGGGCTGGGGGTGCCGGTTTGGCCCTGGCACCGTCATCCGCCATTACAGCATGCGACTGGCTATGCTACAAATTGATATGTTGGATAGATTCATACGGAAAATTTATGAATGGCCGGCCGCGGCGACGCTTCAAGCCCTCTCCTGGCACACGTCTATCCATTCGCCGGCGACGATGCGACCGAGCAGGTCGGGGCTGAGGCGTACGGCGCTGTGCGGTGCGCCGGCCGCCGGCAGGACTTCGTGAAAATCGCGCAGCGAGATGTCCAGGAAGACCGGAAGGTCCTGCGCCAGTCCGAACGGGCAGACGCCGCCGACCGGGTGTCCTGTGACGTTTTCCACCTCGTCGGGCGACAGCATTTTTCCCTTCCCCAGCGCGCTCTTGAACTTGCGGTTGTCGATGCGCGCGTCGCCACTGGCAACGAGCAGCACGACGCGCCGGTCGTTGAGGCGGAAAGCCAGCGTCTTGGCGATGCGGCCCGGCTCGACGCCATGGGCGGCGGCGGCCAGCGCCACCGTGGCCGTGCTGGTTTCCAGCTCGATAATGGGAATGTCCAGATTGCGCTCGCCGAAAAAGCGGCGCACCGATTCCATGCTCATCGAAGTCTCCGTCATCGAGGGAAGCATTCATGCTAGCACAGATCGGACAGGCGATAGGCAAGGGGGGGATGGCTGGTTACAATAGCCGACTTGCGCAACCGCCGACGGAAACGACCCTGTCCATTTCAAGAAAACTGCCTCCGGCCCTGCTGCTGTCCTTGCTGCTCGTCTCCGGACCGGCCCTCGCGGCGCCGACCTTGCGCGATTTTTTCCGCAGCCCCGGGCAGTCATCGTTTCAGCTTTCTCCCGATGGACGCACCCTGTCGTTTCTCGCGCCCTGGCACGACCGGCTGAATATCGTGCTGCGCCGGGCCGGCCAGCCCGACCGCCGCGTCACCTCTCTTACCGACCGGGACCCCGAAGCCTACTTCTGGAAAGGCAAGCATCGCCTGTTGTACCTGAAGGACGAGGGGGGAGACGAAAACGCGCATGTGTTCATGGTCGATCTCGCAACGGGTACGACGCGCGATCTGACACCCTATCCCGGTGTCCGGGCACGCATCGTGGATGACCTGGGCGATCTGGACGACGCCATGCTGGTGGGATTGAATCTGCGCAACCGGCGCGTGTTCGATGTCTACCGGCTCGACCTCGTCAGCGGAGCACTGACGCTGGAGGCGGTGAATCCCGGCAACATCGTTTCCTGGCTGACCGACCACAGCGGCCATGTCCGTCTGGCCGCACAGAGCGATGGCGTGAATACCACCTGGTTATACCGCGCGACGTCGCGGGACGCCTTCGTTCCGATGCTGACCACCGGTTTTCGCGACCGCTTTGTGCCCCTGTTCTTCGGTTTCGACGATCACACCCTGTTTGCATCCAGCTCGCTCGGGCGCGACCGCGCGGCGCTGGTTGAGTTTGATCCGCAGCACGCGCGCGAGCGGCGGGTGGTCTACGCCCACCCCGATGTCGATGTGACGCGGCTCGGCTATTCGTCGGCGCGCAAAACGATCACCTGCGCCAGTTTTGAAACCGATAAGCCGCATCGCGTCTGCTTCGATCCGGTCATGGACCGGGTGTTGCGGCGGCTGGAGTCGCGCCTGCCAGGCTATCAGGTGAGCGTGCTCAATGCCGATAGCAGCGAGAACACCCTGATCGTGGCGGCGTGGAACGATCGCAGCCGCGGTCGGCGCTACCGCTACGATGTGCGCGCCGATCGGCTGACCTTGCTGTCCGTGCTGACGCCCTGGCTGCCCGAGGCGGAGATGGCGCACATGCATGCGATCCGCTATCCGGCCCGCGACGGGCTGACGATAGCCGGCTACCTGACCCTGCCGCGCACTTACCGCCATGGCCGGGTGCCGGTCATCGTCTACCCGCATGGCGGGCCCTGGGCCCGCGACAGCTGGGGGTTCGACCCCGTGGTGCAGTTTTTCGCCAGCCAGGGATGGGCGGTGCTGCAGATGAACTATCGCGGCTCGACCGGCTACGGCAAGGCGTTCTGGGAAGCCTCGTTCAAGCAATGGGGGCGGGCGATGCAGGACGATATCGACGACGGCGTCGACTGGCTGCTCGCCGCCGGCATCGCGGATCCCGGCAGGCTGTGCATCATGGGAGCCAGCTATGGCGGCTATGCCGCCCTGGTCGGGATTACGCGTGCGCCGGAGCGCTACCGCTGCGCCGTCGATTACGCCGGGATGTCCAATTTGTTCAGCTATCTTGCGTCCATGCCGCCCGAATGGACGCTGCAGCGCGAGACGATGTATCAGATGATAGGCGACCCGCAACGCGACGCGGCGCTGCTGCATGACGCCTCGCCCCTGTTCGCCGCCGAGCGCATCCGTACCCCGCTGCTGGTCTTGCAGGGCGCACGCGATCCGCGCGTCCACCTGAGCGAGTCCTTGCAACTGGTCGATGTCCTGCGACGACGTCAGGTCGATGTCGATCTGATTGTCAAACTGGACGAAGGCCACGGCTTTCGCAATCAGGAAAACCGTTTCGAAGCGTTCGAAGCCATGAGTCGGTTTTTCCACCGCTACCTCGACCGGACCCCGCCCGCGATCAGTTCGGCACCGGCAGCAGCAACGTCTCCTTGACCTCTTCCATCACCACATAGCTGTGCGATTCGTTGGCCGCCGGCAGTTGCAGCAGAATGTCGCCGAGCAGCTTGCGGTACATCGACATGTCGGGCAGGCGTGCCTTGATCAGATAGTCGTATTCGCCGGAAACCAGGTGACATTCCATGATTTGCGGAATTTTTTGAATTTCTCGGCGGAAAGCGTCGAAAATGTCGCCCGACTTGGCCGATAATTTAATCTCGACGAAAACCAGCAGCCCGGCGCCGACAGCCTGCGGATTCAAGCGTGCATAATACCCCTCGATCACGCCATCGCGTTCCAGCCTGCGCACGCGTTCTGTACAGGGCGTGGTCGACAGCCCCACGCGCTCGGCCAGTTCCGTCATCGAGATCCGGCCGTTCTCCTGCAGCAGCCTGAGAATTTTCAGGTCGGTTTTGTCCAATGCTTTGATCGGTGATGCCTTCTTCATCTTTTCCCTGTTCTGTGTGTTTTAGTCAGTTGTTTTTGCTTTGATAATAAAACAATTTGGTTAAAAAAACTGCATTTTGCTGAATATAATAGGCTTATTCGCTATTTGTTAATTCAGTGTGTCGCCACCGGCGGCACGATGCGTAAACCGACAAGGCTGGGAGGGTGGGGCAATGCATGTAATCGTACTGGGTGGTGGAGTGATCGGTGTCACGACGGCATGGTATCTGGCCCGCAGCGGTTGCCGGGTCACCGTGATCGAACGCCAGGATGGCGTGGCGCTGGAAACCAGCTTCGGCAACGCCGGGCAGATTTCCCCCGGATATTCCGCGCCGTGGGCGGCCCCCGGTATTCCGCTCAAGGGCGTCAAATGGATGTTTCAACGTCATGCCCCCCTGTCTATGCGTCCTGACGGCAGTGTGTTCCAGGCGCAATGGATGTTGAAAATGCTGGCTCAATGCACGGCCGCGCGCTACTCGATCAACAAGGGCCGCATGGTCCGCCTGTCCGAGTACAGCCGCGACATGATCCGCGCCTTGCGTGCCGAAACCGGCATCCAGTACGAAGGACGCCAGGGCGGGACCCTGCAATTGTTCCGTTCCCAGGCGCAAGTCGATGCGATGGCCAAGGACATCGCCGTCCTAGAAGCATTTGGCGTGCCATACGAGGCGCTGGATCGCGACGGCTGCGCCAGGGTCGAGCCGGCACTGGCCGCGACCAAGCATAAACTGAGCGGAGGGCTGCGCCTTCCCAACGATGAAACCGGCGACTGCCACCTGTTCACCACGCGGCTGGCAGAGATGGCGCGCGAGATCGGCGTCGAATTCCGCTTCGGACTTTCCGTTGATGCGATCGAGCAGGATGGCCAGCGTGTGACGGGCGTGCGCTGCGGCGAAGAACGGTTCAGCGCCGACCATTATGTCCTCGCGCTCGGCAGCTATTCGCGGCCACTGGCCCGTTCGCTCGGCATCGACATCCCGGTCTATCCGGTCAAGGGCAATGCCCTGACCGTCCCCATCGTCAATGCGGCCGGCGCGCCGGTATCCACCGTGCTCGATGAAACCTACAAGGTCGCCATTACCCGCTTCGATGACCGCATTCGCGTGGGCGGGATGGCGGAACTCAACGGCTACGACACCACGCTTAATCCGCGCCGTCGCGAGACGCTGGAAATGGTCACCCACGATCTGTTCCCCGAAGGCGGCGATCTGCCTGCGGCCGAATTCTGGAGCGGCTTGCGCCCGATGACGCCGGACGGCACCCCCATCGTCGGTGGCACCCGCTTCGCCAATCTGTCGCTCAACACCGGGCACGGCACCCTGGGCTGGACGCAGTCGGCGGGGTCGGGCAAAGTGCTGGCCGACCTGATCTGCGGCGTCAAACCCGAGATCAGCATCGAGGGGCTTTCCTTGCAGCGCTATGCCGGACGTGGCCAGAACTGGGTAGTTCCGTTCTCGCCCGTTGCACAATCCGCGATCTGAGGGCGACGACATGCGTCCCTTGACCGCTCAGATCCGGCTCGACCACTTGCGCCATAACTGCGCGCTGGCGCGCGCCTTGCACGGCGGGCGCGTGCTGGCCGCCGTCAAGGCCAATGGCTATGGCCACGGTGCGCTGGCCTGCGCCGATGCGCTGGCCGATTGCGCCGACGGCTTCGCCGTGGCCTTTCTGGAAGAGGCTCTCGAGTTGCGCGCGGCCGGAGTCCGGCACCCCATCCTGTTGCTGGAAGGGGTATTCGACGCAGCCGAACTCGCACATGTCGACCGCCATGATTTGTGGATGGTGGTGCATTGCCCTGAGCAGATTGCGATGATAGAAGCCGCCAGCCCCGCGAAGCCGTTCCGTGTCTGGCTGAAGCTTGACAGCGGCATGCATCGCGTCGGTTTCGGACCGCAGGCCTACGCGGAGGCGTACCGGCGTCTGCTCGCCAGCGGCAAGGTCGATGCGGTGGTCAAAATCACCCACTTTGCGCGCTCGGACGAAAGCGACAGTCCGGCCACCGCCGCACAATTGGAATGCTTCGATCGCGCGACGGCCGGGCTGCCCGGCGAGGCCAGCGTCGCCAACTCGGCCGGCTTGATGCTGCACCCGCGTGCGCGCCGCGACTGGGGGCGTCCCGGGATCATGTTGTACGGAGCGTCGCCGCAGTCGGGGCAGGGCGTCGGCAGCGGTGGCCTCAAGCCGGTAATGCGACTGTCGAGCCGGGTGTTCGCCGTGCGGGAGCTTGGGGCTGGCGAGGCGATAGGCTATGGCGCACGCTTTGTCACCGATGTTCCGACTCGGGTCGGCCTGGTTGCCTGTGGCTATGGCGACGGCTATCCGCGGCAGGCCCCTTCCGGCACGCCGGTTGCGGTCGACGGGCGGGCCGCGCGGCTGATCGGCCGCGTGTCGATGGATATGCTGACCATTGATCTCACCGATTTGCCGGACAGCGGCATCGGCAGCGAAGTCGAATTGTGGGGCGACCGCGTCGGTGTCAACCAGGTGGCCGAGGCGGCCGGGACGCTGGGCTACGAGCTGCTGTGCAACGTCAAGCGCGCGCGTTTCGTCTACGAGTGAGGAGGGTGGCTCCGCGCCCGTCTGTTGCGCCGCCGTGTCATGAATTGGTGCGCAGATGGCCGGGCGCGGGGCGGATGCGCCATCTTGGTGCTTTAACTCTCCTGCCAGGCGCGGGGCGGACACGCGGCGCGCTGCCCCGTGTGCGGGCGCAGTTCGTGCCATAGCGCGCGCACCCAGGTATTGGCTTCGTCAATGCCGTCGCAAATGTGACGGGCCAGCCAGATGCCTTCGGTTTGCCCGCATTCCTCGTCGCCGAGCAGGCCGATGGCGCGGCAGCGGGCAATCGTGGCGGCCGGCAGGTCCGGACCGACCCAGAGCAGGGTGGCGCACACGCTGCGCCCACCCAGCCCGGTGGGCGCATCCAGCTCCCAGCTCCCCGATGACATGACCCTGTTTTCCCGCCATGCAGGCCGGCCTTCGCGCTGGATCATATAGTGCTGGCGCCAGCAGCCGTGGCTGAAGCGTTCTCGTTCGCTGCCCAGGCTGATGACGTCGCTCGCGAGCAGCGTGGCCCCCGCTTCGAGTTCGAACCGTTTGTCGATGACGGCGTCGGCGCCCGGCAGCAAGGTGTTCTCGCGCGGCAGCCACTCCAGATGACTGTCGCGCGACAGTTCGATCACCAGGTGCAGGCTTGCGCTGTCGCCGCGCCCGTCATGCCACAGCGTGGCCTTGTCGGTGGTGGCCAGGACGCGGCAGCCGCCGGCCAGCCACAGATGCAGGGATTGTCTCTCGGATCCCGCAATGCCTTGCGGCGGTATCGAGATCAGTTGGTGGCACAGCGCGTCGCCTTCCGGGTGGCTGTGTTTCTGGATGCGCAGCGAGCCGCGATGCCAGCGGTGGACGGGTAGCGTCCGGCCGTTGAGGCAGGCGTAGCCCAATGCCAGTTCGCCGTGCCAGTGGCCTGTCGGCACGTAGGGCAGGGAGTCGCGAATCATGGTCTTGGCCTGAGGTGCGAAGGGAAGAGTCCCACAGCATGTCAAGCAAGCGGTGTGCCCGCGGCGTGTCTCAGGCGACCGGCGCGGGGTCTTGCAAATAGCGGCGCAGCGCTTCGCCGGCCGATTGAATATGGAAGCGTATGAATGCCTCCGCTTCTTCCGCCCGCCCCTGGCGACACAGGTCGAGCAGATGAGTGTGCTCCTCGTGCGCCCTGTCCTTGGTATGCGTGAACAGGATCTGCATGCGGGTATAGCGGTCGGTTTTGTTGTGCAACTGTTCGATCAGCGCCAGGGTGTTCGTTCGCCCCGAACTGCGGTATAGCGCCAGGTGGAAGCGCGAGTTGAGGGCGCCCCAGTGGCGGATGTCATCGGTGCGCAGCGCGGTCTCGAACTCGGCCAGCGTTTCGGCCGCCAGGCGCAAATCGTCCGCGGTCTGGCGCGGAATCGAACTGCGCAGGACGGCTCCTTCCAGCAGCGCGCGGATTTCCAGCAACTCCAGCACATCGTCCAGCGACAGCTTGGACACCAGTGCGCCCTTGTGATCGATGATCTGGATCAGGCCTTCGGCTTCCAGTTGCCGCAGCGCCTCGCGCACGGGCACGCGGCTGACGCCATATTCATGGGACAAGGCTTCCTGCCGCAATTGCTGGCCATCGGTGAATTCACCGGACAGGATGCGTTGGCGAAGCGATACGGTGACCGCACTGGTCAGGGTCTGGCGCTTGATCGGCTGCGAAGGGGTCATGAGCTCTGTCTGCTGTATGAAAAAGGTATGTCGCGTGTCATCGATTATACGGTGCTTGCGCGGCCAGACAAGAGAACGATCCCGACGGCGTGGCGGCAGGCCCATGCCGCCGGTGCGCCAGTTTCAGGCCGGCCACTCGCCGACGATCATCCCGATGGCGGTTGCACCCAGTAGTGCGGCCATGAGCAGATTGAAGGCGCGCAAGGCTCTCCTGTCCTGCAGGCAGTGGCGCAAGCTGTCGCCGCCGAATGCCCAGATCGCGATGCAGGGCAGATTGACCGCGAGCGCGGCGAGCGCCAGCTCGCCTGCCGCCGACAGCGCGCCCCCGGAGGCGGGCATGAACAGGACGGCGCTATTGATGACCATGACCCAGGCCTTGGGGTTGACCCATTGAAACAAGGCGGCGGCGGCAAAGCTCATCGGTGTCGCCGCGTCCACGCGTCCGGGGGGCGGCGAACGCACGAGTTTCCACGACAGCCACAGCATGTAGCCGCAGCCCGCCAGTGTCAGCGGCAGATGGATGGCTTCTATCCTGGCCATGACCAGATTCAGCAGGATGGCGCACAGAAAAAGCTGCAGCGCACAGCCGGTGCTGATGCCCACCATATGCGGCACGGTGCGCCGGAAGCCGAAATTGACGCCCGAGGTGGCGAGCATGATGTTGTTGGGGCCGGGGGTGATGGACATCGCGCCCATATAGCTGACGAAGGCGAGCGGTACTGGCATGGCGTTCTCTCTCTGTGGCAATGACGAGATTCATGCTCGCACGCGCGACGTAATGGATACAGATTCAGAAAACAGATATTGTAATGGTGTCAGTTGCGGAAATGATGCGACTGTTACCTATTTTTTGGGCGCGGCTGTGCCCTGTTTGCGGGCTGTCCCGATGAGAAATGCTCCCACTCTGTACCGCGCGCTGGCCGATGAACTGGCTGCGGCCATTGCCCGCGGCAGTCTGCCGGCCGGGGGGCGTCTGCCGTCGGTGCGCAGCGCCGCGCGCCAGCGCGGTCTGGCGCTCAATACGGTGACGGCTGCCTATCGCCAGTTGGAAGACCGCGGGTTGATCGAGGCGCGGCCGCAGTCCGGCTATTACGTCAAGAGTCTGCTGCCGGCGCTGCGGGACCCCTTGCGCGCGCTGCCTGGCGATGCGGAGCCGGCCTCGGTCGAGATGCGCGATCTGGTCTCCGTCGTGCTGCGCTGCCAGCAGCGCGAGGACTATATCGATCTGGCACTGGCGTGTCCGCGCGGCGAGATCTTTTACCCCGGGGCCAGGCTCGCGCGGGTCACGGCGTCGCTCTTGCGGCGTCAGCCCGGCATTGTCACCCGCTATGCGCTGCCACCGGGCCCGGTGCGGCTCTGTGAGCAGATTGCGCGCAGGGCGATGGCGCTGGGCATGCGTCTGGCGCCGGAGGATATCCTGCTGACGCACGGTGCGATGGAGGCCTTGCAACTGGCCCTGCGCGCGGTCTGCCGCCCGGGGGATACGGTGGGGGTGGAGTCGCCGACCTATTTCAATCTCTATCCGCTGCTGGCCAGCCTGGGACTGCATGCGCTGGAGATTCCTACCCATCCGCAGCACGGTTTGTCGGTGGATGCCGTCGAGATGCTGCTGCGGGAGGGGCGCCTGGCCGCCGTCGTGGCGATGCCGACGGTGCATAATCCGCTCGGTTGTACGATGCCGCTGGCCGCCAAGCGCCGGCTGGCCGCGCTGGTCACGCAGCATCGGGTGCCGCTGATCGAGGACGCCCTGTACGCCGACTTGCAGTTCGAGGACGTGCCGTCGCCTGCGGTCAAGTCCTTCGATAGCGAAGGCTGGGTCATGGTATGCGCGAGCTATACCAAGACGCTGGCACCGGACTATCGCATCGGCTGGCTTGAGGCCGGGCGTTTCGGCGAAACGGTGCGGCAGCTGAAATTTGCGTCGAGCATCGCCGAATCCGCGCTCTTGACGGAGGCGGTCGGACTGTTTCTGGAAAGCGGCGGATATGACCACCACCTGCGGGGTTTGCGGCGCCGTTATGCCCGTCAGCTGGACCGTGTCCGTGGTCTGATCGCGAGCCGTTTTCCGCCGGGAACCCGCGCCACGCAGCCGGCAGGCGGCTTTCTGCTGTGGCTGGAGCTGCCGGAGCGTATCGATACGCTGCAGTTGTTTCATGCCGCGCTGGCGGAAGGCATCGTCATCATGCCGGGAGTGCTGTATTCCAGTGGCGCACGCTTTAGGCACTGCCTGCGCCTCTCCTGCTGTCATGAGCTCGATGCCCGTTTCATGGGGGCGATCGGCCGGCTGGGAGAGCTGGCCTCGGCCCTGCATGCGGCGGCTTCGCCTCAGGCGTAGGCGTAGGGGCCGCCTTTTTCGAGCGCGGCGCGGTAGGCCGGCCGCGCGTGAATGCGGGCGAGGAAGTCCTGGATCCGCGGCAGGGTGCGTGCAAACGGAACCCGGCTGCAGGCCGCTTCCAGCACAAAGCTCATCTGGATGTCGGCGCCCGATATGTCCTCGCCGGCGAACCAGCCGCTGGTGGCCAGGTGGGCATCGATATGCTCGAGGTGCAGCTTCAACTGCGGGTCGAGGAAGCGGCGCTGAACCCCGCGGGCTATCATTCCGGCCAGCGGGCGCAGCAGCAGCGGCATCGGCGGCCGGTCGAGCCGGCTGAACACAAGGCTCATCACCAATGGCGGCATGGCCGAGCCTTCGGCATAGTGCAGCCAGTAGGTGTAGTCGCGTCCGGCCCGGGTCGCGGCTGGCGGTTTGAACCGGCCCTGGCCGTAGGTGTCGATCAGGTACTCGATGATGGCGGCCGATTCGGCGACGACGATATCGTCGTCGGTCAGTACCGGGGCCTTGCCCAGCGGGTGGACAGCCTTGAGCCCGGGCGGCGCCAGCAGGCTGCCGGGATCGCGCCGGTAGGCCCTGACGCTGTATGAGCAGTGCAGTTCTTCCAGAAGCCACAGTATCCGCTGGGAGCGCGAGTTGTCGAGGTGATGAAGGGTTATCATGGTCATGTCCGGCCTGCTGTCTGGAATGATGATAATGGTTATCATACGCGATGACTTGCGTTGTTTGTACGGGATCGAATGTGTCTGCGGCGGCGCGTGCGAGAGAAAAACAAAAGGCCCCTGCGTGCAACGCAGGGGCCTGACATGCCTGGGGTGGATAATGGGGCTCGAACCCACGACAACCGGAATCACAATCCGGGACTCTACCAACTGAGCTATATCCACCGTCGTAAAACGGTTAAATCATACACGCGTCGCAGGGCGACGCGAAAGAATCTGGGGTGGATGATGGGGCTCGAACCCACGACAACCGGAATCACAATCCGGGACTCTACCAACTGAGCTACATCCACCACTGGTTTGCTTCGATGCTGCGGTACTGGCGCGCCCGACAGGGTTCGAACCTGTTACCCCCGGCTTAGAAGGCCGGTGCTCTATCCAAATGAGCTACGGGCGCAACTGCCATGCCTGTGTCTGGTCGGGGTGGTGGGATTCGAACTCACGACCACCTGGTCCCAAACCAGGTGCGCTACCAGGCTGCGCTACACCCCGACGACAGAGTCCGCAACTATACGGATAGCGTCATTTACTGTCAATACCCGTTGAGTAATGGGTGCAAAAAATGCCAAAATTGCACCTTCGCATCGGCTTACTCAGGATTTTACATGTCGGCACAACTCATTGATGGAAAAGCAGTCGCTGAACAACTCATCGCGCAGGTGCGCGCCGGGGTGGATGCCCGTCTCGCCGCGGGGAAGCGCGCACCGGCCCTGGCCGTGATTCTGGTGGGCGACGATCCGGCTTCCTCCATCTATGTGCGCAACAAGAAGCGCTCTTGTGAAAAGGCCGGTATCCGTTCTGTGGCCTACGATCTGCCTGCGTCGACCGGGCAGGCGGACTTGCTCGCCATCATCGACCGTCTCAACGCCGACGACGGCATCGACGGGGTTCTGGTCCAGCTGCCGCTGCCCGCGCAGATCGACAGCCAATCGGTGATCGAGCGCATCCATCCGGATAAGGATGTCGATGGTTTTCATCCCTACAATATGGGGCGGCTGGCGGTTCGCATCCCGCTGCTGCGTCCGTGTACGCCGCGCGGGATCATGATCCTGCTCGAACACTACGGCATCGCGGTGAAGGGAAAGAAGGCGCTGGTGATCGGTGCGTCCAATATCGTCGGCCGCCCGCAGGCGCTGGAGTTGCTGCTGGCCGGCGCCACGGTGACGGTCTGCCATCGCTGGACCGAAGATCTGGCCGCCGAAGTCGCCGCCGCCGATATCGTGGTGGCCGCGGTCGGCAAGCCGGGAATCATCAAGGGGGAGTGGATCAAGCCGGGCGCGGTGGTGATCGACGTCGGCATCAACCGCCTCGCGGACGGCAGCCTGTGCGGCGACGTCGGATTTGCGGCGGCGGCGGAACGCGCCGCCTATATCACGCCGGTTCCTGGGGGCGTCGGTCCGATGACGGTCGCGACCTTGTTGCAGAACACTCTGGATTCCTCCAATCTGCATGCTTGAATCCGCTGCCCTTACCGAAGAATGAAGAAACGCTGACATGAGTCTGAACAAACAATCCGCCACACTGTTGATCAACTGTCCCGATAAAAAGGGTCTGGTTGCGGCGATCGCCAACTTTCTGATGACGTATAACGCAAGCATCATGCACGCGGATCAGCATCAGGATGGCGCCGAAAACCTGTTTCTGATGCGGGTCGAATGGTCGCTGCAAGGTTTTACGTTGCCGATGTCCGATTTTGCCGCCGCTTTCCAGCCGATCGCCGAAGAACACCATATGGAGTGGAAGGTTTCGGTATCCGAACGCAAGCCGCGCATGGCGATTTTTGTGTCGCGTTACGAGCACTGTCTGGCCGATCTGTTACACCGCTGGCGCATCGGTGAACTGGGCTGCGATATTCCGTTGGTGATCGCCAATCATGAAGAGTGCCGGCGCCTGGTCGAGTTCAACGGCATCCCTTTTCATGTGATTCCGGTCACCCGCGAGAACAAGCAGGAAGCCGAGGCCGAGCAGTTCCGCCTGCTGGACGAAGCCGGTGTCGATCTTGTGGTGCTGGCGCGCTATATGCAGGTTCTGTCCGGCGATTTCGTCAAGCGCTATCCGAACCGCGTGATCAATATCCATCACAGTTTTCTGCCCGCTTTCGACGGCGCCAAGCCCTACCATCGCGCCTTCGCGCGCGGGGTGAAGCTGATCGGCGCGACCAGCCATTATGTGACCGAGCAGCTGGACGAAGGCCCGATCATCGAGCAGGAAGTCACCCGTATCTCGCACCGCGACGAGGTCGAGGACCTGGTGCAGAAAGGGCGTGATCTGGAGAAAGTGGTTCTGTCGCGCGCCGTACGGTGGCATCTGGAAAACCGCATCCTGTCCTACAGCAACAAGACCGTCGTGTTCGACTGATCCATGACGCGTCTCTGGCTCGACCTGCGGAATTTGCTGCGGCTCAAGGTACGGCCACTTGCCGAATATCGCCACCCCTGGTGGCTCATGATTCTCGCGCTGACGGCGATCGGGGTTTTCGACAGCGCGAGCACCGAACTGCCCGGGGTTTCCATTCCCGTGCGTCTGGCCGTGTTCGTGCTGTTCGACTGGCTGGAGGCGCTGGCTCTGTGTACGGTCCTGCTGCTCTGGTTGCGGCTGACGGCGCGCGGGCACTGGCGCCCGCTGTTCACCCTGCTGCTGCTGTGCGAGTTGCCGCAGCTGGTCTCGCCGCTGGCCAGCTGGCTGCCGGAGCAGGCGGCCCTGCTGGTGCAGGCCGCCCTGTGGGGAGTGACCCTGGCTCTGACGGTATACGGCGTCGCGCGTGCGGCGAAGATCGCCGTACGGCGGGTGGCGTTCGGGGTGTTGTTGTTCCTGCCCTTGTCGGTGGGGCTGTTTGCCGGCATGACTTCGCTGGCGGCCCAGCTCGGCTGGATGCCGCTCCCGCCCGCGACCGACGCCGCGGCAGCGTCGCAACCGCCGTCGCAGCCGCCGTCGCAGCCGCCCGCATCCGAGGACGACGATTTCGCCCCTTGAGCGCTCCGGCCTTCAGTCTACCTTGGCGATGTAGCGCGCGAGTCCGAGGATGCCGCGCAGAGCGTCGCCCTTGGGCGTCACTTCGGCTCGCAGACGCGCATAGCGGCGCAGGATCGCGCGCGCTTCGTAGTCCAGCTCCAGCTCCGTTTCCGGCGACGAGACCAGTGCGATGCGCCCGATTCTGCCTTGCGCGCGCGCATGCCCCTGGGCGATGGCCAGGTAGACCCTGTGCGCGGTCAGCGGGGTGATGTGGTCGAACAGATACAGCATGGAGTTGATGCGCAGCCCCGTGTCTTCGCGGATTTCCCGGATCAGGGCCTGCGAGCGCAATTCGCCGCGGTGGGCGAAGCCTCCCGGCAGGGTGAAGCGGCTGCCGCGAGGCGCGCTGACCAGGAGTCCGTCTGCAAGTTCGATGATCGCGGTGGCGCGGCGAGGCAAGTCTGGCGACAACGGGGTGAACGGTTTTTTGTCGTCCGGCATTTTCATTTCTGCGGCACTATTATCGTTAGCGGGCCAAGGCGGCCCTTGCGTCGACATTGTAAAGATCTTGCTCCGCGCCGACAAATGCCGGCAGGTGCGGCGCGCAGATCGAACCGTCAGAAAATACGGCGCTTGAGCCCGCCCAGCTGCAAAATCGTGGTGGCCAGCTCTTCGATGGACAGTGTCGTGGTGTTAAGCGGTGTAATGCCGTGGCGCTGCATCATGCGTTCCGCCTCGGCCACTTCCTTGCGGCAGCTTTCCACCGAAGCGTACTGGCTGTTTGATTTGCGCTCGTGCCGTATCTTGGACAAGCGTTCGGGATCGATGGTCAGACCGAACAGTTTGTTCTGATACGGCAGCAGATCCTTGGGCAGGGCGCGCTCGGCGAAATCGTCCGGCGTGAGCGGAAAATTGGCGGCCTTGATGCCATAGTGCAGGGCCAGATAGAGGCAGGTCGGGGTCTTGCCGCAGCGCGATACGCCGATCAGGATCACATCGGCGTCGTGCAGGGTGCTTTGCATGCTGCCATCGTCGTTGCGCATCGAAAAATTGATTGCGTTAATGCGGTGCTGGTATTGCTCGAGATTGGCTATGCCATGCACCTTGCCGCTGGTGTGGGATGATTTTATCCCCAGCTCCTGCTCCAGAGGGCTGACATAGGTTTCGAAGAAATCGAGTACCAGCGCTTCCTTGATATACAGAATCTTGCGCACGTTCTCTTCGACCACGGTGGAGAAAACCAGTGGCCGGCAGCCGTCGGCGATGGCCTGGGCGCGTATCTGGGCGACCGCATGCTCGGCTTTTTCGACGGTATCGACGTAGGGCAGGGTGATATGGCGAAACGTGGTGTGATCGAACTGGCTGAGCAAGCTGTGTCCCAGAACCTCCGACGTGATGGCCGTACGGCCGGAGATGAAGAAGGCAGTGCGGGGCATGGCTGACTCCAGTTGCAAAAAAACAATAACATACTCGTTCCCTGCCCTGTAAATCCAGTTTTGCGCCCATATTCCGTAAAATATTAAGCAACTTCGGGGTGAATACGCTTTTTTCCGCTTTCGGAGCCTCGTTCTGGCCGGGTGGTCCGACCTGTCGCGTTCATAAAATTGACATGCGTCTGGGGTATGCTCACTCCATGTGCCATACCCGGCGCAGGCCGCTTTTCGCCTGCCCGACCATCCCGCCTGAGTTCCGCGCAGCTTTCCGACGGGCTACCTGCAATTTGAACGAGGAGTATCCATGGAGCAGATTGATGTCCTCTCCTTGCGCGAGGCATTCAACCGGCAGGGGATCGTGTTGTGTTTCAACGGGCCGTTTTCCGCCTCCTTGATCGAGGAAATCGGTCTGGCCTTGCGTAAGCATATGGCAAGCTTCAATGCCTCGCAGTCCGCCGTCAGCGACGTGTTTTCGGTTTACATCGAAATGACGCAGAATATACGTCACTATTCCCGGCAGAAAGAGCTGACCGGCAGCGATGCGCACGCCGTGCTGATCGTGTCGCGGCGCGAAGACGGCGCGTATGTCGTGTGCTCTGGCAATGTGGTCGAGGCGGCGGATGGCCCTGCGCTGATGGCGCGACTGGCGATGCTTGCGACGCTGGATCGCGACCAGCTCAAACTGGCGTACAAGACACAACTGCGCCAGCCGCATGATCCGGATGCAGCGACCGGCGCCGGTCTCGGCCTGATCGATCTGGCGCGCAAGGCGCGGGCACCCTTGCTCGGCACTTTGAAGGCACTGGATGAAACGCGATCCTTCTTTAGCTTATGCGCAGTGATTTGAAAGGGGTGTCATGCAAGACCTGATAGTGCAAGGGAACGAGAGTACTCCGTCCATTCACGCGCAGTGGCAAGAGGGTTGTCTGGCGATGTGGGGCGATTCGTATCCGGAAAATCCCTTCGAGCTGTACCGTCCCGTCATCAAGTGGGTCGAGTCCTTCCTGGCCGACTCGGAGCGGCCGTTGATGCTGCGCATCGAGCTGTTGTACGTCAACACCAGCACCATCCGTTCCCTGATGGAGATTTTCGACCGGCTGGAAGCCGCGCATGGCAAGGGGCGCGAAGTCAGTCTGCAATGGTGGTATGAGGAGGAAAACGAGCGGGTGGCGGAGCTGGCGGAAGAGTTTCGCGAGGATTACCTGTTTCCCTTCGATATCATCGCCAAACCCGAGTCCTCGGTATGACTGCCCAGCGCGAAGCGTTTCTGGCCGAAGTGAGCGGACTGATCGGCGATCCCGCCCATGCTGCCCACCCCTTGCGCGAGGCGCTGCAGACGCTCTATCAGCTGCACACCAGCGAGGCAAGGCGACTGGAGCGGCAGCTGGAAAAAATCATTCGCATCAGCGATCAATCGCAGCAGATGCTGCGTGAAATGAACGAGCGTCTGAAATGGCTGTCCAGCCACGACGAATTGACCGGCTTGTATAACCGGCGTTTCGCCCGCGCGGAGCTCGACCGTGCGCTGCGGCGCATCGTTCCCGGCACGGCCGTGTTTTGTCTGGTTCTGGCGGATATCGATCACTTCAAATCCATCAACGACCATTTCGGTCACGACATCGGGGACAAGGCGCTGAGTGCGATTTCCACCTGCCTCGCGCATCACGTCGGGGAGGATGGTCTCTGCTCGCGTTGGGGGGGGGAGGAGTTCTTGCTGCTGTTTCCCGGACTGGGGCTCGACGCCACCCGGCAGCGGCTGCAACGGCTGCATGCGGCCGTTGCCGACATCCGCGGCGTACTGCCGGACGACGAGCGCGCAATCACGGTGTCTTTCGGCCTGAGCTGCTGCAACAATCCGGATGAAGAAGGCGATTTGCTGCTCAAGCGGGTTGATCTGGCCTTGTACGAGGCCAAGCGCAAGGGGCGCAACCGGACCGAGGCCATCGTCGTGCTCGATACCGCGCATACGATGTAGCAGGAGCGGTCGGCGTGAAATCGGCCGCCCGACGGACGGCCACGGTCAATTGCGTCGCACGCGCCCGCGTGCGCCCGCGTCGCGGCGCCGCGGGCGGGGGGAGACGGGGATCAGGCGTCGTCGCCGGCTTCGTCCTCGAGCTGCTGGCGGATCCCGACGAAAAAACGGTGGATGGCGGCGACCGAGGTCGACAAGCTGGCCACCCACGCCTGGCGCTGTTCGTCGTCTGCGCCGGCGACAAAATCGTGCAAGGCGTCGTCCGGCTCCTGCTCGAAGGCCAGCGCCATGATGGGAACCAGCGCCGGGGCCTCTTCCTCATCGTCGAACAGCAGGCCCCAGTCTTCGTTCAGCAGCTGCATTCCGTCGCAAAAACCGCGTGCCCATTCCCGTCCGTGCACCGTACCGTCCTCGTCAGCCTCGAGCCAGGGATGGAATTCCTGTTCCGCACGCAGCGTATCGGCGATTTCGAGCCAGTGCCGCAGCAATAGCGAGACAAAATTCTCCAGCGATTTGGCCGAAGGAAAAGCGTCTTCATCATCGAAAGCGTCTCCGAGGATGGCCGGCAGGCATTCGCCCGGCCGGATCGGTTCCGGGCCGGCGACCAGGGCCGCAAAGAAACCGTCGAGTCGTTCCAGACTCATGGCGTTTTGCGCATGCAGGCCCGACAGGGTGGCGCTCAGGTTCTGGTAGTCGCGTTCGGTTAGCGGAGGGAGACTCATGGTTTCTCGATTCTGTCAGTGGCGGACGGTTGATGGTCATTATCCCGCAAATCCGGGTGCGCCGGAAATCCGGCCGTTCGCGCTGCCGCGCGGGGCTGCCGGAAGTCGCTCATTTGCTCCTTGTTACCGTGCGACCCGATTGCTAGGATCAGAATGATCCTTCCATTTTCAATCGTTGCCAGCTTGATGGAGTGCTCGATGCCCGACCTTGATCCCCGTCTGGCCAGACTCGATGCCCAGGAGGTCGATGACCTCATCCACTCTATCCACATTCCGCCACGGCCCAGTCTGCTGGCCGATCTGCAACAGGAGATCGATCGACCTGACCCCAATCTCAGGACGCTGGCGCGCGTGGTCGAAAAAGACGTCGCCTTGTCCGGGGCATTTCTGAAAACCGTCAATTCGGCGCTCTACCATCGCGCGCGCAAGGCCGAGACAGTCGAGGCCGCACTGACCGGGCTCGGCCTGAATCAGGTGTCGTTGCTGGCTGGCGGTTTCCTCGTGCGGCAGTCTTTCCACAGCGACAGGTATGAGCTGTCGGGTTTTTGGGAAACGTCGACGCGGCGCTCGGTCGCCATGGCCTATCTCGCGCGCGAGTTGCGCGCGGGCTCGCCCGATCTCGCCCGCAGCTTCGGACTGTTTGCCGATCTGGGGATTCCGATGCTGATGGAACGTTTTGGCGACTATGGTGAAACCTTGCGCCTCGCGCACTGCTCGATGCATGCCCCATTCACGGAAGTCGAGGATGGGCGCCACCGCACCAATCACGCCGTCATCGGCGCCTTGCTGGCGCGCAACTGGAAGTTGCCGGACGACGTGGTCCTCGCTATCAGTCTGCACCACGATTACACGGCATTCGCATCGGATCAGGCCCCGCTGTCGGTGCGACGCCTGATCGCGCTGGGCGCCATCAGTGATATCATCATCCAGCACTACATGGGCTTGGCCCTCAGCGCGGATATGCACCGCGCCGGACCGCTGGCGTTGGACGAACTGGGAGTGGGCAGCGACGAGCTGGACGATCTCAATAGTGCCGTTCACGATATTTTCAATCAAGACGCATGAACAGTACGCGGGATGGCGACGGAAGCGTGTCGTCCCGCCCGCGAGGAATCTCACATGGCCGAGTACGCCAGTGTCCGGGTCAAGGTTGATCCGCAGCTCAAGCAACAGGCCGCCGATGTGCTGGCGGCACTGGGAATGACCCTGTCCGATGCCGTGCGCCTGCTGCTGCTGCGCATTGTCGCCGACAATACCTTTCCGCTCGCCGAGGCCAGCGCGGCGGCCGAATGCGCGCCGCGCGCCGCCGCACCCGCGCTCGGCCCGAGCTTCAACAGCATCGATCTGCTGATGGCCGGTCTGGGCTCGCGCGACTGATTTCGCCGTCCGCAGGCTGGTGCTATCCGCCATCCCGGCGTCTGTTTGCGTCGCCGTCTGGCGCTGCACGGCTGCGCGCCGCTTGCGGGGGAAGACATCTCCGGCGTCAGCTGCTAAAGTCCGCTTATTTTTGAGCCCGTAATTCATGACGAAGAAAAATGCCGGCTACCATGCGTTTCTGGTCGGGGCGGGAATTCTGCTCAGCCGTATCATGGGGCTGGTCCGGCAACGGGTGTTTTCTCACTTCTTTGGCTTGTCCGATATTGCCGACGCCTTCAGCTCGGCGCTGAGAATTCCCAATTTCCTGCAAAACCTGTTTGGCGAAGGGGTGCTGTCGGCCTCTTTTATCCCGGTTTACGCGCGTCTGCTGGCCGAGGGCCGCGACGAAGAGGCGGATCGGGTGGCGGGTGCGGTCGGTGCGATTCTGGCCCTGAGCGTTTCCGTCATCGTGCTGGTCGGGATGGCGGCCACGCCTTATCTATTGTGGGCGATCGCTCCCGGCTACACCGGCGCAAAACGCGAACTGACCATACTGCTGGTGCGCATTCTCTTTCCCGGTACCGGCGTGTTGGTGTGCTCGGCCTGGTGCCTCGGCATCCTTAACAGCCATCGCAAGTTTTTCCTGTCCTATTCGGCGCCGGTGGTCTGGAATCTGGCCATGATCGCGGCGATGATCGTGTTCCGGCATTCCCATCTCGATCGTCTGGCCGTTTATCTGGCCTGGGGGACGGTCGCCGGCTGCCTGCTGCAGTTTCTGATTCAGGTGCCGCCTGTGCTGCGCGTGACGCACGGCCTGCGCTTGCGGCCGGATGCCGGCAATGTGCATGTCCGCACCGTGATCCGCAATTTCGGTTCGGTGGCGGTCAGCCGCGGTGTGGTTCAGATCAGCGCCTACGTCGATCAGGCTCTGTCCACCTTGCTGGGGCCGGGGGTGATGGCGGCGATGACGACGGCTGCGACGATCAATATGCTGCCGGTGAGCCTGTTCGGCATGGCCGTGTCGGCGGCGGAACTGCCTGCCATGGCGGGGGCCGTCGGCGACGAGGACGCGTCGGCGGTGGCAAAGGCATTACGCGAGCGGCTGGACCGCGGACTGCGGCAGATCGCCTTTTTCATCGTGCCGTCGGCGATGGCCTTTTTTGCGTTCGGCGATGTCGTCACCGCCGCGCTGTATCAGACCGGCAAGTTTACGCATGCGCATTCGGTCTTCGTCTGGAGCATCATTGCCGGCTCCGGGGTCGGTCTGCTGGCGACGACGCTGGGGCGCCTGTACTCGTCCACCTATTACGCGCTGCGCGACACCCGTACCCCGCTGCGCTATGCGCTGGTACGTCTGGTGCTGACCACCTTGCTGGGCGTGTTCTGCGTGTTCGCCCTGCCGCCCTGGTTCGGCATTGCTCCGCGCTGGGGCGCCGCCGGGCTGACCGCATCGGCGGGCATCGCCGGCTGGGTCGAGTACATGCTGCTGCGTCGCGGCATGAATGCCCGCATCGGTGTCACCGGTCTGCCGTTCGGGTTGATGGCCCGCTTGTGGGGCGCGGCGACGATCGCGGCGGCCGTCGGCGGGGGGGTGAAATGGGCGCTCGGGCGCGGGCATCCGGTGTGGCTCGCGCTGTGGGTGCTCGGGGGGTATGGCGTGGTGTATTTCGCGCTGACCTTCGCGCTGCGCATCCAGGAAAGCCGGGCCTTGCTGGGTAAAGTGGCGCGCAAGCTCGGGAGACGATAGCGCGCGCGGCGGTCGAACTGACGGCCGCCGCCCACGGCTTCACTTCCAGGGTGGTGGCCAGGCATTCTTACGAGTGCCGGCGCGCAAGGGGGGCGGCGGCCCTCCCTTGCGCAGGCGCCTAGCGCCGATTGCGCGACTTCTTTTTCTTCTTCTCCGGGTTCGGATTCAACGCCGCCAGTTCCTTTTGTTTCTCGAGCTGGGCCGCGCTCCTGGCATCGTAGTAGTCCTTGTTCTCCAGGTAGTGCTGGTGGCGCGCTTCCTTCTTGGCTGCGGCCTCATCCGCCAGACGCTTCTTCTCGGCGTTTTCCAGTGCCTTGCGCGCCTCTTTCGCCGCCTTGCCGGCTGCGATGCGAGCTTGTTCTTCGGCTTCGATCGCCGCCATTTCCTCGCGGCTCTTGCCCTTCCCGGTCTTTTCGAACAAGGCGATCGATTCGACGTGACCGGTATGCGGGAACATGTTGATGATGCCGGCCGCGCGCAGGGTGTAGCCCTTGGTGTTGACCAGGATGCCGGCGTCGCGCGCGAGCGTGGCCGGGTTGCAGGAGACGTATACCAGTCGCTTGGGCGCGGTCTCGTCGGTCATTGCCTTGCACAATTGCACGGCGCCGTCGCGCGGCGGGTCGATCAGCATCTTGTCGAAGTGTCCGAGCGCGGCGAGAGAGTCCTCGGTCACGTCGAACAGGTTGGCCATTTCATAATCGACTCTGGATTCGAGACCATTGAAGGCGGCGTTCTCGCGTGCGCGGCGGACGAGAGCGTCGCTGCCTTCCATGCCGTACACGGTGGCGCCGCTGCGCGCGATCGGCAGGGTGAAGTTGCCGATGCCGCAGAACATGTCGGCGATGCGTTCACCGGCTTGCGGCGCCAGCAGCCGCATCGCGCGCGCGACCATGACCGCGTTGATCTGCGGGTTGACCTGGGTGAACTCGGTCGGATAATAAGGCATCTCGATGCGGAATTCGGGGATCGTGTAGCTCAAGCGCGGCGCGTCTTTCGGGTAGAGCGGATAACAGGTGTCCGGCCCCTTCGGCTGCAGCCAGATCTGCAACGGACGGTCGGGGCGGCCGTGGCGATCCGAAAATTCGCGAAACAGGGCTTCATCGGCCTCGTTGATCGCGTCCATATTGCGGAACACGATGATGTCGACCTTGTGGCCTACCGCGATTTCGGCCTGCGGCATGCGATCCTTGATCGACAGGCGGAAGATCATCGCGCGCAGGGGCATGATCAGGGCCGAAATATGCGGTGGCAGAATATGGCATTCGCTCATCTCGGCGATATAGGCCGACCGTTTTTCGTGAAAACCCACGAGCACGCCGCCTTTTTTCTCGACCAGGCGTGCCGACATCCGCGCGCGGTGGCGATAGCCCCATTGCGGGCCGGCGATCGGCGGCAGAATGATGTCGGGCTTGACCTTGCCCAGACGCTGCAGATTGTCTTCCAGTATCCGCTGCTTGATCGCGACCTGCGCCGCGCCGTCGACGTGCTGCATGGAGCAGCCGCCGCAGACGTTGAAATGCGGGCAGCGCGGTTGTGTACGCATGAAACTTTCCTTGAGCACGGCCTCGGTATCGGCGTTCTCATAGGTAGGTTTTTGCCGGTAAGAACGGTATATTACTTTTTCATAGGGTAGTGCGCCGTCGATGAAAAGAGTTTTGCCATCGACATGGGCGACGCCACGACCCTCGTGGTCGAGCGACTCTATCACGGCAATGTTCGGGAACGAATTCATGGTTTGCTTGCCAAATCAACTGCTAAAAGAGCGATTTTCTCAAAATACGGAGTCTCGCGCTGGCTTTTTTGAAGACGTGGCGACAAGCCGGACGCGACGGGAGCGCTCCGGAGGTGACAGGAATCGGCCAAGGAATGGGTGAGACGGTGAAAAGCAGGTGTGCTTGGGGGATATTGATGGGTTGGCTGGCGATGGCTCCCGCCTGGGGGCAGACGCCCGAGCCCGATGTCCAGGTGGTTCAGCACGGTTTGCAGGTGGTGATCAATCTGCCGCAGACGCGGCTGTTCCTCTACCAGGACGGTTTGCTGGTCAAGTCCTACCCGGTGGCGGTCGGCAAGATGTTGTCGCGCACGCCGACGGGCCGTTTCGATGTCACCGGGATCTATCGTGATCCGACCTGGTTCGTGCCTCGCAGCATCCAGGACGAGATGAGATCCAGGGGCAAGCCGGTGCAGACATCGATCCCGCCCGGCGATGACAACCCGCTGGGGCGCGTGTTCATCCGCTTCGGCGAAACCTCGCTCGGCCTCGGCATTCATGGAACCAACGCGCCGGGCAGCGTGCCCGGCTTCCGCAGCCATGGCTGCGTACGCATGAAAAACGACGACGTGCTCGAGCTGGCAAGCCATCTGGGGCGCGGCACGGCGGTGACGGTGGCCTATCAGCCCATCTTGCTCAACGAAGATGCGGCCGGGCAGTTGTGGCTGACGGCCTTCAGTAATCCCTACCGTCATGACGATGTCGCGATGACGCGGCTGGCCGAGACGCTGCTGGCCTGGCAGCGCGAGCATCGCATCGCCGTGTACGGCCGCCGCGTCGACGAAGCCTTGCAAGTGCGCAACGGCAAGCCGGTTTGTCTGAGCTGCCGCTCGCCGGCGCGCGATACGGGCGAGCTGATCGCGGTGCGCTGGCTGAGCGCGCCGCAGGAGGAGGGCGGGCATGACGGCGCGCCATCCGACAGCATGCCCGCCCGCACCGGCGGCGCCTTGCAGGCGGCGCCGGCCTGAAGTCGGTTTGCGGCAGGTTTTGTCGTCAGCGTACAATGGCTTCTTTAATTTGCCCTGCTGGATCTTCCGACATGATACGAACCCGATTCGCCCCGAGTCCCACCGGCTTTCTGCATATTGGTGGCGTGCGCACCGCTTTGTTCTCCTGGGCATTTGCCCGCAAGAACAAGGGCAGCTTCGTGCTGCGCATCGAGGATACCGACCTGGAGCGTTCCACCCCGGAGTCGGTCAAGGCGATTCTGGACGGCATGCATTGGGTTGGCCTGGATTACGACGAAGGTCCTTTCTACCAGACCCAGCGTTTCGACCGCTATAAGGCGGTGATCCGCCAGCTGCTGGATGCCGGTCATGCCTATCTGTGCTATTGCAGCCGCGAAGAGCTGGAGGCTCTGCGCGCGGGGCAGGAAGAACGCGGCGAGAAACCGCGTTATGACCGCCGCTGGCGTCCGGAGGAGGGCAAGGTCCTGCCGCCGCCCCCGGCTGGCGTCGAACCCGTGGTGCGTTTCAGGACTCCGCTGAGCGGAGTCGTGGCCTGGGAGGATGCGGTCAAGGGGCGTATCGAAATCAGCAATGAAGAGCTCGACGACCTGATCATCGCGCGCCCGGACGGCAGCCCGACGTATAACTTCTGCGTCGTGGTCGACGACTGGGACATGCAGATCACCCACGTCATCCGTGGGGACGACCACGTCAACAATACGCCGCGCCAGATCAATATCCTGCAGGCGCTCGGCGCGCCGCTGCCGGTCTACGGCCACCTGCCGATGATACTCAATGCCGACGGCCAGAAAATGTCCAAGCGGCGCGATGCGGTCAGCGTCGTCGATTACGCCGAGCGGGGCATTCTGCCCGAGGCCTTGCTCAACTATCTGGCGCGCCTGGGTTGGGGGCACGGCGACGACGAGCTGTTCGATATGGCGCAGTTCGTCGAGTGGTTCGATCTGGACGCGGTCAGTTCCTCGCCTTCGCGTTTCGACGGCGAAAAACTGCTGTGGCTGAACGCCCAGTATCTGAAGTCGGCCTCGCTCGACCGGCTGGCCGGACTGGTCGCACCGCGTCTGGCCGCCGCCGGCATCGATACGGCCGCCGGCCCGGCGCTGGGCGAGGTGATCGCGCTGCTGCGCGAGCGGGTGCAGGACCTGAATGCGCTGGCGCTGGAGTGCGACTACTTCTACCGTCGCCGCACACCGGACGAGGCCGAGGTGGCCAAGCATCTGGGCGACGAGTCCCGCGCGCGCATGGCCCGTTTTGCCGAACGCCTGGCCGCTCTCGACGACTGGAGCGCCGCCTCCATCCACGAATTGTTCAAACCGTTCTGCAGCGAGGAGGGGATCAAGATGGGCTTGCTCGGCATGCCCTTGCGCATCCTGGTATGCGGCACCGCGCACACGCCATCGGTCGATGCCGTGCTGGCCCTTATCGGCAAGCAGCAGGTTCTGGAGCGCATGGCCGCGTTCGGGAGCTGATCGTCGCCGCGACCCTCGTGAATCGGCCTGTACCGATGACGGCACGCGACGTGGCGCAGGCTCTGGCCATCGTGCTGATCTGGGGCGTCAATTTCGCCGTCATCAAGTGGGGCGTGCACGGGGTGCCGCCGTTGCTGCTGGGGGCGCTGCGCTTTGGCACGCTGGCGGCGGTCGCGGTCTGGTTCGTCCCGCGGCCGGCCCTGCCCTGGCGCTGGCTGATCGCCTATGCGCTGACCGTGGCGGTCGGACAGTTCGGCTTTCTGTTTTGTGCGATCAAATTCGGCATGCCGGCCGGTCTCGCCTCGGTGGTGCTGCAGGCTCAGGTGTTCTTTACGCTCGTGCTCGGACGCTGGCTGGCGCGCGAGCATTGGCGGCGCGAGCAGCTGTTCGGGCTCGTTCTCGCGCTCGCCGGGCTCTTCCTGATCGGCATCGCTCACGGCTCGGCCATGAGTGTGGCTGGTTTTGTCCTGACGCTGCTGGCTGCGCTGAGCTGGGGGGCTTCCAATATCGTGGTGCGCCTGATCGGTGCGGCCGGCCATCGCATCGAGCCGGTCGGACTCGTGGTCTGGTCGTCCCTGATTCCACCTTTGCCTTTCCTGCTGCTGTCCTGGTGGCTGGAGGGGTATGACGCTGATCTGGAGGCCTTGCGGCATTTTTCTGTCGGCATGCTCCTGGTCGTGCTCTACCTGGCCTTTGCCGCCTCGCTGCTCGGTTATGGCCTGTGGAGCCGCTTGCTGTCGCGGTTCCCGGCCAATCGTGTCGCACCCTTTTCGCTATTGGTCCCCGTGATCGGTCTGTTGACCGCCTGGGGACTGCTGGGCGAGCAGTTGACTGTCCTGCAGGCGTCGGGCAGCGTCTGCCTGCTGGCAGCCTTGCTGGTCAATACGCTCTCTTCCCTGCGGCGCGGCTGAGAATACCGGCGTCGGTGCGGGAGTTGACGCCGCCCCACTTCGCTTCCTACCCTTGGCATATCACGTTGAAGGGTGTCCCCATGTTTCCCATGATTCGACTGTCCCGTTGTCTGAGCCTGCTCGGACTGTGCCTGATGCTGCTGACGGCCCCGTTGTCGGCCGCGACCCTGATTGTCGAAGGGCATGCCGCGCTCGGTGCCGGGACGCGCGCCGCGCGCGAAAGTGCGATGCAGGATGCGCTGCGCATGGCGGTGCTCAGCCAGGGAGGCGATGGTCGCGTGCCGGCGGGCAAGGTCAAGGTGCTGGACGAGGGCGAGCGCTACGGGGTGTATTTTGTCCGTCTGCGCGTTCAGAGCGCGGCGGCGGCGCCCGCGTGCGCGGCGAGCGCCCGCGCGATGCGCCGCCGCGTACTGACGACGTATTTCCAGGTCGAGCGCCCGGTCGACGCTTCGGATCTGAACGATCTGGCGACGGTCGTGCCGCAGGATCTGGCGCGGCGCTTGCAGCGCTACCCCTCCTTGCGTGCGATGGCCATGGGCGGAGTGTCGGTGCTGGACGGCGGGGTGCTGCCGGAGTCTGGTGCCGGCATTGATAACGCACGCGAATTGGCGAGCCGCGCCGACGCGCAGCTCGTCGTGGCCGGGCGCGTCGTCTCGACCATGATCACGTCGCGCGGCTTGCGCGCCGCCGTGTTCGAGTCGAAAGGCATCCCGGATGCGCGGACGGTCTATGACGGGCCCTTTTCCTCCCTGATCGGAGGCGTCCTGCGCCGCACGCCGAACGCGAGGCAGTTTGAGCTCGAACTCTGGATCTACGACGGCTTCAGCGGTGCGGTGGTGGCCGATGAAAGGCTGGCCGGGCTCGCGCACGGCGATGTCGAGCCGTCGTCGGCTCCGCCGTTTGCATCGGCCGAATTCTGGCAGACGGACTACGGGCAGGTGGTTGACGACGTCCTGTTGCGTGCCGAGCACCGCATCGCCGAAGTCGCCGGCTGTGTTGCCTTTGCCGCCCATATCGTGAAGGTCGATGGCAATCAGGTGACGCTGGATGCGGGGAGCGCCGACGGCCTGGCGGTCGGTGACCACCTGCTCGCCTATCGCCAGGCCGCATTGCCGATGCGGACGCTGAATACCGGGTTCAAGCGCGCGGTGGAAGAGGAAGTCGCCGGCGAAATGAAGCTGACCGAGGTGCAGCCAGGGCGCTCGCTGGCGACCCTGGTCGCGTCCCCGGTGCAGGTCGAGGCTGGCGACTATGCCCGGTTTGTCCCTGCGCCGTGACTGCGCGAATCACTGCGGGCCGAGGCGATTTGAACCGCCGCCGCGATGACGGGGCCATGCAGGAGCCACGCGCGGGATGGGCGCCAGTGAGCGGCGGCCCTTATCCGGTGCGGGCGAAAAACAAAAAAGCCCAAGCGCATGCTTGGGCCGGAGACGGGGAGGGCGCTGCGGTTCGCGTGCAGCGCCGGGCCTGTCAGCTGGCCAGCCAGCTGCCAGGGTGCCCCTCGAGCCAGGTCTTTATCGCACGCGCATCGTTGACGCGCGTCGCGTTGCCGCCCGAGTCGAGCAGCACGAAGATCAGCGGCTGCGAGCCGACGGTGGCTTGCATCACCATGCAATGGCCTGCTTCCTGGATATAGCCGGTCTTTTGCACGGCGATGTCCCACTGTCCCTGACGAACGAGGGCATTGCTGTTCTTGTACTGCAATTCGCGGTTGGCGCGGATCATCACCGAATGCTGCTGCGTGGTGGTGAAGGTGCGGATCATCGGGTAGCCTTCCGCGGCCTTGACCATGCGCGCCAGATCGCGTGCCGTCGACGTATTGCGCATGTCCAGTCCGGTCGGATCGTGGAAAATGGTGTCGTTCATGCCGAGCGCGCGTGCTTTGCGGTTCATTTTTTCCACGAAAGCGGCGGTGCCGCCGGGAATGGAGCGCGCAAGGGCGGCGGCGGCGCGGTTTTCCGACGACATCAGGGCCAGCAGCAGCAATTCGCGGCGCGGCAGAGTGGTGCCTATTGCCAGGCGCGAGTGCGAGTTCTTCAACCGGTCGATCTCGGCATCGGTGATGGTGACCGGCTCATCCAGCGCAACGCCAGAGTCCAGCAGCACCATGGCTGTCATCAGCTTGCTGATCGAGGCGATCGGCATTCTCTCGTCGATGTTTTTCTGGTAGATCGGGTCGCCGTTGACGCCGTTGAGAATCAGCACGGAGTGCGAGTAGAGACGGGGAACGGCATGGCCGGACATCTGCGCGGCGACTTTGACGTTGTGGGCCGCGACGACGGACGGACCTGCCCATGCGGGCAAGGCGAGTGCGAAGGCAACCATCAAACCAGAAATTTTCCTCAACATTGCGAACCTGTTCCTGTTACTGACGTGGGTAATTAAACTGATAAGTCGTATTTTAAACAACCTTGGGCCGAGGTGAACCTTTTCTTTTCCTAAGAAATGCTACAACAGCCGTTCTCTTGCGATTTTGACGCATTTTTACCCTTGCGTCGGGCGCAAATCCGCTCGCCGCGAGCAAATAACCCGGGTCGCTGCCGGACGCCGGACGCCGCGGCGGCGAATAAGGTTAAGTCCGAGGGGCGCTTGGAGTAAACTGATGGGTCCCTATCCGCTGTCGAGAGTGCATCCATGCTAATGACCTTTCCGGGCAGTCCCTTTCGTCTGAACCAGCCGTTCCAGCCCGCCGGCGACCAGCCCGCCGCGATCGAGCACCTGGTCGAAGGCCTGGACGACGGCCTGTCGTTTCAGACGTTGCTGGGCGTAACGGGTTCCGGAAAAACCTTCACCATGGCCAATGTCATCGCCCGCACGGGGCGCCCGGCCATCATCATGGCGCATAACAAGACGCTGGCGGCCCAGCTTTACTCCGAGATGCGCGAGTTCTTTCCGGAGAACGCGGTCGAATATTTCGTGTCGTATTACGATTACTACCAGCCGGAAGCCTATGTGCCGAGCCGGGATCTGTTCATCGAGAAGGATTCCAGCATCAACGAGCATATCGAGCAGATGCGGCTGTCGGCAACCAAGTCCATTCTCGAACGGCCCGATTGCGTGATCGTGGCCACGGTTTCGGCCATTTACGGCATCGGCGACCCGACCGAATATCATCAGATGATCCTGCATCTGAAAGAAGGCGAGAAGATGCCGCAGCGCGATATCATCGCGCGCCTGGTGGCGATGCAATACGACCGCGCCGACGTCGATTTCGCGCGCGCGACCTTCCGCGTACGCGGCGACGTCATCGATATCTATCCGGCCGAAAGCGCCGAACTGGCTGTGCGCATCTCGATGTTCGACGATGAAATCGAGTCCCTGTCCATGTTCGATCCGTTGACCGGCGCGGCGCGTCACCGCGTCGGGCGCTTCACGGTTTTCCCCGGCAGCCATTATGTGACGCCGCGCGATACGGTGCTGCGCGCCTGCGAGCGCATCAAGAACGAGCTGACCAGCCGCGTCGAGTTTTATCAGCGCGAAGGCAAGCTGGTCGAAGCGCAGCGCATCGAACAGCGCACCCGCTTCGATCTGGAAATGCTATACGAAATGGGCTTCTGCAAAGGCATCGAAAATTATTCGCGCCTGTTTTCGGGCCGCCCGGAGGGGGCCGCGCCGCCGACCCTGATCGATTACCTGCCGAAGAACGCCCTGATGTTCATCGACGAGTCGCATGTGACGATCCCGCAGGTGGGCGGCATGTACCGCGGCGACCGCGCGCGCAAGGTCAATCTGGTCGACTACGGCTTCAGGCTGCCATCGGCGGTGGATAACCGGCCGCTGATGTTCGAGGAGTTCGAGCGTCTGATGCCGCAGACCATCTTTGTATCGGCCACCCCATCCGACTATGAAGCCGCGCATGCGGGGCAGGTGGTCGAGCAGGTGGTGCGCCCGACCGGCCTGGTCGACCCCGAGATCGAAGTGCGCCCGGTCGGCAGCCAGGTCGACGACTTGTTGTCCGAGATACGCCTGCGCAGCGAACGCAACGAACGCGTGCTGGTCACGACGCTGACCAAGCGCATGGCCGAGCAGTTGACCGATTACTACAGCGAACACGGGGTCAAAGTGCGCTATCTGCACTCGGACATCGATACGGTAGAGCGGGTGGAGATCATCCGGGATCTGCGCCTCGGCATGTTCGATGTGCTTGTCGGCATCAATCTGCTGCGCGAAGGGCTGGACATCCCCGAGGTCTCGCTGGTGGGCATCCTCGATGCCGACAAGGAAGGTTTTCTGCGCTCGGACCGCTCCTTGATCCAGACCATAGGCCGTGCGGCGCGCAATCTGCACGGCCGCGCCATCCTGTACGCCGATCGGATCACGCCCTCCATGCAGCGCGCGATGGATGAGACCGGGCGTCGCCGGACCAAGCAGTTGGCGTTCAACGAACAACACGGTATTGTTCCGGTCGGGATTAATAAAAAGATCAAAGATCTGATCGACGGCGTGTACGACGTCGAGTCGGAACGCAAGAAGCTGGTCGACGAAGCGCGCGTGGCGATGATGGACGAAAAATCGCTGGCGCGCGAAATCAAGCGGCTCGAAAAAGAAATGCAGGAAGCGGCGCGCAACCTTGAATTCGAGCGCGCTGCGCAACTGCGCGACGAGTTGAAGGCATTCAAGGAAAAAGCCTGGATCAACGAATTGTGAAAGACGGAGAGGCATGAACGGAAAGGCCAAGCTCGAAATCCTGTTTGTCTGCCACGGCAATATCTGTCGTTCGCCGACGGCCGAAGCGGTGATGCGCGCCCGTCTGGAAGAGGCCGGCTTGTCCGCCAGGGCCCGGGTCGATTCTGCCGGCACTCACGACTACCATGTGGGTGAAGCCCCCGATCCGCGCGCCTGCCGCGCAGCGCAGGCGCGCGGTTACGATATGTCGCGTCTGCGTGCACGCCAGGTCGAGGCGAGCGATTTCGAGCGTTTCGATCTTGTGCTGGCCGCCGACCGCAACAATCTGGCTTTTTTGCAGCGCCGCTGTCCGGCCGCCTATCGCCACAAGCTGGCGCTGATTCTCGATACCCTGCCGCCGCCGGGGCTGGAAGTGCCCGATCCCTATTACGGCGGCGCATCGGGTTTCGACCGGGTGCTGGACATGATAGAGGCGGCTTGCGACGGCTGGATCGTGCGCCTGTTCGGGGGGGAGTGAAACCGCCCTGCTAGCTTAAGCTACGGTTTTGTTGTATTCAGGTTAAAATAACGCAACAGGCAACGGCCTGTTCATCGGTTCAGCTGGGGGAAACACTGTTATGCCTTCGTCAGGTAAGACGCACTTACCCATTGAGGTTGCGCCAAGCCTGAGCGCCGACGTCATTCTGCCCTTGCGCCCATCGCGTCAGCCCTTGTCGCGCCAGACCGTCATCGTGATCGGCTCGTCGACCGGCGGGACCGAGGCCTTGCGCCACGTTCTGTCCGCATTGCCCCTGCATATGCCGCCCATTCTCATCGCTCAGCACATGCCCGAGATGTTCACGCGCTCGTTCGCGACGCGGCTCGATTCCCTGAGCAAGCTCGCTGTGCACGAGGCCGAAAACGGCGAGAAGCTGCAGGATGGCACGGTGTACATCGCGCCCGGCCATTCCCATCTCATGATCCGCCCGGCGCAGGGCGTCGGTTTCGTTACCGAATTGAGCCGTGGCGATGCGGTCAATCGCCATCGCCCCTCGGTCGACGTCTTGTTCCGTTCTGCCGCCAATGTCGCCGGCCGCAATGCCATCGGCGTATTGCTGACCGGCATGGGGCGCGACGGCGCAAACGGTTTGTTAGAGATGCGGCAGGCCGGCGCCTATAATATCGCGCAGGACGAGGCGAGCTGTGTCGTGTTCGGCATGCCCAAGGAGGCGATCGCCCTCGGGGCGGCGCACGAGATACTTCCTTTGCAATCGATCGCCAATCGACTGGTGGCCCTGGCGTCTCAGCGCCAGGCCTCGGTCTAGAAACACGGAATATCGATGAAGTTTTTGCCTGTACTGGTCGTCGAAGACGACGCCGATTTGCGCGAGGCCATTGTCGATACGCTGGCCCTGGCCGGTTATGAATCGATTTCCGCCGGCGATGGCGGCGAGGCGCTGGAACGTCTGAAAAAGACGCCGGTCGGCTTGATCATCTCCGATGCGCAGATGGAGCCTATGGATGGCTATGCGCTGTTCGCCGAGGTCAAGCGCCAGTATCCGGGCGTTCCCTTCATCCTGATGACGGCGCATGGCGTGATCGAGCGCGCGATCGACCTGCTGCGCGCCGGGGCCACGCATTACCTGCTCAAACCGTTCGAACCGCCGAGCCTGATCGCCGAGGTCGAGAAGCATCTGCTCGGCCTGCCCGAGCCGGATGGCGACGAGGTCGTGGCGGAGTCGCCGGCGATGCGGCAGTTGTTTGCGCTGGCCGGCCGGGTCGCCCAGAGCGATGCCACGGTGCTGATTTCCGGTCCGAGCGGCGCGGGCAAAGAAGTGCTGGCGCGCTATATTCATCGCTACTCGCGCCGTGCCGCAGGGCCCTTTGTCGCCGTCAACTGCGCGGCGATTCCGGATAGCCTGCTCGAGTCGACGCTGTTCGGGCACGAGAAGGGGGCTTTTACCGGCGCCAGCCAGGCCATGGCCGGCAAGTTCGAGCAAGCGCAGGGCGGCAGCCTGCTGCTCGACGAAATTACCGAAATGCCGCTGGCCCTGCAGGCCAAATTGTTGCGGGTGCTGCAGGAGCGCGAGCTGGAGCGGGTCGGGGGGGCGCGGACGATCCGGCTCGACATCCGGGTGCTGGCGACGTCCAATCGCGATATCCAGGCCGAAGTCGACGCCGGCCGTTTCCGCGAGGATCTGTATTTCCGGCTCAATGTCTTCCCGCTCGCAATACCGGCCCTGGCGGCCCGGCGCGAGGATATCCTGCCCTTGGCACGACGTGTGCTTAAAAGGTACGCTGAGGCCGCCGGACGAAGCGCGCTGACCCTGTCAGCCGACGCGGAGCGTCATTTGACGGCCTATAGTTGGGAGGGTAACATCCGCGAACTGGAAAATGTCATGCAGCGGGCGGTCATTCTTGCCGCCGGGGCGGAAATTCTTGCCGCCGATTTGCTGTTGCCGGACGTTTTCGGTGCCGCGGAACTGCCTGCCCGAACGCTGGCGGCGAGTTGCGACGAGCCGCCCGATGCGGATATGAAAACGCTGGAAAAGCGACATATTCTGGAAACCTTGACGACGGTTGGCGGCGTCAAGAAACTGGCGGCCGAAAAACTCGGCATCAGCGAACGCACTTTGCGCTATAAATTGCAGCGCTACCGTGACGAAGACGCCGATGCCTGAGCCGGCACGATGGAGTAACCATGGCTACGCAAGGCATTAACCAGACGCAAGGCATTGACCAGCTGTTGGGCGAGTTGCGCTCGGCTTCGGCTCTCGCCGCGGGCAAGGCTGCACCCGCCCAGAGTGCCGATGCGGCCGGCGAAGTCGATTTCGGTTCCGTGCTCAAGTCGACCCTCGAGCAGGTCAACTCGGCGCAGCAGACTTCGCAGGAAATGCAGCAGCAGTTCGAACTGGGACAGAATGGGGTCAACCTGCAGGATGTTATGGTATCGTTGCAGAAAGCCAGTTTGTCATTCCAGACCATGCAGCAGGCGCGGAACAAGCTGGTTTCTGCCTATCAGGAAATCATGAACACCCAGGTCTAGCCTGTCTTGTCGCTAAAGCCGACAGCGGTTAGAACCGAAAGCTAAAACCACTGTATGGCTGATCTGGTAGAAAATGCGACGCCCGCCTGGCGCAACCGGCTGAATGAAGCGACGGATCGTTTCAAGGCCCTGCCCGCCAACAAGAAGGTCGTCTTCCTCGGGGCGCTTGCCGCCCTGTTCGCCGTCATCGTCGGCGCCGCCGTGCTCAATCGCACGCCGTCCTACCGCGTGCTGTTTTCCAATCTGGCCGACCGCGATGGCGGGCAGGTGGTCGCGTCGCTGCAGCAAATGAATATTCCCTATCAGCTCGGCGCCGGCGGCGTGATTTCGGTTCCGGCCGAAAATGTGTACGACGCGCGCCTGAAGCTGGCGGCGCAAGGCCTGCCCAAGGCCGGTGGCGTCGGCTTCGAGCTGATGGATAACCAGAAATTCGGTATCAGCCAGTTCGCCGAGCAGGTCAATTACCAGCGTGCGATCGAAGGCGAGCTGGCCAAGACCATCGAGTCTGTGGCGGCGGTCGAGTCGGCGCGCGTGCATATCGCGATCCCGAAGCAAAGCGTATTCGTGCGCGAGCAGGACCCGTCGACAGCCTCCGTGATGTTGAGTCTCTACGCGGGGAGAGTGCTGGATTCGGGTCAGGTCGCCGGCATCGTGCATCTGGTGTCGAGCTCGGTTCCCGGCCTGCAGGCCAAGAACGTGACCATTGTCGACCAGGACGGCAATCTGCTGTCGCAGCAGCCCGATACCACGAATTCGGCCGGTCTCGATCAGCACCAGCTCGGCTATGTGCACCAGGTGGAAGATAGTTACGTCAAGCGGATCGAGGCAATTCTGGAACCGGTGTTCGGCAAGGGCAATGCCCGTGCCCAGGTGACGGCGACCATGGATTTTTCCGAAGTCGAACAGACATCGGAAACGTTCCGTCCCAATTCCAGCCCCAATCCTTCCGCCACCCGCAGCCAGCAGATCGTGGAAAAACTCGGCAACGGTTCGACCCAGCCGAGCGGAGTGCCCGGCGCGCTGTCCAATCAGCCTCCCGGCGCCGCTTCCGCACCGATCACGCTGCCGCCCGGCGCGGCGCCCGGAACGCAGACCCTGTCCGGTCAGGCGATGGGCCAGAACGGCGCCCTCGAACGCGATATCACGACCAATTACGAAGTCGACAAGACCATACAGCACACGACCTTGCCCAAGGGGGCGCTCAAGCGCCTGTCGGCGGCCGTGGTGGTCAATTACCGCAATATGCCCGACCGTACCGGTCAGTTGAAGCCGACTCCGCTGACGGCGCAAGAAGTCCAGCAGATCAATAACCTGGTCAAGGAGGCGATGGGGTACAACGCACCGCGCGGCGACACGGTCAACGTGGTCAACGCGGCCTTCGCCGATTCGGCGCCGCACGCGACGATGCAGGAAAAAGTGGCCGATTATGTCACGGCCAATCTGACGCAAATCATCAAATATGCCCTGCTCGGCATCGCCGTGCTTTATCTGCTGTTCGGCGTGGTACGGCCGGTGATGCGCGAGGTGATGAAACCCAAACCGGTACCCCTGGTCGGACCGGAGGGCGGACGGCTGCTGGCGGTGGCGGGCGACGAGGACGAAGGCGAGGGAGCTGCCGGCGACGGCGGCAAAGGTGGCACGGGCCCGGGCGGCGAAGGCGGCGAGCCGGAAAGCCCGCAGACGGCGGCCAAGACGGCGCTACGCAAACATTACGCCAACAATCTCGAGGCGGCGCGCGACGCAGTGAAGACCGATCCGCGCATGGCCGCCCAGATCATCAAAGAATGGATCAGCTCCGATGAGTGAGTCCGGAATCCGTCGCAGCGCGGTATTGCTTTTCAGTCTCGGCCAGGCCGAGGCGGTCGAAGTATTCAAATACCTCGGGCCGAAAGAGGTGCAGAAGCTGTCGCTGGCGATGGCGGCGATCAGCAACCTCAGCCACGAGGAAATCGACAAAGTCATCGAGCAGTTCCGCGAGGAATGCGCGGCGCGCGCGAGCTTTGGCGCCTCGGACGAATATCTTCGCAACGTGCTGATCGAAGCCCTGGGGCCGGACAAGGCGGCGAACCTGCTCGACAAGATCATGCAGGGCAACGACCACAGCGGCATCGAAAGCCTGAAGTGGATGGATCCGTCGTCGGCGGCCGATCTGATCCGCAACGAACACCCGCAGATCGTCGCCACCATCCTGGTTCACCTCGATCCCGACCTGTCGAGCTCCATTCTGGCCTTTTTCCCGGAGCGCCTGCGCAATGAAGTGCTGATCCGGACCGCAACGCTGGAAGGGGTGCAGCCGCAGGCTCTGCGCGAGCTCAATGATGTGCTCACGCAATTGCTGGCCGGCTCCGACCGCATCAAGAAGAGCGCGGCGGGCGGCGTCGGCATGACGGCCGAGATTCTCAACTTCATGGGTGGCAATGTCGAAGCGTCCGCGCTCAACTATATCCGCGAATACGACCCCGAACTCGCGCAGCGCATCCAGGACAAGATGTTCGTGTTCGAGAACCTGCTCGATATCGACGATCGCTCCATCCAGACGATTTTGCGCGAGGTGCAGACCGATTCGCTGGTTATCGCGCTCAAGGGCACCAGCGCCGAGCTTAAGGACAAGATCTTCCGCAATATGTCGCAGCGTGCGGCTGAAATGCTGCGCGACGATCTGGAGTCCAAGGGACCGGTCAAATTGTCCGAGGTTGAAGCCGAACAGAAGGAAATCCTCAAAGTGGTACGCAAGCTCGCCGACGATGGTCAGATCGTGCTAGGCAGCAAGGGCGGGGACGAAGGCCTTGTCGAATAAGGGCATCATCCCTGCCAGCGAGCAGGACGGCTGGCGGGTGTGGCAGCCGGGTGAAATCGAGTCCGGCATCCCCGGTCTCAGTGCCGAGCAGCTGGCGGCGCTGTCGGCCGCCGCCGGGCAGTCCGGCTCCGACGATGCCGCCGGCGAGGCGGCGGATCTTCCTCCGCAACAGCTCGGCTATCCGACGGCTGCCGAGCTCGAGGCCATCCATCAGGACGCCTGGCAGACCGGGCATGACGCGGGTAGCGAGGCGGGTTTTGCCGAGGGGCATGCCGCCGGCCTGCTGTCCGGTCGCGAGCAGGGCCGAGCCGAAGCGCTGGAGCAATTCTCGGTTGCCTGGCAACCCCTGGCCCAGCTCGCGCAAAACTTCGCCGCCGGCCTCGACGCTTTCGAGGCGAGGCTGTCGGGCGATCTGCTGGCACTCGCGCTGGAACTGGCCGAACGCATGGTCGCGGCACACATCGAATACAATCCCCACGCCATCGAAGCCCTGTTGCGCGAAGCCCTGGCATCGGTTCCTTCGACACTGGCGCGCGGCAGGCTGCGTGTCAATCCGGCCGATCTGGAAGTTGCGCAGGTTTTCCTCGAACAGGAGCGTCCGCAGACGCAGTGGCAGTGGGTGGCGGACGAAAGCATCGCCCGCGGCGGTTGCCTGCTGGACAGCCCGAACCTGGCACTGGACCTGACGTTGGCGACGCGTAGCGCCGCCTTGCGCAGCGCACTGGGATTGGACGGCGGCGATGCCGAACTCTGACTGGCTTGCGCGCCAAAGCCGCTATCTGGGGGCCTGCGCCGAGCGTGTGAAATGTCTGCCGCTATCGCAGCCCTGCGGCAGGCTGACACGCGTAACCGGCATGGTCATGGAAGCGGTCGGGCTCAAATTGCCGGTCGGCAGCGCCTGTCAGGTGGATCTGCCGGGGCAGGGGGTGGTCGAGGCCGAGGTGGTCGGCTTTGCCGGCGACAAGGTTTTTCTGATGCCCTTGTCAAATGTTCAGGGCCTGCTGCCGGGAACGACGGTGCGTCCCTACGACAACAGCCATCCTCCTCGCTTTGGCCATTCGTCTACTCAGATGGAACCGCTGCAATCCGGCGGGCGGCAGGTGCCGGTCGGTTTCGGTTTGCTCGGGCGGGTGCTCGATTCGCTCGGCCGTCCGCTCGACGATCTCGGCCCCATTCATCCCGATGCCTATTTTCCTTTGCACAGCCAGCCGCTCAATCCGCTCGGGCGCTCTCCCGTGCGTGACGTTCTGGATGTCGGCGTGCGCGCGATCAACGGCCTGATGACGGTCGGGCGCGGTCAGCGGCTCGGGCTGTTCGCGGGCTCGGGCGTTGGCAAGAGCGTTTTGCTGGGGATGATGGCCCGTTTTACCCGCGCCGACGTGGTGGTCGTGGGCCTGATCGGCGAACGCGGTCGCGAGGTGAAAGACTTCATCGAACAGATTCTGGGTGAAGAGGGGCGCCGCCGTTCGGTCGTGGTGGCCGCTCCGGCCGATATGCCGCCTTTGATGCGGCTGCACGGGGCGGCCTATGCCACCGCGCTGGCCGAGTACTTCCGCGCCGAAGGCAAGGATGTGCTGTTGCTGATGGACTCGGTCACGCGCTACGCGATGGCGCAGCGCGAAATCGCGCTGGCCATCGGCGAGCCGCCGGTGACCAAGGGCTACCCGCCCTCCGTTTTCGCCCGCTTGCCGCAGTTGATCGAGCGTGCCGGCAACGGGCCCGAAGGCGGCGGCTCGATCACCGCTTTTTACACCGTGTTGTCCGAGGGCGACGACCAGCAGGATCCGATCGCCGACTCGGCGCGCGCGATTCTTGACGGACACTTTGTCCTGTCGCGCGAACTGGCCGAATCGGGACACTACCCGGCAATCGATATCGAACAGTCGATCAGCCGCGTCATGGTTGATGTGGTGCCGCCCGCGCATACCGATCTCGCACGTCGTTTCAAGCAGCTTTATTCGCGCTACCAGCGAAACCGCGATCTGATCAGTGTCGGTGCCTATGTCGCCGGTTCCGACCCGCAGCTGGACGAAGCCATCCGGCGCCAGTTGCAGATGATCGGCTTTCTGACCCAGCCCATGCACGAATCGCACGACTATCCGTCCTCGCTGGCCCAGCTTGGCGGCGTGCTGATGTAAACGGCAGCAAGCATCCATGGCCGACGGTAAATTCACCCTGCTGCTGCGACTCGCCGGCGAAAAGGTCGAGGCGGCCGGCGAGCGCATGCGACGCGCCCAGGCGCTGGCGGTACAGGCGCAAGGCAAGATGTCGCAGCTCGATGCCTTTTTGTCCGAGTACCAGCAACGCTTGCGCGATGGGGGGATGCGTGGCATGAGCATTTCGCAGTGGCAGGATTTTCAGCGCTTTCTCGCTCGTCTGCAGGAGGCGGTGCAGGTTCAGCGCGGCGAAACCGATCATGCCGTGCAGCGTTTTCTGCTTGAGCGTCAGGCATGGCAGGATGAGCGCAAGCGGCTCAAGGCATTCGAAAAGCTGGATGAACGCGAAGCGGCGCGTCTCGCCCTGGCCGAGGCGCGCCGGTCACAGAAGGCCACCGACGAGTTTGCCACCCGCCGCTTCTGGGACAGCCAGCAAGTACGGGACGAAGACTGAACGTTCCGGCACGCTTATTGCTGTATCACGGCTAACCACATGGAGAGTCGTGACCATGACCATCAGCTTGATCCCCACTGCCGCACCCGCACAGACCGCATCTGCACAGGCCGCACCGACCGCGTCTTTCTCTGCCGCTTCCATCGGCACGGACATGAGCGCGGCTGCAACGCAGGCGCCCGGCGAACCGGGCAGCGATGCGGCGATGCAGGACTTGTTTGCCAGTTTGCTCGGCGCTGAAATCAGCCTGCTCGGGCAAGGGGGGGCGCCCGCCGCGGGCACTGCCAGCGCGAAGCCCGCTGCGGCCCCGGACAGCCTGAGCGCCAAGAACGACAGTGCTTCGGACGCTCCGGCCAAGGCGGTCGATCCGACCCTGATTCCCGACCTGGCGGCACAGATCATGGCGCAGAGCGCGATGACATCGGCCATGCAGGCGCCGCCCCCGGTGCCGGCCTTCGCCGACCCTTCCGTCGACCCGAATGCCATTGCTGCCGCAGGCGGTAGCCGCCGTGCCGATGGCACGGACGCGCTGGCGGCGGCGACCCTGCTCGGCGCGGGAAAAACGGGGTCCGACAAGGATGGACCACATGCAGGGACCCTGCAAAATTTGCCGTCCAAGGACGGTGGGGCGCAATTATTGCCGTTCCAGGACGTTCAACAGCAGCAGTTGTCCGCCAGTCAGTCGGTCGGGGTTCACACCCCCCAGGCACAGAACGAGGCCAGCGCCTTGCCGGCAACAACGTTCACCATCAATACGCCGGTCGGCGATCAGACCTGGTCGCGCCAGGTCGGCAGCCAGGTTCTCGCCATGGTCAGTCTCAAGGCCGATCACGCGCAGATCCAGGTGTCCCCCCCCGAGCTCGGGCCGATCACGGTCTCGCTCAAACTCGATGGCAATGCCAATACCGCGCAGGTCATGTTCAGCGCCGACTCTGCCGCCACTCGCGACGCTTTGCAGAACAGTTTGCCGCGGCTGACTGAAATGATGGCGGCGAGCGGAATCCAGCTGTCCGATGCCCAGGTGTCGAGCCAGTCGCAGGGGCAGCGCCAGGCGGCAAATCCGCAAGCCAAACCCTCGCGCCGCGGCGACACCGTCGCGGTGGAGGACGTGGAAACCCTGACCACGACACTTCTAAGCGCGCGCATGCTTTCCACCTACGCGTAATCAGAGGCCGTGCACTCGGCCGAATCCTGTCATAATCACAGCCCTGGGCCCGAGTTCGGGGTTGTGCATGGCACAAAGTCCCGTTCTGGAGCCGCTTTGCCCGGATTATTCGCACCTGGCCCCTGTTCAGGCTGTGTCGAAATCTGGAAAATGCATGCAAGAAATCGCTTAAAATTCCAGAATACCTATACGTACGGAACCGAGTGCTCATGGCTGAAGAGAAAAAGGTGGAAAAAGAGGCTAAACCGGCTGGCGGCGGCAGCAAGCTGATGCTGATCGCCGTTGTCTTGCTGGTGCTGGTCCTGGTGGCTGTTGCAGGCGTGGGATACCTGTTCCTGCATAAGCCGGCGGCGGCGGGTGGGGCGCAAGCCGAGACGACGCAGACCAAGAAGAAGGATGCGCCTCCCGCCTTCGAAAAGCTCGATACCTTCGTCGTGAATCTGACCGGTGCTTCCGGCAGTCTGCTGCAGGTCGACATGCAGGCCGAAGTGTCCGACGAAGAAGCCAAGAAAAAACTGACCGACTACATGCCAAAAATCCGCAGTGCGGTGATTTTGCTATTGTCGTCGAAGAGCGCGGATGAATTGGCCACGGCCGAGGGCAAGATCAAGCTCAAGACGCAAGTCAAGCAGATCATCAATCAGTCCATGGACGCTCCCGACGATAACCCGCCGGTCGTGAACGTCCTGTTCACCTCTTTCATCATTCAGAACCAGTAAGGCCATGGGCGACGATATCCTGTCCCAGGAGGAGGTCGATGCCCTGCTGCGGGGCGTCACCGGGGAGGACGACGAGGACACCAGCGGCGGCGATTCGGAGGGCATACGCACCTACGATATCGGTCGCCAGGAACGCATCGTGCGTGGGCGGATGCCGACGCTCGAGATCATCAACGAGCGTTTCGCCCGCAATCTGCGCATCGGGCTGTTCAACTTCATTCGCCGCAACGCCGAAATTTCGGTCGGACCGGTGCGGGTGCAGAAGTACAGCGAATTCATTCGCAATCTGGTGGTGCCGACCAACCTGAATCTGGTTCATATCAAGCCGATGCGCGGCACGGGATTGCTGATTTTCGATCCGGATCTGGTATTTCTCATCGTCGATAATCTGTTCGGCAGCGACGGTCGTTATCATGTGCGTGTCGAAGGGCGGGATTTCACCCCGACGGAACAGCGCATCATCCAGCGTCTGCTGGACGTGGTGTTCACCGAGTGCCAGAAGGCATGGGAACCGGTCTATCCGATCGAATTCGTCTATCTGCGCTCGGAAATGAATACCCAGTTCGCCAATATCGCGACGCCGACCGAAGTGGTGGTGGCGGTGACCTTCCACATCGAATTGGGGGCGGGCGGCGGCGATTTTCACATCTGCATGCCTTACTCGATGGTCGAGCCGATTCGCGATATCTTGTCGAGTACCATGCAGGCCGACCGGACCGAAGTCGATAATCGCTGGGTCAGTCTGATGTCGCGGCAGGTGCAGGCGGCCGAAGTCGAACTGGTGGCGACGCTGGGCGAGGCCAGGGTCACGCTCGGGCAGATCCTCAATCTCAAGCAGGGCGATGTGGTGACGCTGGAGATACAGGACTCCATCGTGGCGGATGTGTCCGGCATTCCGGTTTTCCAGTGCCATTATGGTACCCTGCACGGACGTTATGCCTTGAAAGTCGATACGGTTCTGGCCGGCGCGCAGGAACTCGCCGATGCGAAGGCCGCAGGAGAAGAAACAGATGACTGACGAACAAATGGCGTCGCCAGCCGACGCGGCGCCGGAAGAAGAAATTTCGATGGACGACTGGGCCGCAGCGATGGCCGAGCAGACCGTGGCCGATAGCGCCGAAGCCGCTCCGGCTCCGGCCCCCGCCACCGGTCTGTTCAAGGATCTCGGGGCCGGCGATCCTGCGCAGAACATGCCGCCGAATCTCGACATGATTCTGGACATCCCGGTCGCACTCACGGTGGAGCTTGGCCGGACCAAGATCGCGATTCGCAATCTGCTGCAACTCGCGCAGGGCTCGGTGGTCGAGCTCGACGGACTGGCCGGTGAACCGATGGACGTCCTGGTGAACGGCTGTCTGATCGCCCAGGGCGAAGTCGTCGTGGTCAACGATAAATTCGGTATCCGTCTGACCGACATCATCACGCCGGCCGAACGTATCCGGCGCCTGCAGAAATGAGATTGCCCCTGCTGACGGCGCTGTTGGCGCCGGTGCCTGCCTGGGCCGCGGCCGTGCCGGCCATCGCCTCTCCATCCCCGCTGGCCGGCATCATGCAAGTCGTGCTCGGCCTGGCCGTGGTGCTGGCTGCCATCGCGGCCTGCGCCTGGATGTTCCGCAAAGTCTCTGCCGGCGCCCTTGGCGGCGGCAGCCGGCTCAAGGTGGTGAGCGCGGTGATGGTAGGGCAGCGCGAGCGCGTGGTTGTGGTCGAGATCGAGGGCGAGTGGTTGGTTCTTGGCGTGACTGCGCAAGCAATTAACCGACTGGCGCGTATGCCGCGCCCCGCCAGTGCCGACGTCGATGCGCCTGCCGGCGGTGGCGAACCGTTCGCCCGCTGGCTCAAAGCGGCGATCGACAAAGCGCGGCCGTCTTCCGATAAAGCGGTTTCATGAAACGTTTGTTCCTGATTCTGGGGATAGGGTTCGCCCTGTTTCCCCTGCTGGCCGAAACGGCCGGCCTGCCCCTGATGAACAGCACCCCGGGGCCGGGAGGCGGACAGAATTACTCGATCAGCCTGCAGATGATGCTGTTCATGACCGCCTTGAGTTTCATTCCGGCCATGTTGCTGATGATGACCTCCTTCACCCGCATCATTATCGTCCTGTCCCTGCTGCGTCAGGCTCTCGGTACGCAGTCGGTGCCGCCCAACCAGGTTCTGGTCGGCCTGGCCCTGTTCCTCACGGTCTTCATCATGGGCCCGACGCTGGATCAGATCTATACCAAGGCATGGGTGCCGTATTCCGATGATAAAATCACCTTCAACCAGGCGCTCGACGTCGGTGGCAAACCCTTGCGCGAGTTCATGATGCATCAGACGCGGGAAAAGGACCTGGCCTTCTTCATCGAAATTTCGCGTTCGCCCAAGCCGGCGACACCGGCCGATGTCTCGATGAAGACGCTGATTCCGGCCTATATCATCAGCGAGCTGAAAACGGCATTCCAGATCGGTTTCATGGTTTTCATCCCGTTTTTGATCATCGATCTGGTCGTGGCCAGCGTGCTGATGGCGATGGGGATGATGATGGTGTCGCCGGTGATGATATCGTTGCCGTTCAAGTTGATGCTATTCGTCCTGGTCGATGGCTGGACCTTGCTGATGGGGTCGCTGGTACAGAGCTTTTTCACGGGTTGAGTCAGGTAATGAGGAGTTGGCGATGAGTCCCGAACTCGTAATCAATATCGTACAGAACGCCATGTCGGTGCTGCTGATGGTCGCGGCGCCGGTGCTGCTGGTGTCGCTGCTGGTCGGTCTGCTGGTCAGCGTGTTGCAGGCGGCGACCCAGATCAATGAAATGACGCTGACCTTCATTCCGAAATTGCTGGCCCTGTTTCTGACGCTGGTGCTGGCCGGCCCGTGGATGCTCAACACGCTGATCGATTACACCACGCGCTTGTTCCAGAGCATACCGAACGTGATCGGCTGATGATTCCGATCAGCGATGTACAGATCAACGCGATCGTCGGCTATTTTGTGTGGCCGTTTGCGCGTATCACCGGTCTGCTGAGTGCCGAGCCGTTTTTTTCCTCGCGCTCCATCCCCCGTCGCTACCGGGCCGGCTTTGCCCTGGTGCTGACGCTGGTGCTCGCTCCGCTGCTGCCGCCGCTGCCTGCGACCCCTCTGGTGTCGCCCGCGGGGCTGGCCATGCTGTTCGAACAGCTCTTGATAGGCCTGGCGATGGGCTTCGTCATGCGTCTCATCCTGGCGGCAACCGATGTCGCCGGTACGCTGATCAGCAGCGAAATGGGCCTGAGTTTTGCCATGTTCTTCGACCCGCAAAGCTCGACCACGGAGCCGGTCCTGTCCACGCTGCTCGGGGTCTTCATGACCATGCTGTTTTTGTCCTTCGACGGGCCGCGCATCGTGATCGCCACCCTGGTGGACAGTTTCACTGTCCTGCCCATAGGCAAGTCGGTGCCGTGGGTGACCTGGCGCCACATGGCCGAGTGGGGGGGGCAGGTGATAGGGTGGGGCTTGTGGTTGTCCTTGCCGGTCATGGCTGCTTTGCTGGTGACCAACCTGGCCATCGGTGTGATGACTCGCGCCGCGCCGCAGTTCAATGTGTTCTCCTTCGGTTTTCCGCTGACCCTGTCGATCGGTTTCGTCGCGCTCTACCTCGCGCTGCCCTTGATGGCGCCGCAGATCGAGCAGCTCTACCAGCTGGGTTTCAGCTTCATGCTCGGCATGCTGAAGACCGTGAGCTAGGGCCGGGATTCGCCCCGGGAAGCTCATCCGGATATCCGCATGCTGTTGCCCGCATGGCTTTCTGATAAAATGCGCTGTTTTCCGGATCATCGGGCCGCAGGCCGGCCCCACCACGCACCGAGGCGATTATGGCTGGTCATAGTAAATGGGCTAACATCAAGCACAAAAAGGAACGGACGGACGCGAAGCGCGGCAAGATCTTCACCCGTCTGATCAAGGAAATCACCGTAGCCGCGCGCATCGGCGGCGGCGACCCCGACATCAATCCGCGTCTGCGTCTGGCCATCGACAAGGCGCTCGACGCCAATATGCCCAAGGATAATATCCAGCGCGCATCCGATCGGGGCAGCGGCAGCCTTGAGGGCGTCGATTACCTGGAAATCCGCTATGAAGGCTACGGCATCGCCGGCGCGGCGGTGATCGTCGACTGCCTGACCGACAACAAGACGCGTACCGTGGCCGATGTGCGACATGCGTTCTCCAAATACGGCGGCAATATGGGCACCGACGGCTGCGTCGCCTTCCAGTTCACCCACTGCGGCTACCTGGTGTTTGCGCCGGGGGTGAACGAAGATGCCTTGATGGAGGCGGCGCTGGAAGCCGGCGCCGATGACGTGGTCACCAACGACGATGGCTCGATGGAAGTGATTACCGCCCCCTACGAGTTCAGCAATGTGAAAGCCGCGCTGGAAAGCGCCGGCTTCAAGTCCGAGATGGGCGATGTCACCATGCGTCCGCAGAACGAGACGGTGCTGACCGGCGAAGATGCGCAACGCATGCAGAAGCTGCTCGATGCGCTGGAAGACCTGGACGATGTGCAAGAGGTCTACACTTCGGCGGTTATCGAAGAGTAAGCCTCCCCGCCCGGGCCCGCCGGAGGGCGGGGCCGCGGCTCGCGCGGCGCTTTCCTGCGCCGCGATTCCCCTACCTGCAACGCGCTTTTCTTTGAATTATGATGTCTGTATTCTTGTTGCATCTATCCGGTGGATCGGGTGACCCGATTTGCCTTGGTGCGGGAGCAATACATGTATATCAGAAGTTATATCGGAGAACAGGCGCTCGGAGTGCTGGCCGCGTATCGGGGCCAGGATGCCGTGCTGCATATCTGCGGGGTCTATGCTCAGTGGGACAACACCCTGCGTTTGTTCATTCCGCGCGGTCATGCGCTGAAAGCCGGCGATCTGGCGACGATACATCTCGATAACCGGACCGGGGTCGATGAACTGGACGCCGATCTCAAGGTGTATCGCATGTCGTACAAGGGCGAGGTCGTGCAGGCCGACGAGGACTGGGTGACGCTGGTGCCGCGCGAGTGCCAGGTGATGCACGGCACGCGCTGCATTCTCGATCTGCGCGCCCCCGGCTATGCCTTTCCTGCCGACACGCGCCCGCCGCGTCCGCTGCCGCTATCGACGCTCGAGGCGCTGCCGGCCGTCGAGCACAAGGACCATCCCAACAAGATCGGCGTGCTGGTGACGCTGGCGCCGGAGCAGCCGCACACGACGGTGCTGGCCTTCCTGTCCAGCCAGGATGACGATATTTTCCTGATCACGATGCCCGGTGCGTTCAAATCGCAGTTGCTCAAACGCGACGGCCATTGCTTCTTCGTCATCGACGAGCGCGCGACCTTCACCTTCGAGCGCTCTATCCAGTGGAATTACACCATCATCGAAGCCGAAGCCGCGCACATCCCGCGCACTTCGCCGCTGTTTCTGCAGGTGCAGCAGGCTTTCATCGACAAGAATCCCTGGGAAATCGCCTTTTTTATCCAGCCCGAGCTGGAAATGTACCATTTGCGGCGCGAGCGCATTGTCTATCCGGGCGAGCTGCGTCGCGTGGCGGTCCCGACGGTCTGAGCCGTACGCCGGTGACAGGCTTGCCGGTGTAGAATGTCCGCAAAGAGAAGGGCACGGCCGCCGACTATCCGCGTGCCGTCGCCAGCCGATAACGACGCGAACAGGAAAACCATGTACCAGTCTCATGCCGAGCGGCGCGCCCGGCTGATGCGGACGCTGGGCGCCGGGGTGGCGGTTCTGCCGACCGCCCCCGAGGTCCGGCGTAACGCCGATACCCACTACCCCTATCGCGGGGACAGCCATTTTCTGTATTTGACCGGATTCACCGAACCGGACGCCGTACTGGTGCTCGATGCGGACCAGGGGCGCTCGATCCTGTTCTGCCGCGAGAAAAACCTCGAACGGGAGATCTGGGACGGTTTCCGTCACGGTCCTGACGGCGCACGCGAGGCCTTCGGCTTCGACGAGGCCTACCCGCTCGCCGAACTCGATAGCCGCATGCCGGACATCCTCTCGGGCCGCAGCCAGCTCGCGTGGCCGCTTGGCCGCGACGCCGCTTTCGACGCGCGCGTGGCCGGCTGGCTGGATGCCGTGCGCGCGCGATTCCGCCTCGGCATCGATGCGCCCGACCGCTTCGCCGATCTGCTGGCGCCCATGGACGAGATGCGCATGGTCAAGGACGAAGGCGAGATCGAGATCATGCGCCGTGCCGGACGCATTTCCGCCGAAGCGCATGTGCTGGCGATGCAGGCGACGCGTCCCGGCGGCTACGAGTACCAGGTCGAGGCCGAAATTTTGCGCCACTTCATTCATAACGGCGCGCGCTTCCCTTCCTACGAGAGCATTGTCGCCGGCGGCGCGAATGCCTGCGTCCTGCATTACGTCGGCAATTCCGCACGGCTGGCCGATGGCGATCTGCTGCTGATCGATGCCGGTTGCGAACTGGGCGGCTATGCCGGCGATATCACCCGTACTTTTCCCGTGAACGGTCGCTTCAGCGGGCCCCAGCGCGATGTTTACGAAGTGGTCCTGGCGGCGGAACTGGCCGCCATCGACGCGATTCGCCCCGGCGCGCTCTGGAATGCGGCCGGCGATGCCGCGCTGCGCGTGCTTGTGCGCGGCATGCTCGACCTCAAGCTGTTGAGCGGAAGCGAGGACGGGGTGATCGAGTCGCAGGATTACCGGCGCTTCTATATGCATGGCATCGGCCACATGCTCGGCCTGGACGTGCATGATGTCGGTCGACGCAAGGTCGACGGGCAATGGCGTGCGCTGCGCCCCGGCATGGTGACCACGGTCGAGCCCGGCCTGTATATCCGTCCGGACGACACGGTGCCGGCGGCGTTCCATAATATCGGCATCCGCGTCGAGGATGACGTGCTGGTGACCGAGGACGGCTGCGATGTGTATACCTCGGCCGCCCCCAAGCGCATCGAGGACATCGAGGCCTTGATGGCGGCGCGATGAGCGCGGCGGAGGCAGCAATGGCTTTCATTCCCGAACACTGCGATATCGCTGTCGTCGGCGGCGGGCCGAGCGGGGCGCTGGCGGCGCTGCATTTTGCCGCGGCCGGTCGAAATGTGGTTCTGATCGAGGCGCGCGCGCGCGCAACGCCGCCGCGCGATGCGCGCGCGCTGGCCTTGTCCTGGGGCAGCCGCGACGCGCTGGCGGCTGTCGGTGCCTGGAGCGACGATCTGCCATCGACCCCGATCGACCGCGTGCATGTTTCGCGGCAAGGCGGGTGGGGACGTACGGTGATCGACCGCGCCGATGTGCAACTGCCGCATCTGGGTCTGGTCGTCGATTATCCGCAACTGGTCCTCGGACTGGAGCGTCGCCTGTCCGAGGCCGGCGTGACGGTGCTGTGGCAGACGCGCGCGACGGGCGTCCGTCCTTTGAGCGGCTACTCGGTCCTGACGCTGGAGGATGGCGGCGGCGAACGCGTGTTGACCTGCCGCCTGGCCGTGCTGGCAGAAGGCGGCGCCCTGGCGGCGGCGTTGCCCGGCATGCGTCGTTTGCAGCACGACTACCATCAGAGCGCCGTCCTGGCCCATCTCCTTGCCGAGACGCCGCCGGCCGGCGTGGCCTACGAACGCTTCGCCGCCCGTGGGCCGCTGGCCCTGCTGCCGCACGACGACGGTTTCATGCTGGTGTGGACCCGGGCCCCGGACGATGCCGAGCGCTTGCTGACGGCGGATGACGGCGAGGTGATCGCCGAGTTGCAACAGGCGATCGGCTCGCGCATCGGGCGCATTGTCGGCATCTCGCCACGTACCGCCTTTCCGCTCAAGCTCAGCGAGGCGAGCCGCATCGTCGCCGCGCGTACGGCATTGATCGGAAATGCCGCCCAGACCATGCATCCGGTGGCGGCGCAAGGCCTCAATCTCGGCATCCGCGATGCAGTCGCGCTGGCCGCGGCGCTCGCCGACTCCACCGACCCGGGCGACGCGGCCGCGCTGGCCGCGTATGCGCGTGCGCGCAAGCGCGACAGTCTGGCGGTGGTCGGTTTCACTCACGGTCTGGTCGCGTTGTTCGATGGCCCGCGCCATCCCCTGGTCGACCGCGCTTACGGACTCGGCATGGCCGCGCTCGACGTTGTCGGGCCGTGGCGGCGGCGTTTCGCTCGCCACCTGGTCTTTGGCGTGGCGAGCGGAGTGCGGCGATGAGACAGGACTTCTACGACGTCGTCGTCGTCGGCGGCGGCCTGGTTGGAGCGTGCACCGCGCTGGGCTTGCAGCAGCAGGGGCGTCGCGTTGCCCTGGTCGACCCTGGGCTGCCGGATTTTGCCGCCTTGGAGCAGGGGTGGGATGCGCGCATCTACGCGATCAGCCCGGGCAATCGTCGCTTTCTGGAGTCGCTGGGCGCCTGGCCGGACGACAGCCGCATCGGCGTGGTCGAATGCATGGATGTCCACGGCGACCGCGGCGGCCGGCTCGGTTTCGCGGCGAGCGATGTCGGCGCCCCGGCCCTGGCCTATATTGTCGAAAACCGCTGGCTGCTGGCCGCGCTGTGGCGACGCTTGCGCGAGCAGCCGCTGGCCGTGTTCGAAACCCCGGCGCTGGCATTGCGGCGCGATGCGCGCGAGGCCAGGTTAAGTCTGGAGGACGGTACCGAGTTGCACTCGCAGCTGCTGGTCGGCGCCGATGGCGCGTCGTCGTGGGTTCGCACCCAGGCGGCGATCGGGGTCAACGTCAAACCGTATGCCCAGTCGGCCGTGGTGGCCAATTTTTCCTGCGAACGCGGGCATGACAATACGGCGCGGCAGTGGTTTCTCGGCGATGGCATCCTGGCCTGGCTGCCCATGCCGGGGAACTGTATCTCGATTGTCTGGTCTAGCCCGAGCCCCGGGGATTTGCTGGCGCTGGACGGCGAGGCCTTGTGCGAGCGCGTCGCCGCCGCCGGAGGCGCGGCGCTCGGACGCCTGCATCTGCTGGCTCCTGCGTCGGCCTTTCCCCTGCGCCTGCTGCGTCCCGACGCGCTGGTCTCCGGTCGGTTGGCCCTGGCCGGGGACGCCGGGCATACGGTGCATCCGCTGGCCGGTCAGGGCGTCAACCTCGGTTTTCAGGACGCGGCCACGCTGACCGCGCTGCTGGCCGCGGGGGGCGATGCCGGCGACTGGATGCGCTTGCGCCGCTACGAACGCTCGCGGCGCGAGGCCATCGTCACGATGCAGACGGCCTGCGATGGACTGTACACCCTGTTCAATCGACAGGATCTCCCCGGTCTTGCCTGGCTGCGCAATGCCGGCCTGAGCCTGACCGACCGTCTTCCCGGTTTGAAGCGCCAGTTCGCGCGCCATGCCATCGGCTACTGATAAGGATTTTGCATGAACAAGAACATGATCAAACTGGCGGCGAGCAGCGTCTTGCTCGGCTTGATGGCCTGCACTGCCAACGCCAACGACAGCGCCGACACTCAGAACGTGCGCAAGTTGTTTCAGACCCGCTTCGCCGATCGTCAGGTGCTCAGCGTCGGCAAGACCCCGGTCAAGGGTATTTACGAGGTGGTGCTCAAAGGCAACCGCATCGTCTATGTGGACCAGAAAGTCGATTACCTGTTCGTCGGCGACCTGATCGACGTGGCCAAGCGCGAAAGCCTGACCGAAGCGCGTCAGGCCTCGCTGTCGCGCGTCGACTGGAAGTCGCTGCCCCTGCAGTATGCGATCAAGGAAGTCCGTGGCAACGGCGAGCGCAAGATGGCGGTGTTTACCGATCCGGACTGCCCGTTCTGCAAGCGCCTGGAGCGCGAGGGGCTGGAAGGGGTGACCAATGTCACTATCTACACCTATCTTTACCCGCTGGTGGAACTGCATCCGGATGCCCTGCACAAGTCGCAGCAGATCTGGTGCGCGTCCGACCGCGGTGCGACCTGGACGGCTTTCATGCATGATGGCAAGGCGCTGCCGAGTGCGACCGATTGCGATACCTCCGCGTTGGCCCGCATCAAGGAACTGGGCGAACGCCTGGGCATCAACGGCACGCCCGGACTTGTTTTCGCCAACGGGCGCATCGTCGCCGGGGCGATTCCGAAAGAAGAGATCGAGGCCAACCTCGACGCAAAGTAATGTCGGTCGGGAAGTAGAAAGTCATAACAAGACGAGGAGATACCATGACTGATTTGCACGAGGCATTCGTCCAGGCGCAAGCCGACGTCAAGACGCTGGCCGAAAGGCCGGACAACCAGACCTTGCTGCAGCTGTACGCGTTGTACAAACAGGCGAGCGACGGCGATGTCAGCGGCGAGCGGCCGGGGATGATGGATTTTGTCAACCGCGCCAAGTACGACGCCTGGGATGCGTTGAAAGGGACGTCGGCGAGTGAAGCACAGCAGCGCTATATCGATCTGGTGAAAAATCTGCTCGCCTGATTTTTTGCCTGCCGGAGCGGCTTCCCGGGGGGAGCCGCTTCATCTTCCTTGCACGGTCATGAACCCCGGCCTGAAGGCCGGCGGCCTTGTTGTGGCATCAGAACAGTCCGAGGCGCTGCGCGGTGTTGACGAGTTCGGCGGCATTATGCGCGTCGAGTTTGCGCATCAGGTTCAGGCGGTGGGTCTCGACCGTTTTCTGGCTGATGGCCAGGCGTTCGCCGATTTCGCGGTTACGGTAGCCCTCGGTGATCAGTTTCAGCACCTGGCGCTCGCGGCTGGTCAGGCTGCGTCCGCTTGTGCCTTCGTTCAGCGTGGTCATGACCTGTTCCTGATTCAGCGCGGGGTCGAGAAAACGCTTGCCGGCGGCCACGCGCCGTAGCGCGTGCAGCAGTATGCTCTGCGAACTGTGCTTGAGCACATAGCCCTGGGCCCCCGCCATGAAGGCATGGCTGGCCTTGTATTCCTGGTTGTTGCCCGTCATCACCACGATCATCAGCTCCGGCCAGCGTTGCTTGAGCTGCACGATCACGTCCATGCCGTCCATGCCGGGCAGGCCCAGATCCAGCAACACCAGTTCGGGCTCGTAGCGGTGGCAGGCCTGCATCACTCGCAGGCCATCGTCCACTTCGCCGACGACCGTGAACAGGGGGTTGCCCTCCAGCATCATCTTCAAACCTTCCGTCACGATGATATGGTCTTCCACGATCAGGATGGATGTCTGCTTTCGTAACGGCTGCTTCATGTGACTGGTATATCCCTATGCGGACAAGGTCCGGGTGCAGGGTGGGGGAACGTTAGCGTCAGTATGCGAGATGGTGTGCTTTTGCGAAATCAGGTCAAGACCTGATTTGATGAAGGCGGGCCATTTCCGATAATGCCCGCTGCATCTTAACCCGTGTCCCACTCATGTCGCAGCCTCTGCCTTGCCCTCTCTCCGATCTTGCCTGGGTACGTCCCGATGGTGACAGGCTCGATCTCGACGGTACCCCCGGCTGGTTTTGGCGGGCGCCGGACGGGCTGGTGCTGGCCTGTGCCGTCGAACCCGCCCATGCGGGGCCGGCCTGGCTTGTCCGTGCGAGCCTGCTGCTGGCCGCATCGGCCGACGCCTTGCCCTATGCGCTGTGGCGCGAAGGGGGGCGTTACTGGTTGTGGCGCCGCTACCCGTCGGGTTCCGCTGCCGACGAGGTCGGGCCAGAACTCGAAAATCAGCTGGCGCTCGCACGCTGGCTGGCCGACGTCGCGCCGCGGCGCGAGTCCTTGTCCTTGCGACAGGCGGCGCGACTGGCATGAAGCGGGCCTGCCTGCTGCTGCTTCTGCCGCTGCTGGCCAGCGGCACCGAACTCGACTGGCGTGGAAAGCCGTTTTTCATGTCGGCCCGCGGCATGCCGGTGTCGACCCTGTTGCAGGATATGGGGGCTCATTATCGGCGCCCGGTGGTGATCGGCGCCAGAGTCGACGGTTTTTTCAGTGGCGGGCTGCTGCCGGATGCTCCGGCGCGCACGCTGGACCGGCTGGCCCGGCAGTTCCGCCTGGCCTGGTATTACGACGGCCAGGCCGTATACGTGTATTCGGCGCAGGAGGTCGAGCGCAGCATGGTGCCGGTCCGCGTCGCGCAGACGGCCGAGGTGCTGGGCGAACTGATGACGCAAGGGGCAAGCGACGGTCGTTTCTGCCGCGTGCGCGAGATTGCGGCCGCGGGTGCGCTGGAGGTGACGGGCGTGCCGATATGCCGCGAGCGCATTGCGAGTCTGGTGCGGCATTTCGACGACAGCCGTGCCGCCGCCGATCTGCGGCAGGAGGCCATCAAGGTGTTCCCCCTGCTCTATGCGAGCGCCGCCGACGGCGCCTATCGCTACCGTAACGAAAGTGTGCGTGTGCCCGGCGTGGTGTCCATGCTGCGCGAGATGGCGACCGCCGCGCGTCCCATGCTCGCGGGCGCAAGCGCCCCGGCGGCGGAAAGCCCCGGCGGGGGGCCGGTGTTCAGCGCCGATACGCGCAACAACGCCGTCGTTGTCCGTGACCGGCCGTCGCGCATCGGCGTCTACGCCGAATTGATCCGCCAGCTCGATATCAAGCCGTCGCTGGTTGAGATCAGCCTGGCGATCATCGATGTCGATGCCGGCGATCTCAAGGCGCTCGGCATCGATCTGTCTGCGTCGGCGCGTATCGCAGGCGGAACGCTCGCGTTCAATCCGGTGCAGGCGGGGAGCGGCGGGGCTTTTTCCTCCGTGGTCAGCGATACCGGCAATTTCATGCTGCAGCTCAACGCACTGCAACAGAATTCGCGCGCACGCATTCTGTCCCGCCCGTCGGTGGTGACCTTGAACAATGTCCAGGCCGTTCTCGATCGCAACATCACTTTCTATACCAAGTTGAGCGGAGAGAAAGTCGCTTCGCTGGAGTCGGTCGCCACCGGCTCGCTGTTGCGCGTGACCCCGCGCCTGATAGACCAGGGCGGCAAGGTGATGCTGACGCTGAACATTCAGGATGGCCGCCAGGCGCCTCCCCTCAGTTCGGTCGAGTCACTGCCGCAGGTGCAGAACTCCGAGATCGCGACCGAGGCGGCACTGAAGACCGGCCAGAGCCTGCTGCTGGGCGGTTTCGTCCAGGATGAGGAGACGAATTCCGAGCGCGGGATCCCGCTGCTGGGCGATATTCCACTGCTCGGTGCACTGTTCAGATCGAATACGGTCCACCGGCGTAGCGTGGTGCGACTGTTCCTGATCAAGGCGGAACCGGTGATCGAATCGTGACGGACTACCTTTTCCGAATCCGCTTGCTATCCGGGCCGTTGTGCGGGCGCGAGCTGGAGCTGCGCGCCGGTGTTTTTACCATTGGCGGCGACGACCCCGACCTGGACGTTCTGCTGGATGATGCGGCGGTGTGCCGGCTGGACATCGACGCCGCGGGGGTGCGCCTGCTCGATCCATTGCCGTGCTGGATCGATGGCATTCCGGGGTTCGACGGCGATTGCCTGCCGCTGGGGCGGGTGCTCGATCTGGCGGGTCTGGTCGTGGTCCTCGCCGCCGCCGGGGAGTCCATCCCCCCGCTCCGGCCCGTGCCGCGGCAAAGCGCACGGCGTGCGCGCGGGCGGGTGCTTGTTCTCTGGCTGCTGCTGGCGGCGGTGGCTCTGGCTCTGACCGGGTGGGCGTTCAGCCGGATGCGGGTCGTGGTTCCCGCTTTCGACGCGCAGGGGCTGATCGCAGCCGGCTTGCGCGATCCGGCACTGGCCGGAGTCCGCGCCGTCTGGGGGCCTGACGGCAGCGTGACGCTGTCCGGCCACTGCCTGGACAGCGCTCGCCTCGCGCATATGCGCGACGAGCTGTCGCGACAGGGGGTACCGCTGCGCGATGAGGTGCAGTGCCGCGACGAGCTCGTCGCCCGGGTTGCACGCTTGCTGAATGTTCACGGCTATCGCGAGGCGAAGGTCGTCCCGGGGCCGGAGGCGGGCACCGTCGCGATTCGCGGCGACATCCGCTTCGATGCCCGTTGGGACAAGGTGGCGCAGCGGCTGCTCGTTCTGCCCGGGTTGGCCGGCTGGACGGTCGGCAACGAAGAAGCCGGCTTGCTGTCCAGGCTGGCCGCGACGCTCGGGCGCGAGAAACGGCTCGATGGGGTCAGCGCCGCCTTGCACGGCAATCGGCTGTTTGTCGGAGCGCGGCTGCCACCCGCACGGCAGCAGGCACTGGTCGAGTCCTTGCAGCGTTTCGTGCGCGGTCAAGATGGAAGCATCGACTTTCTGGTTCAGGCGATTCCGCCGTCGCGCGACCTTGCCGCCATGTTGCCGGCCGCCGTGGTGGCCGTCGGCGGCGATCCCGCGCAGCCCTATCTGGAGCTCGCCAATGGCATGCGCCTGGTGCCCGGCGCGCATCTGCCCGGCGGGTATCGCGTTCTGGCGCTGGGCGCGCGCGGACTGTCATTGCTGGGCGAGGACGGTCTGTTCTATCTGCCGCATGAGCTATGAGCGGTCGAGCGAAGACATGGCGCGGCTGACCCGGCTTGAAGACCGCCTGCGGCAGGATGGCGAAGGCCGCTGCTGCGGGGATTATCTGGCGCAACTCGCTGCGGCCGAGTCGCACTTGAACATGCAGCTGCGCCAGCCGCTGGCTCCGGACGTCCATCGCGCTTTGCAAGCGCAGCTCGCCGCCTGCCGTGCCGCGGCCGAGGTGGTGGAATGCCTCTGGCATCGCTATCACCCCGATGCATCCCTGCGGCCGCTGTGCACCGAATCGAAGAAAACGACAGAAAGCGCGGTTATTCGGGAAGCTGCCCGCGTGCGCCTCAAATAAGATGGACTGGCATCAAAGGAGAGTGAGCATGGACCCGAAACAGCAATTGGATTTTGTCATGGCGGATATTGGCAGTCGTAGCGATGCTCTTAAACGGCAGTTCGCCGAATTCAAACGTCTGCAGCAAGAAATTGAGCGGATTATGGCGGCGCGCGATCAAAACGCCTTGCAGTGCAGGGAGAAAATCGAGCAGGCATTGTCCGGCGATTTCGAGCAAAAAAAAACTGACGTCATGAGCCGGATTGCCGTTCTGGGGGGCATGGTCCGTGCTCTGGATTCAAGTCTCAAAGCGGTCGCGAACCCGGGCGGAGCTGCCGCTGGCCCAGTGGTCGCGCCGCGCAAGCCTCGTCGCAGGTTCGTATAAACATTCAGACAAGGAGTGGAATATGGCTGCACAAATGGACTCGGGAATGTACCGCCCCGGCGGGAACCCCATCATCGGCTCTGCGCTGCAGTCCGTCGCACTGCCGGCCACCGCCGTGGCGGTGCCGCGCGCCGTCATCAGCCTGGACAGCGGGCAACTGTTCACATCTGCGCTGGACGTATTGTTCCTGTTCATGGACGTGATGTCGCAAAGCGGGAACGAGCAGTTCGCCAAGATGGGGGTCAAGGCCAATGTGACGCGCGATGCCCAGGCCATGGCCAACGAAGTCGATGCCGTGATGGCCAATATGATAAAGGACGATGCCACGGGTGCGCTGCCGGATACGGTTTACAAATACATGAAGGATAATAACGTTCTGGTCAGCGGAAAAACGATTGACGGTTATTTAACTGGCAAGAAAATGAGCAGTTTGAATAAGGGGGAATTAAAAGCGATCCAGTCAGCACTCGAATCGACCAGTAATCGCGCTTCCGATTTTGTCACGCAGTCTCAACTGCTGATTCAGAAAGTCATGCAGATTTATTCTCAGATTTCCAACATGATCAGCAATATGCAGACACTGATGAAAGACATGATGGGGACCATCATCTCGGCCATCCGGTCCTGATTTTTTTTCGAATGAAAAAGGCGGCCGCGGGATTATGCCGGCGGCCATTTCAAATCCGCATCAGGAACGGCGCTGCGATCCGTTCAGTCTGGGGGGGAGATGGAAGCAAACGACGATCATCAGGTATTGCAGCAATTTTTCGCCCGTGGCGGCTCGCTCAGGATGCTGGCCGATGTCTCTGCCAGCGATCTCGACGCGGTGTATGCCTATGCCTGCCAATTGTTCGATGCCGGAGAAATCGGAGCGGCGAAACGCTTCTATTTCATGCTGGCCCGGGTCGATCACTGGCATTTCGACTACTGGCTGGCACTGGGTCTGTGCTGCCAGAAGTTGGGCGAGCACGAGGAAGCGGTTTTTTGTTTCAGCCGCTCGGGAATGATCCGGGTCAGCGATCCGCGCTCTTCGTATTTCGCCGACGTCAGCTACCAGTTGCAAGGGCGCCGCGATTTCGCGCGCAAGGCGTTCAATGCGGCGCTCAAATGGTGCGGTCAACACAGCGCACATGAGCCGATTCGGCGCCTGGCGGCGCAGTCGCTCGCTCATTGCGCGGCGGGAGCATGAAATGACGATGGATACGATGAACCGGTTTTCTGCAGACCGTATCGCAGGGGGGGGCGGCTTCGGTCTGGTCGATAGTCCCCCGGGCAGTCTGAAAGAGCATCTGGCCGACCTCGGCATCCCGCAGGGCAACCTGCAAGAGCGCATGGCCGATCTCGGCGTCCGCCAGCGCAGCCTGCCGGAGCGTCTGGCCGACCTCGGCGTCGCTCCGCTCAGTTTGACGGACCGGCTGGCCAAACTCGGCGTTTCCCAGGGCAACCTGCTCAGCCCCGGGGTGCTGGGCGGCGTGTCGGCGATTTTGCCTGCCGTCGATACGGCGGCGCCGGCCGATGCCTTGTACCGCCCGCCGCGTCCGGCGCGCGCGGCCTTCGCGGATCAGGCTGCCGCTGCGATGATGCGGATCCTTGAGAAGCTGGACCCGACCCTCGGCGCCAGCACCGGGGTCGAGGGCAAGAAGGGCTTGGGCCTGCACGATGTTGCCAGCGCTTCGATGGACACGTTGATGCTGGCGGCTTCGCTGCTGGGCAGCCGCGTGCTGTCGGATACCGTTTCCGCCAAGAGTCGTGCCATCGAGATCATGGGGCAGGCGCAGGAGGCGGCTCGCACCGAAGAGCTGCGCGCCTACCAGGAACAGATGGACAAGGCGATAGCCGATCAGGCGAAGGCGCAGAAGGCGGGCATCTTCAGCGTGATCTTCGACTGGATCGTCGCCGTGGTTGAGATCGCCACCGGCATCGGCAAGCTGATCGTAGGCGACTACGCCGGCGGCCTGATGGACCTCGGCGCCGGGCTCGCGGGTCTGGTCAAGGCGACGGCGGGCACGCTGGCGCTACTGATGCCGGACCAGGCGGAAAAATTCAGGGAAGTGGCCGATATCGCCGGCAAGGTGCAGCTCGGTTTCGAAATCGCCGGTGCAGCGGTGAGTCTGGTGCAAACCGGGCGCGGCATCATGGCGGCGCGCAGTGTGGTCTCCGGTTCGGCTTCGGCGATGAAGGGCGCATCGGGGCAGGCGCTGGGCGTGGCGATCAAGGAAGGCAACAAGCAGGCGGCCAGCAGCGTGGCGCACTCGATCGGCAAGGAAGTCGCCGACAACGTCGCGCAGCAGGTGTCGCAGAACATGAGCAAGATCTTCAAGGAGTCGGTTGTCCAGGTCGGCAAGACCGCGGCTGAAAAAGCGGCGGCCAAGATGGGCTTGACCAAGCTCGCGCAGAATTTTTCCAAGACCGGGATCGAGAGCCTGGTCAGCAAGAGCGTGGAGCAGGTGGCGCACCAGGCGATCAAGAAGGGGGTGACCCTTACCGGCGAGAAGCTGGCCCAGACCGTAGAACGCCAGGTCAGGATGGCGGTGATCAAGACGGCGCTCAAGTCGGGCATGACCGCCATCTCCGGGGTGCGCACCGCCGTGCTGCCGGCGGCGCGCCAGATTACCTCGTCCTCCATCGCCAAGGAACGCGCCGATTTGCAGAAGGTGATCCAGGACCTGATGCTCGACCAGGCGTGGCTGGACACGTGCGCCGAGTTCTTCGAAGAAGCCAAGAAGGCCGATCTCAAATCGATGAAGGAACTGATCTCGGATCAGGCCACCGTGATGCAGGGAGCCAGCCAGGCTCTGAACCAGGCAGGGGCGACGCAGGCGCAAATCGTCGCCGCCATCGCTTGAATACAAGGGAGACGACCATGAGTATGAATGTGATGTCCGCAAGCGCAAGCACGGGTGCAATGCCCGCGAGCGAAATCGATGCAACCGGTACGTTGGCCGCCGTGGCGGCAGGCGGCGATATGGAGGGAATCGCCACGCTCGACGAGCTGATGCTCAAGATGGCGCAACTGATGAAAGAGATGCGCGATTTGCAGCAGGACTACAGCGCCCGGCAGCAGGAGCAGAATTTCACGCAGCACGTTGCCGCCGTGACGGAAAAACGGGCTTCCATCGGCAAAGCGTATGAGGCCGCGAGCGGTGCCGCCATTGCCGGCATCGTCGGCGGCGCGCTGGGCTTGTTCGGCGGTGCCGTCGGTGGTGCGAAAGGGGTGGAGGCGCTGACGCAGCTGGGCAGCATGGCGGGCAAGGCCAGCGACAGCATCGGCCAGCTCGTCTCGGCAGGCCAGTCGCGCGAAGCGCAGATGATGCAAGTGCAGGGCGAGTTCATGAGTGCGAGCGCCGACAGCTACCGTTCCGGCATGCAGAAGGTGATGGATGCGGCCATCGAGTGTTCGCGCTTGATGCGTGAGACCACGCAGCAACTGGTCGACTTGCACGCCCGTCTGACCTCCGCCGTCAAGTTCGGCTGAGTCCGGTGGGCGCACCGGATACGGCTAGCGTCGACCGCTTCCTCTATGCCTGCGGAATCGGAACCCGAGTGGCCTTTTTCGGGGAGAGCGATTTCGTCGTCGGCAGCGAGGCCCTGCTCGACGAGATCGAACTGGTGTTCCGCGTCGAAGCCGGCGAACTGGTCGTCTGTCATTTCGCCGCGCGGACCCAGACGCACGGACTCGACTCGGCGGTGGGGCGGCTGGTCTCGCTGCTGGAGCGGATACTCGCCGGCGTGCCCGGGTTGACGGCGGTGCGCGGCATGATCCTGCCGAGTCTGTCCGATCCCGAGCTGGACCGCGCGCATCGCCGGCTGGCCGAGGTGCTCGAGTCGCGCGGGGCGCGCTGGGTCGAAGTCGACGGCGCTCCCTGGTTGCGCTTCAGCCGGGAAGGCCCGGCCCGGTAGCGCAGCCTGCGCTTGCGCCCCCGCCGGACGGGCGGGGACGCTGATCGGTCGCCGCAACGGCCGCTCGCGGACACTAGTCTCGCGGGCGGTTTTTTTTGCGTTTTGCCCTCGGTGCGGGTTCAGGTGATTACCGGATGGTTGTTCGTTCGCCGGCACGCGATGATGTTCGTATCAGAAATATCCGGGCAGGTGAGTGATATGGATGCCGTGAAAATCTTTGTCTGCGAGCAGGCCACCCGGCTTCGGGTCGACGGGGCGCTATGCGAAGCCGGGCCGGGGCAGTTGCTTGTCAGCGGCGGGCGGGGGCAGGTCGAAGCGGTCGACGACACTTGCCTGTGCCTGACGGTGTTCGATGCCGATTTCAAGGTCATCTACCCGGAGCTGGCCGACCTGGTCGATCCAGCCACGCCGGTGATGGCATTCAAGCCCGAGCCCTTGCGCCGGATCGCTGCCGAGGCCGAGGTATTGCGCGTGGTCGCCGTGCTGGCGGACGCCAACCGCAATGCCATGCTGCGTTTCGTTTTCGTGTTCTGTCTGGGGCACGATCGCCGCTATTTTTCGGCTTTACTCCGCCAGCGCGCGATAGGAGACCCTCATTTTTTCGAGTTCATTGCGAACAATAGCCTCAACCCGTGGTCGGTGACGCGCTATGCGGAAGAGCTGGGAATCCCGCTGCGCAAATTCAATGAATTGTTTGTGGAAAAGTACGGCGTGTCGGCCAAGCACTGGCTGCTCGAACACCGCTTGCAGCATGCGCGCGGACTGCTGGTCATGACGCGGCAGCGCGTGGTGGATATCGCACTGGAGTGCGGCTTCAGCAATCACGCCCATTTTGCCGACAGTTTCAAACGACGTTTCGGTCTGAGTCCGAGTTCGTGGCGCCAGAGCGGACGCCCGGTCGGCGATCGTTCACTCTGCGGGTAAGGAAGATCATGGATATTGAAAACGTGGCCAGCCAGTTGAACGGGCTGGTGCGCTCGTCGACGCAAGACGTGCTGTCGCGCATGAACGCGCAGGACTTGACCGACCCCGAAACGATGCTGAAGACGCAATTCGCCTTGCAGCAGTATTCGACTTTTGTCGGCTTCGAGAGCGCCTTGATGAAAGCGCTCAAGGATATGGTCAGCGGGATTATCGCCAAAATATGAATGCTATCGATGACGACACCCGGCGCCTGGTGGTAGAGGCGGGTTTTGCCGCCGTCAATCATGGCTTGTCGGCCTGCGCGACGCAGGTGCTCGAGGCCTTGCCCTGGCTCGTGCCTTTGCCACTGCCTCGCGCCCAGAGCCGGGCATTGCTGCTGTTCGGGCTCGGGCGGCGCGACGAGGCATTTGCGCTGCTCGATTCGACAGATGATATCGCCGCACGGGATTTGCGGCGTCTGCTGGCTTCGGCCGCGAACGCCGGTACGGGACGGGGGTAACGGGCGATGCCGATTGTACCTGTCGCGGCGCTCGCCAGCGCATCGTCGACGTCCGCCCCGACGGTGGCGGCCGCACCCTCTCCGACCGCTGTCGCGGCCTTCGAGCAGACTCTATTCGGTTCCGGTGCCGTCGTACCCGAGCGGGCGCTGGCCGGCGTCGTGCACGATCTCGCCGTTTCGACCCGCTCTCCGGTCGGAGCCGGGGCCTTGCTCGACTCGCCCGAACGGATGCTGTCTGCCCAGAGCGCACTGCACCGTACCCTGCTCGACGTCGAAGTGACGGCGCGCGTGGCCGGGGCGATCGGGCAGGCCATCAACAAACTGGTCAGCCTGCAATGAAGCGCGGCCTGTGTCTGTGCTGTTTGCTGATGCTATGCGCTTGCAAGGTCGACCTGTACAGCGGACTGTCCGAGCAGGAGGCGAACCAGATGCTGGCCTTGCTGATGCTGCGCCATATCGATGCGCGCAAACAGAGCGCCAAGGACGGGCTGGTGCTGCTGCAGGTGGAAAAATCGCAGTTCGTCGATGCGGTCGAGGTTCTGCGCCAGCACGGCCTGCCCAGCCCGCGCCGCGATGGCATGAGCGAGCTGTTTCCTGCCGGGCAGCTGGTGACGTCGCCGGTGCAGGAGCAGGCGAAGATGGCCTATCTGAAGGAGCAGCAACTGGAAAAGATGCTCGCGGGCATGGACGGGGTCATTTCGGCCCAGGTGTCGATCGCGCAGGACCCGGTGCAGGACGGCCGCAAGCCGGAGCCGTCGTCGGTCTCGGTATTCATCAAATATACCCCGCAGATCAATTTGCAGCGCAGGGAGGAGGATATCCGCGCACTACTGCACGATGCGGTGCCGCGGGTGGCGCCGGAGAACATCAGCGTGCTGCTGCAGCCTGCCGCCTACCGTTATCAGCCGCCCGCCCCGGCCGCCGCGCGCGGCGGGCACCGCTGGCTGGCGTGGCTGCCGGAGGCCCTGCTGGCGCTGGCGGCGGCGCTGATGCTGGCGCTGCTCGTCACCGCGGGATGGGGGTGGCGCTCGTGGCGGAAGTCGAAATGACGGCCGCCGCCCTTCTTCGTGCCTACCAACTCGCATGGCGGCCCGGGCGCTGGATGCACGTCGAGTGGTGGCCGTGGCTGAAGCTGGCGGGATGGCGCGACGTCTACTCGCGCCATCCCGCTTGCCGCGCCGAGATCGACAGGCTGATCATCGCCCGACGCGGTTTTCCGCGTGCCCCCTTGCCATCCGCGCTCGACGCGTCGCAGCAGGCCTTGCTGGCACTCGAGCCGCGCCTGCCCGCCCTGTTGACCGCCCTCGGCCTGATCGGGCTCGATTGCCGCGATTACCTGCTGCTCGGAGACTACCGCCGTGCCGTGTCGTCCGTGCTGGGGCCGCACGGCTGCGGGCAGTTGCTGATTCTGCAGTCGCGCTGGGGGGCGGCTGCGGCGGAGGTCGAAGCGTCCGCGCTGCCGGCGCATGCACTGGCCTGCGGCATCGCCTGGCTGGGGGAGGGGGGCGGCCAGCTTCTGTGGCCGCTGCTGTCCAGCCTGCTGCCGCCGTCCGCCGCCCCCGTGGCGCGTCCCGGAGACGCCTGGGCAACGTTCCGGCGTCTCGCGCGTTGGCTGTGAACCCGTTTGCCATCCCCATCGCCGGCTTGCCCGCCTCGCCCCACCCCGGGCCGCGGATTCCGGCGGCCGAGCTCGAACGGCTGCTGGCCGCCGCCGACGTCGTCGCCGCCGCCCGGCGCGAGGCCGCCGAAGTGCAGGCCTCGGCGCGCGCCCGCATCGCCGAGGCCGAAAACGAGGCGGCGGCCATTATCGGGCGTGCAGAGGAAGAGGCCGCCGCGATCGCGCAGCGCGCGGCCGATGCGGCGGTGGCGCAGGCCGTGAACTGGCTGGTGGCCGAGCAGGACATCGAACGGAGCGTGGCACGCGCCATGGCCGACCGGCTGCGCCGTGCCGCCGCCGACTGGCTGGCTGCGGCCGGGTGCGCGGACGAAGCGGGCTCCGCCCTCGCCGAACGGCTGGCCCGGCACATGCCCGGGCTGCTGGGCCGTGGCGCGTTGACGCTGACGGTGGCGCCCGAGCAACTGGGTGCGATGCGCGCCGCGTTCGCGGCGGATGAGCGCGTCGAATTGAAATCCGATGCCAGCCTCGGTCTGACCGAGGCCTGGCTCGATACGCCGCAGCTACGGCTGTGCTTCGACCTTGAGCGGCAATGGCAAGAGGTGCTCAGGGCCTTGCGACAGGAGCTTGCTTCATGATCCCCATTCTTGATACGACCGCCGCGCCCCGTATTCATGGCGACCTTGCCCCGGCCGCCGCCCCTGCCAGCCTGGTCTACCCGGCCGCCTCTGCGCTGGAACTGGCGGCCGCCGAGTTGGGCCATGGCGACGGTGCGCTGGCGGAAACGCTTGAAGACATGAGCTTCGCCCTCGGCGGACGCGTCCGCGATGCGCGTGGCGATGGCAAGGACAAGGCGACGCGCGAGCTCGCGCGCTTGCAGCCTTTGCTGGCCGTGCAGGCCCTCGCCGCCGAGGGGGAGCTGGCGACGCTGATGCAGCGCTTTGCCGATGCCGACGACCCGCTCGCCGAGATGAAGGAGGCGGGGCTGGATGCGGGGCAGATGGCATGGCTGGTGACGGCCATGCTTGGCCGCGAGGGCTTGGGGCCGCGCACGCGAGAACGCTGGCGCAAGGCATGGGAGCGCTTGTGCGAGCAGGGAGGCTGGGAACTGGCCCTGTTCGCGCGGCTGGAAGGCATCGCGGCGGGGGCGAGTCTGTCCGCGCTCGGGCAATTGCATCGACGGGCGCATGAGCAGAGTGCATCGCTGGCGGCGTGGCTGCGCGAGCTGCGGGATCTGAGACCGCGCGGTCGGGCCCTGCGCGCGCTGATCCGCACCCTGTCTTACGAGCTGTCCGGCGTGAGCTCGGCGCCGGAAGGCGCCCGGCTGGCGGGCGTGATTGGAGATTTGCAGCGCGTTCTGCTGTTGCTGGGAATGGAAGAACACTGCCGGCGCATCGCGGGCTCGCTGTCCGAGCCGGCGCCCGACGGCGAGCGTGTGCTGGAGGAGGTGATCGCCATGGTCGATCAGAGCTGGCTGCATCGCGACTGGTTCGCCGCGCGTTGCGACGCCCTGCACCTGGCGCCCTGCGCGCGCTACGGCTATATCGCCAATCTGCTGGGGCTTGCCAGGCTGCTCCCCGACGCCTGTCTGCGCGACGAAGAGCAGCGCGCCAATCTGGTCGACGCCTTGAGCGAGTACCGCGACGCGCTGGCGGAACAGGAATGACGCCGTGTCGATAAGTGAATTGCAGATCGAGCGTCAGCTCGAGCAGTTTTTTGCCGTGCAGGGCTGGCCGGGATGGCGGCCGTCTTCCCGCTGCGAGCTCGAGTTGCCCCCCGTCAGCATCTACTTCGAAGTCTGCGGCGGCCAACTGGCGAGCACGCTGGCGCGCCCGGTGCCGGATTCCGGGCGACAGCAGGCGCTGCTGGCCCTGCTCGCCCTGTGCCGTCCCGAAGCCACACAGGGCGCGCCGCTGCTCGGCTTTCTGCTCGGCCCGCGCCTCGCGCTGCGCTGCACCTGGCCGCCCCCCGGCGACATCGCACTCTGGGTCGGCGTTTTTCGCCAGCAGCAGCGCTTGCTGGAGCGGGCGGCGAGGGGGGGTGGATGAAGCGCGTCTCCGGGCGGCTGGCGGAGCTGGCCAGCGGGCGCCAGGATCTGGTGCTGGCTATCATGCTGCTGGTGGCCGTATTCATGATGATCATCCCGCTGCCGACGCTGCTGGTCGATCTGCTCATCGCGATCAACCTCGCCCTGTCGGTCGTGTTGCTGATGATCGCGATCTATCTGCGCGACCCGCTCGAGTTCTCCGTGTTTCCCGCCGTTCTGCTGATTACCACGCTTTACCGGCTCGCACTGACGATCAGCACCAGTCGGCTGATTCTGCTGCAACACGATGCGGGCGAGATCGTGACCACCTTCGGCCGCTTTGCTGTCGGCGGCAATCTCGTGGTGGGACTGATCGTGTTTACCATCATCACCATCGTCCAGTTCATCGTCATTACCAAGGGCTCGGAGCGCGTGGCCGAGGTGGGGGCGCGCTTCTCTCTCGACGGGATGCCTGGCAAGCAGATGAGCATCGATGGCGATATGCGCGCCGGCACCATAGACGCGGCCGAAGCGCGCCGGCTGCGGGCGCTGGTCCAGAAGGAGAGCCAGCTGTACGGCGCGATGGATGGCGCGATGAAGTTCGTCAAAGGCGATGCCATCGCGGGCATCATCGTCATCCTCGTCAACATCCTCGGGGGTATCGCGGTCGGCGTATTCATGCACGGCATGAGTGCGGCGGAGGCGGGCGCCACCTATGTCGTACTGTCGGTCGGTGATGGACTGATCGCCCAGATTCCGGCACTGCTGATTTCGGTCACGGCCGGCATTATCGTCACCCGCGTGCCGGGCGAGGTCCGGCAGAATCTGGCGCGGGATCTGGGCGAACAGATCGGCCGCCAGCCGCAGGCCTTGTGGGTGGCGGCTGCCGTACTGCTGGTGTTCGCGCTGATCCCCGGTTTCCCGGGCGTGATTTTCATGCTGCTGGCGGCTCTTGCCGCCGGCATCGCCTGGCGCTTGCGCTCGAGCAGAGCGGTGGGCGAGGGGGCGGCGGCGGGGGCCGCGCCCATGCCGGCCGCGGCCGATGCGTCGGGGGGGCGCAGTGGAGGGCTGGCGCCGGGGGCGCTGCCGCTGATCTTGCGCCATGCCCCCGGCATCGTGTCCGCGCGTTCCATCCTGGGCGATCTCGACGCGGTGCGCAGCCGCCTGTTCGAACGGCTGGGCGTGCCGCTGCCCGAGATTCTGCTGCAGCAGGATGCGAGCCTCGCGCCCGCCGGCCTGCAGATTCAGCTCTACCAGGAAACAATCGCCACCCTGTCCCTGCCCGAAGACGGGGTTCTGATCGATATCGGCCCGGCCGTGCTGCCGCCGCCGCTGCAGGTCGACCGCAGCGGTCGGCTGGTTCTGGAATGGTTCGACTCCGCAACGGGGGATGCCGCGGCCGCGCTCGGCGCGAATGTCCACCGTGGGGCCGCCCGCGCTCCAGCCTGCCTGGAGCGCGCCATCATGCTGTATGCGGCCGAGTTCATCGGCGTGCAGGAAACCCGCTTCCTGATGGATGCGATGGAGGTGCGTTATGGCGAGCTGGTCAAGGAGCTGCAACGCCAGCTGCCGGTGGGCAAGGTGGCGGACGTATTGCAACGCCTGGTTGACGAAGGCGTGTCCATCCGCGATCTGCGTGCCGTGTTCGAAGCGCTGGTCGAGTGGTCGGCCAAGGAGAAAGACGCCGTGATGCTGACCGAGTACGTCCGTATCGGCTTGCGTCGGCACATCATCGGGCGTCATCGCGGTGCGCGGCAGTGGATCAGCGCGTGGTCTATCGGCGGGGCGCTGGAAAATACGGTGCGCGAATCGATACGCCAGACGGCGGCCGGATCGTACTCGACGCTGGGGCCGGAGGACAACGAGGCGATTCTGGAGCGGGTCCGGGCCGCCGTCGCTGCGGTGGATGGCACGGCTGGCCGCGGGGCGGTGCTGCTGACCGCGATCGACGTCCGTCGCTTCATGCGCAAAATCGTCGAGCGCGAGTTCCCGTCCATCGCCGTTCTGTCCTTCCAGGAACTGGGCGACGAGGCCGAGATCAATATGCTCGGACATATCGATCTGATCGAGTCGTACTGAGATGAGGCTACCCGATCCCGCGCGCATCGCCGAGGCGCTCGAATCCCGCTTGAGCGTACCGCTTGTCCCCGAGTCGCGTCGCTACGGCCGCGTCCTCGCGGTCGGGCCGACCTTGCTGCGAGCCGCCCTGCCCGGTGTCAGCCTGGGCGAGGCCTGCCATATTCCGGCGCTCGATCTGCTGGCGGAAGTGGTCGCGCTCGATGGCGAAGTGGCGGTGCTGTCCCCGTACGCGATTCCGGTCGGTCTGGCCGCTGGAGCCCTGATCGAAGCGCAAGGGCGGCGCCGGCGCATCGGACTCGGCCCGGGGCTGCTCGGGCGCGTCCTCGACGGACTGGGTACGGCGCTGGACGGTGGCGCCCCCATCGCGGTGGACGAGTGGCGCGAGCCCGATGCGGCGGCGCCCGCCGCCCTGTCACGCCGTCCCATCGATACCCCGCTGCCGCTCGGCGTGCGTGCCATCGATGCGATGCTGACCTGCGGACGCGGCCAGCGCGTCGGGATCTTTGCGGCGGCCGGGGGCGGCAAGAGCAGCTTGTTGGGCATGGTCTGCGACGGCAGTCTGGCCGATGTCATCGTCCTGGCCCTGGTTGGCGAGCGCGGGCGCGAGGTGCGCGAGTTTCTCGAGCATACGCTGACGCCGGCTGCGCGTGCGCGCACCGTGGTGGTGGTGGCCACTTCGGATCGGCCTGCTCTGGAGCGGCTGAATGCCGCCCTGACCGCGACCACCATCGCCGAGTATTTCCGCGATCAGGGGCGCGACGTGCTGCTGCTGGTCGATTCCTTGACCCGCTTCGCGCGCGCGTTGCGCGAGATCGGGCTGGCGGCGGGTGAACCCCCTGCCGCCGGCGGCTATCCTCCCAGTCTGTTCGCGCAGTTGCCGCGTCTTCTGGAACGTGCGGGCCCGGCCGCGCGCGGCAGCATTACCGGGATCTATACCGTGCTGGTCGAAGGTGATGACATGAATGAACCCGTGGCGGACGAGGTGAGGTCGATTCTCGACGGCCATATCGTGCTGTCGCGGCGCCTGGCCGAAGCGAACCATTACCCGGCGATAGACGTGGCGGCCAGCGTGAGCCGCGTGATGAACCGCATTGTCAGTCGCGAGCACGCGCAGCTGGCCGGACGCGTGCGTTCGCTGATGGCGACGTGGCGCGAGATCGAGTTGTTGGTCCGGGTCGGGGAGTATCGTCCGGGAGAGGACCCCGCCGCTGACGAGGCGCTCGCGCGCCGCGACGGCATTTCCGCTCTGCTGCGTCAGAAGATGGGCGAGCAAAGCGAATTCGCGGATATCGTGCCCTTGCTGATCTCTTGTGTCGAGGGATGATGCTGGACGCCTTGTTGCGCGTGCGCCGCTTGCGCGAGGAAGGCCTGCGTCGCGCGCTCGGGCGCTTGCAGAACGAGTGCGCGGAGCAGCAGGCCGCGCTGCGACAGACCGCGCTCGAGCGCTACGCGGTCCTGCAGCGCTGGCGCGAGCTGGCGGGCGAGCAGGGGCAGCGTTCCGTGTCCGTGCTGCATTTGCACCAGCAGGCGCTCGCACGATGCTTTCGGCAGGCACTGGCGCTGCGACAGCGGCGCGAGGAGCTCGAGTGCGCGTTGAGTGCGCTCGAGGCGCGGCTGGGGGAGTGCGAAGAGGCGTTGCGGCGCAGTCTTCGCGCTCAAGAGAAGCTGAGGATAGTGATCGCGCAGGATGGCTTGGAGGCGCGAAAAAGGAGAAGACGATGAAGATTGTTGCGACGCCGCACCACCGCGAACGGACAAGCGGCGGCGACGGCGGGCGGGAGCGCGATGCCCGCCGTTTCGCCGAGGCGCTGCGAGCCGCGGCGACGACAGACCGCGGCGAGTGTCGCGGCGGACAGGCCGTCGCCGCCGAGTGGAGCCTGGCCTTGTCCAATGGGCCGCTGGCGGGGGCGGCCTTGCGGGCCCGCGTCGGCGCGGACGGCGTGCATCTGCACATCGTCGGACGCGACGCCGCGCAGCGTGCACACGTCGCGCGTTGCCGCGAGCGCCTGTGCGCGAGCATGGGAGAGTTGTTGTCCTGTGCCGTCGTGCTGGAGTTTGACGATGAAACGGATTGAACGGGATGCCGCGAAGGGCGGCCTGCTGTCCTTTGCCGCCGGCCGAAGCGGCGACGACGACGGGCTCGGTCTGCGCCTTGCCCTGCTGCCCGGGGGCGGGCAGGGCGTGGAACTCACGCTGGAACTGGAAGGCGCGACCTTGACGGCGTGGATGGACGAGAGCGCATGGCTGAGCTGGAGCGAGGAGCTCCTGCCGCTTCCTTCGCTGGCAGAGGCGCCGCCCGATCTGTTGCCCTCGCTGGCGGTCTGGACGCTGGCGCCGCTGTGCGAATGGCTCGCGCGGCAGGGGGTGGCACAACCGCTTGCTCGCAAGCTTCGCCCCGGGAGCGTGCCGCGCGACCTGTACTGGACGCTGAGCTGCGCGCGCGCCGGCGGCGAGTTGTCCTTGCTGCTGCCCGGCTGGCCCCCCGGCTGGATTGCGGCGGTCGCAACATGCCTGTCTGCGCCGCCGCCGGCCCCGCTTGTCCTGTCCCTGCCGCTGGTCGCCGGCTGGTGCCGGCTCGCCTATGCCGAACTGAGTCGACTCGCCGTCGGCGATGCCGTGTTGCTGTCGATGGCCGCCGACGTCGCCGGGGGCGAGCTGTGGCTGTTTCAGTGCCAACCTCTGGCGCGCCTGCTTTTCGACATACGCGGACACTGCCGGGTCGTGCAGCTGAGTGGGCGGGACGGGGTCGATCAATGGAGCGCCTCGGCAGGAGGGCTGGGCCCGGGCGCGCTGGAGGGGCTTGAGGTCTGCGTGCTGGCCGAGGTGGGGCGGGCGACGCTGACCGATCCTGCGCTATTGCAAGCCGGAGCCGAGCTGGAACTGGAGACGCAGCCCTTGCCGCAGCTTACGCTCACGGTCGGCGGGCGGCGACTCGCCGCGGGCGATCTGATCCGCATCGGAGAACGGCTGGCGGTGCGAATCAGGTCTTGACCCTATGGGGGGCATGTCGGCAGGGGGCGACAATGATCCATTCGCGATTGCCGGAGTCTGCCTTGGGCTTTGCCGACCACCCCCTGCAGCTGATCATTCTGCTGTTTCTGCTGTCCATCCTGCCGTTGCTGGTCGTGATGGGGACCTCGTTTCTCAAGCTGGCGGTCGTGCTTTCCCTGTTGCGCAATGCCCTCGGCGTACAGCAGATTCCGCCCAACATCGCCATCTATGGCCTGGCCCTCATTCTCACCCTGTTCATCATGGCGCCGGTCGGCTTCGAGATCCGCGAGCGGGTGGCGGTCGAGCCTGTCGCGCTCGAAGCACCGGACTTCTTCGAGCGGCTTGATCATGGTGTGCTGGAGCCCTATCGCGCGTTTTTGCGCAAGCATGCCGCCCCTGCCCAGGTCCGGTTCTTTGCCAGCGCGGGGCGGGAACTATGGCCTGCGCACGACCAGGCGCGTTTGAGCGAGGATTCGCTGCTGGTGATGCTGCCTGCGTTTACCGTCAGCCAATTGACCGAGGCATTCAAAATCGGTCTTCTGCTTTATCTGCCGTTCATCGCGATCGATTTGATCGTGTCCAATATTTTGCTGGCGATGGGGATGATGATGGTGTCGCCGATGACCGTCGCCTTGCCGTTCAAGCTGCTGATCTTCGTCCTGATGAACGGATGGGAGAAGCTGATCGGTCAATTGCTGCTGTCCTACGTCTGAGCCCATGAGCGAAGCCACGCTGATCCAGCTGACCTCCGAACTGCTATGGCTGGTCGTGCTGCTGTCGCTGCCCGTGGTGCTGGTCGCCTCGGTGGTCGGCATCCTGGTCAGCCTGCTGCAGGCCCTGACCCAGGTGCAGGATCAGACCGTGCAGTTTCTGATCAAGCTGATGGCGGTTTGTCTCACGCTGTTTCTCTCTTATCACTGGATGGGCGGCAGCCTGCTCAATTACGCCAGTCGCAGCTTCGGGCTGATCAGCCGGATGGGGAGCTGAGATGGAGGGCGCGACCGGATGGCTGCCGCTGCTGGCGTTGAGCCTGATGCGCCCGCTGGGGGCCTTGCTGCTGCTGCCCATGTTCGGCAGCGCTGCGCTGGGCGGCAGTCTGCTGCGCAACGGTCTGGCGCTGGCGCTGGCCGCGCCGGTGCTGGCGGCGGGGGCGGCACTGCCCGTGCCGAGCGGTTTCGCCCTGATCTGTGCGCTCGCCTGCGAGTTCGCCATCGGGCTCGTGATCAGTTTCTGCGCGGCGATACCCTTCTGGGCGGTCGACTGCGCCGGCTATATCATAGACACGATGCGCGGCGCATCGATGGCAAGCGCCCTCAATCCGGCGCTAGGCAGTCCGTCTGCCCTGGTCGGCATCCTGTTTTCGCAGGCGCTGGGCGTGTTGTTTCTCATCGGTGGCGGGTTCCATCAATTTTTAACGGCGCTCTATCGCTCGTATCGTTTTCTGCCGCCAGGCGGTAGCGCCTTCATGCGGATCGATGTTCCCGCCTTCATCATCGGACAGTGGCAACTGCTGTTCGAGTTGGGACTGGGTTTTGCCATGCCGGCCATGATCATCATGCTGCTGGTCGATCTGGCGCTCGGCTTCGTCAATCGCTCGGCGCCGCAGTTGAACGTTTTCTTTCTATCCATGCCGATCAAGAGTGTGCTCGGCCTGTTAATGCTGTTGCTGGTGCTGAATTATGCGTTCGCTCCCCTGCTCGCGCGGATGCGCGATTTTGCCTCCTTGTTTGTCCCCTTGTGGTCGGGGGCGGGGTGAGCGAGAAAACCGAGAAACCCTCGGCCAAGCGCTTGCGCGAGTCGCGCGCCAAGGGGCAGGTGGTGCGCAGCGCCGAGATCGTCACTGGCGTGCAAGTCGCGCTCGCACTCGGTTTTTTCATGTTCAAGGGCGGGGCACTGTTCGATGCCTTGCGTGGGTTGATCGTGCTGACGATCGATGTCGTCGCCGAGCCGGTGGAAGTGGCGGCGGCCCGTATCCTGGATGCCGTCATTGCGCTGTGCATGGATTTCCTCGGCACACTCGCGCTGCTCATCATCGCCGGCAGCATCGTCGCCGGTGCGGCACAGGTCGGCCCGCTGCTGGCGGGGGAGGCACTCAAGCCGCAGCTGTCGCGCATTAGCCCCCTGTCGCACGCCAAGCAGCTATTCTCGCTCAAGAGCGTATTCGAATTCGGGAAATCCCTGGCCAAAGTGGTGCTGCTTGGCGTGATCTTCAGCTATTTGTTGAAACGCTACGCCGCATCGTTTCGCTATTTGCCTGCGTGTACGCTGTCATGCGGTCTCGAGGTCACGGTGCGCCTGGTATTCTGGATGTGGGCGGTGTTGGTGGCGTTCTACGTTCTGTTCGGCATCGGCGATTATGCGTTTCAGCGTTTCAGCGTGATGAAGCAGCTGCGGATGAGCAAGCAAGAGCTCAAGCAGGAGTACAAGGATGCGGAAGGCAGCCCCGATATCCGGCACAAGCGCCGCGAATTGCATCGCGAAGTGCAAAGCGGTAGCCTGGCTGCCAATGTGGCACGCAGCACTGTTCTAGTAAAAAATCCCACTCGCATTGCGGTATGCCTTTATTATCGGATCGGGGAGACGCCCTTGCCGCAAGTCGTCGAAACAGGCCGCGACGCCATGGCGCGGCATATGGTGCGCCTTGCCGAACGCGCGGGCATTCCGGTGGTCGAGGATATTGCGCTGGCGCGTCGCTTGATCTCTGGCGTGGCGCCGGGCGATTTCATCTCTCCCGAGCTGTTCGATCCGGTGGCACGCCTGCTGCGGGCAGTCATGGATCTGCCCTACGACCATGACCCCGACGGGACGGACGAACACGATGAAGAATGATTTGTCAAAGCCGCCGCGATCGGTGTTAATTAACTCCGACGGCGGCGGCGCAGACGGCGGGACCGATCTTGCGCGCCGCCACCTTCTTCAGTTAGGCACGGTTATCGGCATGAGTACATTGATAGGCGGCTGCGCCGCCCCGACCTCTTTTCCTGCTGCGGCGCCTGCCGCGGCGACCGGTCCGACCCTGCGCCTGATGGCGCTGGCCGGCCCGCTTGGCGACAGGGGCCGCGCCGAACGCGGCATTGCCCGCCTCGAGCGGGCCGGGTTTCGCATCGGCAATCGGGCCTGCATCCAGCGCCGTTTCCAGCGTTTCGCCGGCAGCGACGCGGAACGTCTGGCCGATCTCAATGCTTTGGCCGCCTCGGTCGCACCGCCCGACGTCATGCTCGCGACCCGGGGCGGGTACGGGGCCGTGCGCCTGCTCGACGAGATCGATTACGACCGGCTCTGCCCGCGTCTGATCGAGGCGGGCACCGTGCTGACCGGGTATAGCGACATCACGGCGGTTCAACTGGCACTGTTTGCGAAGGGCGGGGTGGTGTCCTTTTCCGGTCCCATGCTGTACGGCGATTTCGCGCGCGAGACAACGAGCGCGTTCACCATGCAGTGGTGGCAGCGAGTGTTGACCACCCCCGAATTCACTGTCGACGTGAATACCGTGCAGTCGGAAAGTGCACAGGTCGAAGGGGTTCTGTGGGGCGGCAATCTGTCGGTGGTCGCCGGGCTGGCCGGGACGCCGTGGATGCCGGCCGTCGACGGCGGCATTCTGTTTCTGGAGGATGTGGGCGAAGACGTCTACCGGATCGAGCGCCTGCTGTTCCAACTGCTCGATGCCGGCATTCTCGCCCGCCAGAGCGCAATCGTGCTCGGCCATTTCAGTAATATGAAGGAAGATGGCTATGACCCGGAGGGGTTCACTCTGGAGACGGTGCTCGACAATCTCCGTGCGCGTCTGAAGTTGCCGATCGCAACCGGGCTACCGATCGGGCATGTGCCCGATATCGTTCCGCTTCCTATCGGCGCCATGGCGCGGCTCGCCATGCGTGAAGACGGTTTTGCGCTGACGGTGAGCGGGTACCCGACATTGCGTTGCCCGGCCCCGGCCGGTATGCTCGCGGCTTTGAGTGTCTGAACCCGCGGTCGAGACGGAGTCGCGATGGAAACCCGATGGTTGGAAGATTTTCTGGTGCTGGCGGAAACCGGCAGTTTCACGCGTTCGGCCCAGGCGCGCCACCTGACCCAGCCCGCCTTTTCCCGCCGTATCAAGGCGCTGGAAATCTGGGCAGGTTGCGATCTGATCGACCGCAGCAGCTATCCGACCCGGCTGACGCCGGCCGGCGAGGTCTTTCTGGAGCAGGCGGCGACAATGCTCAACCAGATTCACGCCACGCGGGCCCTGTTGCAGGGCATGAAGCCCCTGCCCGACGATACCGTCGGCTTCGCCGTGCCGCATACCCTATCGTTTTCGTTTTTCCCGAAATGGTTGTCCGAGATCGAGCGGCGCTTTGGCGGCTTGCCCTGCCGCCTGCGTGCGAGCAATGTGCACGACGTGCTGCTGGCCTTCGTCGAAGGAGGCTGCGATCTTCTCATGTGCTACCACCATCCCAAGCAGCCGGTCGAGCTGGCCGGCGAGCGCTATGCCGGCCTGCGCCTGGGAGAGGAGTGGCTGCGACCCTACGCCCAATCGGATGAGCGGGGCGAGCCGATGCTGCGCTTTCCCGGCGCACAGGGGGCCGAACTTCCGTTTCTCGGCTATGCCGCCGATGCCTATTTTCGCCTGATGACCGAACTGATCCTGGAGGCGGCGCCCGAGCCGCCGCATCTCGACCTCCGCTACGAGACCGATATGGCCGAAGGGCTGAAAAATATGGTGCTGGAAGGGCATGGCGTGGCTTTTCTGCCCGATAGCACCGCCGCGCGCGAAGTCGCGGCCGGGCGCTTGGCCGCGGCCGGCGATGCGCGCTGGAGCGTGGGGATGGAAATCCGTCTCTATCGCGACATGAAACGCCGCCGACCGGCGCTCGATGCGGTGTGGGAAGCGCTGGCCGGCATTTATCCGGCGGTTTAGGCCGCTGCTTCCGCGCGCAGGCCAGGAATCGTGCGCAATACGGCGAACACCTGCTCGGCGGTGATCAGGCGCGTGCATTCGTAGTGGCGCGGGGTGTCCTTGTGCCGCGGGCACCAGAAGAAATCGTCGTGCACGAAGCGGTGGTGCTGATCGTTCCAGCAACTGTTGCAGGTGTGATAGTTGATGACGCGGTAGGGGGTGTGGAATTCGTTGCTGGGGTGGGTGAAGCCGCTGATCATGACCACCGGTGTTCCTGCCGCCCAGGCCAGCCAGGATAGCCCGCTCGACAGTCCGATGAAAAAGTCCGCATGTTTGAGCAGTGCCGCGCGCTCTGCCAGCGGATGATCGCCGGTGAAGTCTTCTGCGCCGTGCGGAAGATGCGTCCAGGTCAGCCCTTGTCCATGCGTCTTTTTCTGATCGATGCAGAGTACGCGGTAGCCACGGCGCTTGAGAAAGCGCACCGTCTCCAGCCATCCGTTCGGATTGTTCCAGTATTTGCTCTGAGTCGTGCTTTGCACCGCGATGCAGACATAGGGTTCCTCGATTTGCCTTCCCGCGGCAATGGCGATGCGCGGTTTGCGCGCTTGCGGGTCGACTCCCAGTATGTAGGCCGATGTCTTGTGCAGGCCGACCAGGCGAAAGTCGCAGGGCTGGCGCACGCATTCCGTATCGTCGAAAAACAGGCCGATATTGTAGGTCGCGTAGCAATCCGTCTCGTATTCTTTCTTGTGCCCCACGAGATCGAGCTGCGGGTAGCCTTCTCGAAACAGCTCTATCAGCGTTTCGGACAGCGCACAGGTCAGCCGGCACTGATGCTGTTCCTGGAACACTTCGGCGTAGGGAAACCACGCCATCATGTCGCCCAGCGTCCCGACCGGGAACTGGATGCGGACGTTCTTGCCTCGGGCGTCGTACTTGTGCTGGAACAGACTGCTTGTCTCCCCGCGTTTCCAAACCTCGATCCCGAAGCGAACGTAATATTTCTTACTGCTCATGACATAGCCGCCATCGCTGTCGGTATCGAACAGGATGTTGCCGGTGTCGATGTCGGTCAGTTGCACATGCCAGCTACCGGACGGAAGAAACAGTCTGCATCCGTCATTGAAGTCGTAGAGCAGTCCCAGCGGTCCTTGCTGGGTCGGCTTCTCGGGAGGAGGGGGGAAGGCCGGCGGACGGGGGGAGGGGGCGGCACTTGCGGTCTCGCTCCTGGCTTCGGCCTGTTTCTCGCTGCTTGCTACCGGATCCGTCATTTGCTTCTCCCTGGCGCTCAGCGCTGATCGATTATTTCGTTTAAACAGTTGATGCTGTTTATTGTCAATTATCCCAAGAGAGAATACAAGATTGTCATTGAAAAATTTTGGAAGAAACAGAGGAAGGGTAACTATGCAAGTTATGCATTGATGCATTGCTAATCGGTACTGGCCAGTGGCGAAGCGAGCGGCTACAGTGCACGCATCTAGTTCGTCTTGTTCACCCTTGACGACTTTACCCTCGATGCTCTCTACGAGAGTGTCCCTTGTGATTGATTCGGGCAGGCCTTGTGGCCTGCCGTTTTTTTGCGTGCGTTGCGCATAAAAGCGTCAATCCGGCTTGCCCGGCTTCGCGCCGCCCGGGATGTACTGTCGGCTCGCGCGTTGCATAAACCGCACTTGCCGCCCGAAGCGGGTGCAGCCCGTGCACATCAGCAGGTGCAGCCGCAGCCGCAGGCGGTCGGCCGGCCGCAGTCGATGATCAAGGGCTTCCGACAGCAGTCGGCTTGCTTGCCTGCAATTCATTGCCGCTCTCCATCGAACCAGCGGTTTTCCAGACACAGGCGTAGAGCCATGCGCGCGCGGTAGAGAATCACGTGGCAGTGGCTGCTGCTCAGTCCCTGACTTGCGCAGATCTCCTTTGTTCCCAGCTCCAGAAATTCTCGCATCATGAATACGCGTGCGGTATTTTCCGGCAGCCCCGTCAGACAGATATCGAAAATCCGCCAGAACTGGCTTTGCTGCAGCGAACCTTCCGGGTCGCCCCAATCGCGCGGCCGGCTCTCGGGCGACCAATGCGCATTCGCCTTGAACAAGGCATCGAAAGCGTCGTCCAGGCTCTCGTCTTCATCATGCGGCGCGACGCTGACCGTGCGGCGCTGCTGGCGCAGCAGATCGGCGATCTTGTGCTTGAGAATGCCGAAGATCCAGGTTTTCAACGCGGCGCGACCGGCAAAAGAGCGCTCGGCCGTCATGGCGGCCAGCAAGGCCTCCTGAACCGCGTCTTCGGCCATCGCCTCGTCGCGCAATTGCAGCAGGGCAAAGCGCACCATGTCGCGACGCACGTCTTCGACGTCGCCGGCGTTCCAGCCATGTGTCAGTGGCACGCTATCTCCTGTCGAAACGCAACGGGTCGCGCTGCGCTCGGCATCAGTAGTGAGGAGGGACTTCGTGCGCACCCGGAGCGCCGCCTTCACCCGGTTCCTGCCGGATTTGCTGGTACAGCAGGCGTAGCTGCTGCTGCAGCAAGTCGATCTCCTGCTGCTGCCGGGTGACGGTACGATTGAGTGCGTCGAGCAGATCGTCCTGAAAGGCGATGCGGACTTCCAGTTCGTCGAGGCGTGATTCCATATTCATTTCCTTGTTGCGGGCGCGTCGTCCACGCGGGCGTGCCGGGTAAGGCGTCAGTGTAAACTACAGAAACGGGGCGGGTGGGTGCAATACCGCCGGGAGGCTGCGATAATGCCGATATCGATGCGATTGGAATATAAAATGGATTTGGCGCAAGGGATGGTGGTCGTGCTGGTAGTCGTCTTCGGCCTGGGATTGAGCGCGGCCTTCATCGGTCTGCTGTTTGCCCTGATTACCGCCATCGGCAAGCGGGAGTGGGGCTGGGTGCTGGCCATTGTGTTGACCTGGCCACTGGCCGCCAGTTGCTATGCTGTCGCACGCCGCCGCAGCGATCCCCGGCTCGGCCGCTTGCTGTTGCCGGGGGTCGCCGCCTCCGTCGCGTGTCTGCTGGTGCTGGCGCTGCTCGCGCACAAGATCGGCTAGCCGCCTCGTGCGCTACCGGCTGGCGCGAGGCAAGCCGTCGATATGCTCGCCCGCGGCCAGCGTCAGAATTTCGACTCCGTCCCCGGTCACGGCGACCGTATGTTCCCATTGTGCCGACAAGGAGCGGTCGCGGGTGACCACGGTCCAGCCGTCGGTCAGGACTTCGGTGCCGGCCCGGCCCGCATTGATCATGGGTTCTATGGTGAACACCATCCCGGGTTTCAATACCAGGCCGGTGCCCGCCTTGCCGTAATGCAGCACCTGCGGATCTTCGTGATAGCGTTGCCCGATGCCGTGTCCGCAATAGTTGCGGACCACGGAGAACCCTGCCTCTTCGCTCAGACTCTGGATCGCATGGCCTATGTCGCCCAGCGTGGCGCCGGGACGGACCTGGCGGATGCCGGCCAGCATGGCGCGGTAGCTGGTTTCGACCAGGCGCTCGGCGGCGGCGGATATCTGTCCGACGCGGTACATGCGGCTGGTGTCGCCATGCCAGCCGTCCTTGATCACGGTCACGTCGATATTCACGATATCGCCCTCGCGCAGAATGTCGCGCGGCGAGGGAATGCCGTGGCAAACCACGTGATTGAGCGAGGTGCACAGGGTTTTCGGGAAACCGTGGTAGCCGATATTGGCGGCCACCGCGTGCTGTACGCTTTCGATATGATGGCGACACCAGTCGTCGAGCGCTTCGGTACTGATGCCGGGGCGTATCATGGCCGCGATGCCGTCGAGCACTTCGGAGGCGAGCCGACAGGCGACGCGCATTTTTTCCAGATCGGCCGCGGTTTTTAGTGTCACATTCATGTGTCAGGCTTTCTTCACTTGCGGTTCGGCTTGCACCTTATCCGTCAGCAGCAGCCGAATCACCCCTTTCATCAGTGGCAGGATGGTCGTGAAGTCCAGGTCCTGCCTGCGCAGCGAGCGGAACGTGATGCCTTCGAACAGGGCGGAGATGAGTTCGGTGCGCGCCTCCACCCGTTCGTCGCTGCCGCAGCGCTGCACCAGCTTGCGGAACTCTTCGCACAGCACTTTGTCCGCCTGGCGGGCGATGGCGGCGACTTTGGGACTGCGCCCGGCTTCGGCCAGGATTTCCACCTGCAGTGCGGTATTGTCGTGGTTAAGGCACTCGGCCTCGAAATCGATGTCGTTCACCATCGATTCGACGGTATCGGTCGCATTCTGGTGGTTGGCGATCAGCCCCTGTATGCGATTGACGTCGTTCTCGACGATGGCCGTGATGATCGCTTCTTTGTTTTCGAAATAATGATAAATGTGCCCGACGCTCATTCCGGCGACGCGGGCGATCTCCGCCATGCTGGCACCGTGGAAGCCTTTCTGGCGGAAACAGACGGACGCGGCGTCGAGGACCTGGTGCCGTCGATTGGCGCTGCGGTCAGGCATGTCCTGCCTGCTTTCTCTGTCTATCATTCTATCTTCTTTCTTCGGCAAGGCATGTTCGCAGCGGCGAAGCATCGACCGGGGAGGCGGCGGCAATTTACGTTTCTTTAGTTACAAATGCAATTTAATTTCTTGATTTGGGACAAAGGCTACCATAGAATGAACGCTCGAACTAGATCGAACATTCATTCTATTTCGCCGGGTGACAGCCCGGGCCCGATTCGGTCCCGGCTCGACGAGCAGCCGGGTGTGGACCTGCCGATTCAATTTCTAGAGGTGCAGTATGCAAATAACAAGACGCGTCTTCGTATCCACGATCGCCCTGGCGGTCGCCGCGGCTCTCGCCGCTTGCGGCAAGCAACAAGGCATGCCGCAGCAAACGGGACCGGTACAGGTCGGCATCGTTGTGGTGCAGCCGCAACAGGTTGCACTGACCAGCGAACTGGCCGGGCGCACGTCGGCTTTCCTGGTCTCGGATGTCCGGCCTCAGGTCGGCGGCATCATCCAGAAGCGTCTGTTCCAGGAAGGCAGCGATGTGAAGGCCGGACAAACGCTGTATCAGATCGATCCGGCCAGCTACAAGGCCAGCTATGACAGCGCCGTCGCCGCCCTGGCCAAGGCCGAGGCGACCTTGCAATCGGCGAAGCTGAAAGAAGGGCGTTATAAGGAACTGGTCGCCATCAATGCCGTCGGCAAGCAGGACTATGACGACGCGTTTGCCGCACTCAAGCAGGATGAGGCCGATGTCGCCGCCGACAAGGCCGCGGTGGAAACCGCACGCATCAACCTCAATTATACCCGCGTCACGGCGCCGGTCTCCGGCCGCATCGGCAAGTCCAGCGTGACGCCGGGCGCTCTGGTCACCGCGAGCCAGAGCACGGCACTGGCTACGGTGCAGCAGCTCGATCCGATGTATGTCGACGTGACCCAGTCCAGTGCCGAATTGCTGCGGCTGAAGCAGGCGATCGCCAGCGGGCTCGTGCAAAAGGCCGGCGATACGCAGGCGCGGGTCAAGCTGACGCTGGAAGATGGCTCGCCCTATCCGCTGGAAGGCAAGCTCGAATTCTCCGATGTCACCGTCGACCAGACCAGCGGAGCCGTCACCCTGCGCGCAGTATTCCCCAATCCCAAGCATGATCTGCTGCCCGGCATGTATGTGCATGCGGTCCTGGAACAAGCGCAGAGCAGCAAGGGCATTCTGGTGCCTCAGCAGGGCATTACGCGCGATAACGCCGGTAATGCGGTGGCCATGCTCGTCGGCGCCGACGGCAAGGTCGTCTCGCGTTCGGTCAAGACCGACCGCGCCATCGGCGACAAGTGGCTGGTCAGCAGCGGGCTCGTCGCCGGCGACAAGCTGATCGTCGAAGGCCTGCAGCGCGTGCGTCCCGGTGCGGTGGTCAATCCTGTTCCGGCCAGTAATGTTCAAGCCGGTTCAGAGGCTTCGGGGGCTAAATAATGTCGCGTTTTTTTATTGATCGTCCGATTTTTGCCTGGGTGATCGCGATCGTCATCATGCTGGCCGGCGCCTTGTCGATCAGCACCTTGCCGATTTCGCAATATCCGCAGATCGCGCCGCCCGCGGTGTCGATCAGCGCCAGCTATCCGGGGGCCTCGGCCAAAACGCTGGAAGATTCGGTCACCCAGGTGATCGAACAAAAAATGAAGGGTATCGATGGTCTGCGCTATATGTCCGCGTCGAGCAGCTCCAGCGGCTCGGCCACGATCACGCTGACTTTCGACGCCGGCACCAATCCGGACATCGCCCAGGTTCAGGTGCAGAACAAGGTGCAGCTGGCCATGTCGCTGTTGCCGCAGGCGGTGCAGAATCAGGGCCTGACGGTGACCAAGTCGACGTCGAGCTTCCTGATGGTCGCCGGCTTCGTCTCCGAAGACGGCAGCATGAGTCGTATCGACCTGTCCGACTATATCGCCACCAATATCGAGGACCCGATCAGCCGCGTGCCCGGCGTCGGCGACATCACGCTGTTCGGTTCGCAGTACGCGATGCGGATCTGGCTCGATCTCGACAAGCTGCACCAGTACAACTTGACGCCGAGCGACGTGGAGAGCGCCATTTCCGCTCAGAACACGCAGGTGTCGGCCGGCCAGTTGGGCGGAACGCCGGCGGTGCCGGGGCAGCAGCTTAACGCGACCATCACCGCGCAATCCCGGTTGAAGACGGCGGAGGAGTTCCGCAAGATTCTGCTGGTCAGCAAGACGGACGGCTCGACCGTGCATCTGGGCGATGTCGCGCGCATCGGCCTGGGCGGCGAAAGCTATGACGTCGTTTCGCGTTTCAACGGCAAACCGGCGGCGGGTCTGGCCATCAAGCTGGCCACCGGCGCCAACGCGCTCAGCACCGCGACGCTGGTCAAGAAGAAGCTGGCCGAGTTGGAAAAGTTCTATCCGCACGGCATGAAAGACGTTGTGGCCTATGACACCACGCCTTTCGTCAAGATCTCGATCGAAGAAGTGGTCAAGACGCTGGGCGAAGCCATCGTGCTGGTGTTCCTGGTGATGTATCTGTTCCTGCAGAACTTCCGGGCGACGCTGATTCCGACCATTGCGGTGCCGGTGGTGCTGCTTGGTACCTTCGGCATCCTGTCGGCCTGCGGCTTCTCGATCAACACCCTGACCATGTTCGGCATGGTGCTGGCGATCGGCCTGCTGGTCGATGATGCCATCGTGGTGGTGGAGAACGTCGAGCGCATCATGAGCGAGGAGGGGCTGTCGCCATACGAGGCGACCAAGAAGTCGATGCAGCAGATTACCGGCGCCCTGATCGGCATCGCGCTCGTGCTGTCGGCTGTGCTGGTGCCGATGGCCTTCTTCGGCGGCGCGACCGGGGTGATCTACCGTCAGTTCTCGATCACCATCGTATCGGCCATGGCCTTGTCGGTCATCGTGGCCCTGATCCTGACCCCGGCCTTGTGCGCGACTTTGCTCAAGCCGGTCGAGAAGGATCACGAAAAGCACCATACCGGCTTCTTCGGCTGGTTCAACCGCCAGTTCGACAGCGGCAGCGCGCGCTATCAGCGCATGGTCGGCGGCATTCTGAAGAAGACGGTGCGGTGGGCTATCGTTTACGGCGTGCTGGTTGTCGCGATGCTGGTGCTGTTCATGCGCATTCCGACCTCCTTCCTGCCGGAAGAAGACCAGGGCATCATGTTCACCCAGATCCAGCTGCCGGCTGGCGCGACGCAGGAGCGTACGCTGAAGGTGGTGGATCAGGTCGAGAACTACTTCCTGAACAAAGAAAAGGATGCGGTGGCGTCGGTATTCAGTGTGGCCGGGTTCAGTTTCAGCGGTAACGGTCAGAATACGGCAATGGCATTCGTCAGGATGAAGGACTGGTCGGAACGAACCGCTCCGGGCCTCAGCGTACAGGCGGTGGCCGGACGTGCGATGGCTGCGCTGTCGCAGATCCGCGATGCGTCCGTGTTCGCTTTTGCGCCGCCTGCGGTGATCGAGCTGGGCAACTCCAGCGGTTTCGACCTGGAGTTGCAGGACCGCGGCGGCGTCGGCCACGACAAACTGGTTGAAGCACGCAATATGTTCCTGGGCATGGCGGCCAAGGACCCGCGTCTGGTGGCGGTGCGGCCGAACGGGCAGGACGATACGCCGCAGTTCCGGCTCGATATCGACCATGCGCGCGCCAAGGCGATGGGCATTTCGGTCTCCGATATCAGCAACACGCTGTCGATTGCCTGGGGCGGTGATTACGTCAATGACTTTATCGACAAGGGGCGGGTGAAGAAGGTGTATCTGGAAGCCGACGCCCCGTTCCGCATGCTGCCGTCCGATATCGATCGTATGTACGTGCGTAACAGCACGGGCGATATGGTGCCGTTCTCCTCGTTCTCGACATCGCACTGGGACTTCGGTTCGTCGCGGCTGGAACGCTATAACGGCGTGTCGTCGGTCGAGATTCTCGGCCAGCCGCGGCCGGGTCTGAGCTCGGGGCAGGCGATGGATGCGGTCGAAGAAATCGCGGCCAAGCTGCCGCCCGGCATCGGCTTCGAATGGACCGGTCAATCCTATCAGGAACGCATGGCCGGCTCGCAGACGGGGTCCTTGTATACCATTTCGATGCTGGTGGTGTTCCTGTGCCTGGCTGCGCTGTACGAGAGCTGGTCGATTCCGTTCTCTGTCATGCTGGTGGTGCCGCTCGGCATCGTCGGCGCGCTGCTGGCGGCATCCGTGCGCGGTCTGTCTGACGACGTTTACTTCCAGGTCGGCTTGCTGACCACGATCGGCTTGTCGGCCAAGAATGCGATTCTGATCGTCGAATTCGCCAAGGCGCAGCAGGAGCACGGTCTGTCGGTGGTCGAGGCGGCGCTGGAGGCGGTGCGGCTGCGGCTGCGCCCGATCCTGATGACGTCGATCGCTTTCGGTCTGGGCGTGCTGCCGCTGGCGATCAGTCACGGTGCCGGCTCGGGCAGCCAGAACGCGATCGGTACCGGGGTGCTGGGCGGGGTTCTTTCCGCCACCTTCCTCGGCATCTTCTTTATTCCGCTGTTCTTCGTCATGGTGCGTGGTTTCTTTGCCGACAGGAAAGCGCCGGCGGCCGCGGAAGGCACGATAGAGCATGTCGACTCGGAGCAACATTGATATGACACGAACCCTAATCCCGGCCGCACTGCTGCTGTCGCTGTTGACGGCATGCGGTACGCTGGCCCCGGACTACAAGCGTCCCGCGTCTCCGGTCGCGGCCGGCTGGCAGGGCGCGCCGGCCGGCGCGAGCGATCGCGAGGCGGCGGATATCGGCTGGAAAACGCTGTTCAAGGACGAACGCCTGCGCCAGGTGATCCAGCTTGCCCTCGACAATAACCGCGATCTGCGCGTGGCCGCCCTGAACATCGAGGAGGCGCGTGCCGAGTACCGCATCACGCGCGCCGACCTGTTCCCGACCGTCAAGGCCACGGGCGGACAGAGCGCGAGCCTGACGCCGAAAACCCTGTCCAGCACCGGCCAGCCGTATGTGTCGCGCGACTATAGCGTCGGCCTCGGTTTCAGTTCGTATGAGCTGGATTTCTTCGGCCGCTTGCGCAGCCTGAAAGACCAGGCGCTGGAGAGTTATCTGGCGACGGCCGAAGCCCGGGACAGCAGCCGCATCAGCCTGATCGCCGAAGTCGCGACCGATTACCTGACTCTGGCGTCCGATCAGGAGCAGTTGAAGCTCGCGCAGGACACGCTCAAGAGCCAGTCCGATTCGTTGCAGTTGACTCAACGCCGGCTCGACCTCGGGGTGGCGACGGCGCTCGATCTGAGCGATGCGCAGACGTCGGTCGAATCGGCGCGGGCCTCGGTCGCGACGTATACCAGCCAGGTCGCGCAGGATCAGAACGCGCTGGAGCTGGTGATGGGCACGCCCTTGCCGGCCGGGCTGATGCCGTTGCAGTCGCTGGGCGATGCCGTGGCCGATGTCCCGGCCGGTGTCAACTCGGACGTGTTGCAGCGCCGTCCCGACATTCGCCAGCTCGAGCATAAGCTCAAGGCGGCCAATGCCAACATCGGTGCGGCGCGTGCGGCCTTTTTCCCTAGCATTACCTTGACCGCCAGCGTCGGCAGCGGCAGCAGCCAGCTGTCCGGCCTGTTCAAGTCGGGGTCGCGGACCTGGAGTTTCTCGCCGTCGATCAGCATTCCGATCTTCGAGGCGGGACGTCTGAGCGCCGACCTCGATGTGGCCAAGATCGAGACCGATATCGCGGTCGCCAATTACGAGAAAGGCATCCAGACGGCATTCCGGGAAGTGGCGGACGCGCTGGCGGAACATGCGACGCTAGGCGACAAGGAGAACGCGGAGCGCGCGCTGGTCGATGCGAGCAGCCGCAGCTATGTGCTCGCGCAAGCGCGCTACCGCAACGGCGTCGATGGCTATCTGCCGGTGCTGATTTCGCAGCGCTCCTTGTATAGCGCGCAGCAGAACCTGATCACGGTCCAGCTGTCGCGGGCAAGCAACCTGGTCACTCTGTACAAAGTACTGGGTGGCGGGGTGAAGGATCAGGACTGATCTTTCGGTTTCATTTTTCCGTTCCACGCCGCCATGTTCGTTGGGCGGCGTTTTTTTTTGCCTGCGGGACGGTCCCGTCGGGTAAATCCGGCATAAGTTTCAAGCGATATGCCTAACCGGTAGCGCGTATTTTTCCCGTCTTGTGCGTGCAGCCGTGGCAGGCGTCGTCTTCTTGCGGCTAGATTGCGATACAGGGAGCGGGACGCGATATCCGGCGCCACCCTCTCTTTCCCGTGAATGGAGCATGCAGTACGGAGCTTTCCGCTGCACGGTGGCAACTGCCATCGGGTGCCTCGACACCCCGGCCCATGGTAACGCACAAGGAGACTTGAGATGAGGCTGAACAGCATTTCCTTCCACGCATCGCGGATTTTGCTCACCCTGCTACTGGCGCTTCCCCTGCTCGCCGGGGCGGCGACCCGTACCCTCAACTTCGACGATGTCGTACTCCAGCCGACCTGGGGCCAATCGTTGGCATCGGATTATGCCGGGTTCAACTGGTCCGCCGGCTTTTCTGTGCTCAATCCCACCGGCTATATGCCGGGCTCGCCCCCGCTGGCGGGACGGATTTCCGGCGACAACGTCGCGATCCTGGGCAATGGCGGCAGCGGCAGTTTTGCTGCCACCAACGGCACTTTCGACTTGCTCGGCGCCTGGATGACGGCGACCAATTTTCCCAATCTCACGGTCGAAGTCCAGGCAAAGCACGCGGGCATCGTGCTCTACGATCAGATCGTTTCTCTGAGCACCACCGTGCCGGAGCGGGTCGCGTTCAATTTCTACGGTATCGACAGCGTTTCATTTCTGAGTCATGACAGCCTCAACGGCATCGTTTTCGACGATATTCAGGTGGTCACCCCCGTGCCCGAGCCCGAGGGCTATGCCTTGCTGGGAGCTGGGCTGCTCGGCCTGCTGCTGCGTCGGCGCCGGCGTCAGATCCTGCACTGAATGAGCTGCTGTGGCGGGAAGGCTCCCGTCGACGGTTTCCCCGGCCCTTCCGCAGATATGGAAGGGTTCTTTTTGTTTCACGAGGACTCCAGTGTGGCGTTGTTGCACCACTCGGCTGAAGGGGCCGAGCGCCCCCAAGCCCCGGGCGGACGCATCCCATGCCTGCCGTTTGCGGCGTGCGCGGCGCGATCATGGTCGCCACCGGCGGTGTGGAGTGGCTGGCTGGATGAAAGAGAGACGGGCGCCGGCTCGGTGCTTTCGAACGCTGTTCGAGAGCACATGGGCCACGCCTCCTTATCGACTGCACCGGCCGCCGGGACCGGGGATCTTGCTCTTCGCGGCCGGAAACACCTGCGCGCACAGAAAATCGACCAAAGCCCGAACTTTTGGCGAAGGGTGTTTGCTCGCCGGCCACAGCACGTGGAAAACGCCGGAGCGTTCCACATGATCGGCCAGTATCAGCACCAGCCGGCCATCGGCCAGTGGCTCGCGGATGGCGAAGTCCGGCAGGCAGGCGATTCCCAGTCCTTGCAGCGCAAAGCACACGCGCGTCTCGATGTTGTTGCAGATCATTGAGGTGGGCAGTTGCAACTCGGGCTCGCCGGGCGTTTGCCGAAGCGCCCAGGTCTCCAGCTTGCCGCTGTTGGGAAAGCGGTAGTGCAGGCAGGCGTGCCGCCGCAGATCGGCTGGCGCCACGGGGGTGCCTCGGCGCGCCAGATAATCGGGCGAGGCCACCAGCTGCATCTGGAACGTGCCCAGACGGCGGGCCGACAGGCGCGAGTCGGCCGGTTCGCCCGTGCGCACCACGGCATCGAAGCCTTCCTCTACCACATCGACCATCCGGTCGGTGAAGTCCAGATCCAGTTCGATCTCGGGGTACTCGCGCATGAACTCGCCGAGCACCGGCAGTACCAGCGAGCTGACCAGCGGCAGGCTCACCCGCAGGCGCCCGCGCGGTGCGGCGCTGGCTTGCGACAGCTCCAGTTCCGCCGCCTCGATTTCGGCCAGGATACGACGACTGCGTTCCAGGAACAGCGCGCCTTCGGCCGTCAACGTGACACTGCGCGTGCTGCGGTGGAACAGGCGCACCCCCAGCTTCTCTTCCAGCCGCGCCACGCTCTTGCCGACGGCCGAGGCCGACACGCCCAGCAGCCGGCCGGCGGCGACGAAGCTGCGCGTCTCGGCGACCTGCACGAACACCACGAAGCCATTCAGGCTGTCCATGATCGACTCTCCTTGCAATTACGGACACTTATTTCCGTACATCATGGAACTGTAGCCTACTTTTTCTTTAATCGAGAAGCTTCTATCGTCGTGGCATTGTCCATTGAATCGAGGTACTTGCCATGAAGAGCGCCCTATTTCCCCTGCGCCAGGGTGTCCCTCCCGCGCAGCTATCCGCACGCATCCAGGCGGTCGTTCAGCAGGCGCTGGACGACCGTCGCCTGGTCGGCGCCGTCGTCCTGGTCGCCCGCGATGGCGAGCTGATCCATCGGCAGGCCGCCGGTTTCGCCGACCGCGAAAGCGCACGGCCGATGGCCCTGCAGATGGGTTTCCGGCTGGCTTCGGTGAGCAAGCCCATCGTTTCCACGGCAGCGCTGGTCCTGGTGGCGCAGGGGCGGCTCGCCCTGGATGCGGGCATCGAGCGCTGGTTGCCCGGGTTCCGTCCTTCGCTGGCCAATGGCAGCCCGGCGCGCATCACGGTGCGGCAGCTGCTCAGCCACACGGCAGGTCTCGGCTACCGCTTCTTCGAAGCCGACGCGGACGGTCCCTATGCGCGGGCCGGCATTTCGGATGGCATGGACGCCTCCGGCATCACTCTGGCCGAGAACCTGCGGCGCCTCGCCAGCGTGCCGCTGCTGTACGAGCCGGGCACCTCCTGGGGCTATTCGCTGGCAACCGACGTGTTGGGCGCACTGATCGAGCGCATCCACGGCACGCCGCTGGACGAGGCGGTGCGGCAGTTGGTGACGGGCCCGTTGGGCATGACCGATACCGGCTTCGTCGCCCGCGATGCGCACCATGTCGCCGCTGCTTATGTCAACGATGCGCCGCAGCCGCACCCGCTGGCAGAGGGCGAGACCGTTTCGGCTTTCGACGGCGCCATCGGCATCGCCTACAGCCCGGCCCGCATCTTCGACGCGCAGGCCTTCCCGTCGGGAGGCGCCGGCATGACCGGCACGGCAGGGGACTTCCTGCGCCTGCTGGAAATCCTGCGCCAGGGCGGCGGCACTCTGCTGCCCGGCGAACTGGTCGAGGAGATGGGACGCGACCAGACCGGGGGCCTTGATCTGGCCGCTGCACCGGGCTTCGGTTTTGGTCTGGGCTTCTCGGTCCTGCGTGACCCCCGGCTTGCCGCTTCGCCTGAACGGGCCGGCACCTGGCGCTGGGGCGGCGCCTACGGCCACTCGTGGTTCGTGGACCGGGCGGAGGGCCTGAGCGTGACCGCTTTCACCAATACCCTGTACGAAGGCATGTCCGGCCGCTTCGTCACCGACCTGCGCGATGCCGTCTATGGCGCGTTGGAGGCATGGCGATGACGACGAGACCTGCACGCATGGCTGCCATCGCGTTTCGCCGCGGTTCCACGCTGGCCGATCGGGACTGCCTGACCGACATCGATACAGAGCGTCCGGAGCCGGGGCCGCACGACCTGCTTGTGGCGGTCCGCGCCGTCTCGGTCAATCCGGTGGATACCAAGATCCGGGCGGGTTTGCTGGCTGCGCCCGATGCTGTCCGTTCCCTGGGCTGGGACGCCGCGGGGATCGTCGAAGCCGTCGGCGAAGCGGTCACGTTGTTCCAACCGGGCCAGAAGGTCTACTACGCCGGCTCTTTCGACCGCAGCGGCAGCAACGCGCAGTTCCACCTGGTGGACGAGCGCATCGCTGGCCACATGCCCCGCACCCTGGGTTTTGCCGAAGCGGCGGCGCTGCCGCTGACTTCGCTGACGGCCTGGCAACTGCTGTTCGACCGCCTCGGTGTCCCGCCCGGCAAGTCGGCCGATGCCGGCTGCCTGTTGGTGCTGGGCGCCGCCGGTGGGGTCGGCTCCATGCTGATCCAGCTCGCCCGGCGGCTGACCGGCCTGACGGTGATTGCTACCGCTTCGCGCGAGGGAAGCCGCGACTGGTGCCTCGCCCTGGGCGCTCATCACGTCATCGACCACCGGCGGCCGCTGCCGGCGCAGGTCGGCGCGTTGCAGCTGGCGCCGGTCACCCATATCGCGGCGTTGTCGCATACCGCCGAGCACCTGCACGAACTGGCCGGCCTGATCGCACCGCAAGGCCGGCTGGCTGTCATCGACGACCACGACACGCTGGACGCGGCGCCGTTCAAGGCCAAGAGCGTATCGCTGCATTGGGAGATGGTGTTCACCCGCCCGCTGTACCGCACGCCGGACATGATCGCGCAGCATCGCATCCTCGACGAAGTGGCGGCGCTGGTGGATGCGGGCGTGTTGCGCTCGACCGTCGGCCGCGTGCTGCAACCGCTGGACGCGGCCCGCCTGATCGAAGCCCATCGCCTGGTGGAAGCAGGCGGCGGCGTCGGCAAGGTGGTCGTGGCCCGTTCCATGGACGACATGGCGCGACCTGCGCGGGAGGCCGGACGATGAATGCTGCTGCTCATCACCGCCTGCCGCTGGCCTCGCTGCTGGCGCTGGCCATGGCGGCCTTCATCACCATCCTGACCGAAGCCCTGCCGGCCGGTCTGCTGCCGCAGATGGCGCGGGGCCTGGCGCGGTCCGAGGCCTGGGTCGGCCAGGCCGTCACGATCTATGCCATCGGTTCGCTGGTGGCGGCAGTCCCGCTGACCGCCGCCACGCAAGGCCTGAGACGGCGGCCATTGCTGCTGGCGGCCATTGCGGGCTTCGCCGTCGCCAATACCGTGACGACGTTCTCCGGCAGTTATGCCCTGACCATGGTGGCGCGCTTCCTGGCGGGTGTGTCAGCCGGGCTGCTGTGGGCGCTGCTGGCGGGTTATGCCGCACGCATGGTGCCCGGGCCTCAGAAGGGCCGGGCCATCGCCATTGCGATGGTCGGCACGCCATTGGCGCTGTCGCTCGGCGTGCCGGCCGGCACTTTCCTTGGCAATCTGGCGGGCTGGCGGATGTGCTTCGGCATCATGAGCGGACTGGCGCTGCTGCTCATGGTGTGGGTGCGCATCAAACTTCCGGACTTCGCTGGGCTGGCGGCGGGAAAACGCATGCCGCTGAGGCATGTGTTCACCCTGGCGGGCATCCGGCCGGTGCTGTTCGCGGTGCTGGCCTTCGTACTGGCGCACAACATTCTTTATACCTACATCGCGCCTTTTCTCGCGGCGTCGGGCATGGCTGGACGGACGGACCTGGTGCTGCTGGCGTTCGGCGTCTCGTCCCTGCTGGGCATCTGGATTGTCGGTGCCCTGATAGACCGGCATCTGCGTGCGTTGACGCTTGCCAGCGCGGCCCTGTTCGGCCTGGCCGTGCTGGCGCTCGGTGTGGCGGGCAATGCGCCTGTCGTGGTGTATGCGGCGGCGGCTGCCTGGGGCCTGGCCTTTGGCGGCTCGGCGACACTGTTCCAGACGGCACTGGCCAAAACGGCAGGAGACGCTGCGGATGTCGCACAGTCCATGCTGGTCACCGCCTGGAACGCGGCGATTGCCGGCGGCGGCAGCGTCGGGGGGCTGCTGCTCGAACGGCTGGGCGTCGGCGCATTCGCACCGGCCATGCTGGGGCTGCTGGCGGCAACGCTGGCGGTGGTGTGGGCGGCCAGGCGGCATGGCTTTCCGGCTGCTTCATGCCCGGCGATGCCCGATCGACAGACCGAGGCGCGGCCATGAAGGGCGCCCGGCCACTTGTTTTTCATCGCACTGGACCTGTCCGGTCTGCTATGCCGTCGAATTCGGCATGGCCGGCATCCTGCCGGCCATCGTCCAGCGCCATGGCGTCAGAGCGCTCAAGCCCGGTTGGCTGGTGGCCCTGTGAAGCCGCCGCCGGAGATCGATGCGGCTCCGGCGGCCGCACCGGTAGCTAGCGGAAGAGCCGCTTCCGCTATGCCGTAGCGGGCAGCAATCCACCCAGCAAGCTTTCGATGATGACGAGAAGGTCTATATCCCGTTCCCGGCCGGCATGCGCGTTGCCGCCGCCGCGCGCCCCTGCTTTCTACCACGACGCTCTTGTGCGGCTCCTGGTTCACAACGCCGCCGCCCCGAAGAGCGGCCCGAAATAGAGCCAAGCCCGCGTTCCATCCCGGCTTTCGGCCATCCGGCTGTTTGCGCTCCATCCCTGATGACGGCCATTTTCTGTGCTTGGCCATACTCCCGCCCCCGCATGCCGTTTCGGCGACGCCGCGTCGTCAGTGTTGTATTGGTGTGCAATTGGTATCGTCAGCGTGAATAAGATATGACATAATCGCATGGCTTGGAATTTTTATTTAAAATACTTAATTTATTTTAAACATCAAGTTAAATTTCTTGTCCGGAATCCCACGCGCTTGTCGCCGCTTCGTCGGAAAAGATTCTCTTTATGTTGTCTTTCATTTTTACCGCTCCCAGCGTGTCTGCGGTGCTGGATGGTCTGGTCGGCTGCGCCTGGCTGGTCTTATGGAGGGTGCGCCGTGCCGAGCGGCATGCGCTGCTGCTCGGCACGGGCTCGTTACTATTGGCCGTGCTCGGCGGTTTGAGCATGCCGGTGGCGCCACACTGGCTCGAACTCGCACGCCGGGTCGCCGCCACTTTTCTCGTCGGCAGCAGCCTGGCAGCACTCTGGCTGGCTTGCCCCGCACTGCTCGGACGCACGGTGCGCGCCGCCATCTGGCCGGCGTGGGCGGTGGCGGCCCTGCTGCCCATACCCATCGTGAACCTGCTTGGTGGCGAGGCCGCCGTCACGCGTGCGATCCTGCTGATGCTGGGCCTGGGCTTTTTGCTGGCAGGAGGCTTGCTTTGGCGCCATCGACGCGACAGCCGTGCCGCGGGAGCGGTGTTCGCCCTGCGCGGCGTGTTGCTGTGCGCTTTCGGCTGCGGCACCGGTGACGTGTCCAGGCTTGATCTGCTGTATCTGCTGGACCTGCCGCTGCAGATCGGACTCTTGTCCATCCTGATCGGGTCGACGATAGCCGCCTTGTCCTTGCGCCTGTTGATGGCCAGCCGGCAGATCGAAGCGATGTTCGCCCACTCCTTGCAAGGCGTGCTGATCCATCGCGAAATGCATGTCCTGTATGCGAACCGCGCCTTTCTACAGATGTTCGGCTTTGAGGACCTCGCGCATTTTCATGCGAACGGCGGTCTGGCGGCATTGTCGGACAGCGCCGCGCCCATCGACTGGATGCGCCCGGGCAAGGATGGCTCAAGCTGGAGCGGATTCCTGAACGGCACCGATAACCTGCGCGTGCCGGTGCGGGCGCTGGCCACCTCGATTTCATGGGGGGGAACGCGCGCCTCGCAATGGGTGCTGGACAACGAAACCGAGCGGCTGCGAGTCGAAGAGCGTGCCGAGAAAAGCCTGCTGCGGGACCCGCTCACCGGCCTGTCCAACCGCAAGGGCTTCACCCTGCGCCTGGACGAGCTCGAGCAGGAGGCAACGCTGATTCTGATCGACATCCTGCGCTTCAAGGCGATCAACGATGTCTACGGCCATTCCGGAGCCGATATGTTGCTGGCTTCGCTCGGGCAACGCCTGTGCCGCCTGGCGGGCGGGCGCGCAGACATTGCCCGGCTGCACGGCAATACCTTCGCCATGTTGCTGCGGCATGGCGAAGGCAGGAGCCGCCAGCGCTTCCTCGATCGGCTGGCGGCGGCTTGCCGCGCGCCGTTCATCATCGCGACGCATACGGTCAACATCGATGCCGCCATCGCCTGCGCGCACTATCCTTCCGACGCCGCGACCCCCGATATTCTGCTGTTGCACGCCGAACTAGCCCTGTTCGCGGCCAAGGACCAGGGCGGCGGCCCCTGCCTGCAGTTCGATGCCGAGCGTCACAAGACCCATCGACGCGAGTTTTCTCTCGAACATGCGATGCGTCGCGGTTTGAGCCAGGACGAGTTTTTCGTCGTCTATCAGCCGCAAGTGGCGGCCGACAGTCGCGATATCGTTGCGGCCGAAGCGCTGGTTCGATGGCGGCGCGAAGGCGGGGAGGTCGTGTCGCCTGGCGAATTCATCCCTGTGGCGGAACAGACCGGCTTGGTGGTGCCGCTGGGGCTGGTGGTGCTGGAGAAAGTCTGCCGGCAGCTGCGGGACTGGCTAGAGGCCGGGCTGCAGGCGCCGCGCATCGCGGTCAATATTTCGGTGGTGCAGATTCTGCAGCCCGGTTTCGTTGAAACCGTGCGCGAGCGTGTCGCGCGTTTTTCCGTGCCGCCGGCGCTGATCGAATTCGAGGTGACCGAGACGGCAAACACCGACCTCATCGAAGATATGAGCGGGCAGTTGGCGCGGCTGGTCGAAGACGGGCATAAAATCGCGATCGACGATTTTGGCACCGGCTATTCATCGTTGAAGTACCTGATGGCGCTGCCCATTTCGTCGATCAAGCTCGACCAGGCCTTTGTCCAGGCGCTGATGTCGCCCGATGCGGTCGCGATCGCGCGCGCGGTGCTGACGATGGGGCACAGCCTCGGCCACACCATGATCGCCGAAGGGGTGGAAACCGAGCAGCAAGCCGGTTTCCTGCGCGGGCTCGGCTACGACATCATGCAGGGTTTTCTCTACTATCGGCCGCAGAGCGGGGAAGAGCTGCAGCGGCGGCTGCCATGGTGGACGACCCGCGATCAGTCGTCGGATGCATCCTGACCCGTTTTCATTTCCAGCAAGGTCAGGTAGAGCCTGAGATCGAACTCGAGCTGGAAGTAGTCGGGTTCCATGTGCCGGCACAGCAGATAGAAGGCGCGATCGTGTTCCTTTTCCTTCAGGTGGGCGAGTTCGTGGACGACGATCATGCGCAGGAAGGCTGCGGGGGCTTTCTTGAAGAGCGAGGCGATGCGGATTTCGTTGCGGCTCTTCAAGCGCGAACCGTGCGGCCGGCTGATGCTGCTGTTCAGCCCCAGCGCGTGCTGAACCTGATTGATGCGGCTATCGAAGACGACGAGCGACAAGGGCGGCGCTTTTCTCAGGTAGCGGTTTTTCAGCTGCAGCGCGTAAGCGTACAGGGCGCGATCATCGCCGACCTCGTGGTATTCGTCGTAGCGGCGCTGCAACAGCGCGTTCAGACGCCCGGACGCGATCCATTGCTGCGCCTGCTCCTGTAACTGCTCGGGGTAACCGGTTAGATATTTTAAATGCATCTCTAGTCTTACAAAGGAATTTCACGCCGTGCTCTACGCATTTTCTGCTGCCTACAGCGTATTATCGGGTAGCTTATGCCACGTTGCGGCACCCGCTGCAAAGCTGTAGCATTTTACCGATTCCGTTCTGGATTGTGGCACAGATGGTCGATCCCGCCAAAGCTCCACCCGCCTCCGTCGAGGCCTTTATCGCGCAAGTGCGCGAACGCTTTACCGAGCTCAGCCCGCAGCTGCAGGCGGGCGCAGCCTATCTGCTCGATTTTCCGGACGAAGTGGCGATTTATTCGATGCGCAAGGTCGCCGAGCGCGCGACGGTGCAGCCGGCTTCTCTGGTCCGGCTGTCTCAGGTTTTCGGTTTTCCCGGCTGGAACGAGCTGCGCAGCCTGTTTGTCGCGCGTATGCGCACGGTCCCCGAAATCTACGCCGCCAAGGCCGAGACGCTGATCGACCGTGCCGATACCGAGACCTTGATGCACGAGATGTTTCGCGCGCAGCGCCAGAACCTGCAAGCCACCGAGGCGCTCAGCGTAGCGGGGCTGGCCAATGCGGCCCGGTTGCTGCACGACGCTCGCCATGTCCATATCGCGGGTTTTCGCGGCAGTTTTCCCGTGGCCTTCATGTTGCACTACCTGTATCGCCAGTTCCGTTCGAGCGTCAGCCTGGTGTCGGCGACCGGGGGGACGCTGGAAGTCGAGTTGCGCGCGCTCGATCCTGACGACGCCGTGCTGGCCGTCAGTTTCGCACCGTACTCCAGCGAGGCGACCCAACTTGCGAGCGCAGCGCGTCAAGCCGGCTGCCGCTTGATTGCGATCGCCGACAGTTCCGCCTCCTCCATCGGTTTGGGCGCCGATCAGACCTTGCTGTTCACCGGCAGCAGTCCTTCCATTTTTCCGTCCATCGCGGCCGGCGTCGGCGTCGCCGAAGCCTTGCTCGCCCAGTTACTGACCCTGGATCAGGGCGAAGGCGCGCGCCGAATCGCCCGTAACGAGGCCCGCTTGCGCAGTCCCGATCCCGCGCATTGAGCGGGCGGCATCGGCTGCCGTTCCTGCTCTCTCCCCGGAGTGTCTATCCAAAAGTTGTACGATATCAGTGCCGCATATGCACCGTATTGGTGCATATGCGCGTCGAAATGTCTGTTCCCGACTGCTTTCTGCGACCTTGTGTTGTAATATTTCCTCATTTTCTGCAACGTTTGTATCTTTTTGTACAATAACCGGATCATTTGATTTATAAAATAGGTCTTTCGTTCCGAGCGTCAGCCGGGACGATTCCTACAATTCTAAAGACAGGAGATCACCTATGCTGGGTAAGCTTTTGCGCTGTTCGCTGTTGACCAGTCTGATGCTGGCCGCTTCCGTGAGTTTTGCCGCCGGCAAGGAACTGGCCGTCGGCGTCGACACCTCGTTCATGCCGTTCGAATTCAAGCAGGGCGAAGCCTTTGTCGGGTTCGACATCGATCTGTGGGCGGAAATCGCCAAGGACCTGAAGCTGCCGTACAAGATTCACCCGATGGATTTCAACGGTCTGATTCCGGCGCTGCAGACCGGCAATCTGGATGTCGTCATCTCCGGCATGAGCATCAAGGACGAGCGCAAGAAAGTCATCGACTTCTCCGATCCCTACTACGATAGCGGTCTGGCTGTCATGGTTCGCAAGGACGACAAGTCCATCCATGCGATCAAGGATCTGAACGGCAAGGTCATCGCCGCCAAGACCGGCACCGTTGCCATCGACTGGATCAAGAAAAGCCTGAAGCCGCAGGAAGTGCGTCAGTTCCCCAATGTCGATCAGGCTTATATGGAACTGGAAGCCGGTCGCGTGGATGCTGCGATTCACGATGCTCCGAATGTGCTCTATTTCGCCAACACCGCCGGCAAGGGCAAGGTCAAGGCCGTGGTGACCATGGCTGGCGACGACCGCTACGGCATCGGCTTCCCCAAGGGCAGCCCGCTGGTGGCCAAGGTCAACGCCGATCTGAAGAAGATCAAGAGCGACGGTCGCTATACCCGGATCTACAAGAAGTGGTTCGGTACCGTTCCGCCCAAGGATTGATCCTGCGCCGGAAACGGCCACCGTGCATTTCGGTGGCATGAATCACATGGAGTCGCCGACGGCGGCGCGGCAGCTTCGCGCCGCCGCCGCGATTCGTTTCAGGAGGTCATGAGTGGATTTCGATTGGTCGGTTGTCATCAGTGCCTTGCCCGATTTGCTCCAGGGCGCCCGCTTGACGGTTTTCATCGCGGCGCTGGGTTTGCTGGGCGGCTTTATCGTGGGTTTCATCGCCGGTGTGTGCCGTGCGTACGGTCCCCCGGTGCTCAATGTTCTGGCTCAGGTTTACATCGAATTGATCCGCGGCACCCCTATCGTGGTGCAGGTCATGTTCGTCTATTTTGCCTTGCCCATGCTCGCCAATGTGCGTATCGACGGGCTGACTGCGGCGGTCTTCGCGATCACGATCAACTCGGGAGCGTATCTGGCCGAGGTGGTGCGCGGCGCTTTCCTGTCCATTCCAAAGGGGCTGACCGAAGCGGGGCTGGCCATGGGGCTGCCCATGCCGCGCGTGCTGCTGAAGATCATCGGCCCGCTGGCTTTCCGCCGTCTGATCCCGCCCCTCGGCAATCAGTGCATCGTCAGTCTGAAAGATACTTCGCTGTTCATCGTGATCGGTGTCGGCGAACTGACACGCAAGGGCCAGGAGATCATCGCGGGTAATTTCCGTGCCGTGGAGATCTGGTCGGCAGTTGCGATTTTCTACCTGGTGATGACCGGGTGCATGACGGTGGTATTGCGTTTGATTGAGAAGAGGATGCGTATCCTATGAGCATGGTCGAGTTTCGCGATGTGACAAAAAGTTTTGGCGCCTTGCCTGTGCTCAAGGGCATCAATCTGAAAATAGACAGCGGAGAAGTCGTGGTTGTGGTGGGGCCTTCCGGCTCCGGCAAGTCGACGATGCTGCGCTGTATCAATGCGCTGGAAAAAATCACCTCGGGCGAGTTGGTGGTCGATGGCCTGAGCGTGAAGGGCAAGCCGGCCGACATTCATCGCATTCGACTGGAAGCCGGCATGGTGTTTCAGCAGTTCAATCTGTTTCCGCAGATGACGGCGCTCGAAAACGTCATGTTCGGTCCGCGCGAAGTCCGCGATGCGAGCGTGGCCGAAGCGCGCACGCTCGCGCTGGAGCTGCTGGACAAAGTTGGACTGGCCGACCGCGCCAACCACTACCCGTCCGAGCTGTCGGGCGGCCAGCAGCAGCGCGTCGCCATCGCACGCGCACTGGCGATCCGCCCGAAGCTGATGTTGTTCGATGAGCCGACGTCGGCGCTGGACCCGGAGCTGCGGCACGAAGTGCTCAAAGTGATGCAGGACCTGGCGCAGGAGGGCATGACGATGATCGTCGTTACCCACGAGATCGGTTTTGCCCGCCATGTCGGCACACGCCTGGTGTTCATGGATCAGGGCGTGATCGCCGAAGACGGCAAGCCGGCGGAGTTGATCGATAACCCGCCGACCCCGCGTTTGCAGGACTTCCTCAAGCACGTCGCCTGAGCCCTTCCGGGGCTTTGCGTGCACATGCGTCGAACAGCGGCGCCGGCATGATGCCCGGCGCCGCTTTTGCATGCTCACAGCCAGAGGGAAAGGCAGCCCCCGACGCAAGCGGCCGCCAGCCACAGGACGATCGTGCCATTGACCAGCCCCAGTGCGCGGCGGATATCGTGCCCGTCCGGCGCGCGTCCCTGACCCAGCAGCGGGCGGGCTTTCCACTTGCCGTGATAATAGGCGGGCCCGCCGAGCTCCAGCGCGAGCGCGCCGGCACCGGCAGCCATGACCGGCCCTGCATTCGGGCTGTACCAGGTCGGCGCCTGTGTGCGCCAGCAGCGCCAGCCGCGGCGGAAATCACCGAGCAGGCAGTAGCTGATGGCCGTCAGCCGTGCCGGCACATAGTTGAGCACATCGTCGAGCCGGGCCGCCGCCCAGCCGAAATGAAGGAAGCGTTCGTTGCGATAACCCCACATCGCATCCAGCGTGTTGGCCAGCCGGTAGAGCACGACGCCGGGCGCGCCGGCAACGATATACCAGAACAGCGCGGCGAAGACGGCGTCGCTGCCGTTCTCCAGCACCGACTCTATGGTTGCGCGTGCAACGTCGCTGTGATGCATGCGCCGGGTGTCGCGGCTGACGATCATGGCGACACGGTCGCGTGCCCGGAGCAGGTCCTTGCCGACGAGTGCGTCGCCGACCGCGAGCGCGTGTTGATTCAGGCTGCGTGGCGCTATGCACAGATAGAGCAGCAGCACGTTGACGACCGGGGCGATGAGCGGCTGGCGCGCGAGCACGCCGGCGAGCACGGTCGGAGGCAGCAACAGGACAAGCCAGCCGAGCAGGCCGGCCGCGCGCGTCGATCGCGGCGAGCGCGGGCGGCGGCGCAAACGCGCTTCGACCCGGGTGGCGAGACGACCGAAACCGACCAGCGGATGCCAACGCCGGGGCTCGCCGCATACCCGGTCCAGCAGCACGGCGCCCAGCAGGGTGAAAAAAAGAAGCATCGCAGGCGCATTCGCAAGGGTGAAGCCGCATTATAAACCCCGTCGCGTCCCTGTTGCGACGGGAGCCGCCAATGTGACTACGCCGATTGGACTATTGAGCATGCCACCGGCAGTGCCTAAGCTGGTGCCCTTGCTCCGCACGCCGGATCGAAGCGCCCATTTCTTTTCTGAGGACCCCCCGTGAACAAGCCCAAACTGGTGCTGATCGGCAATGGCATGGCCGGCATCCGGACGCTGGAAGAGTTGCTGGCCCTGGCCCCCGACCACTATGAGATCACCGTCTTCGGCGCCGAGCCCCATCCCAACTACAACCGCATCATGCTGTCGCCCGTGCTCGCCGGTGAGCTGGCCTTCGACAGCATCGTTCTCAATGATCTGAGCTGGTACCAGCGGCATGGCATCGACCTGCACATCGGCCGCCGTATCGTCGCCATCGATCGCGAGCGGTGCACGGTCACGGCCGACGATGGCAGCATGGTCTCCTACGATCGCCTGCTGATTGCCACCGGCTCGCGTCCGGTGATGTTGCCCTTGCCTGGCAAGGATCTGGCCGGCGTTCTCGCGTACCGGGATATCGCCGATACCGAACAGATGATCGCGGCGGCGGCCTGCTGTCGTCGCGCCATCGTCATCGGCGGCGGTCTGCTCGGGCTGGAAGCGGCTTACGGACTCAAGCAGCGTGGAATGGAGGTGGACGTGATCCATCTCGGCCCGTGGCTGCTGGAACGCCAACTCGACCGGCAAGCGGCGCAGCTGTTGCAGACCTCGCTCGAGGCGCGCGGCATCCGCTTCCATATCGGGCGCCAGACCCAGGAACTGGTCGACGACGGCCGTGGCCGCGTCGGAGCGGTGCGTTTGCGCGATGGCGATAGCGTGCCCGCCGAACTGGTCGTGATGGCGGTCGGCATCCGTCCCGAGGTCGAACTGGCCGAGGCGGCCGGCTTGCAGTGCAATAACGGTATCGTGGTCAGCGACAGCCTGCAGACGTTCGATGCGCGCATCTACGCTGTCGGCGAGTGCGTGAACCACCGCGGCGTCGGCTATGGCCTGGTTGCGCCCTTGTTCGAGATGGCGAAGGTTGCCGCCAAGCACCTGGCCGGCATCGGCGGCGCGAGCTACCCGGGTTCGCAGTTGGCGACCCGGCTCAAGGTCAGCGGCATCGATCTGTTTTCGGCCGGCGACTACCAGGGGGGCGACGACTGCGAAGAAGTGATCCTGTCCGATGCCGGCGCCGGCGTTTACAAGAAGCTGGTGCTGCGTGCCGACAAACTCGTCGGCGTGTGTCTGTACGGCGATACCGGCGACGGCGCCTGGTACTTCAAACTGATGCGCGAGGAGAGGACGCTCAGTGACCTGCGCGAACGGCTGATCTTCGGTGAGACCAGCCTCGGCGATGGCGGACATCAGGGCCAGAACCGGGGTGCGGCGATGGCCGACAGCGACGAAGTCTGCGGTTGCAACGGCGTGTGCAAGGGCACCATCGTCAAAGCGATCAAGGAAAAAGGGCTGTTCTGCGTCGATGACGTCAAAAAACACACCAAGGCCGCGAGTTCCTGTGGCTCATGCACCGGGCTGGTCGAGCAGATCCTGAGCGCGACCCTGGGCAGCGATTTCCAGCAGGCCCCCAAGCGCAAGGCAATGTGCGGCTGTACCGATCTGTCGCATGCCGAAGTGCGGGCGGCGATTCGCGACCGCCATCTGCTCGATATTCCGGCCACGATGCGCGAGTTGCAGTGGCGCAGTGGCGACGGGTGTTCGAGCTGTCGGCCCGCACTCAACTACTATCTGATTTCCACCTGGCCGCATGAGGCCAGGGACGACCCGCAATCGCGCTTTATCAACGAGCGCGCGCACGCCAATATTCAGAAAGATGGCCGCTTCTCGGTCATCCCCCAGATGAAGGGGGGCGTCACGACGCCGGCCGAGCTGCGCCGTATCGCCGATGTGGCCGACAAATACCGGGTGGAACAGGTCAAGGTCACAGGCGGGCAGCGCATCGACCTCTTGGGCGTGAACAAGGAAGACTTGCCCGCGATATGGAGCGAGCTGGGGATGAACTCCGGGCACGGCTACGGAAAGTCCCTGCGCACGGTCAAGACCTGCGTCGGCTCGCGCTTCTGCCGCTTCGGCACGCAGGACAGTACCGGCATGGGCATCGCGCTGGAGACGATGCTGGCTACGATGTGGAGTCCGCACAAGGTCAAACTGGCGGTTTCGGGGTGCCCGCGCAATTGCGCCGAGGCCGGGATCAAGGATGTCGGCGTCGTCGCGGTCGACTCGGGGTGGGAGATCTATGTCGGCGGGAATGGCGGCATCAAAACCGAGGTCGCCCAGTTTCTGGTCAAGGTGAAGACCGGGGACGAGGTTCTGCTGTATAGCGCCGCTTTCCTGCAGCTGTACCGCGAAGAGGCATTCTATCTCGAACGTACCGTCCACTTCATCGAGCGTGTCGGACTCGACTATATCAAGGCGCAGGTCGTCGACGACGCCGAACAGCGCGACGCGCTGGCGCGGCGCCTGCATTTTGCGCTCGATGGCGTGCCGGACCCGTGGCGCGCCCGGGTCGACGATGCGGCTCTGCGCCAGGAGTTCACGCCGCTGCCCGTCGGCCGGCACCGTACACAGGAGACGTTATGATGCACTGGCAAGCGATTTGCCGTCTGGATGAAATTCCCCTGCGCGGCTCACGCGTGGTCAAACGCGAGGGCGAAGTCGATATCGCCGTGTTCCGCTGTGCGGATGACAGGGTATTCGCTCTTGCCGATCGCTGTCCGCACAAGGGCGGGCCGCTGTCACAGGGCATCGTGAGCGGGCACAAGGTGAGCTGTCCGCTGCACGGCATGCAATTAGGGTTGGAAGAGGGGAGGGCGCTCGAGCCGGACGAAGGCTGCGTCGGACGCTTCCCGGTCCGGGTCGTGGATGGCCGGGTCGAACTGGATACCACCCCGATCGCGCCATGATGCGCGGGCGGGGTGGGCTTGCTCCCGCGCCGGTTCGTGTCGTCAGGTCGCGAAAGACGTGATCCGGGCCCGCGCATGGCCTCGTCCCGCATTGTTGCGCTCTGCTCGGCGCGCTCGCCCCGGCCTCATTCCGGGCGGGGTGACATTTGCCGGGCACCATGGCCTGGCTGCGCTCTGATCGTCAGCCTGGCGACCGGCGCCGTGATGCATGCCGTATACTCTAGTGGAGATCGATAGAGGAGGGCGAGCATGCGTACCGTGACGTTGCCGGGGGGCGAGCGGGTTCCCGCACTGGGCATGGGGAGCTGGTCGATGGGGGAAATCCCCGCACATCGACGCGATGAAATCGCGACCGTACGGCTTGGCGTCGAACTGGGCACGACGCTGATCGATACTGCCGAGATGTATGGCGAGGGTCTGACTGAACAGTTTTTGGGCGAGGCCCTGTCCGGCCTGCGCGAGCGGGTGTTCCTGGTCAGCAAGGTCTACCCGCACAATGCGAGCCGCCGCGGCGTGCAGCATGCATGCGAGCAGAGCCTGCGTCGCCTTCGCACCGACCGGCTCGACCTCTACCTGCTGCATTGGCGCGGGCGTGAACCGCTGGCCGAAACCATCGCCGGCTTCGAAGACTTGCGCGCTGCCGGCAAGATCCGCTACTGGGGCGTCAGCAACTTCGATACCGACGATATGGAAGAATTGTTTGCCTTGCCGGGTGGAGACCGCTGCGCGGTCAATCAGGTGCTGTACAACCTGACCCGGCGCGGCCCCGAGTTCGACCTGCTGCCGTGGATGCGTGCGCACGATGTTCCGCTGATGGCCTATAGCCCGATCGAACAGGGGCGGGTCGCAAACGGCGGCGCGATCGCCGCGATCGCCGCGCAACGCGGTGTCAGCCACTGGCAGGTGGCACTGGCCTGGGTCCTGCGCCGGCCGGACGCCATCGCCATCCCGCAGACATCGAAGATCGCGCATCTGCGCTTGAATTACGAGGCCGGGAGCCTTGTCCTGTCCGACGAGGAACTGGCGCAGCTCGATAGCCAGTTCGCGCCTCCCGCGCGCAAGCGCGCGCTGGAGATGATCTGATGCTCAGCCTGCAATCTCGTCCATGAGCCAGGATAGGAACGCGCGGGCGCGCGGCTGCTCTATCCTGTCTTTGCGCGCGACCAGATAGTAGGCGAGTCCGGGGTCGTAGACGGCGTCGAACGGCGCCGTCAGCTCGCCGCTGTCCAGCAGCGGCCGCGCCAGTTGATAGCGCCCCATTGCGACCCCGAGTCCCGCGCGGGCGGCGATGATCGCCGCGTCGTAATGCGTGAAACTATACTCGCGGCAGTGTTCAGGGCTGCCCAGGCCCGCCGCCGCGCACCAACTGCGCCATTCCCACCGGTAATCGTTCTGTTCTATCGATTCCACATCATGCAGCAGCAGACAGTCGAACAAGGCCTCCGGCGCATCGCACAGCCCCATATGCCGTGCATAGTCGGGGCTGCACACCGGCAGCAATACCTCATCGAGCAGAGGCGTGACGGACAGGCCCGGATAATGGCCGTCGCCATAATCGATCCAGACATCGCTCGGGTACAGGTTGAAATCGACGCGGCTGCCCTTGGAGCGCAACTGCAGGCTCAGATCCGGATAGCGCCGGTTGAACGACGGCAGGCGAGGCGCGAGCCAGTGCTGGGCAAAGGTCGGGGTGCAGCCCACGCCTAGGGTGCCGCGCAGGGCATTGAAACGGATATCCTCGATCTCGTCGCCGATGGCGGCGAGGTTCCGGTTCAATAGCAGAAACAGGCGTTCGCCTTCCGCCGTCAATTCGATGCGCCGCGTCTGGCGGGTAAACAGCACGAAGCCGAGGCGCGTTTCCAGCGTACGCACGCGGTGCGAGAGCGCGCTTTGCGTGAGGTGCATCTCCTCGGCGGCCAGCTTGAAACTCAGGCAGCGTGCGACACGCTCGAAAAAATACAGGCTGGTGAAATCGGAGAATGCCATGGTGTGGGCTATGGATGAAATTTACTCAACCATAGCCCTGCTCTGTGCGTTTGTTCAATGCCTATCGTCAGGACTAGGCTGTTTACGTGAACAAAACTCAGTCATAAACCAGGAGCGATAATGAAAACCTACCACCTGACCATCATCGGCGGCGGCTCGACCTATACCCCCGGCATCGTCAAATCGATACTCGACGCGCATGACGTCCTGCCTCTGCGCAAGCTGGTGCTGCTCGACTGCGACGCCGAGCGCGTCGCTCGCATGGGCGGTTTCGTCCGGCTGCTGCTGGCCGCTCATGCCCCCGAGGTGGAAGTGGTCGTGACCACGGATCGCGAGCAGGCGTTCAGCGGCATGGACTTTCTGTTCGCCCAGATCCGCTCCGGCGGTCTGCCGATGCGGGCGCTGGACGAGCAGATTCCATTGCGTCACGGCGTCGTCGGACAGGAGACCTGCGGCCCCGGCGGTTTTGCCTTCGCCCTGCGCTCGATTCCCGACATGATCGAGATCGGACGCGATCTGCGCCGCTACGCGCCTGATGCCTGGGTGCTCAACTACTCGAATCCGGCAGCCATCCTGGCCGAGCTGTGGCGGCGCGAATTTCCGGATCTGAAGTGTCTGTTCATCTGCGATATGCCCATCGTGATCGAGCGCCTGCTGGCGATGACGCTGGGCGTGGAACATGCCGATCTCGCTTTCGACTATGTCGGACTCAATCACTTCGGGTGGTGGCGCCATATCTGGGCGCGCGACGGCCGCGATGTGTTGCCGGGGCTGCGCGCGCGCCTGCTCGGCGGCGAAAAGCTCAAGCTGTTCGAGGACGAGCATGTCAATGCCGACTGGATTCCAACCTTCGAGCGTTTGAGCAAGACACTGGGATATTTTCCAGAATTCATTCCCAACACGTATCTGCAGTATTACTTCTTCGGCGAAGAGATGGTGGCGGAGAGCCGCCCGGACTACACCCGCGCGAACCGGGTCATGGATACGCGCGAGAAAACGGTATTTGCCGAGTGCGACCGCTGTGTCGCGGCCGGCTCGGTCGCCGACAGCGATCTCGCCCGCGGCGTGCATGGCGATTTCATCGTCGACCATGTCCGGGCGCTGCTGGGCGGCGCGCCGTTGCGCACGACGGTCAATGTCCCCAATCGCGGCGCGGTCAAGGGCGTGCCCGATGAGGCTATCGTCGAAGTCCACGGCCTGGTCTCCACGCACGGCGTCGAAGCGTTTGCCGTCGGCGAGGTGCCGCACTTTCAGCGCGCACTGATGGTCCAGCAGAACGCTTACGAGCAACTGACAGTCGAAGCCGCGCTGGAAAACTCTTACTCCAAGGCCTTGCAGGCGCTGACGCTGAACCGGACCGTGCCATCGGCCGATGTCGCCCGCGCTATCCTCGATGACCTCATCGTCGCCAACCAGGGGCGCTGGCCGGTGCTGGAGCGCGACATCGCCGGCTAGGGGCGTGCGGCGTCGAGGCGGACGTCCGTCCGCGCCGACGGCGGAGCGCCTTCTTGCAGCAGTCTGCCGACGGCCTGCGCCGACAGGGCGGGGTGCGTGTTGTCGTCGCAGGTCAAGGTCAGCGCCGCGCAGCCGAGGGCGAAACGCGTGGTCTCGACGAAAGGCAGCCCTTGCAGCCAGCCGTAGGCGAGTCCGGCCATCAGCGCGTCGCCGGCCCCGGTGGTGTTGGCGATCGTGACCTGCGGCGGTGTCATCCAGCCGGCATCCGCGCCGTTGCTGTAGTAGAGGCCGTATTCGCCCAGGCTCAATACCACGTGCGCGACGCCGGCGCGGTGGAACCACGCGGCGACGGGAGCGGCGTCCTCGCGCGAGCCGAACGGCAGCCCCGACAGCTGGCTCGCTTCCGCACGGTTGGGCTTGAGCGTGTGTACGCGCGCCAGCCACGGGCGGATGCGGTCGGCCAGAAGGGCATCAATGGTATCGACAAAGAGCGGGCGATCGCCGTAGTGCTCGCACAGGTAGGCTAGCGTCGCTGCGGGGAGCACGGTATTGACTACGATCAGGGCGGCATCTTGCAACAGTGCGCTGTGCTCCTGTAGGCGCTCGGGGGTGATCTGGCTGACGATGGATACGTCGCCGACGGTGCAGAAAATTTCGCCATCACCGTCATAAACGAGCAGGCAGTTCGCGGTGGGGGTCGCGGTGATGATCCGCGATGGGGAAAGGTCGACCCCCGTCAGAAGGGTGACTGCCATCAATTCGCGACCGTCGGCATCATCGCCGAAGACGCTGACAAGGCGGGTGTCGCAGCCGAGGCGGGCCAGATTCTCCGCCACATTACGGGCGCAGCCGCCGGGCTTGGTGCGTATCGAGCCGGGGTGGGGCATGCGTGAACGCATCGCTACGTCAGGTGTGCCCGTGATGTCCAGATTCGCATCGCCAATAACGACGGCATAACGATTCGCGCGGCTTTCGGTCGTACCCATAACAGTTGTCATCGTTTGGTTATCTAAAATTGGAGACTTTGATCAAGCTAAGAAACAGCGGCCAGGCCGTCAAGGCAGAGTGGAACGGCTGACCCCACCCGATCCGCGTAAGCTGGCGGCGGCGCTTGCGCTGCCCTAGCCTTTCTTGGCCGAAGACAGGGATAGCGCATGGGGCGCCCCGTTCGGTGCTGTGTCCAACGCATTCGCATAGGGTCGGATCGACGATGATGAACAAACCGAGCGGCGCCGCAGGCGTCCTGTTGGCGATACTGCTGGCGGCACCCGTCAGTGCACGAGAGTTTCTGCCGGCTTTGGTGTACGGGGGAAATAAATACGACAAGGGCTTCAACGAGATGGCGTTTGTCGGGGCGGAGCGCTTCAAGAAAGACTTCGCGGCACGCTATCTGGAAGTCCAGACCACCAATGACACGCAGAAGGAGCAGAGTCTACGGGCGATGGCGCGACGGGCCGACATGGTAATCGCCGTCGGGGTCTCTTTCACCCCGGCGGTGGAAATCGTGGCGCGCGAGTTTCCGCGCACTCGCTTTGTCATGATCGATGCGGCGGCACGCGGGGCTAATGTAGCAAGTGTCCTGTTCCGCGAGCAGGAAGGGGCATTTCTGGTCGGCATGGCCGCCGCCATGAAGAGCCGTAGCGGTAGCGTTGGGTTTATCGGCGGCATGGGATTGCCGCTGATCCGCTCCTTCGCTTGCGGTTATGTCCAGGGTGCTCGCTTTGTAGACGGAAAAATCAGAGTAATACAGAACATGGCGTGGGACACCCAGATCGGGTTCAGCGACCCTGCCCGAGGTGCCGAGCTGGCGCGCAGTCAGTTTGACCGCGGTGCCGATGTTATTTTTTCGGCGGCCAACCTCACTACGCTCGGGGTCCTGCAGCAGGCGAGGGATTCGGGCAAGTTAGCCATTGGCGTCGACAGCAATCAGAACGGCTTGTATCCGGGAACCGTGCTGACCTCGATGGTCAAGCGGGTGGACAACGCGGTCTATGCGGCGATGAAATCGGGTAAAGAGAAAGGGTGGAAGGCGGGGGCGACTTCATTCGGTTTGAAAGAAGGCGGCGTCGACTGGGCTCTCGACGCGCATAACCGCGCGCTGATCACCCCGGAGATGGAGGCGCGTATCAATGCCGCGCGCGACGGGATCGTCGCGGGTCGGCTCAAGGTCGTCGACTATCGCAGCCGCAATGCCTGTCCGGTGAGCTGATCGGCGCAGCGCCGCCGTTTGATATCCGGCAGCCCTCTTGCCGCGCCCGGCATTTATAATGCAGCTCTTGATCGCGCCCGACCGGGCGCGGAGCTTGTCATCATGAGGTGCCGCGTGCTGACCCTGCCCATGCCGGACGGAATCCGTTACAAGACCGTTTCGGTCGAGTTGCTGCCCTTGTTCATGCGCCGGGCTCTTGGCGCAGGGATGAGCGAAGCCGATTTTCTCAGCCTGACCGGCATCACCGCCGCCGACCTGTACAACGGCGACGGTCGCCTGTCGGGCGACAAACACCTGCGCATCCTGAATTTGTGCGAACGTCTGCCGCTGGATATCGACGATTTTCCCCTCGCCCTCGATGCGCTGTATGCCAATTTTCCCGCGCTGACCGCGCTATGGTCGAACTGCGCCACGCCGCGGCAGGGCGTGAACGCCTATGTGGAAAACCGCTGCCTGCTTGGCGAAGTCGATTTCGTGCGCCTGACGCAGGGGCCGGGCCGGATCGTGCTCGACTATGTCAACGAAGCCGGACTCGGGCGCTCGTCCGCCAGTGCGTTCGGTAATTTCAACATCGTGCGTCTGATTCTGCGCCATCTGCTCGATGGCGCCGCCGCCGATATTCAGCTGGATCTCCAGGGCGGGCTCGGCATCGCGGTATCGGAGCTGGAGGAGCGTTTCGGCGTCGGCATCCGCTTCGGGCAGCCGCATAACCGACTGCTCTGTGTATCCGATGCGCTGGATGCGCCTTACCGCAGACACAATCCGCTGGCCGAACGCTATTTTCGCGAATGTCTGTCCGAAGCGCGGGGGCAGTTGGCCGCGCGGCGCAGCTTCATGCAGCAGGTGGAGGCGGTGCTGGAGACGCGCATGCGCGCCACGCCGAACGGCGGCGACTGTGCGCGCGCGCTGGCGGATGTATGCGAGCATTTCGCCATGTCGCGCTGGACCCTGCTGCGGCGGCTGAAAGAGGAAGATTGCACCTTCGTGTCGCTGTGGACACGGGTGCGGGCAGCGGAGGCCAAGCGTCTGCTGCTGGAAACCGACTATGCGATCGTCGATATCAGCGACCGGCTCGGTTTTCTGTCGCAAAGCTCGCTGTCGCGGTTTTTCCGCGCGCAGTGGGGCGAGTCGCCCCAGCGCTTCCGGGCTCTGCACGGTCGCTGAGCTGCGCTGTGGTCGCTAACCCGCAAGCTCTTCTATCAGCAGCCGCCAGGCCGAGCGCTCGCCCATGAATGCCGTCCTGCCGTGCAACCAGCGGAGATTGTCGATCAGATACCCTTCGTGCGACGCGATCCGCAGGTTCAGGGCGCTGGTGCGTATGGTTTCCTGAAAGCGGGGCAGGACGGCAGCCAGATCGGGGGCCAGGTATACCATCTTGTCCAGCTTGAAGCGGATGGAAAACCGGCCGCCGGCCAAGCTGAAAATGCTGCTCTCGACAAAGTCCCCGTCGTCGGATTTATAGACGATGGCCCCGGGTCGGCAGAGCGTGGACATGATATCGGGGCAATGGACCGCCACGTCGGCATACAGCGCCTCTCCATCGACAAAGAGCGACGTGCCGCCTATCCGGGACTGACGCTCTACCCAGATGGCCAGCATGCGCGGAGGGTGGGCGAGCGCGCAACGGTCGGTGTGCGGCTCCAGCGCGGTCTGCTCGGGGTCGAAGTGATAGCGGGCCATGATGCTCCGGTCGGGGCGTATATGCGACAGGCCGGGTCGGTCCTCGTCCTGCCGATGGTACACGCTCCCCATCTGGCCAAGTTGTCCGATGAATTCGGCGGGGCTTGCGATGCCCTGGAGCAGGACGAGACCCCGTTGCTCGAAAGTGTCGCGCAAGCGGGAGAGTCCTTGTGCGGGGTGCCAACAGGCGAACTGCGGGTCGGTTCGGTCCACGGGGATATCCTTTCTCTGTTATCGAAAGAGGGGGGCTTTCATTGATACGGGAATCGGAACCGGGTCGCCATGGGGCAGCAGTAGAAGCAGAGAGTCCCTGCCGGAGATTCAGAAAAGGCTGCAGGATCGGTGTTGCCGGGGGAGGCGGGAGAGGTGCGGGCGGCCAGCCGCCGCCCGCGCAAGGCTTACAGCATCGAACCCGTGAGGCGGGTTTCGGTCAGCAGCGGTTCCACCGCGCGCGAGGAGCCGCCGACTTCGAAACCGTAGCGACCGGCCGGCAATTGCCACTGATGCGTGTGGACATTCCAGATCGCCAGCCGCTGCGGCGCGATATCGATATCGATGCGTTGCGCCAGGCCGGCCGCCAGTTCCACTTTCTTCCAGCCCACCAGCCGCTTGGGCGGTTCGCCGGCGGAGGCGGGCAGGGCGGCATAAACCTGAGCGACTTCGGCGCCGGCACGATCACCCGTGTTCTTGAGCGTGAACGACACCGTCACCCTGCCCTGGGCGTCGGTATGGCTCTTGATGCCGGAGTAGGCGAAGCGGGTGTAGGACAGACCGTAGCCAAAGGCGAACAGCGGTTCGATTTTCCGGGCGTCGTACCAGCGATAGCCCATTTGCAGGCCTTCCTTGTATACCACGTCGAGCGAGGTGGTCGAAATCTGCTTCTGCGGCAGGTCGGTCTCGGCCTTGGGGAAGGTCAGCGGCAACTTGCCCGAGGGATTGACGTCGCCGAACAGCACCCGGGCCAGCGCCGGTCCGCCTTCCATGCCCGGGTACCAGGCATCGAGGACGGCGGATACCTGAGTCAGCCACGGCATGGTGACAGCACTACCGTTTTCCAATACCACGATCGTGCGTTTGCTCTTGGCGGCGACCGCCCGGATCAGGGCTTCCTGGTCATAGGACTGATTGGCGGGGTCGGTTTTGGCGTTCGGCAGCGCGAGCGAGGGCAGGTCCATGTCTTCGCTCGTCCATTGCGTCGCGAATACGATGGCGACATCGGCTTTGGCGGCGGCGTTCGCGGCGGCGGCGGCATCGTGGCCGTCAACGTAGCTGATGTTCGCCTTGGGGGCACGGGCTTTGAACGCGGCCAGCGGCGACGAAGTGAAGTAGGTGGCGCAGCCGGTCATCATATGCATGTCGCCGATGCTGGACTTGGGCTCGAGGCAGGCGACCGGGTTGTTCGCTGACGGTGCGGCTCCACTCGACTGGACGCCGGAGCCGCCGGAGCCGCCGCCAGCCATTACGCCCACGTCGGCATGCCCGCCGATCAAGACGATAGTCTGGGCCGCGCCCGGGTCGAGCGGCAACGCGGCCTGATGGTTCTTCAGCAGAACCATCGATTGTTCGGCGACCTTCTGCGCGAGCGCGCGGGCGGCGCTGACGTCGATCGTGCCGCCGGCCTTGGGCGGGTTGGCCACGATGCCGAATTTGACCAGGGTGCGCAGCTTGCGCGCCACCATATCGTCGAGACGGCTCATCGGTACCTGGCCGCTTTGTACCGCCGCTTTCAACCATTGGTTGAAATGGCTGTGTACACCGTAGATGACGGCATTATCGTCGGACGAGCCCGGTTCTTCCTCGTCGAGTCCGGCCATCACCGCCGGCACCGTGTCATTGACCGCGGCGATCCAGTCGGACTGGACGGTCCCCTTGAAGCCCCACTCGTTTTTCAGCGTATCGGTCAGCAGATAGGGATTCTGGCAGGCCTTGATGCCGTTCAGCAGATTGTAGGAACACATCACATTGCCGACGCCGCCGTCCTTGACCGCGATTTCGAACGGTAGAAGCGACAGTTCGCGCAGGGTGCGTTCATCGATGATGGAGTTGGACGTGAAGCGTTTGGTCTCCTGATCGTTGGCGGCGAAGTGCTTGACCGTGGCGATCACATTCTGTTCCTGCGTGCCGCGCGTGCGTGCGGCCGACAGCAGGCCGGCCAGCACCGGATCCTCGCCCATATACTCGAAGGTGCGGCCATTGCGCGGCTCGCGCGCCAGATCGATGCCGCCGCCCAACCCTTCGCCGAAGCCGAGAGCGCGCAGTTCCAGAGCAATCTGTCTGCCGTAGGCGTGCGCGAGTTCGGGGTTCCAGCTCGCGGCCAGCGCCAGCGGGGCCGGGAACTGCGTTGCCTTGCTGTCCGGTACGTTCAGGCCGCCCACGCCACCGGCGGAGTCGGCGCTGGCCAGGGCCGGAATGCCGAGGCGGGGGATGCCCGGGATATAACTGGCGCCTCCGACCGGGGAAACCCCCATGCCGGCACCGTGCACGAGCTGGATTTTTTCGTCCAGCGTCATCTGCCTGACCCAGGTCGCGGCTTGCGCATCGGCTGCGGCGTCGGTCGCGAACGGCGCCGCGTGAGCGCTGCCGAAGCCGATTGAGAGCAATGCGAGGGTGAGCAGGGATAAACGAGCGTAGTGCATGCGCAACTCCTTTTATATGTCTTGTGATGTGTCATGTCTTAATGCTATCGCTGCTGGATCGAACAGGCGTCAGCAGTATCGACAGGACTGTAGCGCGCTCGGCGAGGTCAGCCTTGACTGTCGGTGGCATGCTTTGCCTGGCGGGTGCGCGTAGTGTGGAAAAAGGCAGGGTCAGCGCGGTTGGGCGGGCTGTATGGCGGCAAGGTGCTGCTTGACCCAGTCGCCGAAGCGGGGGGCGTCCATCGGTCGTGCAATATGGTAGCCCTGGCCCATGCTGCAGCCGCGCATTCCCATGAATTCGAGGTCGGCAACCGTTTCTATTCCTTCGGCCACCGTCGACAGTTGCATGCGCTGTGCGAGCTCGATGATGCTGTTGAGAATGACTTCGAGGTGGGGCTTCTCGCAGACCGAGGTGACCAGCGATTGGTCGATTTTCAATTCGGTGAACGGGAATCGCGTGAGCTGCTGCAAGGTGGCGAAGCCGGTGCCGAAATCATCGATGGATAGGCCGAAACCGGACAGCCGCAGGCGGGCGGCGATGCCTATCGCTTCGGCCAGATTGTCGGCCACTGCCGTTTCCGTGATTTCGAAGATGGTGTAACGCGCGGGGACACGGCTCGCGCGCAGCCGTGCTTCGATCTCGGGCACCAGGGTGTCGCCCTTGAGCGACAGCGCCGACAGATTGACCGACAGCGGAATCCGGATGCCGTGCCGTGCCCATTCCTGCCATTGCTTCAGGCCCTGTTCCAGCATCAGCAGCGTCAGCTCGGTCACCCAGCCGCAGGCCTCCATGACCGGAATGAAGCGGGACGGCGGGATGATGCCCTTGTCGGGATGGTTCCAGCGCGCCAGCATCTCCGCTCCCTTGAGCCGGCCGTTGTCCAGGGTCACCTTGGGCTGGTAGTAGGGAATGATCTGACCGCTGTCCAGCGCCAGGCGGATCTCGGTGTCCGAGCACAGGTCTTCCGCTTGAGCGCTCAGTGCATCGTGTCCCCAACGCCGGCGCAGCAGATCGACCAGGTCCTGCTTGCGCAGCGGTTTTTTCAGGCCGCCGAGAATGGGGAGGCCCAGTTCGCGCCCCATCTGCTCGACCGCCGAAATCAGCATATAGTCCTTGCCCGAGGTGACGATCACGGGTACGCGCAGATTGTCCCGCGCCATATGCTGCAGGACTTGCACGCCGTCGAGGCGCGGCATTTCCAGATCGAGCAGCAGCAGCTCGGGCAGTCGTTCGCGCATGCGCTCCAGTCCGGCTTGCCCATCGCGCGCCTCGCGGACCTCGCTCGCGCCGAGTTCGAGGCACAGCGAGGCGGCCAGCTGGCTGTGCAGCAGGCTGTCTTCGACGATCAGAATGTCTGCGATCGCAAACGGGGGCATGTCGGTTCCCGGCTCAGCGGCAAATGGCCCGCGACAGATTATCCAGCGGTAGCACCTCATCGGCGGCGCCCAGCTTGATGGCTTCCTTGGGCATGCCGAATACGACGCAGCTATCCTCGTCCTGGGCGATGGTGCGTGCCCCGGCGTCGTGCATTTCAAGCAAGCCCTTGGCGCCGTCGTCGCCCATGCCGGTCATGATGATGCCCAGACAGTTGCGACCGGCGAACTTCGCCGCGGAACGGAACAACACGTCGACCGATGGCTTGTGGCGGCTGACCAGCGGACCGTCCACGACTTCGACATGATAAAACGCACCGCTTCTCTTTATCATCATATGTTTACCGCCAGGCGCGATCAAGGCACGTCCCGGAAGAATCCGGTCGCCATTGCTGGCTTCCTTGACTTCGATCTCGCTGAGGCGATTCAGGCGCTCGGCGAAAGAGGCCGTGAATTTTTCCGGCATATGCTGCACGATGGCGAGCCCGGGGCTGGTGCGCGGCAGGGCGGTCAGCACCACTTCCAGCGCCTGCGTCCCGCCGGTCGAGGTGCCGATGGCGACGATGCGCTCGGTGGTCTGGAACATGCCGCCGCCGGTCGGTGCGGTCAGGATGGCGTCGGCGGACAGTTTCGGACGCGCTTCCAGCGGCGTCGGCGCCATCGTGCGCACGCGGCTCATGCGTGCGCATGCGGCGGCACGCACCGCGCTGACCAGCATATTGCCGTTTTCCTCGAGAAACTGCTTGACGCCGGACTGCGGTTTGGCAATGACCTCGACGGCGCCCGCCGCCATCGCCTGCATGCTGATATCGGCGCCTTTCTGCGTCAACGATGAGCAGATCACGACCGGAGTGGGGTGCGTCTGCATCAATTGCTTGAGAAAGGTGATGCCGTCCATGCGCGGCATCTCCACATCGAGCACCAGAACATCGGGCCATTGTTTCTTCATCTTGTCCATGGCCATGATGGGGTCGGTCGCCGTGTCCATGACCTTGACATCGGGCACCGTGGCGAACACCTGCGCCAGAACCTGCCGCACGACGGCCGAATCATCGACTATCATCAGTTTGATGCTCATCGCTTTTCTCTCCTGATTTCCGGTTCGGTGCTGATGTCGCTGACCTGTGTCTGTCTGACCCACACGTCGCCGCTATCGATATCGAACATGACCAGCCGTGCGCTGGTCCCGCCCACGTCTTCGGCTTGTACATTCAGTCCCAGCTGGCGCGCAAGCGTGCGTGCCGCATCGATATTGCGGCCCGGCACGTCGTGCACCGGCAGATTGCGTTCGATGGTTGGCAGCACCGCGGCACCGCCTATCAGTTTGGCGTGAAACTCCTTGATCGGCCTTCCTGTGGCCAGCATGGCGCGCAACAGCAATAGCATCGCTTCATCCGCATAACGTCCCGACAGGGCGCCGTCGGTCTCGCTGCGCGTCGCCAGCAGGTAGTGGCACATGCCGCCGACCTTGAGCCGTGGATGCCACAAGGTGATGGAGACGCAGGAACCGAGCAGGGTCCGTATCCGTTCCGGTGCGTCACCGAAGTGCCATTCCCCCGGACGCAGGAACACGTCTTCTCGCACGAGTAGTGTCATCCCGGCTTCCGGTAAATGCCCGGCGCCTCCAGGGTCAGCGGCAAAGACAGACCGTGCAGGCTTTCCGAATGGCTGACCACCAGCCAGCCGCCTTTCGCGATGCGCGTCATGACCCGTTGCACCACGGCCGACTTGGTGTCGTTGTTGAAATAGATCAGTACATTGCGCAAGAAGACGACATCGAAGGGGCCGATGGCAGGCAGCGTCTGGTCGAGGTTGATCTGGGCGAATTGCACGCGCGCGCGCAGCGAACGGTCGACCAGCAAGGTGCCCTGATGGTGACCGGTGCCTTTCAGGCAGTAGCGGCGCAGAAACTCCGGCGGAATCCCCTCGCTGCGCTGCATGCTGTAATGCGCGTTTTTTGCCTTGTCCAGCGCATGGCTGCTGACGTCGCTGCCGAGCAGCTGCCAGTCGCCATCGACGCCGCGTGCATCCGCCAGCTGCATGGCCAGGCTCCACACCTCTTCGCCGGTCGAGGACGCCGCGCTCCACAAGCGGAACGGCTGCTCGCGCGGCCACTCGCGCAGCCGCTGCTTGAGCCAGTCGAAATGCTTGGCTTCGCGAAAAAAATAGGTCTCGTGCGTGGTCAGCAGATCGATGGCGATGGTTCGCTCTTCGTCCTCTTCCGCCGCCTGCAACAGGCGGAAATAGCCCTCCAGCGTCGTGACGCCCCGTGCTATCAGCCGCTTGTGCAGGCGTTGCTGCACGAGCGGCTTTTTGCACGGGGGCAGCGTGACGCCCGTGCGTTCTTTCATCCAGGCGCTGTAGCGCTGGAAAGTCGCATCGCTGAGCATGCCGCGCTCCTAGTCGATTTCCAGCCGCATATCGAGTGTGCTGTCGGCTTGAAGGTCGGTCAACTGCGTCATTTCATCCACCGACAGCGCGCGTTCGACATGCAGCAGCATGACGAAACGCGTGTCGACCTTGGCCATGCCGGCGATGAAGTCGGCGCGGATCTTGCCGCCGAACTGCGGCGGCGGTTCGATGTCGCTGCTGGGGATGGCCAGGACTTCATGTACCGCATCGACCAGTACGCCGATATACAACTGTTGCTCTTCGTACGTGACTTCGATGATGACGATGCCGGTGCGGCGACCGATCGGGGTGGCGGCGCGGCCGAAGCGGCGCGCGAGGTCGATGACCGGCACGACCGCGCCGCGCAGGTTCATCACGCCGCGGATGAAGTTCGGCATCAGCGGCACCTGGGTCAGCGGCACGTACTCGAGAATCTCCTTGATCGCCAGGATGCCGATGGCGAACGTGTCGCCGGCCAGCTGAAAGGTCAGATACTGGCCGGTATCGCCCGCCGCCTCGGCGGCGGGCGCAGTGTCGCGGTTGGGCGCGCTCATGGCCTTCTCCTGTTCAGAAGCGAACGAAATCGGACTCGTCCGCCGCGGCATCGCCTGGCGCGGGGCGCTTGCCGCGCGTGCTGCGCGCGAGCGGCGGGGCCATCGGCCGGCGCCGTCCTGCCCCTTCTTCCAGGCGGAAGAAGTTCATCAGATCCTGCAGGTTTTCAGCCTGGCTGCTCATCTCTTCGGCGGTGGATGCGAGTTCCTCGCTGGCCGACGCATTCTGCTGGGTGGTCGTGTTCAGCTGTTGCACCGCGGAATTGACCTGGCCGACACCGACCGCCTGTTCATTGGAGGCGGCGGCGATTTCCTGCACCAGGTCCGAGGTGCGCGAACTGGAGCGCACGATCTCTTCGAGCAACTGTCCGGCGCGTTCGGCCAGCGACACGCTGCTGGTGGCGACTTCGCCGATCTCCTGGGCCGCGATCTGGCTGCGCTCGGCCAGCTTGCGCACTTCGGCGGCGACCACGGCAAAGCCCTTGCCGTGCTCGCCGGCGCGGGCGGCTTCGATGGCGGCGTTGAGCGCCAGCAGATTGGTCTGGTAGGCGATATCGTCGACGATGCCGATCTTGTTGGCGATCTGACGCATCGCGGCAACCGTCTGGCGCACCGACTCGCCGCCGTCGGCAGCTTCGCGCGAGGCTTTGCTGGCGATGGTCTCGGTGACCTTGGCATTATCGTTGGTCTGGTTGATCGAGGACGAGATTTCCTCGATCGAGGACGAGGTTTCCTCGATGCCGGCGGCCGACTCGCTGGCCCCCTGCGCCAGCGATTGCGAGGTGGCGCTCAGTTCCTGCGAGGCCGACGACAGATTGTCGGCGCCGCTCTTGACCTCGCCGATGATGGCGCGCAGCTTGTCGACCGTGGCCGCGATGGCGGCGACGACGCTGCTGGTGTCGCCGTTGCGCAAGGCGACGTTGACCATCAGATTGCCGCCGGCCAGCTCGCGCATCACCGCCGCTACATAGTGGGGCTCGCCGCCCAGCGTGCGGGTCAGGTTGCGCGTGATCAGCACCGCGATCAGTGTGGCGACGACGATGGCGCCAACAGCCAGCGCGATCATCATATTACGCGCCGAGGCATAGGTCTGTTGCGCATCCGCGGCGGCCTGCTCGCTGAGCTTGTTTTCCAGCAGCGACAAGGAGTGGATGGTCTCGAGCAGCTTGCCCATCGCCGGGTTGGCCTGCTTGTTCATCACATCCTTGGCTTCGTCGTTCTTGTTCTGAGCGCCAAGCGAGGTCGCCTGGTCGGCATAGGCGAAGGCGGTCGGGCGTTGGCTCATGGTCTGCGCGATCAAGTCCTTTTCCGCGGTCGATGTCCCCGGCTGCGACTGCAGCATGTCGTTCAGTGCTTTTTCGCGGTCGAGATAAATGCGCTTGGCATCGCTGTACTTGGCCATCGCGTCGGCGATCTCGTTCGGCGTGGTCACGATGATCACGGTGCGGTAGGCGACGCGGACCTGCTGCACGGCGTCTTGCAGATCGGCCGCCATGCGCGACTCGACATTATTGATCTTGGTGATGTCGTGCAGCTCGTTGTTGATGCTACTGAAACCGTTCAGCGCGACCCCCACGGTGATGGCGAGGAAGGCGATCAGGCTGGCGAAGGCCAGGCCCAGCCGCATGGCGACGCTCATGCCTTTGTCGTTGGTGCTCATTGTGTTCTCCCTGATATCGTATCGGCTAACTTGTTTTGGTCCTGCGGTGCGTCTGTCGATGCTTCCAGCGCGATTTCCCCCTGCTCTGCCAGCAGACTGATTTCCGTCGCCGACAATACCTTGTCCACATGCAGTAGCACGACGAAGCGGTCGTCGACACGGGCCATGCCGGCGATGAAGTCGACGCGGATGCCGCCGCCCAACTGCGGCGGCGGCTCGATGTCGCTATCCGCGATGGCCAGCACCTCGTGCACGGCATCCACCAGGATGCCGATATGGCGCTGCTGTCCTTCGAGTTCGATTTCGATGATGACGATGCAGGTGCGGCGCCCGGCCTCGGTCGGCGCGTGGCCGAAGCGCAGGGCCAGGTCGATGACCGGTACCACCGCGCCGCGCAGGTTCATCACGCCGCGGATGAAGTCCGGCATCAGCGGCACCTGGGTCAGCGGGACGTATTCCAGTATTTCCTTGATCGCCAGGATGCCGATGGCGAAGGTCTCGCCGGCCAGCTGGAAGGTCAGGTATTGACCGATCTCGGCCACGGCTTCGGCTACCGGTTCCTGATCGTGCTTGCGCAAATTGAGTGCGCCCATCTCGCTTCTCCTTGGTTCCGATCCGGGGACTCAGCTTGGGCTGCCCGTGCGGCTGCGTCTGCCCGCCTCGCCGTCCGGCGAATAGCGTTCGCTTTCCTTGCGCGTCGCGTAATGGATCAACGACGGAATATCCAGTATCAGCGCCACTTCGCCGGTGCCGAGAATGGTCGAGCCGCTGATGGCTTTCAGGTGGCGGAACAGGCTGCCCAGCGGCTTGATCACGGTCTGGTATTCGCCGAGCAGTTCGTCGACCACCAGGCCGGCCTTGCTGTCGCCGAAACGGACCACGACCACGTTCTGGCGCTTGCCCGGGGCGGCGCCCAGCTCGAAGAAGGTGGACAGGTGCAGCAGCGGCAGAATCTCGCCGCGCAAGTTGAGGCAGTCGTGGGTGCCCTCCTGCTGCTGGGCGGGCGGCAGTTCGATACATTCGATCACCGCTTCCAGCGGCACCACGAAGGTGGCGTCGCCGTTCTGCACCAGAAAACCGTCGATGATGGCCAGCGTCAACGGCAGCCGGATGCGGAAGGTGGAACCCAGCTGCGGTTCGGAGTCGATGTCGACCGAGCCGCGCAGTTGTTCGATGCTCTTGCGCACGACATCCATGCCGACGCCGCGACCGGACAGATTGGTCACCTGCTCGGCGGTGGAGAAACCGGGTTCGAAGATCAGTTTGAAAATCTCCTGATCGCTGAGCGTGGCGTCGGCCGGCACCAGATTGCGTTCCACCGCCTTGGCCAGGATGCGGTCGCGGCGCAGGCCGCCGCCGTCGTCGGCCACCTCGATGACCACGCTGCCCGACTCGTGGTAGGCATTCAGCCAGATCGTTCCCGTGTCCGGTTTGCCTGCCGCCCGCCGCTGCGCGGTGTCCTCGATGCCATGGTCGATGGCGTTGCGCACGATGTGCATCAACGGGTCGCCGAGCTTGTCGACCATGGATTTGTCCAGCTCGGTGTCGGCGCCGGAAATGGTGAGCTGGATGTCCTTGCCCAGTTCGCGCGAGACATCGCGCACCACGCGCGGGAAGCGGTTGAAAATCTCGCCGATCTGTATCATGCGCATCGACAGGGTGCCGGCGCGGATCTGTTCGATCAGGCTGGAAATGGCCAGCGTGGCTTCGACCAGCGGGGTCTGATCGGCGCGGCGCGCCATCAGGTTGGCGGCGGCGCCGGCGATGACCAGCTCGCCGATCAGATTGATCAGACTGTCGAGCTTGCCGGCCTCGACTTTGATGAACTTGCTCTCCGGCGGTTTCGGCTGGCGTGCCTCGGCGTGCACGGCCTTGCCGCTCTCGGCGCGCGGCGTGACCGCCGCTGCGGTTTCGACGGCGGCGGGGGCCGCCACGGCCTCGATGGCAGGCGCCGTCGCATCAGGCAGCCCGAAACGCTGCCATACCGCTTGCAGCGCAGCCGCTTCGGCGGCGTCCACCTCGCCCGACAGCTCGGCCAGGTGCGCCGGCGCTTCGTCCAGCGGCCAGATATGAATGCGGCTGTCTTCGCGTGCGAATTCGAACGCATCCCACAGGGCGCCGATTTCGACCTCGCCGGCAAAGATCAGCTCCAGGCGCAGATAGTTGCTTTCCGGGTCGAATGCGGCACCGGCCGGCAGCTTGACGCTGATCGCTTCGATCCGTTCGATGCGTCCCATCGTGTGCAGATAGCGGATGAACGACGCCGGGTCCATGCCGTTGCGCAAGACGTCCGGTCCCAGGCGCAGGGAAATCAGCCAGGCCGAGGCGCGGGCTTCGGCCGGGGAGGGGGCGGCCGCCTCGGCCGGGGCCGGTTCGGCCGAGGGCTGAGGCGCGGCGCCGTGATTGAGACGGGCCGACAGTTCTTCCAGCAGCGGCAGGCCGGCATCCACCGGCAGGGCCTCCTTGGCCGCCAGGGCGTCGAGCAGCGTCTTGACGTGGTCGTGGCAGCGCAGCAACAGTCCGGCCAGTTCTTCGTCCAGTTGCAGGCTGCCGTCGCGCAGATGGTCGAGCGCGTTTTCCACCTGGTGAGTGAAACGGACGACATCGTCGAGCGCGAACAGTCCGGCCGAGCCCTTGATCGTGTGCATGGCGCGGAACAGGGCATTGAGCTGCTCCGGCGTGGTGGCGTCCATTTCCACATCGAGCAGAATGCGCTCCATATCGCTCAGCAGCTCGTTCGACTCTTCGAAAAAGGTTTGCAGCGCCAGTTCCATATCCAGTGTCATTGCGCGGTCTCCTCGAAGGTAAGCTCGGCATCGAGTCCGATCAGGGCGAGCAGCTCGCGCACGGGCTCGCCGGGGGAGAGCAGGCTGACCGGACGACCGAGACGCGCGCCCTCGCGCGTCAGCCAGATCAGTATCTGTGCCGCGGAACAGTCGAATTCGGTGATCTGCGACAAGTCGACCCGCAGCGCCTCTTCCTGCGCCAGGGCATCGAGAAGGGTGCGGTGCAAGTCGGCGGCCTGGAAGATGGTGGCTTCGCCCGACACGGTGACGAGGTGGCTCATGGCGTTTCTCCCGCCTACGGTAAGATCAGCTTGGAAACGGCCGTCAACAGCGCCGGCGGCTGGAAGGGCTTGACCACCCAGGCTTTGGCGCCGGCGGCCTGGCCCTGCTTTTTCATCTCGTCGCCGGCCTCGGTGGTCAGCATGATCACCGGGGTGAACTTGTAATTCGGCAACAGCTTGGCTTCCTTCACAAAGCTGATGCCATCCATGACCGGCATATTGACGTCGGATACGATGAGGTGGATTTTACGACCGTCCAGCAGCTTCAGCGCTTCCTGTCCGTTGCCGGCTTCGATGACATCGTAGCCGGCGCCGCTGAGTGCCATTTTGACGACCTGCCGCAAGCTGATTGAGTCGTCGATGATGAGTATGGTTTTGGCCATGATGACTCGCCCGTTCAGAAAAATGTGACATCGTCGGCCGCGGGCTCGATCTTGCCCCCGGTCCCGTGGTGTACGGAATGTTGCTCCTGCGTGGTATAGGTCTTCTTGAGGGCGGCAAGCCAGGCGCCGACGTCGGGTGGCGGGGGGGGCTCTCCGCCCAGTGCCCGCTCGAGCGAGGATTCCAGTTTCTGCATATCGGCGAGCACATGGCCGAGGATCTGGCTGACGCGGTCCTGAAACTGGAGGCTGACCAGAATCTGCTGGATTTCCTGCAGTATCTGCTGGCTTGCGGCACTGACCTCGGTGTGATTCTGGTCCAGCGTGGCGGTGAACTGGCGGTAGGTATCGATGACCTGATTGACCGCAAGGGAGATGCGCTCGGTCAGTTCTTTCTCTTCGCCGGTCACATGCTGCGACTGTGAAATGGTTCGCTCCAGCGCGCCGACCATGGCATTGATCTTGCCGCCTATCTGTTTGCCCGTGCTATCCGACTGCTGCGACAGCTTGCGCACTTCGTCGGCGACCACGGCGAAGCCGCGGCCTGCCTCGCCGGCGCGGGCGGCTTCGATGGCGGCGTTGAGCGCCAGCAGATTCGTCTGGCCTGCGATATACGAGACGGCGTCGGCCATGCCCTGCAGTTCGTTGCTGTATTGCTTGAGCTCGCTGATGTTTTTCTGCAGCGCGTCGCGTTGGGAGATGGCCTGCTTGAGCTGCTCCAGAATATCGCGCAGGCTGTCCTCGGTCCGCGTCAGTCCCTCGCGGTCTGCGACATTCAGGTCCTGCTTGCCCAGCGCATGCTGCAGCGAGCCGCCCATCGCGCTGAAGCGGGTCGCCAGTTCGCCTATCGCCTCGGTGATCTGTTCGTTGCCGAGAGAGGTGTGCCCACGCCATAGGGGCAGCACTTGGGCCGTCAGATCGGCATAGGGCCGCCAGAGGTCGGCGACAGGCTCGGCTGCGGGCACGCCGGCGTCGTTTTGGGGTTCGAGCCGCGCCGCCAGCCACCATGGGGCCGAGGCGAGCAGCAGGATGGCGAGCGCGAGCGCCGGCCATTGCAGGCTGTCGTAGGCGTAGGCGCCAGCCGCGAGGAGAACATCGACCACCAGGGCTAGCGCCAGGCGGCCACGGCTCCACGGGTGCTGAGATGTCCCCGTCATGCAATACCCCCTTCTTTTAACTGATATTGTTGTTAGTCTTATCTTTTTGTAGCTGTCACCCCTTACAGATGCAAATGGCCGCCCAGCTTTATTTGCCGCAGGGTACGGATTTTGCGAGTTGCGCCGCGAGACAGGCCGGGCACACGCAGTCGCCACCGGGCAGCGGCATTGCCACCGCAGGAAGGTCGGCGCACCAGCAGGCGCCGTTCTTGCCGCCTTCGCCGCAACGGAAGGGGGCGCCGCATTGGCGGCAGGTCATGGAACGCGCAGGCGTCGCGTTGCTGGGAGAGGCTGTGGACATGGCTTAGCTCGGGGTGATGAATGGATGCGCATGACGCAACTGGGTAAAAAATCATACACTAGCGCGAGTGCCAACCAGAAATCGCCAGCCCATGACTTCAATTCAAGCGAGTGCCACCCCTTTATCTTCCGAACAGAACATTGATGCCTCCATGTTCGAACTGGCCCCGGTGTCGCTGTGGCTGGAGGATTACAGCGGTTTGAAGCGCTTGTTCGACGCCTGGCGCGCCGAAGGCGTGACCGACTTGCGCGCCAGCTTGCGCGAGATGCCGGAACGGATTGCGCAGTGCTCGCAAACCCTGCGTCTGGTCAAGGTCAACCGCAAGACGCTGGAGTTATACGAAGCGGCCGATCAGGCCGCATTGGAACAGGGGTTGACGCGCATTTTCCGCGACGACATGCTGGCGGCCCATGTCGATGAATTGGTCGAGTTGTGGAACGGCGGTACCCGTTTTGCCAGCAATACCGTCAATTACACCCTGTCCGGACGTCGGCTCGACATCCAGTTGGCGGGCACCATCCTGCCCGGCTACGAAGACAGTTGGGAGCGGGTGCTGGTGTCTATCGAGGATGTGACCGAGCGCGAGGCCGCGCGGCGGCGTCTCGCCATCAGCGAAGCGTCGGCGCGCGGGCTGTTCGAGTTTTCTCCGGTTTCGCTGTGGGTGGAAGATTTCAGCTCGGTCAAGCGCCTGCTGGATGACATCCGCGCCCGCGGCATCGAAGATTTGCGCGTGTTCCTGGACGTCCACCCCGAATTCGTCGAGCGCTGCCTGCAGGAGGTCCGCGTCGTCGACGTCAACCGGCTGACGCTCGAAATGTATTGCGCGCCGGACAAGGCGACCTTGCTGCGTTGTTTGCCCGGTATTTTCCGCGACGACATGCGGCAGTCGTTCAAGGAAGAATTGATCGATCTGTGGCAGGGCAAGCTGTTTTACCAGCGCGAAATCACGAACTATTCGCTCGATGGAGACAAGCTGCATGTGCATCTGCAGTTCTCCGTGCTGCCGGGCTTCGAGCACAGCTGGGAGCTGGTGCTCGTCGCGCTGGTCGATATCACGGCACGCAAGAAGGCCGAGGCCTACCTCGAATTTCTTGGCAAGCACGATGTGCTGACCAAGTTGTATAACCGATCTTATTATGTCGATGAGCTCAACCGGCTTGAGCGCAAAGGACCGTTTCCGGTCACTGTGATTGTGCTCGATCTCAACGGGCTCAAGGATGCCAACGACCAGCTCGGCCATGCGGCCGGCGACAGCCTGCTGCGCCGTGCGGGCGAAGTCCTGACCGAAGCGATCGATCCGACCGCGCGCGCGGCGCGCATCGGCGGCGATGAATTTGCCGTCTTGCTGCCGGGCGGCGACGAACGCGATGGAGCCTTGATGGTCGAGCGCATCCATAAGCTGGTGGAGATCAATAATCAGTTTTATTCGGGGCAGGTGTTGAGCCTGTCGCTCGGCGTCGCCACCTGCCATGTCGGCGAACGTCTGGAGGCCGCCCTCCAGCGTGCCGACCTGCTGATGTACGAAAACAAGCGCAGCTATTATTCGGAGCAATCCGGCGTGCATTGATCCAGCGCAGTTCGTACGACGCAAGGCCGCAGGCGCGCGTGCATCCGGAATGCTAGGCTGTAAGAAAGAAGGCAGATAAGGTGGCGGAGCATGCTTTTCTGGAGGGAAAAGTTGCGCGATCCGGGCTGGCTGGTCCCGGTCCTGGCCTTGACTCTGGCCTGCGCCGCCCTGTTTGCCGGCGAAACCTGGATTGCCCAGAGCCGTTCGCAGGCGATGGTGAGTGCGGCGGCGGACCAGTCGCGGCTGCTCAGCTCGGTTGAGTCGAAGGTCGATGGCGTCGGCCGCAGCATCGAACTGGCGCTTGGCAGCATCGATCAATCGATCGGACGCAGCGGGAGCGAGTCGCCGCTGCAGGATGCGATGATTGCCGGCATCAGTTCGCGCCTGCGTCTGGTCAGCGACGGCATGATTGCGCTGCGGCTGATCGATGTCGACGGCGGTGTCTACTTCTACCCTTACCCGGAGCATCCGCCCCGGGTGAATGTCCGCGATCGCGAGTATTTCAGGCTGGGGCTGGCGTCCGCTCCCGGGACGCTATTCTTCGGCGTGCCGATCAGAAGTCGTCTCACCGGCAGGTGGGGACTGCCGCTGATCCGTCGGCTGGAGAACCGGCATGAGGGCATTGCGCTGGCCTGCGCGGTGCTGGATATGGAATCCCTGTCGCGCTTCGTCGGCCAGGTCGAACCGGGGCACGGCGATGTCGTGACGCTGACACGCGTGGACGGAACCGTGCTCGGCCGCTGGCCCGACTCCGGCTCCGGCGCGGCCATCGGCCATCGCTCCGACCTGGCGCCGTCAGGCGAGCGGCTCAATTCTGTCCGTCACGGCGTTTTCATCCAGATGATCTCGCCGATGGATGGACGTCGCAAGCTGGTTAGCTATGCTACTTTAGAACGCTACTCGGTTGTCGTTACGGTCAGCACCCCGCTGGCCGAGATACTGGCGGCGACAGAACGTACGGCGCTGCTGATTCGTGGCGGGGTCGCCGCTTTCATCGTGTTCGAACTGCTGGCGCTGGCAGCCGTCTGGCGCTTGCTGCAGCGCCTGCACCGGCGCGAGTCGAGACTGGCCGACGTGGTGCGCGAGAAAACGGCGAGCATGGCGTTGTTGAGTCAGCGTACGATCGATCTGGAAGCCACCCGCGAATCACTGGAGAGGCTGTCCATCACCGATCCCCTGACCGGCCTGTATAACCGGCGCCATTTCATCGACATGGTCGAAAGAACCCTGGCCGTCGCCCAGCGCGAAGGGCAGCCGCTGACCCTGCTCTATCTCGACATCGATTACTTCAAGCATGTCAACGACAACTACGGCCATGTCGCCGGGGATGTCACTTTGCAAGTGCTGGCTGGAGTGATGCGCGGCGGACTGAGGCCTGGCGACGACCTGGCGCGCATAGGCGGGGAGGAGTTCGCGATTTTGCTGCCCGATGCCGGTATCCATCAGGCGCAAGCGGTGGCGGAAAGAGTGCGCAGCGAGGTCGAAGCGAAGGTGGTCGCTACCGGGGAGGGCGATGTGTCGGTCACGATCAGTATCGGCGGCGCAGTGGCCAGCGCCTGCGACACCCCGACTTCGCTGTTGAAGCGGGCCGACAGTGCCTTGTATCAGGCCAAGCAGCAGGGGCGCAATCGGGTGGTGTTCAGCGCCGATTGCTAGACTTGCGCCAAAAAAATGCGCCGCCCGGGAGGGCGGCGCGCGAGTCGTCGCTCAGGCTCAGGCCAGTTGCTGGACGACGGCTTCTTTCCAGGGCGTGTCCCTGGTCGAGTACAGGCTGCCGTCGGCACGGCGCACAAAAGCGGCATCGTGGCCGATGTGGGCCTTGGCGACCTCCATGGCGATCCCTTCCGAAGCGAAACGTAGTTCGAATACGGCGTTGTCGGCGCCCTGTTCGACGAATTTGTCACCGACGCTGGCGTAGCGTCCGTCCCTAAGCAGATAAACGGCCCACTGACTCATTGCAAAACTCCTTCCAAGATCGAGAAATGACGGCGGTCACGGGCGTAGGCGTGCAGCCGATTGCTATCAGACTAACGCGAGCGGCGTCTGCAGTTTGTGCGTTGCATCAAACAAGCGAAAATTTAATGCGTTTTTTGCATTCGATCATGTCTGTTTTCTATTTGCCGGGTCGTGATCTCTTGCCGGCAGATGGGAGGCGGCTGGACAAATTCCGGGTGCGAAGGTAAATACTGTTGCGAAGTATTTGTTTTGATTCCGCTTCGCAGGAGCACACGCATGGTGTCTGTCATGGCGCGTTGGGCCCGGGGCCGTTTTCATTACGGCTGGATCGTACTGGGCGTCACCTTTGTGGTGATGCTCGTCACCGCCGGCACGCGGGGGGCTCCCAGCGTCATGATGGTGCCGTTGGAGCGCGAATTCGGCTGGAGCCGCGGTGCGATTTCACTGGCGCTGGCGATCAATCTGGCCTTGTTCGGGCTGATGGGGCCGTTTGCCGCCGCCGCGATGCAGCGCTTCGGCCTACGGCGGACGGTGCTGGTTTCGTTGTCGGTGCTGGCTCTCGCTGTCGGCGCCTCCGCCGCGATGCGCTCGCAGTGGCAGCTGCAGCTGCTGTGGGGGGGCGTGGTCGGCTGTGCAACCGGCGCCACGGCAATGACGCTGGGGGCGACCGTGGTCAATCGCTGGTTTATCGCGCACCGCGGCTTGGCCATGGGCGTGTTGACCGCCAGCTCCGCGACCGGCCAACTGGTGTTTCTGCCGCTGCTGGCTGCGATCACCGAGCATTATGGCTGGCGCCCCGTGGCGGGGACGGTTGCGTTCGCGCTGGCTCTGGTGGTGCCGCTGGTCTGGTGCTTGTTGCCCGAGAGGCCGGCAGCGGTCGGTCTGGCTGCCTACGGCGACCCTGCGGCGATCGAGGTCGTCACGCCTTCCCGCCACAGCCCGATCGCGATCGCGTTCGGCGCCTTGCGCCGTGCGGCGCGCACGCGTGACTTCTGGCTATTGTTTTTCAGCTTTTTTGTGTGCGGCGCAAGCACCAATGGCTATATCGGGACCCACTTCATCGCCATGTGCGGCGACTACGGGCTGACGCCGGTGCGCGGGGCCGGCATTCTGGCGGCGATGGGCTTGTTCGATCTGCTCGGAACGACGGCGTCGGGCTGGCTGTCGGATCGCTATGATGCGCGGCGTCTGCTGTTCTGGTATTACGGCTTGCGCGGTTTGTCCTTGATCTATCTGCCCTATGCTTTCGGTTTTGAATTCTTCGGGCTGCCGCTGTTTACCGTGTTCTACGGAATGGACTGGGTGGCGACGGTGCCGCCGACGGTGCGGCTGACGACCGATTGCTACGGCCGCCAGGACGCGCCGGTCGTGTTCGGCTGGGTGGTCGCCGGCCATCAGTTGGGGGCCGCTGCTGCCGCACTCGGCGCCGGCTTGCTGCGCAACAGTCTCGGCAGCTATACGCTTGCGACGATGCTGTCCGGCGCCTTGTGTCTGATCGCGGCCGTCAGTGTCCTGCGCATCCATCGCCCGGCGCGCGCGAGCACGGCCTGAGCCGGTTTTATCGGCTTCAGGCGATGCCGAATTCGGCCGGAATCTTGACGTAGAACAGCGATAGCTGTTCCGCTTTCACCCGTGTCAGCAGGTGTTGCGCTTCCTCTTCGCTGGCGATGAAGTCGACTTCGATCGGCAATTCGCCCTGCAATTCGATGAAATGGCTCTCATGCAGGATGCGGTGGCGACCATAGCCGGCGATCACGCGCAGTGCCGAGCCGCCGCGAATGTCCATCTGCCTGGCGGTATCCAGCAGCCAGTCGTAAACCAGCACACCGTGAACGCGCTGTTTTTCCTGCACGAAAAAGCGCAGAAAGACGCCATGTGCCGCGGCCGGACCTTGTGCTTCGTTCATTTCTCAGTTCCTCCCGTGTACGGCGCGTGCGGTCGTGGCTAAAAGCGCGATGTCGTCAGCCAGGAGACCGTTGCCATGCCGAGCGCCGTCATTGTCAGGGATCCGAACAGGTGCACGCTCGCCGTGCCCAGCGCCCATAAATACTGTTGTCGCGCGAGCAAACCCACCACTTCCGCGGAAAACGTGGAAAAGGTGGTCAGCCCGCCGAGAAAACCGGTGATCGCGAGCAGACGCAGCTCGGGCGGCAGCCCGGAGCTCTGGTTGAAGAACACGACGGCCATGCCGACCAGGTAGCCGCCGAGCAGGTTGGAGGCCAGCGTCCCGAGCGGAACGGTAGGAAAAACCGGATTGAGCAGCAGGCTCAGTCCCCAGCGCAACCATGCCCCCAAGGTCGCCCCCACGGCAATTGCCAACAAGGCTGGCGCCTGGCTCATACCCTTTCTTCCTTTCGCGGACCGCCATGCGGAAGCATTGCGGTGATGTTTGCAGCATAGCAGTCCGCCCGTCCGGGCGGAATCGGCGCGTCGCCGTATCAGGTATTGTCCCGCTCGCGCAGAATGCGCGCAAGGGCATGGGTGGCGGGGCCCGCGCGCTCGTAATCGGCGTAGATCAGGTTGAGCGGGATCATCCGCACCCGGCCGCTGCCGAGCGGCAGGGCGAGCAACTCGCCAGTCGCCAGAGCCGCTGCGATCGCCTGGCGCGGCAGCCAACCGAAGCACAGGCCGCTGCGAATCGCTTCGACCGCGGCTTCGACCGAATTCACGGTCCAGGTCTGCTGCGCGGCCGGGGCGCTGTCGCGCGCCGGCTGGGCATGACTTTCCAATCTCACTTGCAGGTGGTGGGCGAGATCGCTCGCGCCAAGCGTCGCCTTGCGGCTGCGATGCAGCGGATGATCGCGTTGCGCGACAGCCAGCAACTCGGCCTCCATCAGCCGCTCGCCGCCGGCCAGGCCCTGCATCGCGATATAGAGGTCGGCGGCGCTGCGCTGCGGTGTCAGGCGCACGACTTCGGTCAGCCCCACGCGGGTATGCGGAAACGCCTGCGCAAAGCGGGCGAGCGCCGCAAACAGGGCTGCCTTGGGGTAGAGGCTGTCCACGGCCAGCCGTATCTGGGCTTCTGCGCCCTGCTTCAAGGCCTGCGCCCGCAGCTCCAGGGTTGCCAGTTCATTGATCAGAGGCCTGGCGTCCTCCAGCAACGCCCGTCCGATCGGCGTGAGCGCGGCTTTGCGCCCGTCGACCTGTAATAGCTGGAGGTCCAGCCTTTCCTGCAAGCGCGCGACGGCATAGCTGACGGACGACTGGCTGCGATGCAGCGTCTCGGCCGCCTGATGAAAGCCGCCGGTGTCGACGATGGTTTGCAACACCAGCCATTGCTCGAGCGAGGTGCGTGGCAGGGGGGACATCGATTCGATTTTCCGATCGGTTTGCGCATTTTTTTGCGCTTATCAATTGTAATTGCTTCGTCGTATCTTACTGGCATGTGCCGCCGAGCGGCAAGCCCACCCAGTATGGAGAACGGTATGTCACAGCAGGATCACAGCGCCGAGTTGAAGTCCTTCATCGGCAAACATCTGGTTTACACCTACGATAATGGTTGGCAGTACGAGATCTATGTCAAGAATGGCGAGCGCTTCGACTACCGCATCCATAGCGGCATCGTTGGCGGTCGCTGGGTGACCGACCAGCAGGCCCACATCCGTGCGGTCGGCGAGCAGGTATTCAAGATTTCCTGGGATGAGCCGACCGGAACGACGGTCAGTTTGACCGTCAATCTGCTGCGCAAGGAATTGCATGGCGTGATTTTTTTCCCGCGCTGGGTGTTTGCCGACCCGAAAAAAACCGTGTGCTATCAGAACGAGCACCTCGACCTGATGCGCGAGTACCGCGATGCGGGCCCGACCTATCCGAAGGAGGTGATAGACGAATTCGCCACCATCACCTTTATCGAGGACTGCGGCCCCGATCGTGACGATGTCATCGCCTGCGCGCCGGATCGCTTGCCGGCGGGTTTTCCCGACCGGATGGCATCCTGAGGAGGCGATGAAAATGATGAAACTCGGATACCTCGCCTCCCTCGTCGCCATCGGCGCGGCCCTCGGCGGTGCGGCGCAGGCGGCGGCTCCGGACAGCCGCGAGCTGACGGTGACGTTGACCCGCACGCCGGTCAAGCTGATCTCGAATGTCGTGTTTGCGCAGCCGTCCATGCGCGGCTACGACAATGTCGCGCTGCGCATGGATGTGCTGAAGCCGACGGCGGCGAAACCGCTGCCGGCGGTGGTGTTCATCACTGGCGGCGGTTTCGTCAATGCCAACAAGGACAGTTATATCCAGCAGCGTCTGGATCTGGCCCAGGCCGGGTATGTCGTCGCGAGCATCGAGTATCGGGTTGCGCCGACCGCCATGTTTCCGGCGCCGCTGATCGATGTGAAGTCGGCGATACGCTTTCTGCGCGCCAATGCGGCCCGGTTTGGCATCGATGCCGGCCATATCGGCGTGCTTGGCGAATCCGCCGGCGGCTATTTGTCCGCTTTCGCGGGGGTCAGCAATGGCGATAGGCGCTTCGATCAAGGCGAGCACCTGGACCAGAGCAGCGCCGTGCAAGCCGCCGTCGATCTGTACGGCTTGTCCGATCTGAACCGGGTCGGCGAAGGCTTTTCCGAAGCGGTTCAGGCGCAGCATCGCTCGCCCTCCGCCCCGGAAGCGATGTGGGTGAACGGTCCGGCCGTGCTTGGCACCGGCGGTGCGATATCGAGCGATCCGGCGCGTGCCGAGGCGGCTAATCCTGTCGCTTATGTCAGCAAGACCGCAGCGCCTTTCCTGCTCATGCACGGCGATCACGATACGCTGGTTTCGCCGCGCCAGACGGAGCGGCTGTTTGTCGCCCTGCGCGGCCTGGGGGTGGATGCGACCCGCTACGTCGTCAAGGGCGCCGCGCACGGCGGAGAGTACTGGATCCAGCCGCCGGTGATGCAGACCATCATCGCGTTCCTCGACCGCCATCTGAAGCCGTAAGCGGCGCCGGCCGCGCCCGCGTTGCAACGCGGCGCGCGACCCGCCACAGCAGCAGCACGGCCAGGACCGTGCCGTAGATCAGCGGCTGGGTCAGGTCTTTCTTCACCAGCCAGAAATAGTGGACGACGGCCATGACGGTCAGCGGATAGATCAGGCGGTGCAACAGACCCCAGCGCCGCTTGAGCCGCTTGATCCAGCCTTGGGTCGAGGTGACGGCCAGCGGCAGCATCAGCAGCCAGGCCGCCATGCCCATGGTGATGAACGGTCGTTTGACGATGTCGTGGCCGATGGCGGGCCAGTCGAAGAATTTGTCCAGCCACAGGTACAAGGTCAGGTGCAGAACGCCGTAGAAAAAGGCGAACAAGCCCAGCATGCGACGCAGCCGGATCAGAATGCTCAGGCCGGTCAGCGTGCGCAGCGGCGTGATGGCAAGGGTGAGCAGCAGCCAGCTGAGGGTCCAGGTTCCGGTGGAGCGGGTCAGAAATTCGATCGGGTTGATGGCGTCGCCGCTGGCGGCCAGCCACAGCGCACGCGCGAGCGGAAGCAGGCACAATGCGAAGACGGCGCGCTTGAACCCGGTAATGTGGGAAGAGGGCGTCAGCCCCGGTCGGATCGAGGGGGTCATGGAGTTCTCAGTAATTCTTGCGCAGATCCATGCCGCGATACAGCGCAGCCACCTGCTCGGCGTAGCCATTGAACGGCAGCGTCGGGCGTTTGAAGAATTCGCCGATGCGGCGCTCCGTCGCCTGGCTCCAGCGCGGATGGTCCACCGCCGGATTGACATTGGAGTAGAAGCCGTACTCGGCCGGATTGGCCAGGTTCCAGCTGGTGGCGGGCAGGGTCTCCATCAGGTGGATGCGTACGATGGACTTGATGCTCTTGAAGCCGTACTTCCACGGGACCACCAGACGGATGGGGGCGCCGTTCTGATTGGGTAGCGGCTTGCCGTACAGGCCGGTGGCCAGCAGCGTGAGCGGGTTCATCGCCTCATCGATGCGCAGCCCTTCGCGATAGGGCCAGGCCAGCGTATGTTCGCGTTGCCCCGGCATTTCGGACGGGCGCAGCAAGGTTTCGAAGGCGACATAGCGTGCGCGGGCAGTCGGCTGTACCTGTTTGAGCAGACTGGCGAGCGGAAAGCCGGTCCACGGGATCACCATGCTCCATCCCTCCACGCAGCGCAGTCGATAGATGCGCTCCTCTTGCGCGAAGCGCAGCAACTCCTCGATACCGTAGTGGCGCGGATGGGCCACCTCGCCGTCCACCGCGATCTGCCAGGGGCGGACTTTCAATGAACCGGCGTTTTCGCCGGGGTCGCTCTTGTCGGTGCCGAATTCATAGTAGTTGTTGTAGTGGGTGATCTCCTGCCAGCTGTTTTCCTTCTCCCGGGTGGAAAAGGGGCTGGCGGCCAGCGCTTCGGCGGACAGCAGCACGCCGGCCGAGCCTAGCATGAACTGGCGCCGGTTCAGATAGACCGGTTCCGGGGTGAGCTCGGAGGGACGGATGGCGTCGGGTTTCTTGATCAGCATGGCCAGGCTCCGCATTCGGGGTAGGGGGCGAAATCGTTGCTCCGGCGGACGGGCCGCACGGCTCTGTGGGGGGGCATCATCGCTTCGACTGTCAAACAGAATCGGCGTTCCCATCCATTAGTCGTAGCACGTTACGATTTCTTACACCCGAACATCGGCAATGTCGGTTTTTTTTGTCTATCCATCCCGCCTTTCTGCAGGCTCAGACCGGTCTTGCGCCGGTATACGCCGCGCGTGGCCGTATCGGCGTGGCGCTGCCACGTTGTTCCAGCGCATGCGCGATCCAGCCGCTCGCGCGTCCGAGCGCGAACAGCCCGAAGGCCGAACCGGGCGGCAGGCCCAGGTGGCGGCGCAGTGCGACGAGTGCGAAGTCCAGGGACGGCGGCTGCCCGGTCAGCTCCCCGGCGGCGGCGGCGAGGCTGCGCCAGCTGTCGTGCGCGGGCAGGATGCGTTCGAGCAGCATGCTGGCGCGTACATCGCCGCCCGGGTAGAGCGGATGGCCGAAACCGGGCAGATCCTCGCCGCGCGCGAGACGTGCCCGGAGTCGCCGCGCGGGATCGGCGCCCGTCTCGTCCCAGAGCGCTTCGACCCGTGCGGTCGTGCCGCCGTGGCGTCCTCCGCTGAGCGCGGCCAGCCCGGCGATGACCGCCGAGCGCACGCTGGCACCGGTCGACGCCACGCAACGCGCGGTAAAACTGGACGCGTTGAGCTCGTGGTCGGCGCACAGCACCAGGGCCATGCGCACCAGGTCGGCCCCCGTCTCGTCCAACTGCCAGGCTTGCGCGCACTGGCGATGAATCGGCGTCGTGCGCGGCGTCGCGCCGAGCAGGCAGGCGGCCAACACGCGCAGCAAGCTCGCGCAGCCTTCGGCCGTGCGCTGCGGTGCCGTCTGCCAGATGGCGGTCGCGGCGTCGTCGCTGGCAAGCGCGAACAGGGGCAGCAAGCGGTGCTCGCAATGCCTTGCGGCCCGATCCGGCACCATCGCGGTCGGCAGTGCCGGATCGCGGTCTGTAAAGGCCGTCGCTTCCGGGAATTGCCACAGTAGGGCGGCGACCTGCTCGACGCTGTGCTGGCGTGCGAGCTGGCAGGCATCGATGCCGCGGTAATAGAGTCGACCGCTTTCTATCAGGGTGATCGCCGACTCCAGCACCGGCATCCCCCAATCCAGTGCGGCGCGCGCGGCCTCTTTCGGTTTGCGGCTGCGGCGGTTCCGCCTGGACAGACGCTCGACGTCGTCTTCCAGATAGCGGCTTTTACGCGTGCCGGCATCGACACTATGGGGGCGGATCAGGCCGCGGCTGACATAGGCGTACAGGGTCTGGAGCGAGATACCGAGCCGCTCGGCGGCTTGTGCTGAATCGAGGAAGGACGGCATGGCAGTGTTCCCGGCGTATGTTGATCAAGTTAATCAATATTGACTGTTAAATCAATGCACTTATGCTCAAGCCTGAACCCCGCCACAGGAGAGCTCCCATGATCGAATCGATAACGCAAGGCGCGTCCGGCCTGCCGTATGGGCTGAACGAAATATGGAGCGCCTTGCAAGGTGCCCCCGCACGGCTGGGGCTCTGCATGCAGAGCGGCCGGGGTGCCTTGCCGTCCGCATTGGCGACCACCGACCTGGCCTGTTCCTCCATCGCCGCCGCCGGGCTGGCCTTGTCCGAGTATGCGGCAGCCGGTGGCGCCGCAGCGGCGAGGGTTGTCGTCGACCGGCGGCTGGCTTCGCTCTGGTTCGCTTCCTCGCTTCGTCCGCAGGGCTGGTCGATGGCGCCGGCATGGGACCCTCTCGCCGGCGACTATGAAAGCGCCGATGGCTGGATCCGCTTGCATACCAATGCCCCGCATCATCGTGCCGCCGTCTTGGCCGTGCTCGGTCTTGGCGATCGTGCCGGACGCGAAGACGTGGCGCGCGCGGTCGCGCGCCAGGACGCGGAGGAACTGGAGGCCGCGCTTGTCGCCCACGGCGCTTGTGCCGCGCGCATGCGTTCGTCCGAGGCGTGGCTGGCCCATGCGCAAGGCCGTGCCGTTGCTGCCGAGCCTTTGCTGCACTATGCGGTGGGGGAGGAGGGAGCCGCCGCGCCATGCGAGATCGCGCGGGCGCGCCCACTGCGCGCTATCCGGGTACTCGATCTGACTCGCATCATCGCCGGGCCGGTTGCGACGCGCTTTCTGGCCGGTTATGGAGCCGATGTCCTGCGCATCGATCCTCTGCTATGGGACGAACCGGGCACCGAGCAGGAGATGACGCTCGGCAAGCGCTGCGCACGTCTCGATCTGAAATCCCGCGCCGGACGCGAAACGTTCGAACGCCTGCTGAGCCGGGCCGACGTGCTGGTGCATGGCTACCGCAGCGATGCGCTCGAGGCGCTCGGCCTCGGGGCCGAGCGCCGGCGGAGGCTGCGGCCCGGGTTGATCGATGTTTCGCTCGACGCCTATGGCTGGAGCGGACCGTGGCGCGAGCGGCGCGGCTTCGACAGCCTGGTGCAGATGAGTTCGGGCATCGCCGAGACCGGTATGCGGGCGTTCGGGCGCGAGCGTCCGACGCCCTTGCCGGTGCAGGCGCTCGACCACGCCTGCGGCTATGTACTGGCGGCGGCGGTGCTGCGCGGGCTCGACCTGCGTCGCCGTGCGGGGACCGGCAGTATGTGGCGCACTTCGCTCGCGCGCATGGCGCAGTTGCTGCTGACGCTGCCGGCCGGCGCGCCCGGCGCACCGGCCCTGGCACCCGAAACGCCGGACGATGTCTGCCCGGGGGGCGAGGCGACGGCATGGGGGCCGGCCCGGCGTCTCGTCGCCCCGCTCACCGTCTCTGCTTCACCGCTGTACTGGGAACGGCCGGCATCGGCGCTGGGGACGGATCCGGCACGGTGGTGAGGTGTACCGGATTTTTCTGATTGTGTCGCAAGCCATGGCCGTGGCGGGGTGAAACGTTTATTTTCGATCCCGGGTCTGATGCAAGCGCCGCCGCCCGCATGGTGCGGGCGTAGCGGCTGTCGTTACGGGAGAGGAGATCACGATGAACGAAACGCGCCTGTTGCCCCGGTTCTCCCTTGTCCGGTCGTTGCGCGAAGAGGCGTCGTCCACCTGGCCTACCTGGGAAGACGAAGGCCTGCCGTGCCTGGCGGGCGGCTCGGCGTGCGCGGATGCCGAAGCGCCGGCCCGGCCCGGGAAGATCAGCTACTATTGCGATCCGGATGCCTACGATCCCGATGCCTGGAGCGGCGTATCGCCTTCCGCCCCGGCCGGTGCGGCCAGGGATGCGGCCGCGGCCCTCCATCCGGCCGTATCCGATCTCGAGCGCTTGCAGGGGCTGATCGGAGAGTCTGCTCTGTTTCATCCCTGAGCGGGAGAACGCTTCCGGGCGGATTCAAGCGTATGGGGCGCCATCGGCGCTTTGCTCGCGCAGATCCTGCTGCTTGCCGAGATCATCGATTGACCGCCTCCGCGCCAGCGGCTAGCGCGCGAGAAACAGCGCGGCGGCGGCGGCCGGATTGGATGGAAAATAGGCATGCAGATAGCTGGCCAGGATGCTGCCGTGCCGCCACACCGCCTCGCCCGCCGCGCAGCCGTCCGCGCGCATGGTCTGCGCGTAAGGCGCGAGTGTTGTTTCCAGTTCCGAATAATGGAAAGTGTGCCCGCGCAGGGTGGCGCCATCCAGGGTCAGCGCTTGCAGCCCGAGCCCGGCCAGCCGCTGGCGCAGGGTCGCATGACCGGGTAACAGTCCGAGCATCGCCGCGCCGTGGCCGCTCGCATCGCTCAGATGGTCCAGCAGATACAGCATGCCGCCGCATTCCGCGTACACCGCCCGGCCGGCGGCGACATGGGCGCCGAGCGCGGCGCGGGTGCGTCCCGCCTGTGCCAGCCTCTCCAGATGGAGTTCGGGGTAGCCGCCCGGCAGGTAGAGCGCGTCGCAGGGCGGCGGCGCTTCGTCCGCCAGCGGCGAGAAAAAGGCGAGTTCGGCGCCGAGCGCGGCCAGGCATTCGAGATTGGCCGGATAGAGGAAGGAAAACGCGCGATCGCGCGCGACGGCAATGCGCCGTCCGGCCAGCAGAGGGGCGCACGGCTCGGCGGCGGGCGGTGGAGCAAAGGCGACGGCCGGCGGCAGCTCGCTCAGCCCGGTGGCGGCGATGGCGGCGGCGGCGAGTTCTATCCGGGCTTCCAGATCGTCGATTTCTTGTGCCTGCACGAGCCCGAGGTGGCGCTCGGGCAGTGCCATCGCATCGGTACGCATGACGGCGCCGAGGTAGCGTGGCGAGGCCGGCAGGCTCGCGCCGAGCATGGCGGCGTGGCGCGGGCTGGCGACGCGGTTGGCGAGGACGCCGTGGAAGGGCAGGCCGGGTCGGAAACTGGCCAGTCCGTGCGCGATGGCGCCGAAGGTCTGCGCCATGCCGGAGGCATCGATCAGTGCGACTACCGGCACGCCGCAGGCGGCGGCGAGGTCGGCGCTCGACGGCGTGCCGTCGAACAGTCCCATGCTGCCTTCTATCAGGATCAGGTCGGCATCGGCTGCGGCCTGGTAGAGCCGCCGCCGGCAATCGTCCTCCCCTGTCATCCACAGGTCGAGCGAGTGCACGGGATGACCGCTTGCGCGTTCCAGAACGGCGGGGTCGAGAAAATCGGGGCCGGTCTTGAACGCATGTACGCTCCGTCCGAGCGTGCGATGGTAGCGGGCCAGGCCGGCACTGAGAGTGGTCTTGCCCTGATGCGAGGCCGGCGCGCTCAGAAACAGCGCCGGGCAGTGGCGAACGGGGCCCGGCATCAGTATTCGACCCCGCGTTGCGCCTTGATGCCCTGCTCGCGAAACGGATGTTTGACCAGGCGCATCTCGGTGACGAGGTCGGCGACGTCGATCAGGGCGGCGGGCGCGTTGCGGCCGGTGCAGACCACATGCTGGCGTGCGGGACGGGCGGCGAAGGCGGCCAGCACTTCGTCCAGCGGCAGGTAGTCGTATTTGAGCACGATATTGAGCTCGTCCAGAATCACCATATGGTAGTCGTCGCTGGCCAGCATGCGGCAGGCTTCATCCCAGCCCTTGCGCGCCGCCGCGATGTCGGCGGCCCGATTCTGCGTGTCCCAGGTGTAGCCGTCGCCGACGGTGCGGAAGTCGCAGTTGGCATAGCCGCCGAACAGGTCGCGCTCGGCGGTATGCAGTGCGCCCTTGATGAATTGCACCACGCCCAGGCGCAAGCCGTGGCCGACGATGCGCAAGCCCATGCCGAAGGCGGCGCTGCTCTTGCCCTTGCCGTTGCCGGTGTGCACGATGAGCAGGCCTTTTTCGGCGCTGGCGGCGGCTTTTTTCTTGTCGAAGCCGGCTTTGCGGCGTTCACTCATGCGCTGATGGCTGTCGGGGTCGGTTTTCATCGGATTCTCGAGAAGGGGCGCGCACGTCAGCGCCAGCGGGTTGCGGTGAGGCGGCTGAGTTCGGCGACCAGCCGCGGCCGGTTCGGGTGGTAGCCGATGACGATCAATTGCGCGAGCCGCGGCGGCAGCGCCGCGTCCAGGCGCGCGTCGACCCGACCGCGTACGGCCTGGATCACGATGCGGCCGGCTTCGCCGCGGGCGAAGCCTTTCACGCGCAGTATCGCCTGTTCTTGCGCGAGCGATGCGACGGCGCGCCGCAGGGTGTCGAGATCCTGGGCATCGGCGCTTTTGACGACGAAGGACTGCCAGCCCGGATCGTGTTCGTGAAAATGCTTGTGCGTGGCCAGTCCGTGGCTGTGCGCATTCATTCCGCCGTGGCTGTGGCCGTCGAAGGCGCCCTGGTCGGCGAGCGGGCGCAGGGAGGCCGGGGCGAAATGGCGCGGCCCGCCGGCGGAGGCTTCGTGCAGGTGCAGCCCGAGCGTCAACCTCGGATCGAGACGCGCCGTGTGCGCGGGTTCTATGAAACGGACGGCCGGCGCCAACGCGCGCACCCGGGCTTCTGCGCGCAACAGGGCCTCGTCGTCGAGGGCGTCGATTTTGTTGAGAATCACGATGTCGGCGTTGGCGAGCTGCTGCCGGAACAGGCTGGCGATTGCTCCTGCCGCGCTGCTATCGTTCGCGTCGAAGCTGCCGGCCAGCAGCAGCGGCGTATCGACCACGCTCAAGGTGGCGTCAAGGATGAAGCGGGAGGCCAGCGCCTCGCCCTGCAGCCTTTCCATGACGGCGGTCGGCAGCGCGAGTCCCGAGGTTTCGATCAGGACATGGTCGATCAGCGCGCGCCGCTCCCACAAGGCTTGCAGCGTGGGCTCGAAGGCTTCGTCGTCGCCGTAGGCGATCAGTCCGTGCGCGAGGTCGTGGATCTCGACCCGGCCATCCGCGCCGTGTTCGCGTAGCAGCGCGCCGTCGATCGAGACTTCGCCGAACTCGTTGACGAGCAGGGCCAGACGCCGCCGCGGGCTGTCGGCGATCAGGCGTGCGAGCAAGGTGGTCTTGCCGGCGCCGAGAAAGCCGGTGACGATGGTCACAGGAAGGCGGGCCCCGCTCATGCCGTTTCTCCCTTCATCGTGCCGAGCCAGGCGCTCACGGCGGCGAAGTCGTTGACCCGTTGCGGATAGTCGAGCCGTGGCCTGTCGAGGACGATCAGGGGAATCCCGAGCGCGGCCGCGGCGGCGGCCTTGGCACGATAGCCTCCGGCGTCGCCCGATTGCTTGGTCACCACGCAGTCTATGCCCCAGTCGCGCCACAGGGTCTCGTTGCTGTTCTGCGAGAACGGTCCCTGCATTGCGCACAGATGTGCGCGCGGCAATCCGAGGTCGACGGCGCGCTGCAAATGCTGCGGATCGGGCGCCAGCCGCAAAAACCATTCGTGCGCGGCGGCACCGTCCGCGTGCAGAAACGACTCGAGATCACGCGATCCGGTCGCGAGAAAAATCCGCCGTCCATGCGCCATCGCCAGCGCCGCCGCCTGCTGCACTGTGGCGCAGTGCAGGGCCGGATGCGCGTCCGCGGCGTCGGGGCGCTCGTAGCGCATATAAGGCAGGGCCAGTTCGTGCGCCAGCTGGATCAATTGGCGCGACATGTCGGCGGCATAGGGATGGGTGGCATCGACGATGGCACGCGCGCCGCTCTCGCGCAGCAGTTCGCGCCGGCGTTCCACGCCCAGACGGCCGGCAATCACCGTCGCGCCCGGGCACGCGCGACGTGCGGCTTCGGCGCCATAGTCGCTGGCGCTGGACAGCACCACCGGCCCGTCGGCCGCGATCGCGCGCGCGAGCGCGTTTCCGTCGCCGGTGCCGGAAAACACCCAGGTCGCCTGCGCAGGCAGGGTGTCGGAGCGGACGCTGTCGGGGGTCTCATCCCAGTTGCCGTAGCCGCGCGGGGTATAGATCCAACCGCGTTTGCGGCGGGTGAAACGGTTGCCTATCACCAGCGTGGTCAGCATGTCGAAGCGCCGCGCGCGCAGCGCGTCGAGCGTGACGATTTCCACCGTCTGCCCCTCGCGATAGGCGTTGTGCACGATGCCGCACAGGGTGCCCGGCCGCTTGTGCTCGAGCATGATGTCGATAATGCGGTAGACGCCCTCCTGGCGCTGCCGACTCTGCACATTGTAAAACACCGCCGCCAGATCGGCCGCGGCGATGTGGCGGGCCCGGGTTTCTATCCATTCCCACGGACACAGCAGGTCGGAAAGCGATAGCGTGGCGAAGTCGTGCGACAGCGGCGCCCCCAGCAGCGAGGCGCAGGCGTTGGCCGAGGTGATGCCGGGAATCAGCTCCACCTCGAACACGTCGTCCTCGCGCATGTCTTCGAAGGCGAGCGTGGCCATCGCGTAGATGCCGATATCGCCGCTGGAAACCAGGGCGACGCTGCGTCCCTGCCGTGCCTGCTCCAGCGCCAGCTGTGCGCGCTCGCGCTCCTGCGTCAGCGGCAGCGTGCGGACGTCCTTGCCCGCGATCCAGGGTCGTATCCAGGTCAGGTACAGCTCGTAGGCGACGATGACGTCGCTTGCTTCCAGCGCGGCATGCACGCGCGGAGGGATCAGTTCCATGCTGCCGGGCCCGACCGAGACCAGGTAAAGTTTGCCGCTCATCAAATATCGCTTTCTGTTTGCGGGCGCGCGTCGGCGACGCCCGGCGGTGAACCGTTTGCTTCGGTGTCGGCAACGACGGCGACGGCGACGCCGTCGAGCGTGGTCTTGCCGACGATCAGTCGCCCGCGCGGGCTGGCGATCAGCGCGCACGGCTCGCACACGCCATCGACGCCGACGTTTTGCCGCACCCAGTCCGAGGGCTGTCCGACCCAGGCGCGGGCGGCGACATCGGCGCGGGCGAACACGCGCAGCGGCAGCTCATGCCGACGGCAGAACTCGAGCAGGCCGGCCTCGTCGGCCTTGACGTCCAGGGTGGCGACTTCGCGCACCGCGCTCAGCGGCCGACCGGCGAGCGCGTACGCGACGGCGGCTTCAATGGCCCCGACCGACTTGCCTCGCCGGCAGCCTATGCCCAAGGTCAACGGTCGCAAGGCCTCGCTGGCGGTGGTGATTGCCGGGACGGCGCCGGTCAGGCGGGAGAGCGCATAAGCGAGCGCGTTGGCGCCGCCTTCATGCCCGGATAAGAGCGGCACGGCGAAGCGGGCCGCCTCGTCCATGACAACGACGGCCGGGTCGCTGTGCTTGTCGCGCGCAAGTCCGTCCAGATAGCGCACGGCGATGCCGCTGGCCATCAGCAGCACCCAGCGGCGGTACCGCGGAAACAGGCGGCGGAATTGCTCGCGCGGCGGCAGCCCGGCATCCCGCCACGGATAGACACAGTCGGCATCGAGCGCGGCGGCCAGGCGTTCGCCCAATGCCTGCGCCTCGGGCCGGACCATCCAGATCGCACCGTCCTTCATGTTTTTGCCTTGCCGCGGCTCGCGCGCGGCGTTTTCCGGTCGTTGCCATCGCGGAAAATATGGGTGAAGCCCGCGGCGTACAGGCTGGATTCAACCCCCTCTGCCTGCGATAGCGCCGCGCCGACCAGCAGCAAGGTCGTCAGCAGCCAGTCGCGGGTTTTGACTTCGCTCAGCAGAGTGCCCAGGGTGCTGCGGTGCACACTCTGATCCGGCCAGCTCGCTCGCCGTACGAGCGCCACCGGCGTGTCGGCGGGGTAGTGCAAGAGCAGGTCGGCGACCGTCTGTTTCAGGTGTTGACCGGATAAAAAGAGGCACATGGTCGCGCGATGCTCGGCGAAGCGCGCGACCGACTCGAGCTCGGGCACGGCCGAGGCCCGCCCCGATACGCGGGTCAGCACGATAGATTGCGAGACTTCCGGCCGCGTCAGTTCGCTGCCCAGTGCGGCGGCGGCGGCGGTGAACGACGATACGCCGGGCACGACTTCATACGCGATGCCCAACTTCTCCAGACGCCGCATCTGCTCGGCGGTGGCACCGTAAATGGAAGGATCGCCCGAGTGCAGGCGGGCCACGTCGCGATCTTGATCGCGCGCGCGGCGGTAGCAGGCCTCCTGCTCGTCGAGCGACATCTCGGCGGTGTCCAGCAGTTCGGCGTCGGCGCGGCAATGCTGCAGCATGTCGCGCGGCACCAGCGAACCCGCGTATAACACGATGGAGACCTGGCCCAGCAGGCGGCTGCCGCGCAGTGTGATCAGATCGGCGGCACCGGGACCGGCGCCGATAAAATAGACTTTCATAAGGGGCGCTCCACACGTGCCTGGCGGCGAATCAGCAGGGTGGCCAGGTAACCGCTGGCCGAGTCGGCGTCGAGTTGCGCCACATCGTCGCATAGTACTTCGCCCGGCAAACCGATGCGGCGCGCAAACGCGCAGTGCCGTGCGATATCCATTTCTGCCAGCAGTGCGAGCACGGCCGGCAAGCGCGGGCCTATTTTCATCAGTACCACGATATCGTGGCTTTCGATGTCGGCGCGCAGCGCGGCGGTGTCGTCCGGGCAGGGCAGGATCAGGATGCGCTCCTTGCCTTCGCCCAGCGGCCATGACAGCGCTGCGGCGGTCGCGGCGAAGCTGGTGACGCCGGGCAGTGTGCATGCCTCGATATCGGGTCGGCGCGCGCGCAGGGCCGACAGCAGATAACCGTAGGTCGAGTAGGTCATCGAATCGCCTAGCGTCAGGTAGACGACGTGGCGGCCGGCATCGACTTCGGCGGCGACGGCATCCGCCATCCTGCCGTAATTCGCGGCCAGCGCGTCGCGGTCCGTCTCCATGTCGAATTCGATCTCGCGCAAGGCCTGCGGCCGGAGGGGGATCCCCGCCAGGCACAAGCGCGCGACCGAAACCGCGCTCGAGCGCGCGCGCGGCAGAAAGATCACGTCGGCGCGGTTCAGTGCCTCGACCGCGGCGACCGGGATCAGGCCGGCCGGTCCGGGACCGACGCCGATGCCGGTAAAACGTCCGGGCGCGCTCATGCCGCGCCGGCCGCCGCACCGAGCGGCGTGCCATCCATGCTGAACAGCCGTACCGCCACGCGGTCGACGCGGGTGAGCCGCCGCTGCATCAGCGCGGCGACCCGGTCTTCGATTTCGCACCAGAAGGCGCGTGCGCGCGGGTCGGCGCGCACGATGTCCACAATATTTTCCACGGTATTGGCTTTCTCTATTTCTGCCCTCAGTGCGACGGGCAGGCCGAAATCGGCGGCCACGGCGGCAACGCTGCCCATGGCCATGGCGCTTTTGCTGGAGTGGGTATCCCATACCGCATCCAGCACTTTGGCGATTTTTCCGGGGTGGCCGAGTACCCACAACGTCGCGAGCCGGGCCCGCTTTTCCTGCAATATCGCATCGAGATGGTCGAGCGAGGCGCCGACGAAATTGGCGATCTGCACTACTTGCGAGGCCGGCAGCGCAAGGGTTTCCGCGGCGTAACCGCGGCCGATCTTGCCCGGGGTGAAGGCGATGGCGTCGGGATTCTCTCCCAGCGCGACGCGGATATAGACCTCGATCGACGCGATCCAGGCCGCCAGCGACATCGGCTCGACGATGCCGCTGGTGCCGAGGATGGAGATGCCGCCGATGATGCCTAGCATGGGGTTGAACGTCCGCCTGGCAATGCGCGCGCCGTCGACGCAGCCTATCGCCAGGTCGAAACCGGGATCGGGAGCGCCGGCCAGGACTTCCGCCACCGCTTGCCGCATCATCGCGCGCGGGACCGGATTGATGGCGGCCTCGCCCGGCGCGATGCGCAAGCCGGGCCGGGTGACCACGCCGACGCCGGCGGCGGCGATAAAGCGCGCTTCGCCGCTGTGATTGGGGGCGATCTCGGCGAACAGGGTGGCTGCGTGGGTGCTGTCGGGATCGTCGCCGCCATCCTTGATGACTTCGGCGCGTACCATGCCGTCGGCCAGGCGCTCGACGCGTGCGACCGGAATCCGCAGATAAAGGCCGGGGTCGGGCAGGCTGACGTCGACCTCGCTGACCGTCTCGCCGCGCAGCAGCAACAGCAGGGCGGCCTTGACCGCCGCGGTCGCGCAGCTGCCCGTCGTGCGTCCGCGGCGCAGGCCGTTGGGCGCCGGGAGATCAAGGTCGAAGCGCTGGCGGCCGTCCGGGTTCATGGTGTGCTCGTCTGGCGGTGTACGTGAGCGATGGCGGCTATCATCAGGGCGTTGATTGCCGAAGCCGCCCACGGCGAACCGCCGCGCGTGCCGCGATTGGTGATGCGCGGCACCTGCAACAGCCGGGCGAGCGCCTCCTTGCTTTCGCGGGTGCCGACGAACCCGACAGGCAGCCCGACGACCAATTGCGGGCGCCAGCCGTGTTCGCGCACCAGACTCACCAACTCCATGATCGCGGTTGGGGCGTCGCCGATGGCGACCACCACATCGTTGCCGAATTTTTGCCACGCCCGGCGGATGCCGGCGGCCGAGCGCGTGATGCCGTGCGCCTCGGCCATGACATGGGTCTCGGCGTCGTGCACGCCGCACCAGACGTCCACGCCAAGCTGCTCGAGCACGGCGCGCTTGAGCCCGGTCTGTACCATGGTGACGTCGGTCACCACGCGCCGGCAGCGCAGCAAGGCGCGCATGCCGGTCTCGACGGCGCCCGGCGAAAAAAACATATCGTCGATGATGTCGAAGTCGCCGCTGGTGTGCACGAGACGCTTCAGTACGATCTGTTGATCGGAGGGTACCGTCGACCAGTCGCGGCCGGCATCGATGATGCGCATGCTTTCGGCTTCGATCGGGTGCGGAACATAGGGAGGCCAGTCCTGGACCGGCGGCGCGACCGGTCCGCGGCCGGCGAGGCCCCGCACCCGGCCGTGGTGTGCGACTTGCGGTGCGCCGACCTGTTCTTCGAAACCGATGATCTGCACGCGGTATTTGCATAGCGCGCAATTCATGCTCGCGCGTCCGGACACGCCCTCCGCCGCACGTTCGAGAAAAACCCTGGCCAGCAGCGGGTGCGCGCCCAGGTGGCCGGCATGCAGGACTTCGATATCGGGGTGGCGCGCGGCGAGCGCATCGGCGGCGGCATGGATGCGTTTGACCAGAACGCCGTCGAACAGGAAGTAGGGCAGCACCACGATGCGCTGGAAGCCGAGGCGGGCCACGGCTTCCAGCGCATCGGAAACGGCCGGGCGCGCGGTGCCGGAATAGCCGACGAATGAGGCCCCGAAGCCCATGCCTTCTTCCAGCAGCCGCGCGAGTTTGTTGATATCCGAATTGGCGTCCGGGTCGGACGTGCCGCGTCCGACGACGAGCAGGCAGCTATCGCCGCGCGCGCGCGTGGTCGGGGCAGCGGCTTCGGCTTCGATCAGGCGCTGGCGGCATAGCTCGAGCAGGCTCGGGTGCAGGTCGAGCGCCGCGCCGAAGTGAAAGTCTATCGCGGGGTGGGCCGCCTTCAGCGCTGCGAGCTCGCTCGGCATGTCGTTCTTGGCGTGGGTTGCCGCAAGCAGCACGCCCGGTACGATCACGATGCGTTGCGCGCCGTCGGCGATGGCGTCGGCGACGGCGCGATCCAGTGTCGGCGTGGCGAACTCCAGGAAGGCATGGTACACGGGGCGGCCGCCCGCCCGTTCGCGCAGCAACTCGACCAGGCGCATGAATTCGGCGATGCCATCCGGATCGCGACTGCCGTGGCCGGCCAGTACGATGCTGTAGCCGTCGCTCATACCGTCCCCGCCGCTTCGATCTGGCTCGCCATCGGCTGCAGCGTGCGGATCAGCATGATGCTCATGTCGGAAAAGACTTTGTCCGCGCATTCGGCCAGCGTGCCATGCCATTCCGCCTCGCGCCGGGTCAGGTTTTCCCAGACTTCGGTCGGATGCTGGGGCGGAATGCCGTTCTCCAGCAGATAGGCGGCGATATGGCAGGGCATGAAGGAACGCGCCGCATCCCACGGGCAGGGAATCACGATGGCGTTGCGTCCGTCTTGCAGTACGTGCACCAGATGCCGTTTGAACGGGCTCAGATCGCCGCGGCGATGGAAGGTGATAAAGGTCGTCTCGTCGAAGCAGACTTTGGCGCGCGAGGCCAGAACCTGGGCCGACGAGATGCCGGGCATGGTTTCCACCGGGTGGCCGCAGGCGCGTTCGACCCGCTCCAGATACTGGAAGCCGCTGAAATGGATATCGCCCATGAAGACCACCACGCAACGAAGACCATTGTGGTGCAGGCGCGCCACTTCATCGAGTTGTGCGACCTGATCGCGGTAGCCCATCCTGATCACGGTGGCGGCGGCGGGAATCAGGGGGGAGACAACGTCCAGCACCGCATCGAAGCCGGCAATGACGTCGGCTTCCTGCAGCCGTTGCGCCGACCGTTGCGGCAGGTAAGCGGCATCGCCGGGTCCGGCGCCGATACAGATGATCATGAAAAGTCCTTGGTCTGGTTGGCGTGGGCAGCGAGCACTCAGCGTTTCAGCCGCTCGCGCAAGGTCAGCGTCAGTTGTTCGCTGCTGAAACGGTCCAGCGGCAGATAATCGGCTTCGAGCGCGTGCGCGAGCTCGCGTGCGCGTCCGAGGCGGACAAAATCCTGTTCGGTGTCGAGAACCAGTGCCGGGGTGCCGCCAGCGGCCAACTGCGCGGCCTGTTCCAGCGACTCGCGCCATGGGTTCCCGTCTTCCGTCAGTGCGATATTGGCGCGGCCGTCGCTGAGGACGACCAAGAGCGGGGTCAGTTCCTTCTCGCGCCGCGCAAGGGTTTCGGCTGCGAGTTGCAGCGCATGGGCGAGCGGCGTGCGTCCGCCGGTGGGCAGCTCGCTCAGTGCGCGTTCGGCCTGCTCCGCGTGCCGCGTCGGTGCGAGCACCAGCTCGGCCGAGTCGCCGCGAAAACAGATCACTGCAACCTGGTCGCGGCGGATATAGGCATCCTGCAGCAGGCCGAGCACACTTGCCTTGACCGCTTCCATCCTGCGTTTCGCTCCCATCGAGCCGGAGGCGTCGACCAGCAGCAGGAGCAGCGTGCCCTGGCGACCGGAGAGCACGGTGTCGTGCAGATCGGCGCGGGTGACGGCGAACGCGGAGGGGTCGCGCCGCACGGCATGGCGCAGGGTCGCACCCAGTGCGAGCTTCCCGGGGCTGGGCGAAGCAAGCGCCCCCACCGCGTAGCCGCGGCGGGCCTTGTCGGTCTGCCCCCGGCGGCCGGACGCCTCGTGCGCGCTCAGGGCGGCGACGTCGAGGCGTGCTCCGTCGGCGGCATCGGCTGCGGCAAAAACCTGTTCGCGCGGCTGCCCGCTTTCGCTGGCGTCAGCGGGCTCGCCGTCGTCTCCCGCCTGCGTCCCGCCGTCGGTCGGGGCGGCATCCTGCCTCTCCGGCCGGCCTGCAGGAGGGGGCGCCGCGGCTTCGCGCGTCATGTGTTCCAGGCGTTCGCGGTCCAGGCCGCCCTGCTCGAACGGCTTGCGCCGCCGGCGATGCGGGAGCACCAGCAAGGCGGCATCGCGCACGTCGCCGGCCTCGACCGCGTCGCGCTCGGCCAGCGCGGCGATGGCGCGCGCGACCTTGTTCATGACGATGTCGGCGCGCAGGCTGGCGACATCGAATTCGCAGCACAACTGGCTGATGAAATGGAAGAGCGCGTCGGACAGGCGGACCGCGCTCAGCCGCGAGCGCGCGGCGACGATGCGCTCGCGCAGGGCGGCGGTGTGTTCGCTCCAGTGCGCGGAGAAGGCGGAGGGATCGGATTCGAAGGCGAGACGGCGGCGGACGACCTCGCTGCGCTCATGCGGATCGCGCGGGGCGCTGACCTCGACCATCATACCGAAGCGGTCAAGCAGTTGCGGCCGCAGCTCTCCTTCTTCCGGGTTCATGGTGCCGAGCAAGGTGAGGCGAGCCGGGTGGCTGATCGCCAGTCCGTCGCGTTCGACCCGATTCTGCCCCATGGCTGCGACGTCGAGCAGCGCATCGACCAGATGGTCGGGCAGCAGATTGACTTCGTCGATATACAGCAAGCCGCGATGGGCGCTGGCCAGCAAGCCCGGCTGAAATGCCGTTCGCCCATCCTTCAGCGCGCGTCCGATATCGAGGCTGCCGAGCACGCGGTCTTCGCCGGCGCCAAGCGGCAGGTTGACAAAGGGCACCGGCGCGCTGACAGCGTGCGCATCGCCGCCGCGGCAGATCGGGCATTCGGCCAGCGGCGCTTCCGGCGCGCAGTTGAAGGCACAGCCGGGAACGCGCCGTATCGGGGGCAGGACATCGCTCAGGCCGCGCGCGGCGGTGCTCTTGGCGCAGCCCTTGTCGCCGCGGATCAACAGTCCGCCGAGGCTGGGGTCGATCGCGCACAGCAGCAGCGCGCGCTTCAGATCGTCCTGACCGACGATGGCGGCAAACGGGTAGTTCTGTCTCATGATGTTTGTACTCCACGCGGCGGCATGTCGCCGCGCGCTTCCAGCCAGCTCTCGCTCTTCAGATACAGCTCGCGAAGCGCGGCCAGTATCGCCGCATCGGGTTCGGCCCACAGTTGACGCTGCGCCGCTTCGAGCAGGCGTTCGGTGATGGCGTTGAGCGCCCAGGGGTTGCTCGCGGCGAAAAAGGCCTGCATGTCGGGCGCCAGCGCATAGGTTTCCGCCAGTTGCCGGTACACCCAGTCGTCCACCACATGCGCGGTTGCGTCGTAGCCGAACAGATAATCGACGGTGGCGGTCAGCTCGAGGCAGCCCTTGTAGCCGTGCTGGCGGATGCCGGCCAGCCATTTCGGGTTGGCGACGCGCGAGCGGAACACGCGCAGGACTTCTTCCTTGAGTCCACGTACGGCCGGTGCCTCGGGGTCATGGCTGTCGCCGAAATAATGGCGCGGCTGACGCCCGGTCAGACTGCGGATAGTGGCGATCATTCCGCCGTGGTATTGCAGGTAGTCGTCGCTATCGAAGATATCGTGTTCGCGGTTGTCCTGGTTGTGCAAGGCGACTTCGACCCCGGACAGGCGATGGCGGAAATCGTCGCGCGCGTCGACGCCGGAGACCGCACGCGAGTAGGCGTAGCCGCCCCAATTGATATACGCCGTCGCGAAGTCGGCATCGTCGCTCCAGTTCTGCTCGTTGATCAGCGGCAGGATGCCGGCTCCATAGGTGCCGGGTTTGGAGCCGAAGACCCGGTACAGCGCGCGTGCCTCGGCCTCGGCTGCTGGCAGGGTGTCGGCCGCGGAGCGTGCGAGGTCGGCCAGATAATGCTTGCGCAGATAGTTCTGTTCCGGCGGTTCGTCCAGGTGCGCAACGGCATGGACGGCCTGATCGAGCAAGTCGATCAGGTGCGGGAAGGCGTCGCGGAAAAAGCCGCTGATGCGCACCGTCACATCGATGCGCGGGTGGCCGAGCTCGGCCAGCGGGATGACCTCGATGCCGCATACGCCGCGGTTTTCGGGCTGCCAGCGTGGCCGCGCGCCGATAAGCGCCAGAATCTGCGCGATATCGTCGCCGTGGGTGCGCATCGCACTGGTGCCCCAGACGCTGATGCTGACCGACTCCGGGTCGCGGCCGGTTTCATGGCGGTGGCGGGCGATCACTTCGTGCGCGAGAGCGCTGCCGATACGCCAGGCCGCTTGCGACGGCAAGCAGCGCGGGTCGACCGAATAGAAATTGCGCCCGGTCGGCAGGATGTGCGCCATGCCGCGCGTCGGAGCTCCGCTCGGGCCGGCCGGCACGTAGCCGCCGTCGAGTCCTAGCAGCAGGTTGCCGATCTCGTCGCGGGTGCGTGCGAGGCGCGGCACCAGCCCGGTGCATGCGAAGTCCAGCGCGCTGAGGATGGCGGCATCGTTCATGCCGGGCAGAACGGCCGCCAGTGCCGCGGGTGGTGCCGTCGGGGCGAAGCCGCGGTCCGCGAGCGCACAGACAAGGCGGCGACAGACGGCGGCGACGGCGTCGAGCGCATCGGCGCGTGTGACCAGCGGAGGCGGGCAATGCGCGGCGAGCGCCGACGGCACGACATCGAGACGCTTGCCCTTGTCGTGCTGCCATGCATCGAGCGAGCCGCCTAGCGCAGCGCTTACCGCCGCCGGCAGCGAGGGGACATCGAGGTTGGGCAGGCGCAGCAGGGCGCAGAGCATGTCGATCTGTGCATCGCCCTCCGGCACGCGTCCCAGAATGTGCAGGCCGTCTCGAATCTGTGCCGCCCCCAACTCGCATAGATAGCCATCGATGTCCTCGACCAGGTGGGCGATATCGACGCCTTCCATCTTTGAGAGCGTCAGCGGAACGCCGTCCGCGCCCGGTGTCGCATCCCACTCGTGTGCGTGCTCATGACCGTGAGCGTGATCGTGGAGCCTCTCCGCCTTGCGGTAGCCGACCGCCGCCGGCCGCATACGCTCATTGCGAGCCGCGTGCACCCGATAGCCGCCCCTGGCGGGCGCACGGGCGGGATCGTGATGGTCGTGCCCGCGCATGGCAGCCAGATCGGTGTCGAGCCGCGCCTCCTTGATCAGATCCCATATCTGCTGCTGAAGCAGCGGCAGCTTGGCCGGGTCCAGCATTTCTACCTGGTAATACTCGTCGACCAACTGCGTGAGCTGTGCGAGCGGGCCGTAGGTGTCGGCGGTCGTCATCGGCGGCGTCAAGTGGTCGATGACTACGGCATGCGCCCTGCGCTTGGCCTGTGCGCCCTCACCGGGATCATTGAGGATAAAGGGATAAAAAAGCGGCATATCGCCGAGCAGGGCGTCGGGAAAGCAGGTGTCGGATAGTCCCACGCCCTTGCCGGGCAGCCATTCCAGCGTTCCGTGCTTGCCGACATGGACGATGGCGTCGGCCTGCCATTCGTCGCGCAGCCAGCGATAGAGCGCGTAGTAGTGGTGCGTCGGCGCCAGGTCCGGGGTGTGGTAGATCGCATCCGGATCCATGCCATAACCGCGCGGCGGCTGCAACGCGACAAAGGCATTGCCGTAGCTCAGGCCGGCGAATACCAGCTTGCCGTCGTGGACATAGGCGTTGCCGGGGGCTTCGCCCCAGCGCTCCTGCATTTTTGCGCGCGTGGCGTGCGGTAATTGGGAAAACCATTCGGCATAGCGCGCGGCCGGTACGGTGGCGATCGCGCGCTCGAGCTGGTCGGCGCGCAAATAAGCTTGATCGTAGGCCCCGCGGTCTATCAACGCGTGGATCAGTGCATCGCTACTCTCCGGCAGACCGTCGATGGCATAGCCCTGGGCCTGCATCGCGTGTAACACGGCGAGCAGCGAGGCGGGCGAGTCGAGCCCGACCGCATTGCCGATCTGCGAGGCCTTGCTGCTGGAATTGGTGAAAATGAACGCGATGCGCTTGTCGGCGCGCGGCGTGCGACGCAGCCTGACCAGGCGCGCGGCAAGACCGGCCACGCGTTCCACGCGGTCGGGCAGCGGGGCGTAGAGACTGGCGTCGTCGGCGTGGCGAAACGAGATCGGCACGCTGATGATGCGGCCGTCGAATTCCGGCAAGGCGACATTCATCGCGGTATCGAGCGGGTTGAGCCCCCTTTCCGATTGCCGCCATTGCGCGGAGGTCATGCTGCTGGTCATCGCCTGTATCACCGGCCAGCCGCATCGTTCGAGCTCGCTCACCGACCAGGCAGCCTGCGTCGGGCCATCGGGCTTGATGTCTCCCATCGCAAACGCGGTGGTGTTGATCAGTACGTCGATGGCATCGGCGAACAGGTCCAGGGCGGCGGCATGCCCGTCTTCGCCCGGACGGCGCAGCGAGGCGGTGAATACCGGCAGCGCATTGAGTTGGCGTCGGGCCAGGCTGTCGATCAACTGGTCGATGAAGTGGGTGTTGCCGCTGAGCCAGTGTGCACGATAGAAGGCGATGCCGACCGTCGGCCAGTCCGGGTTGGCATGGAGCGACCAATCGGCCAGGGTGCACGGCGTCGGCAGCTCGGGGTGGTAGATGCCGTGCTCGGGCAAAGCCTGCGGCGGCGGGTAACCGAAGCCCGTCATCAGCAGCCGGTCGGCCAGGCAACGCAGCAAGGCGGCCAAGTTCGCGCCGCCGCCAGCCTGCAGATAGGCGGTGACGTCATGCTGCAACTGGGGCGGAACGCTGGAGAGCGCCGCCAGTTCGGGGTCGGGTTCGCCTGTACCGCTGACGACGATCAGCGCGCGCTGCCGACGGGCGGCATCCCTCAGCAGTGCGTCGAAACCGGGAACCGAACTGTGCCGGCCCAGCAGGCGGACCACGAGTACGCCGACGCCGGTCAGATCGTCCGCGCATAGGCGCTCCATGGCATCCGCATCGGCTATCGTCTGCAAATTGATGCCGATGACCGGGCCGAAGTCGGGCGGCAAGGCGGCGCGCGCGCGCGCCAGCGTACTCAGATCGGTGGCGGCATGGCTGAACAGGGCGATGCCCGGCAAGGGTCGACTCACGCCTTCGTCTCCCCGTCGACATCGCCCTGGCCCAGGCGATGGAAGATCAGCGCCTCGACCGGGCGGCCCTGCAGCAGGTGCTCGTCGACGATGCGGCGAGCGGCATCGATGTCCACCTGGCGGTACCACACGCCTTCAGGGTAGACCACCATGACCGGGCCCTGCTTGCACACGGCGAAGCAGCGGCTGCGCGTGCGTTTTACGCGCAGGCCGGGACAGGCGTCTATCGCCTGTCCCAATGCCAGGAACACCGTCTCGGCTTGCTGGCCGTCGGCTGTGCAACGCGGGCCGGTGCACATCAGTACATGTTTGTCGTGAAGTCTCATCGTGGCTCGTGTGGGGGCGGCGGACGGCATCGTTCAGGCGTGCGGAGTGCCGCCGCGAGTGTCGAATCGCTTCAGTTTGTAGATGGCGGCGGACAGCAGCCAGCTTAGTGCGAATAGTGCGATGACGGCGTAGCCGAAATGGGCGAGCGACTCGTTGAGCGCGATGACGGCATCCCATCCGCCGCCGCTCAAGTGCAAGTGGTCGACGATCAGGCCGAGCGCTTCGAGCGAGCCGATGGCCAGTGCGGCCAGCACCGACACCAGGGTGATGGTCAGGTTGTACCAGAGTTTGCGCAGCGGATGGACGAAGGCCCAGCCGTAGGCTCCGACCATCAGCATGCTGTCGAGCGTATCGATCAGCGACATGCCGGCGGCAAACAACAGCGGAAACAGCAGGATGTGCCACAGCGAGACGTCGGCGCTATGCGAGGCCGCCAGCGAAAACAGCCCGATTTCGGTGGCGGTATCGAAGCCGAGGCCGAAGAGAAAACCGATCGGGAACATATGCCAGCTCTTGCTCACCAGTCTGAAAAGCGGGCGCAGCAGGCGCGCGAGCAGGCCGCGGTTGCCAAGCAGCAAATCGAGCTGTTCGTCGCTGATCGTTTCGCCGCGCCGGACGCGGCGAAACTGCTGCCACACCGATTTGAGCACCCCCAGATTGATGAAGGCGATGGTAAGCAGAAACAGTGCCGACACCCCGGTGCCTATCGCGCCGCCGATATCGCGAAACGAAGCGAAGCGGCTCTGCAAGGCGCTGGTGGCCGATACGATGACGCCGACCGCGAGGAGTACGATGGTCGAGTGCCCGGCCGAGAAGAAAAAACCGGTCGCGAACGGACGCCGGCCTTCCTGCATCAGTTTGCGCACGGTGTTGTCGATGGCGGCGATATGGTCGGCATCGACGGCGTGGCGCAGCCCGAACAGATAGGCGAGCAGGGCGGTGGCCTGCAGGGCGGGCTGACCGGCGAAGGCGGCGAGCGCAACGCTCCAGATCGTCAGATTGGCGGCGCCGAGCGCGAGCAACAGTAGCGCCGGGGCGCGAAAGACGGAAACGGCTGAAGGCGGCAGCGACATGAGTGTCCCTTGCTGGAAACATCGCCGCGAGCGAGGAAGGGCACGCCCGTGAGGGAGCCTTCGTTGTCCCCCGGCGCACCCCGTCCGGTTTTCAACTCACGTCGACAAAGAACGATGGCCGGTCTCCTGGCTCGTGCGTCAAGGCCTGGCGCTACCTTCCCGGGTATTCCCAGTGGTGTTGTCGCGCCGACTCGTCACTTACAGTTGCGGGGGCAGCCGCGGCATCGCACCGCGTTCCCGTTTCACCCTGTGAAGGGCACCATCGTTTTCAGCATCCGATCATACGTGAACGTGGGCGTAATGGGAATCCCGCTCATCTGGCCGCCATTCGGCCAGTGCGTGTGCTAGCCGCTGCCAGCCGTTCTCGTCGGGCGGGTGGCCGAAGCGCAGGCTGCCCGATTGCGGGAAATGCCGGCACAGAATGCCGCGACGCGCGAAGAAATCGTGCAGGGCGAGCGACTGCGGATGAGGCAGCCACTGAAACAGATCGGTGCCGCCGCGCGGGGCAAGGCCGTGTCCGGCGAGCAGGGCGCCCAGTCGCGCGCTGTCCCGTTGCAGGCGCGTGCGGGTGGCGTCCTGCCAGGCGGTGTCGAGCAGGGCGGCACGGGCGACCGCGCGTGCCGGGCCGGACAGGGTCCACGGCCCGAGTTCTTCGCGCAGGGCGTCCAATAACTCGCGCCAGGCAAAAACGAAACCGACGCGGGCGCCGGCCAGTCCGAAAAATTTGCCGATCGAACGCAGTACGATCAGGCCGGGACGACCGGTGTGCGCGATCTGGCTGTGCTGCGGCAAACCGTCCATGAAGGCCTCGTCGAGGAGCAGCCAGCCCCCGTGCACGGTCAGCTGCTCGCGCCAGAGGGCGAGCCGTGCCGCATCCGGCCGCCAGCCGGTCGGGTTGTTCGGCGTGCACAGGACCAGCGCGTCCAGCCGCGGCAATGCCGCTTCCAGTGCATCGGGCTCCAGCGTTTCGACCCGGTGGCCATGACGTTGCCAGGCTCGCGCATGCTCGGCGTAGCTGGTGGCCAGCATGCCGACGACGCCGGGCGGACGCAGTCCGGGCAGGGCCTGGATCGCCGCCTGCGATCCCGCGACCGGCAGCAGGATATCGCTTCCGTAATAGCCGGCGGCGGCGCTCTCCAGGCCATCGTCTTCTTGCGGCAGGCGCTGCCAGTCGGCGGGGCCGGGGCCCGCGACCGGCCACCCTTGCGGATTGAGCCCGGTCGACAGATCGAGCCAGTCTTCGACGGCGATGCCGTACCGGCGTGCCGCCGCCAGGACGCCTCCGCCGTGGTCAAGCATGGTGCCGTACCGCGTGCGCGCCTGCGCGGCTGAAACGAAAAAGGGTGGGGCTCACCGCATGCTCCTCATATAATGGCGGCCAAGCGCGACGGAGCGGGTCCGGGCGCGCCGTTCGGCCGGAACGGCATTATAAAGCCGCCGATCGCAAGTTTGGAGCGTAAGCATGACAGCCAAAACCATCATGATCCAGGGCACGACTTCGGATGCCGGCAAGAGCACGCTGGCGACCGGGCTATGCCGCCTGCTGGCCCGCCGCGGCGTGCACGTCGCCCCGTTCAAGCCGCAGAATATGGCGCTCAACAGCGCCGTCACTGTCGACGGCGGCGAGATCGGGCGTTCGCAGGCCGTGCAGGCGCTGGCCTGCGGCCTGGAGGCGCACAGCGATATGAACCCCGTTCTGCTCAAGCCAAATAGCGATATCGGCGCACAAGTCATCATCCAGGGGCGGGCCATCGGCAATATGGATGCCGGTGTCTATCACGATTACAAGCCGGAGGCGATGCGTGCGGTGCTCGCCTCGCACGGCCGGCTGGCCGAACGGTACGACTGCGTGGTCGTGGAGGGCGCCGGAAGTCCGGCGGAAATCAATCTGCGCGCCGGCGACATCGCCAATATGGGCTTCGCCGAAGCGGTCGACTGTCCGGTGATCCTGGTGGCCGATATCGACCGCGGCGGGGTGTTTGCGCATCTGGTCGGCACATTGGCCTTGCTCAGCGAGTCGGAGCGGCGGCGGGTCGTCGGCTTCGTCATCAATCGCTTTCGCGGCGACATCGGCCTGCTGCAATCGGGACTGGACTGGCTGGAGCGGGAAACCGGAAAGCCGGTGTTGGGCGTGCTGCCCTATCTGCAGGGCTTGCATATCGAAGCCGAAGACAGCCTCAACCGCGAGCAGCGGCTCGCGGACGCGGCGCGATTGCGGGTGGTGGCGCCGGTGTTTCCGCGCATCAGCAATCATACCGATTTCGATGCGCTGCGCTTGCATCCGCAAGTCGAGCTGACCCTGGTCGGACCCGGGCAGCCGATTCCCGCGTCCGATCTGATTGTGCTGCCGGGCAGTAAAAATGTGCGTCGCGACCTCGACTTCTTGCGTGCGAACGGCTGGGAGGCGGTCCTTGCCCGCCATTTGCGCTACGGCGGGAAAGTCATCGGCATCTGCGGCGGTTTCCAGATGCTGGGACGACAGTTGCACGATCCGCTCGGTCTGGAGAGCGCCTCCGGCAGCAGCGCCGGACTGGGGCTGCTCGACATGGAAACCGAATTGACCCCCGCCAAGCGGCTGACCCGCGTGACGGGACGGCTGGCACTGGACGCGGCCGAAGTCAGCGGCTACGAGATCCATATGGGCGTGTCGCGCGGCCCCGCCCTCGCGCGCCCGGCCGTCGCACTCGTCGACGGGCATGACGGCGCGCTGTCGGAGGATGGTCAGATCCTCGGCAGTTATTTGCACGGTCTGTTCGATCATCCGGAGGCCTGCCGCGCGTTGCTGGCCTGGGCCGGCCTGTCGGCACCGGCTTTCTTCGACTACCCGGCGCTGCGTGAGCAGGATATCGAGCGACTGGCCGATATGCTGGAGCAGCATCTGCATCTCGAATCCATCGCCGCCTGCCTGCCCTGAGCGGGTCGGGACAAAGTCGTAATATTCCGAATCAATATATATAAACAAAATATAAAAACAGATTAAAGTATTTCTTATGCTTAGTGAGCGGACGGCTCGCCACAGGCATGGGGGCGTTCCGCGTGTCTAGCCATGGCGGAGGACGTCCTTATGCTGAAAAATGCGGTATTGCGATGCATGCACGCGGCACGTTGCCAGCGGCAGTGGCTGGCCGGATACTGCCGGGGCGGGGGCTGCCCCCCCTGGGGACGCAGGCTGGGGTGGCTGCTGCTCGCGCTGTATGTTTCCGGCACGGCCTACCGCTCCGGTATGGAACGCGCGTTGGAGCGGCCGGAGGCGATGACCCGCTGCCCGCGGAGCGCGACTGCCGAACCCTGCCGCGCGGTGCGCGGGCAGAACATGGCGCCGACGGATGACGACAGCCTGAGTATGGCCGAACGCGAAGCCATCGACCGCTGGGTGATCTCATATGCCAGCGAGGTCAGTCGGCCATGACTGCCGCGGCGCCGCTCACCGGGGCGCACTCCAGAATCCGTGGTGGGCGGCGGCGGCATCGTCTTCGAGTGCCGGACCCGCAACCGCGATCCTTCTTTGTCCGCGCGCGAATACGTCGCGGCAGGGAAGGGCCAGGGTCGGATTTTCCGGATGATTGCCGGTCAGCGTCAGCAAGCGGGTTTCGGACAGGGCGTAGACCACGCGGCCTATGCCGCACCAGTAAATCGCCCCGGCACACATGGCGCAGGGTTCGGCGCTGGTGTACAGGGTCGCGTCGGCCAGCTGCTCCCGTGCGGCGGCGTGGGTCGCCCGGCCGGCTGCGATCAACTCCGCGTGGCGGGTCGGATCGCCGTCGGGCGGCAGCGCATCATTGATCGCTTGTGCCAGAAGCACGCCCGAGGCGTCGACGACAATGGCGGCGAACGGATGTTTTCCCGCTTGCCTCGCCTCCAGCGACATCCGTATGACAATTTGCAGAAAGTGCGTGTCTTCGGGCGATAGGGTTGTCACGGCGGTGGACTCCTCGAGGTCGGGCAGCTCTCAGTATGCGGGCTGGTGCCGGGTCCGTATCTATCGAAAAGCGAATACTGAACATAAATTGCAACTGATGGGTTGCGCCGGGGTGGACTGCTAGACTCACTCGTGTCGTTCAATGCGGATCGTCTGCGGGTAGCGGGCGCTTCTGTTTACGCCGTCCAGTCATTCAAGGAGTCGAGCATGTTCGGAATTCGCAGCAAACTGCTGTCCTGTCTCGCGGCGGGCATGATGTTCTCGCTCGCGGCCCAGGCCGCCGAGCCGCTGAAGGCGGCCTTCGTCTATATCGGTCCGACCGGCGACCACGGCTGGACCTATTCGCACGATCAGGGGCGCAAGGCGCTGGAAGCCCGTTATGGCAGCGCGGTACAGACCACCTTTGTCGAAAATGTCCCGGAAACCGCCGATTCGGAGCGGGTGTTCCGCGATCTTGCACAGAAGGGATACAAGGTCATCTACGGCACCTCCTTCGGTTACATGAATCAGATGGAGAAGGTGGCCCGCGCCTTCCCGAAAACCGTTTTCATGCATGCCACCGGCTACAAGACGGCCCCCAATCTCGGGGTCTACGATGTCCGCACCTATGAAGGGGCCTATCTGCTCGGCGTGCTGGCCGGCAAGATGAGCAAATCCGGCAAGCTCGGCGTGGTCGGATCCATCCCCATCCCCGAGGTGATCCGCAACATCAATGCCTTTACCCTGGGGGCACGCAGTGTGAACCCGTCCACCCAGACCCGTGTGGTATGGGTCAACAGCTGGTTCGACCCGGGCAAGGAACGCGAAGCCGCACTCAGTCTGTTGTCGCAGGGGGCTGACGTCCTGATGCAGAATACCGACTCGCCGGCCGTGGTGCAGGCGGCCAAGGAAAAAGGCGCGCTGGCTTTCGGCTGGGATTCGGACATGAGTAAATTCGGCGGCGACGCGCAATTGGCGGCCTCCGAACTGAACTGGGCACCGATCTACACCTCGGCCGTTGCCGAGATCAAGGCCGGAACCTGGAAGCCCGCCCATATCTGGTGGGGCGTCAAGCAAGGTGCGCTCGATATCGGCCACTTCAGCCCCCTGGTGCCAGCCGATGTCAAGGCGCTGGTTCTCGCCCGCCGCGACGGTTTGCGCAGCGGCAAGCTGCATCCGTTCGCCGGGCCGGTCAAGGATCAGGGCGGCAAGGTCTTTGTCGCCGCCGGCAAGGTTTACTCCGACGCCGACTTGAGCAAGATGAATTTCTACGTGCAGGGCGTGGCCAGCGATATCCCGAAATGACCGGACGCCTTCCCGCCGGGAAGGCGCGCCGGTGTCAAACCGCCGTTGCCGGCGGTTTTTTTGCGTCTGCCTCTCAGGCGCGGTGTGCCTGAGTCAGCAGCCGGTCGGTGTAGGCGATGGCCATGGCCGACAGCAAAAAGGCCAGATGCAGCAGCAACTGCCATTTGACCGTATGCTCGGGCAAATCGCCGACATTGATGAAAGTCTGCAGTAGATGGATGGACGAAATGCTGATGATGGCCATGGACAGCTTGACCTTGAGCACCGAGGCATTCACGTGGTCCAGCCATTCCGGCTGATCCGGGTGTTCGTCTATGCGCAGCCGGGAGACGAAGGTTTCATAGCCACCGACCGTGACCATGAGCAGCAGGTTGGCTATCATCGCCACATCGATCAGACCGAGGACGGATAGCATGATTTCGGTCTCGGTGAGCGATGGCAAATGGCTCATCATTTCCCATAGTGCGTGCAGGAATTTGTAGGCATAAACGCCCTGTACCACGATCAGCCCCAGATAGATCGGCAGCTGTAGCCATCGGCTTAGAAAAATCAAATTTCCCAAACGGGATTTCCGGTGCTCGATGCGCGGGTTCGACGAACGGGACGGGTGTTCCATAGTGGGCCTTTGCAAGGTACGCGGCGTCGCGTGAAATAGCGGAAAATCAACGAGCGGATAAGACCGCGCATGGCGGCCGATGTTCCCGACAGGGGCGAGTCGGCGGGCTGTCGGCTACCGCCTTGTCGAGTCCATTGCCGGCGCGGGTCCGGTCGATGCGCGCGGGCAGAGCCTGGCCTCGACCCGGCGACCCGGCGCCGCCGCGGCACCATCCAGTATTTCCAGCAGATGCAGGGCCGAGAGGCGGCCGATCTCGTGCGTGTCCACACGCATCGTCGTCAGTGCCGGCGTGATCTCGCGTGCCATGGCGACATCGTCGAAGCCGGCAACCGACAGTTGGCCCGGAATGTCGATTCCGAGCTCGGCCGCTTCGCGCAAAACGCCGAAGGCTAGCTGGTCGTTGCCGCATAGAATGGCGCTGGGCCGCGGACCCGGCGCCTGCCAGAGCGCGCGCAGGCTGCGCCGGCCGAAGGCCATGCCCGATTCGCCCTCGTGCAGGTGCTGCGGCAGCAGTGCGAGGCCGTGGCCGGCCAGCGCGTCGCGTATGCCATCCAGACGCGCCTGGACCCTGTCGTTGTCGCGCGCCGGCTGCATGACGACGGCAAACGTGCGGTGGCCTTGTGCGATCAGGTAGTCGGTCAGGCTGGCGAAAGCGGCGCGATTATCGAAACCGATGCAGGGGTGCGGGCTTTCTGCACGGTAGGAGTAGACGACAACATAGGGTACGCGGTAGCGGGTCAGTGCTTCGAACAGCTCGGGCGGATGCGCTTCTCCCACGATGGTCATGGCTTCGACGCCGCGCTCCAGCATGACCCTGACCTGGGTCAGCGCCTGGGCCGGATCGTAGTTGGAGCAGCCAAGGAACAAGGTGATGCCGCGTGCGGCGAAGACGGATTGCGTGCCGCTGACCAGGGAGGCGAAAACCTGGTCGTCCAGGGTTGGAATGATGGTGCCGGCGATATGGCTTCGAGTCGAAGCCAGCGCGCGGCCCGCGGCGTTGGGCAGCCAGTCGAGCGCCAGCGCGGCCTGCTGCACGCGTTCGCGCACGGCAGGCGAAACCTTGTCGGGTTCGTTGAATGCACGCGAGACCGTTGCGGTCGAGACGCCGGCGAGCCGGGCCACATCGTCCAGTACCGCACGGCCTGTCCCCCGGCGCGCACGCGATTGCGCGGCGCGCGGGGAGGGGGGCGTGGGCTTGGTCGAGCTTGGCATCGTAACTTTCGCGGATGTCGGAACAAGAACACGCATCTTAACCCGCGCAGGCGGCCTTCGTCGCCGCCCGGCTGCGGTCGTTCGCGTTCAGCGCCCTGGCAGCGCTGCGATACGGGCGCGAAAATGCTCGGTTCCCTGCACGATTTTGTCGAGAACGGCATCCAGTGCCCAGTAACGTTCGCGGATATCATAGTCGATGACGCGGCAGCGGATCGAGTCGAAGGTGCCGATGCGCTGGTGATAGAGCTTGGCCAGCGCCGGGTAGCCGAGCGCCTCCGATACGGCGCTGAGCACCAGGAAGGTGGCCAGTTCTTCCGCCAGCGCCGGATCGGCGTCGCTGCGCAGGCGCAGCCATTGATACAGGTCGGGATGAAAATTGGTGAATACGCCGTTGAAACCGGCCGAGCCGGCCTTCATCGCATCCCAGGCGATGGCGGCGTTCGCGTTGAGGATCTTGAGCGCGGACCCTTGTGCCAGTTTGACGCGGCGCTTGACCGTTTCCAGGTCGCAGCTGACATCCTTGAGCATGATGAAGCGTTCGCTTGCGATGCAGAACGCCAGCTCGTCGTCGTCGAGCAGGCGGCGATAGGGGGCCGGGCATTCATACAAGCCGAGCGGCAGCGAGGACGGCAGCCGGGCCAGCAGGTGTTCCAGATTGGCGGTCAGGGCGGCGCGCCCCTGGCGCTGCGGGTCGAGATGGTTGGTCACGATGACCACCCCCTGGGCACCTGTTTCGACCGCGGCCTGCAATTCTTCGACTTGGGCTCCGATGTCGTCGCTGATGTGGCCGGAGACGACTACCGGTACCCGGCCGGCCGCTTTTTCGACCACGAAACGGCCGAGCGCGGCGCGTTCGTCCAGCGAGAGGTATTGCATCTCGCTCGATTGCGCGACAGCGAACAGCGCGTCGGCGCCGTGCGCGATATACCATTCGATCAGGCGTTCGAGGCCGGAGTAGTCGATCGCGCCGGATTCGTCGAACGGGGTCAGCATGACCGGGACAATGCCTTCGACTACGGTGCTGAAACGTGAGGTTTGGACCATGTCTGTGTTCTCGGTGAAAGTGTCGGGTTGAGGGGGCGTCAAACGGACCGCGTCGCGTGCGGTAACGGCATGGACGCTTGCTCCGGGATCGGTTTGCGGACCAGCAGCAGATAACTCATGGCGCCGACGAAGGCGATGGCGGCGGCGGTTAGCAGCGCCGGAACGAAGGACCAGGCCTGCGCGATGAATCCGGTCAGGATGGGAGCAAGCGCTCCGCCGAGAAAGCCGCCGAAATTCTGGATCGAGCCCAGCGAGGCCACCCGGCTGGGCGGCGCGGCGGCGGTGGCCAGCGCCCACGACGATGCCGATGCGGCGTTGGCAAGGAAGATGACGACCGAGATGCAGGCCAGTGCCACGGCATTGCTCTCGACCAGCGCCGCCGGGATGGTAAAGGCCACCATGCCCAGCATCGCGATGACGACCGCGCGGCGGCGGCTCGTCACCGGCTCGTTGCCGCCCCGGGTGATGGTGTCGGAAAACCAGCCGGCGACGAGGGAGCCGATAAAGCCGCAGAAAAAGGGTAGCGCGGCCGCGAAACCCGTGTGCAGCAGGCTCATGTGCCGCTCCAGTGTGAGATAGCTGGGCAGCCACGTGAGATAAACCCAGTTCAGATAGACCGAGCCGAAATAGCCGATCAGCATGCCCCAGGTGGTGCGATGCGCGAACAGGCGGCGCCAGTCTGAAAATGTCAGCTTGCCAGCGCTGTGCTGCGGTTCGACCTTGCCCTCGTCCAGGTAGTTGCGCTCTTGCGCACTCATCGCTGTCGCGACCGGGTCGCGGTATAGCGCGAACCAGATGGCGGCGACCACCAGTCCGAGCCCGCCTGTCACGAAGAAGGCGTAGCGCCAGCCGAATGACACCACCACGATGGACAGGCACAGGGGGGCCAGCGCGGTTCCCAGCGGCGATGCCGAATTGAAGATCCCGGTCGGAACGCCGCGCGAGCGCAGCGGAAACCAGTCGCTGACCACGCGGGCGGCAGAGGGAAACTGAGGCGCCTCGCCGATGCCGAGTACGATGCGGGCGAGGATGAAATAACCGAACGTCGAAACGAGGCCGCCGGCCAGCTGTGCGAGCGACCACAGAACCAGCCCGGTCCCCAGCAATTTGCGCGGACCGAAACGGTCGACCAGCGCGCCGACCGGCAGCTGAAACAGGGCATAGCTCCACGAGAAGGCCGATAACAACAGGCCCATCTGCCCGAGCGACAGCCCGAGGTCGCTACGGATAGCCTGGTTCGCGACGGCCAGAGCGCCCCGGTCCAGGTAGTTGACGATGCCGCCCAGCATCAGCAGGCTCAGTGCGAGCGTCTGCATACGACGGATTCTCGGCGGGCTTGTAACAGCGCGGGGGGTTCCATCCATGATCATTGCCTCTGTCTCTCTGTTTGGACTTCGGTGACGCGGCCGGGCACTTGCCCGACGGCTCGCGCCCGACCGCGAGCGTTGAGCGGGCGGCGCGATTCCTTACTGCGGGTCGCCCGTAGGCGCCCGCTTGTCGCCACGGCGGAAATCCGCGCAAGAGCGCATTCCCGCTTTGGCTATGTAAGCGATTACATTTTTAGGCTGACGGGGTGGAACATGCAAGAAATAACGGTGGTCGGGGCGGTGGGGTGTTGCGCGGATGGCAATGCGGGCGCACGGGGGCGGCTTCGGCGGGGCCGCCCCCCCGGTTTACTGGGCGCCGCCGCGGTACCAGCGGGCGACGAGGTCGCGCTCATCGTCGCTGATGTGGGTGACATTGCCGAGCGGCATGGCTTTCAGCTGCACCACCTGTTGGTAGATGCGCGGCGCCGCGGCACGGATGGCGGCATCGCTGTCGAGCCGGACTCCATTGGGGGCGGCCGCCACCAGCGTGGGATGGGCCGAATGACAGGCAATGCAGCGCGCATCGAACACCGTGCGCACTTGCAGCAGGCTCGGCGCCTTGCCGGCGGCCGTCCCTGCGAGCGGCGCCGGCGCGATCCAGACCAGCGTGGCAAGCAAAATCGCCGCGCCGGCAGCCGGGTAGGACCAGACGTAGACGCCTTTATGGCGCAGATTGAAGAAGTGGCGGATCAGTACCGCCGCGATCATGATCAGCGCCAGCACCAGCCAGGCATGCGGTGCGTTATAGGTGAACGCGTAATGATTGCTGATCATGGCGAACAGCACCGGCAGCGTCAGATAGTTGTTATGCACGCTGCGCTGCTTGCCGCGCAGTCCATGAATCGGGTCTGGCCGCTCGCCGCGGCGCATGGCATCGACCATTTTTTTCTGGCCGGGAATGATCCAGAAAAAGACATTGGCGACCATGGTGGTACCCAGCATCGCGCCGATGTGCAAGAAGGCGGCGCGGCCGGCCAGCAGGTGATCGAGCAGGGCCGCCATCGCGATCACGAAGGCGCCGTAGACGAGACCGAACAGCAGGGGGCTGCGTTTGAACAAGAGGCGGCACAGCACGTCGTAGACCAGCCAGCCGCCGACCAGTGTCGCGATACCGGTGCCAACGGCCGCGGCCGGATTTTGCAACGCTTTGTCCGGCGCGATCATATAGCTGCCGGCCTGCACGTAATAAAGGGTGGAGACCAGCAGCAAGCCGGTGATCCAGGTGGAGTAGGCTTCCCACTTGAACCAGTGCAGCTCCTGCGGCAGCGTTTGCGGGGCCGCGCGGTACTTCTGCGGATTGTAAAATCCGCCGCCGTGCACGGCCCACAGCTCGCCGCCGACGCCTTTCTCTATCAGTCCGGGATCGGTCGGCTCCTTGAGGCTGTCGTCGAGCCAGATGAAGTAAAACGAGGCGCCGATCCAGGCGATTCCGACGATCAGGTGCAGCCAGCGCAGCAGCAGGCCTGCGCATTCGATCAGATAGGCGCTGTCCATCTCAGCTCCCCCGGTAGGTCGAATAGCTCCACGGCGAAACCAGGAGCGGGATATGGTAGCGCGATCCGGCATCGGCCACGCCGAAGCGCAAGGTCACCCGATCGAGAAAGGGCGGCTCGGGCAGATCGACGCCGCGTGCGCGAAAGTAGGCGGCCACTTCGAAGCTCAACTCGTATACGCCGGCGCGGAACGCATCGCCCGCCAGCAGGGGGGCATCGGCCCTGCCGTCGAGGGTGGTGACGCCTTGCGCCACCGGCCATTCCTCGCCGGCTCGGAGCAGGCAGTAGGCCATGCCGGCGGCGGGGACGCCATTGGCGGTGTCGAGAACATGGATCGAGAGTTGGCTCATGGCGGTGCCGCTGCGGTGATGGAGGATGAAAAAAGTATAAAGTCAGCTCCGCCGATCCGTATGAATAACTGGTATAGCTCGCCGTGGATAACGCGGGGCGCCCGCGAATAATGGCAACATCTTTATAACGGAATCGCACTTGTAGGCTTCGCGGCGGACTTCGTATGCTGCAGACAGCAGGCTATTCACAGGAGGCAGCGATGAAGTATACCTTGGCCGAATTGTCCGTCATGCCGCGCGACGGGTTCGTGGCGGTGCTGGACGGCGTGTTCGAGCATTCGCCGTGGGTGGCCGCCGCCGCCTGGGCATGGCGGCCTTTCGCCGATAGCGCGGCCTTGTCGCATGCACTGGAGCAGGCGATGTATGGCGCCGGACGCGCGCAGCAGCTGCAACTGCTGTGCGCCCACCCCGAGTTGGCCGGCAAGGCCGCCGTGCGCGGCGAGCTGACTGCGGAATCGAACCGCGAACAGCACGGGGCCGGGCTCGACCAGTGCTCGCCCGACGAGTTTGCCGATTTGCAGCAGTTGAATGCCGCCTACCGCGAGCGCTTCGGGTTTCCTTTCGTGATCGCCGTGCGCGGACTGAGTCGCCAGGACATCATTGCCAGCCTGCGCGCGCGGCTTGACGATGCGCCGGACGTGGCACTCGCCACCGCGCTGGCCGAGGTCGCCCGCATCGCTCGCTGGAGACTGCTGGACCGGCTGGCTTGACCGGAGCCGCTTCGCCGCAGGGATGGCGGGCCTGTGTCGTCTGTCGTCTCGGCGTCCTGCTCAGGCCACGCTGGCGAGCGGGGGCTTCGTTGCCCGCCACACCGGACTGCGCGCCATCGCGACAATCTGGTCGCGCAACCAGCGGCACTCTTCGGCCGTGTGCGTGCGGTCGTGCCACAACAGATAGAAATTCATCGGCGGATAGGCGACCGGTACCTCGCGCACGATCAGGGGCATGTGCTGGCAGAAGTACTCTGCGAAATGGCGCGGCCCGGAAAAGATCATGTCGCTCTGCGCCAGCAGGTAGGGCACCATATTGAAGTAGGGTACATAGGCGGCGACATTGCGTTTGAGGCGCTCGCGCGCCAGGTGCAGATCGATCACGCCGCGCTGGCCGACCGAATAGGGGCTGGGCAGCACATGATCGGCCGCCAGATAGGTTTCGACATCCATCACCCGCTCGGCCAGCGGGTGCCCCGCACGCATCAGGCAGACGACGTCGTCCTCGAACAGCGGCATCATGCGCAACTGTTCGGGCGGCTGCGGCCAATTGCCGACCACCACGTCGAGTTCGCCGTTTTCCAGTGCCCCTACCGCGTCGAAATTCGGTCCCAGCGAATGGATGGCGATTTGCGACAGCGGCGCGATCTGGCGCAAGCGGCCGACCAGATGGCTGAGCAAGGAGGCGTTGAGATAGTCGGGGGTCGCGATATTGAAAACGCGCCTGGTTTGCGCCGGATTGAAGCGGATTTGCTGGATGGCGATGGTCTCGATCTGCTGCAAGGCGATCTTGACCGGCTCGAGCAGCGCTGTTGCGCGCTCGGTCGGCGTCATGCCGTTGCGGCTGCGCACCAGCAGGGGATCGCCCGTGATGTCGCGCAGGCGACGCAGGGCCGTGCTGACCGCCGGTTGCGACAGATTGAGCCGGCGCGCGGCGTTGGATACGCTACATTCGGTGAGCAGGGCGCGCAGAATCTGCAACAGGTGCACGTCGATTGATTCCCACGAGTAGGACATTTTCATTGTCAGTGCTCCGTAGCTGTCGGTATTTTCAGGGAAAGCAATTCCCGTTCCAAGCTCCGCCGCCGCCATTGCCTCCGGCCGATAAACTTTATACTGTGAATACGGATAGTCGCGACGGGCCGCGCTGGGCTAAATTCCACAATGACAGCGTAAAACCGCCGCCGGGCGCCACCGCCCGGGGCGGCGGATGCCCGCTTTTGGGGCGCGCCCCATTCTCATTCGGACCGGAAGCGTAGCCATGACACGAAACCAGATTCAGTTTTACTTTCGCGGCGCCGTGCGCACACTGACGGTGAGTTCGCCTACGCGCACGGTATTGCAGTATCTGCGCGAAGACATCGGCGCCGTCGGCACCAAGGAAGGCTGTGGCGAAGGCGACTGCGGCGCCTGCACCGTGGTGATCGGCGAGCGCGTGGGCGACAGGCTCGAACTGGCGGCCGTCAACGCGTGCATCCGCTTTCTGCCCTCGCTCGATGGAAAGGCCCTGTTCACCGTGGAGGACCTGGCCGCGGGCGGCGTTCTGCACCCGGTCCAGCAGGCGATGGTCGATTGCCACGGCTCGCAGTGCGGGTTTTGCACGCCGGGTTTCGTGATGTCGCTGTGGGCGATGTACGAGAACCACCCGCACTGCCCATCGCAGGAGGCGATGCAAGACACGCTCTCCGGCAATCTGTGCCGTTGCACCGGCTATCGCCCCATCATGGACGCGGCGCGGGCAGCCTATGCCTCGCCGCGAGTCGAGCTTCAGCGCGGCCCGATCGCGGCGGCGCTCGAGGCCCTGCGTGAACTGCCGGTGCTGGAGGGGAGGGAGGGCGACGCCCGTTACGCGGCCCCGAGGACGCTGGCCGATCTGCTCGAGCGGCGCGCACGCGCGCCGCAAGCCAGGCTGGTGGCCGGCGCGACCGACGTCGGCCTGTGGGTGACCAAGCAGTTGCGCGATCCGGGAGAGGTGATTTTCGTCGGCGGCGTTGCCGAGTTGAGAACCGTGTCCAACGACGGGGCCTGGCTCGAAATCGGCGCCGCCGTCCCGCTTGAGCGCGCCTTCGAAGAACTGGCCCTGCTGCATCCGGCCTGGGACGGGTTGAGGCGCCGCTTTGCCTCCGGCCCGGTACGCAACGCAGGCACGCTGGGGGGGAACGTCGCCAACGGCTCTCCCATCGGCGACAGCATGCCCCCCTTGATCGCTGCCGGGGCCACCGTCGTACTGGCTTCCGTCGGCGGCGAGCGCGAACTGGCGCTGGAGGATTTCTATCTTGCCTATCAGCGTACCGCGCTTGCCCCGGACGAGATCCTGTGCCGTGTGCGCATCCCTTTGCCATCGCCCGAAGCCGGACGGCATTTTGCGATCTACAAGGTCTCCAAGCGTTTTGACCAGGATATTTCCGCTGTCTGCGCCGGCTTCGGACTGACCGTGACGGATGGGACGATTCGCACGGCGCGGCTGGGCTTCGGCGGCATGGCGGCGGTGCCACGGCGCGCAGCCAGTGCCGAGGCCGCGTTGATCGGCGCGCCGTTCTGCGCCGCGAGTTTCGAGGCCGCCGCTGCGGCTGTCGCCGCCGATTTCACCCCGCTGTCCGATGTGCGGGCGAGCGCCGACTACAGGTTGACGGTGGCGGCGAATCTGCTGAGACGGTTCTGGCTCGAAATCGGTACCGCGCTGCCGGTTTCCATCGAAGCGCTGGAGGCCACGCCATGAATGCATTGAAGAACGAGACGCCGGCCGCGCTCGTCGGCAAGCCGCTGCCGCATGAAAGCGCGCACTTGCATGTCAGCGGACGCGCGACCTTTGTCGACGATATGGCCGAATTGGCCGGCACCCTGCATGCCGCCGTCGGCATGGCCGAGTGCGCCCATGGGCGGATAAGGCGGCTGGACCTGGATGCGGTCCGCGCCGCGCCAGGGGTGGTCGCGGTCATGACGGCCGCCGATATCCCCGGCGCCAATAACGGGGGGCCGATTCTGCCGGATGACCCCTTGCTGGCCGATGGCGTCGTCCAGTTCTTCGGCCAGGCACTATTCGTGGTCGCTGCCGAGACGCACGATGCGGCCCGTCGCGCGGCACGGCGCGCGCGCGTCGACTACGAGCCGCTGCCGGCAATTCTGACGCTGGAACAGGCGATTGACGCCGAGTCATGGGTTTTGCCGCCCGCCGATCTCGCGCGTGGCGACGTCGAGGCGGCGCTTGCCGGCGCCGCCCATCGGGCGCACGGCGAAACCCGCCTCGGGGGGCAGGAGCATTTCTACCTTGAAGGGCAGATCAGCTATGCCTTGCCGCGCGAGGACGACAGCGTGCACGTCTGGTGTTCAACCCAGCACCCGACCGAAATGCAGCATCTGGTCGCACACGCGTTAGGCTGGCGCGCACATCAGGTCAGCGTAGAGTGCCGACGCATGGGGGGCGGCTTCGGCGGCAAGGAAACGCAGTCGGCGCAATGGGCGTGTCTGGCCGCCTTGCTGGCGACGCGTACCGGGCGCCCGGTCAAGATGCGGCTGGACCGCGACGACGATATGGCGCTCACCGGCAAGCGTCATCCGTTTCGTCTGCGCTGGGAGGCCGGTTTCGACGACGATGGCCGGCTGGCCGGGGTGAAATTCGAACTGGCGTCCGATTGCGGCTTCTCCGCCGATCTGTCCGGGCCGGTCAACGACCGCGCGATCGGCCATGTCGACAATGCCTACTATCTGGATGCCGTCGCCGTCCGCAATCTGCGCTGCAAGACCCACACGGCATCGAATACGGCGTTTCGCGGCTTCGGCGGCCCGCAGGGCCTGATGGCGATCGAGGCCGTGATCGATGATGTGGCGCGGCGGCTGGGGCGCGACCCGCTCGACGTGCGCAGGGTCAATTTCTACGACCCCGACCCCGCCGCGGGACGCGACAGGACGCCTTACCGGATGCAGGTCGAGGACAATATCCTGCCGGCGCTGGTCGCCGAGCTGGAGGTCTCCAGCCGCTACCGCGAGCGACGGGCGGCCATTGCCGAATTCAATGCAAACAGCCCCATACTGAAGAAGGGCATCGCCCTGACGCCGGTCAAATTCGGCATTTCCTTCAACGCCGTGCAGTATAACCAGGCCGGTGCCCTGGTCCATGTCTATTCCGACGGCACGGTGTTGCTCAGCCACGGCGGAAACGAAATGGGGCAGGGGCTGCATACCAAGGTGCGCCAGGTCGTCGCCGATGCCTTCGGACTCCCGCTGGCGGACATCCGGCTCGCATCGACGGATACCACCCGGGTGCCGAACACCTCGGCCACTGCCGCTTCCAGCGGCACCGATCTCAACGGCAAGGCGGCGCAGGCCGCCGCGCTGACGGTGCGCGGGCGGCTGGCCGAGTGGCTGGCGGGCGAACTCGGCGTTGCGCCACAAGACGTCGTGTTCGAGCGCGGGCGCGTGCGCGCGCCGGGGTACGATGCCGGTTTTTCCGAGGTCGCCGCGCGTGCCTATATGGCGCGCATCCAGTTGTGGAGCGACGGTTTCTATCGCACGCCCAAGATTCATTACGATCCGGTCACCCGCCTCGGGCGTCCATTTTTTTACTTCGCCTATGGCGCGGCGGTGAGCGAGGTGGCGCTGGATACGCTGACCGGGGAGACGCGGCTGCTCGCGGTGGATATTCTGCATGACGTCGGACGCTCCCTGAATCCGGCCATCGACATCGGGCAGATCGAGGGCGGGTTTATCCAGGGCATGGGCTGGCTGACGACGGAAGAAGTGTGGCGGAGGCCGGATGGCAACCGTGCGGGCGAACTGATGAGCCATGCTCCATCCACCTACAAAATTCCGGCGGTGCATGACGTGCCGCCGGTGTTCCGCGTCGCGCTGTTCGATAACGCGAACGTCGAGGATTCCATTTACCGCTCGAAGGCGGTGGGCGAGCCGCCGCTGATGCTGGCTCTGTCTGTCTTTTTTGCGATCCGCGACGCGGCGGCGAGCGCGCTCGGCCCGGGCTCGCTGCCGGCGCTGGCGGCGCCGGCGACTCCGGAATCGGTGCTGCGCGCGTTGGGAGGGGCATAGCCGTGCCGGCTCTGTGGCGGACCCTGGTGGCCCGGCTGGCAGGAGGCGAAGACCTGGTTCTGGTCACTGTCGCCCGCACCGACGGCTCCGTGCCGCGCGAAGTGGGGGCCGCGATGCTGGTGGGGGCCGGTGACATCGTCGGCACGATAGGCGGCGGTCATCTGGAGTGGGAGGCGGCGGAGACTGCGCGCACCCTGCTGGATGGCGGGCCGGCGCGGCAGCTGCAAAAACAGAATCTGGCGGCTCGGCTCGGGCAGTGCTGCGGCGGCGTGGTCTGGCTGGTGTACGAGCGTATCCGCGCCTCGGCGCTGGCCGACTGGCTGCCGCTGGCGGCGGCGCTGGATAGCGGCCACGGATGCGTGCGGCGCGTGAGCCGGGGACGGGCAAGCGCATGGACGACAGACGATACGGCTGCCCCCGCGGATGCGGGCGTGCTCATCGCTGGCGAGGAATGGCATTTCAGCCAGTTTCTGCCGCCCGCGGCCGCGCCCTTGCTGTTGTTCGGCGCCGGCCATGTCGGCGAAGCGCTGGTGCGGGTGCTGGCGCCGACCGGCTGGCCGCTGCACTGGATAGACACGCGCGAGCAGATGCCGGCCTTCGAGCATCCCTGGCCGGCCGGAGTGAAGATCGAGTCGACCGACGCGCCGGAAGAGTGTATCGCCGCCGCGCCGGGCGGGGCCTGGTATCTGGTGATGACGCATCGTCACGATCTCGACCTGCTCCTGGCCGAACACATTCTGGCGCGCGCAGATTTCGCCTATTTCGGGATGATAGGCTCTCGCAGCAAGCGCGCGTCCTTTGTCCGGCGCCTGGCTCAGCGCGGGCTGGATGCGACGGACATGATCTGCCCGGTGGGCGTGCCCGGCATTCACGCCAAGGACCCGGCATCCATCGCGATTGCCATCGCCGCACAGTTGCTGCTGAGGCGCGAACCCGCCGCGACGCGGGAGGAGGCATGAATCCGGCCCTGCGATCAGAACGGGCCCCGTCACCGAGCGTTGCCCCGGCAGCATGCCCTGGCCGACGAGGCCGATATCACCCGGACGGTCATCGGGCCGCCCGCGGCCCGGCTTGCGCGGCATGATGCGCTGGCACGACAGTTGCTGAACACATGATGTCTTTTTGCTGGAGTGCGAACATGCATCCGTCACAATCCTACCCGCGCGATATGGTCGGCTACGGCCGGAATCCGCCGTCGGCCGACTGGCCGGGCGGCGCCAGGATCGCCGTCCAGTTTGTACTCAACTACGAAGAGGGCAGTGAAAACTCCGTATTGCATGGCGACGCGGGTTCCGAGCAGTTTCTGTCCGAGATGTTCAATCCCGCGAGTTTTGCGGACCGCCATCTGTCCATGGAGTCCATCTACGAATATGGCTCTCGCGTCGGCGTCTGGCGTATCCTGCGCGAGTTCGAGCGCCGCGGCTGGCCGCTGACCGTATTCGGTGTCAGCATGGCTCTGCAGCGCAATCCCGAGGCGACGGCCGCCTTCCGGGAGATGGGGCACGAGATCGCCTGCCACGGCTGGCGCTGGCTGCACTATCAGTCCGTGGACGAAGCGACCGAGCGCGAGCATATGCGGCTGGGGCTGGAGATCATCGAACAGATGACCGGAACGCGGCCAGTGGGCTGGTATACCGGCCGCGACAGCCCGAACACCCGGCGCCTGGTCGCCGACGACGGTGGCTTGCTGTACGACTCCGATTATTATGGCGACGACCTGCCATTCTGGACCCCGGTGCAACGTAGCGACGGCGAGTCCGTCCAGCGCCTGGTCGTGCCGTATACGCTCGACGTCAACGATATGCGCTTTTCCCTGCCGCAGGGCTTTGCGCACGGCGATGATTTTTTCACCTATTTGCGCGACAGTTTCGATGTCCTGTACGCGGAGGGCGAGTACAGCCCGAAGATGATGAGTGTGGGCATGCACTGCCGGCTGCTGGGGCGGCCGGGGCGCCTGCGCGCCTTGCAACGATTCATGGATCATGTCGCAAATCACGATCGCGTCTGGGTGTGCCGGCGTGTCGATATCGCCCGCCACTGGCACGAACGCCACCCGGCGACGGCAAACCAACAAGGATGAAGCAGATGTCAGAACTGATTTCCGTGCCGGCCGACCTGCCCGACTGGGCACAGCGCGCCGTCAACCTGGCCGACCCCCGTCTGGGTGCGCGCGGCATCGTCGCCAGCGACGAATTTTTCGCCCCGCTGGAACGTATGCTCGATCCGCGTCCGGCGGTGTTTGTGCCGGGCAAATACGACGATAACGGCAAGTGGATGGATGGCTGGGAGACACGGCGCAAGCGCAGCACCGGCCACGATTGGGCCATCGTCAAACTCGGCCGACGCGGGCGCATCGCGGGTTTCGATATCGATACCAGCCATTTCACCGGCAATTTCGCCCCGGCGATCATGATCGAGGGCTGCGCGAGCCCGAGCGATGATGCCGAGGTGCTGGGCCATGCCGAGTGGACGCCGCTGTTGCCGGCCAGCAGCCTGGGGGGCAATCGCCATCATCTGCTCGCGATCGACAGCGAAGGGGTGTGGACGCATGTGCGCGTGAATATCTACCCGGATGGCGGTGTGGCCCGCTTGCGCGTCTATGGGCAGCCGGTCGGTGTCTTCGACGAACCCGGCGCCTTGTACGATCTGGCGGCACTCGGCAACGGCGCACGCGCGGTGGCGTGGAACGATGCCCATTTCGGGCAGCCGTCCAATTTATTGCTGCCGGGACGCGGAGTCGATATGGGGGACGGCTGGGAGACCCGGCGTCGGCGCGAGCCTGGCAACGACTGGTGCATCATCGAACTCGGGGCGCCCGGAATCATCGAATTCATCGAGGTCGATACCGCGCATTTCAAGGGGAATTACCCCGATCGCTGCCTGCTGCAGGCGGCGCGGGTGGAGGGCGGAACCGATCAGTCGCTGGTGACGCAGAGCATGTTCTGGCCGCTGCTGCTGCCGGAGCGCCCGTTGGCGGCCGATCGCGAACACCGCTTCGACGACGGCCTGGCCGCCCTCGGCACGGTCACGCATGTGCGTTTCAACATCGTTCCGGATGGCGGGGTCTCGCGGCTGCGCATCTGGGGACGGATCGCGCCATGAGCGAATGCGTGTGGCTGCGGGCGCAACCGCTGACGCGCGAGGCCTTCGCACCCTTCGGCGACGTCATCGCGGCGGACGACGGGGTCCGGCATTTCAGTATCAACGGCGGCAATACCGAGCGCTATCACGATCTGATGCGCGTGGATCTGGCGGCCGAGGGGCATCCTGTCGTCAGCGTGTTTCGCGGCCAGCCGCGCCCGCTGCCCTTCGAGCTCACCATGCTGGAGCGCCACCCCAAAGGCAGCCAGGCTTTCATGCCGCTCGATGGCCGTCCTTATCTGGTGGCGGTGGCGCCGGCCGGCGACGGCATCGATCCGGCCTCGTTGCGCGTATTCCTCGCGCAAGGCAACCAGGGGGTGAACTACGCCCGAGGCGTCTGGCATCACCCGCTGCTCGCGCTGGACGCCGTGTCCGATTTTCTGGTGATCGACTACGGCGGCCCCGGTCCCAATTGCGACGAGATCCGCTTGCCGGAGTCGCGCTGGATCACCGCCAGTCCGTGAGTCAGATTTCGCAGTGCCCGGGCCCGCAGACGGGGGCGCCGCTTCGGTCTGCGTTCGCGGCGGGGCTGTCCAGCCAGGCTTCCCATGCTTCGGGCCGACCGAGCCAGGGGCCGATATCGATGAGATCGAAGCGCCCCTCGCGTTCCAGCGCCAGTGTCGGGAAACCCCGGCCGCCGACCCGGGCCAGCAGCGCGCGGCTCGCGCCGATATGCGCGCGGGTCGGCGCGCCGCTCGCCTGCCCGAATGCCGCATCGAAACCCTCGCCGTCGAGGCCGATGTCGCGGGCCAGTTCGGAGAGCACTCCGCTTTGTGCGATACGCCTGCCCTCGACATAGTGTGCGATCTGCAAGCGTGACAGCATGGCCAGTCCTTGTCCGGCCAACGCTTCGGCGGCCAGGATGGCGGTGGTGGGCGGCTCGGAATCGAATACGGCGGCATGGTCGCGCAGCAGACCGTCCGTGTAGTCGCGGCCGAAGCGCTGGCCGGTAAGGCTTTCGATGCGGCGGTCGTGCGGCAGCACGTAGTCGCGCAGGGCGGGGCTCACCGGCTGGCGGTTTTCATCGCACATCATGCCGCCGGCATGGGCGACGACGGTCAGCCGGCAGGCTGCCGCGCGTATCAGCGGCGCGGCGCCATAACACCAGCCGCACAGCGGATCGTAGATATAGTGAAGCAAGCGTGTCTTCATCGAATGTCCCGCGTGTAGGGGCGGCTTGCGCCGCCCCGGATTTTAACGGCTTACCACTTCATCTCGCCGCTGGCGACCTTGGCGCTGATCTCGAGCGAGCCTTCTTCTCCAGCTTGGGGATAGCGCGCCTTCATCGCCGCGATCAGGGCTCTCGAGTCATGGTAGCGCGCTGCCGCCGCGTCGAAGGCGCGGATATAGCCGGCGGTGAACGCGACCGACTGCAGCGGTGTCGATGCGCCGGGCAGCGCGTGCCCAGGGACGACGATACGCGGTTTCAGGCGGGCGATGGTGCGCAGGGTGGCGAGCCAGTCGGCGTGCGACTGCGCGCTCTGGGTATCGGCCATCCAGACATGCTGGTTGTTGAACAGCACGACGCCGCCGACCACGGCCTTGAGCGAGGGAATCCAGACGAAGCTGCGTTCGGCTTGTCTGCCATGCAAGCCGACGATGTCCAGCCGTCGTCCTTCCAGCTGCAAGGAATCGCCGTTCAGCGTTTCGGGCAGCACCGTGGCCGTCGGTGCGTCTGCTCCGAGCTTCGGTCCCCAGAAGGCGAGCTTGGCGGCCATGGTCTGCCGGATATGGGCGACGGTCGGTGCCGAGGCGACGATGCGGGCGTCCGGAAAGGCGGCCCTGAGCGTTTCCAGTCCGAAATAATAATCCGGATCGCCGTGGCTGATATAGATCGTGGTCAGCGTCTTGCCGCTGGCGCGGATACGCGCGACCAGCTCGGCGGCTTGCGACTTGCCGAACTGGGCGTCGATCAGAATCGCATCATGCTCGCCGCTGACCAGAACCGACGATACCGGGAATAGGGCCGCGGCACCCGGGTTGTAGACATCGAGTTTGAGCGCGTCGGCGGCCGATGCGGCCGCGGCAATGCCGAAGGCGAGGGTGGCGGCTGCCAGCAGGGAGCGGGTTTTGAATCGGGACAACATTCTGAATCTCCGGTGTCGGTCATGAAGGAATGAGCGGAGTTTAGTTGCATTTATCGACACTAAAAAGGCTATTATTGAGTATTGTTTGTTGCTAAAAGCGGTCATATTGTGGACAGATTGACGGCAATGCGCGTGTTTGTAACGGTCGTGGACTGCGGCAGCCAGGCGGCGGCGGCCCTGCGGCTCGATCTGTCGCGTCCGGTGGTGTCGCGCTATCTGGCCGAACTGGAAGAGTGGACCGGTGCGCGCCTCTTGCACCGCACGACGCGTAAACTGAGCCTGACCGCTGCAGGCAAGGAGACGCTGCCGCGGTGCCGGCAGGTCCTGGCGTTGAGCGATGAACTGCGCACGGCGGTGTCGGCGCCGGAGGAGGCGCCGCAAGGCTTGTTGCGCATCACGGTCAGCACCTCTTTCGGGCAGGCGCAACTGGCGCAGGCCGTCACCGAGTTTGTGCGCCTCCACCCGGCGGTGGCGGTCGACATGGTGCTGCTGGACCGGGCCGTGAATCTGGTCGAGGAGCGCATCGATCTGGCCATTCGCATCACCAATGATCTCGATCCGAACGTGATCGCCCGCCGACTGACCGTCTGCCGCTCGGTCGTGTGTGCGGCGCCGGATTATCTGCGCGGCAAGCCTGCGCTGCGGCGTATCGAAGACCTCGCGCTGCACAACTGTCTCACGCATTCCTATTACGGCAGGAGCGTGTGGCAGTTCGAGCGCGATGGCGAACCGGTCGCGGTCGCGGTCGGCGGCAATGTCAGCGCCAATGAAGCGGTATCGTTGATGCAGGCGGCGCGCGCGGGGGCCGGAGTGGCCATGCTGCCGACCTATCTGGCCGCGCCCCTGATCCGTAGCGGAGAACTGCTGAATGTACTGCCTGGCGCGAAGCCGCGCGACATGAGCATCTATGCCGTGTATGCCTCGCGCCGGCATATGCCGCTAGCCCTGCGCACGCTGCTGGATTTTCTTGCGCAGCGTTTCCCGCCGCAGCCGCAGTGGGATGACTGGCCCACTGCGGCGCCGGGTTGAGGCCCGGGCGGCTTGAATCGCCGCCCGCCGTTCGCGGCGGCGCAGCGGAGTCAAGGCGCGGGGTTGGGCTGGCGCTGGTGAATCGCCTCGATAGTGGCCAGGACCGTGTCGTCGAGCCGAAGTTGCAGACTGCCGAGGTTCTCTTCAAGCTGCGCGATCGACGTCGCACCGATGATGTTGCTGGTGACGAAGGGGCGCGAATTGACATAGGCCAGCGCCATCTGTGCCGGCGACATGCCGTGCTCGCGCGCCAGGGCGACGTAGTCGCGGCAGGCGGTTGCGACTTGCGGATTCGAATAGCGCGTAAAACGGTCGAACAGCGTGAGCCGTGCGCCGGATGGGCGCGCATCGTCGAGGTATTTGCCGGACAGCGTACCGAACGCCAGTGGCGAGTAGGCGAGCAGGCCGACGCCTTCGCGATGGCTGAATTCGGCCAGCGCGATCTCGTAAATGCGGTTGAGCAGGCTGTAGGGGTTCTGGATGCTGACGGCGCGCGGCAGACCGAGCGTCGCGGCCGCGTTCAGAAACCGGGCCACGCCCCACGGCGTTTCGTTGGATAGCCCGATGGTACGGACCTTGCCGGCGGCGACGAAGTCCTGCAAGACGCGCAGGGTTTCCTCGATCGGGGTGCTGCCCGGCGCATCGTCGCTCCATGCATAGCCGAGCTGGCCGAAATAGTTGGCATTGCGGTCCGGCCAGTGCAACTGGTAGAGGTCGACGTAGTCGGTGCGCAGGCGACGCAGGCTGTCGTCGAGCGCGCTAGTCAGGTTCTTGCGGTCGAAGTGCGGCTGGCCGTCGCGGATATGGCCGGGACGTTTCGGGTCGGACGCCGGTCCGGCCGCCTTGGTGGCCAGTACGATGCGGTCGCGCTGTCCGCTGCGGGCCAGCCAGTTGCCGATATAGGCTTCGGTCAGTCCCTGGGTTTCCGGGCGCGGCGGGACCGGATACATTTCGGCGGCATCGACCAGGTTGATGCCGTGTTCGAGCGCCAGATCGAGCTGGCTGTGTGCTTCCGCCTCGGTATTTTGTTCGCCCCAGGTCATGGTTCCCAGTGCGATCAGGCTGACATTCAGGTCGCTGTGGCCCAGCTTGCGATATTCCATGCGTGCTTCCTTGTTGGAGAGGGGGCGTGCGGCGGGTGTCGCGTGCAGCGAAAGAAAACCCCTGTCGCCGATTGTGCGTTCGCCGCCGGACAAGGTCAACGCCGCCGGCGCCCTATCCGTGGCCGGAGCCACGGGCACGGTCCTCCCCGCGCACCCTCATCCCATTTTCCGGGGCCCCGGTTTTCGTGCTGACGCGCTCCTCCGCTTCCGGTGTCGGCACATCGTTTTCATGACAGGCAGGGCGGCGCACCGGTGGCCGCGAACCCGCTCCGGGCACTTAGCGCTTCGCCGGCCGGGCCCGTCGCCGAGAAGATCCCCGGCTTTGCAAGCTACCGTACATCTCCGCGCCGCTAGCGGATGTTCCGTGCCGTCGGGCGCAGGTAGAGGGCGACCGCCGGCACCGTCCGGCCATCGTTGGGCGGCAGGTCGAGATCGAGCGTGCCCTGCGCATCGACCGTGAGCGTGTCGCCGCGGCAGTTGCCGTCTGCCGCCAGGCCAGCGACGACATTGCAGTAGCGTCCGGCGGGCAGCCCGGTCTGCACGCGCGCGCGCCAGGGGAGCATGTCGTTATTGAGTGCGACAAAGCCGATGCCGCCGCGTCCGAAAGCGATCTGTTGCCGGCTACCGGTCTGCCAGTGGTCTACCCCGAGTCCGGCCGTGGCATGGCGGAAGGCTATCATGGCGGTGATGTCGGCCCAGCGGTGGACCATGTCCCAGCCGGCGGCGGTCTGTGGTGCGCCGCTGTCGTCCAGCGGTGGGGTCGATGGCGCATCGGCATCGCGTTGGGTGAAGCGGAAGCCGGATTGAATCTGCGCCTGTCCGTAAGGCCAGGCCAGCATGAAGATCGTGGCCAGGTCGTAGCGGCGGCTGGCGCCGACATCGTTGCCGGCACCGCTTTCATTGCTGGCATTGAGCGTATCGTTGCTGCGTTCGGTGTCCCAGTTATTGACGAATACCACCGCCTCGCTGCTGTCCAGCAAGCCCCAACTGCCGCCCCAGGCACCGGGAACCCCGATCAGCGCGGGCAAGGAGTCAGCGGCGAGTCCGTCATTGCCGCGAAATGCATCGCGAAGCGCATAGCTGAATTTGAATTCGTTGAGGCGGCCGATCGGCAGATAGTCGCGCCGGTTGACGTTGCCGTCCGGTATCACTTCTTGCGCAATCCAGACCGGTTCGCCGGCACGGGTGACGGGCCAGTCTTGCCGCAGCGCATCGAATAGCGCGCGCAACGCACCCGGGGCCTGATGCTTGGCGGCATCGATGCGGAAGCCATCGGCCCCCAGCGCCAGCAGCTTGCCCAGATAGGCGAGCAGGATGGCACGCACTGGCGCGTTTTCCTGAGCCAGGTCGGGCAGTCCGAGCAGGCGGCATTCGGTCACGCTGCGCCGGTCTCCCGGCGTCCCGTAGTCATTGTCGCGTATTGTGCAGGGAGGATGAAAATCGCCGGCGGAGAACTGGGGATACGACAGCGTCGCCGAGTCCCAGCTCGAGCCGTCGCTTGTCTGGCCGGCCGTGCCGCTTCCCGCCGCCATATGGTTGCTGACCACATCGACATAGACGCGTACGCCTGCCCTGTGGCAGCTCGCTATCATGGCGGCGAATCCGGCTTCATCGCCCATGCGGCTGCGCAGGCTGGCGAAGTTGACGGGCTGGTACATATCCCACCAGTTTCCTGTCACGCGCGCGGCCTGCGGCGGCGAGACCTGAACCGCACCATAGCCGGCGGGGCCGAGTGTGCCGCGACATTCCCGGGCGATGGCTTCCCACGGCCAGCGAAACAGTTGGACCGAGACATCGGGCGGATTGAAGGCCGCGGCGGTAGCGGGCGCGGCGAATGCGAAGGCCGGCAGTAGCGGGAGGAGGCGCATGGGTTTTTCTCCGTCAAGGACCGGAGCAACGTGCGGGATGACACGATTCAAACCGGTTTGGTTACTGAATCCTAGCGTTCTGCACGGCGGCGATCAATGCCCCATCCGGTCAGTGCATGCCGAGGAACTACCGGATTGGGGGACTGCCGCTTTCGCTTCGCCGTGCGGCCGGTCTGCGGGCGGGACCGTATCGATCACGAGCGGGGGATGATTCATGGCATAGGCGAGGCGGCAAAAGCCGTAATAGCCGCAGGCGATCGCGACCGCAAGGAGTGCGCGCCAGCCGCCGGTGGAGGGGAAGCCGAGAGCGGCGAGTACGCAGGGCAGACTGCTGCCGACGAGAGCGGCAAGGACGAGAAACAGCGCTTTTCCGCTGCGCGTGGGCAGAAAAGGGGGCGAGATGGCGAGCATGGCTGAGCAGTGCGGACAGGGCAGATGCTGTCCGCGCTGCGGCGGCTCGAGCGCGTGCAGGCAGCACGGGCAATGGGGGCGGAGCGGGTTCATCTCACCGTTCTACTTCCTGCAATATAAAAAATGGATAAAAAATGCCATTGCGGTCAAAGGCAGTGCAGCCCGGGCGCGGTGCAACGGCGATTCATCCGCTACACTCAACAAAGAGTGCTTCACGGACGGCTGTGTGCCCGACCCCGCACGTATCCCTTGCGTGCGAGAGGCGCGCAGCGATTGTGGATCTTGTTTCCTGGTGCCGATTGAGGTGGTAATGCGTTCTGAGACCGACACGGTGGCGCTGCGCGCCGCACATGACCATGCCGTTTCCGGCCCGCTGCGAGTGGTGCTCGGCTATGCCCTTGTTTCCGGAGTGTGGATCCTGCTTTCGGACCGGATCGTCACACTCGCGTTTCGCGATCCGCTCACCGTGCAGGTAGCGAATACCCTGAAGGGCTGGCTCTTCGTCGCGGTCACATCGATCATGCTGTTCGGCCTCACCCGGCGATTGATCGCGCAGGCCGTGCTGCTGTCGCGGCGCGAGGCCGATGCCTTGCAGGCGAAAGCCCAGACGCAGCTCCTGTTGTCCGAAGTGGCGGACAACTCGACCGATGCCATTTTCGTCAAGGATCTGCAAGGGCGCTATCTGGTATTGAACCGGGCAGCGGCCGCGGTACTCAGCAAGCAGGTCGATGAGGTCATCGGCCGCGACGACTCGGTATTGTTTCCACCGGAGCAGGCCGACCTTATCCGCCGCAATGACCGGCTGGTCATGGCTGAAGATCGCGCCCACACCTATGAGGAGAAGCTATCGACTCCCGACGGGGAAACGATATTTCAGGCCACCAAGGGTCCGGTCCACGATGTCGACGGGCGCGTTGTCGGGGTATTCGGTATTTCGCGCGATATCTCTGGGCACAAGCAGGCAGAGCAGGCGCTGAAGGCCAGCGAATCAGCGTTGCGTCTGGCTCAGGAAATCGCCAACCTCGGCCAGTATCGCTACGATTTGCGCCGCGACAGTTGGACCAGTTCCGACATTCTCGATCACATTTTCGGTATCGGCCCTGATTTCCCGCGTGATGCCAGCCATTGGCTGCAATTGGTGTCGCCGGCCTTTCGCGACGAGATGGGCGCCTATCTGCAAAAAACGATTGAACTGAGGCTGACTTTCGATCGCGAATACCAGATCACCCGCTTCAGTGACGGCAAGATGCGCTGGGTCCACGGCAAGGGGCAGCTTCAGTTCGACCCGCTTGGCGAGCCGATGGCCCTGGTCGGCACCATTCAGGATATTACGGCGCGCAAGCGGGCCGAGGACGACTTGCGCGCCGTACTGCACGAAGCGGGCGATGCGATCTGGATAGGCGATCCCAGCGGTTTGCTGGTTTATGCGAACCCGTCCGCCTGTTGTTTGACGGGGCATGCGGCGTCCGAGCTGGAGAGCATGCATTTCCCCGATCTGATCCGCGAAGATTTTGTCGGAGAATGGGGAGAGCATCTCGCGATTTTAGCGACAGGAGAGGTCGTGCGCCGGGAATGGCAACTCCGGCACACGGGGGGAGGGCTCGTCAGCGTCCAACTGACCACCGAGCGTTTGCTGGACGGGCGCTATCTGGCTTTCGGCCGCGATTTGACAGAAAAGCGGCGCCATGACGCGCAGTTGCTGAAATTATCGCAGGCTGTCGAGCAAAGTCCCGAGAGCATACTTATCACTAATATTGATGCTGAGATCGAGTATGTAAACGAGGCTTTCGTGCGTCAGACCGGTTACCGCCGCGAGGAAGTCATCGGCCGGAACCCGAGCATTCTCAAGTCGGGAAACACGCCGCCGGAGACCTATACCGATCTGTGGCAGGCGATGAGCGAGGGCCGGGCCTGGCAGGGCGAATTTTACGATCGCCGCCGCGACGGCAGCGAATATATCGAATTTGCTATCATTACGCCTTTGCGCCAGCCGGACGGACGTATCACCCACTACGTGTCGGTGCAGCAGGATATTACCGAACGCAAGCGCACGGGAAAGGAGCTCGACCGCTATCGGCACCATCTCGAAGAACTGGTCGAGAGTCGGACCGATGAGCTGGAGCGGGCAAAAAGCGCGGCCGAGGCCGCGACTCTGGCCAAGAGCGCCTTTCTGGCCAATATGAGCCATGAGATTCGCACGCCGATGAACGGCATTCTCGGCATGGTGTATCTGATGCGGCGCGAAGGCGTGACGGCGGCGCAGGATGAGCGGCTGGCCAAGGTCGCTGCGGCAGGCAAGCATCTGCTTGGCGTCATCAATGACATCCTGGACCTGTCGAAAATCGAGGCCGGGAAAATCGTACTCGAGCGTCAGGATTTCTCCATCGCCAATCTGCTCAAGGGGGTGATGGCGGTCAACGGCGATGCGATCAAGGCCAAGGGGCTCAAATTCTTCATCAAAGTGTCGGGTTTGCCCGAAACCGTCTGCGGCGACCAGACGCGGCTATCGCAGATCCTGGTCAACTACATCAGCAATGCGCTCAAATTTACCGAACGCGGCAGCATTACCTTGAGCGGAAGCCTGCTCGACGCGTCGGCGGACGGCTATACCCTGCGTTTCGATGTCAGCGATACCGGCATCGGTCTGAGCGCCGAGCAGCAAGCGCGCCTGTTCAATGTCTTCGAGCAGGCGGACAACTCGACGACGCGCAAGCATGGCGGAACCGGGCTTGGCCTGGCGATCAATCGCCGACTCGCGCAGTTGATGGGGGGGGGGAGTCGGCGTGGACAGTGCGCCCGGCCAGGGCAGCCGCTTCTGGCTGACGGTGAGGCTGGAGCGTGCGGCGGCGGTTTGCGCCGATGTCGACCGCCCGGCCGGGGCGGCCGAGGCTATACTGCAGCGCGAGCATAGGGGCAAGCGCGTATTGCTGGCCGAGGACGATGCGATCAATCAGGAGGTCGCGCGGCTGATACTGCAAGCGGCCGGACTCGAGGTCGACATCGCCCACGATGGCGCGCAGGCGCTGCGCATGGCCGGTGATACCGGCTATGCCGCCATTCTGATGGACATGCAGATGCCCGAGCTCGATGGTCTGGCGGCCACCCGGGCCATACGCGGGCTCGCCGGCTGCGCGGAGGTGCCCATCATCGCCATGACGGCCAATGCCTTTACCGAGGATCGCGAGAAATGCCTGGCAGCCGGCATGAATGATTTCATCAGCAAACCGGTCGACCCCGACGTCTTGTACGAGACCCTGGTGCGCTGGTTCGAGCGTGCTTCCGTCCGGACGCTGGACGGCCTTTCGCACGGCCCCCGTGCCGAGGAGGGCACGGACGGGCCAGCGCCCAGGCAGCCGGTATGAGATGAGTCATGGCAGTCTCGGCGGCGAACGGGATATCATCCACGATTTACAGAATCGATAACACAGAAGGTCTCGACATGGCGGTAACCCAATCTTCGCTTCTTAGCGCGGCCGACCGCGAGCAACTGCTGAAAAATCTGGTCATCCCGCCGCGCCCGGTCGTGCTCGACAGCCTGATGAAGCTGCGCAATGATCCCGGCGTCAACATGCAGAAAATCGGGCAGCTCATCGCCTCCGACCTCGCGCTTTCGGCGGCCGTGCTCAAGGCTGCCAACAGCCCGCTGATCAGCCGCGGGCGGCGCATTGCCTCGGTTGCGCAGGCGATCAATCTGCTGGGGGTCAAGAATGTAGTGAACCTGGTCAGCGGGCTGGTATTACGCACGCGCCTGACCAGCGATATGCCGAACAGCATCGAGCAATTCTGGGAGCGGGCCATGCTGGTCACCATGATCAGCACGGCGCTGGCCCAGCATCTGCGTCATGAACCGGAAGACTGCGCAAGCTATGCCTTGTTTCATGGCTGCGGCATCGCCCTGATGCTGATGCGCTATCCCAGCTATGAGCGCACGCTGGGGTTGATCGAAATGGCCAGCGACGACCGTATTTCGCGGGTTGAGAACGAGATCCACGGAACCAGCCACGATATCGTCGGCTACCTGGTCGGGACGGCCTGGAATATGCCTGAGTCGTTTTGCCAGATGATTCTGCTGCAGCACGATGCGGCGGTGTTCGATTCGAACTCGGAGCTGCCGCTCAGCCCGGAGGCGCGCTATACGATGGCGGTTGCCCGGGCGGCGACCCATGTCTGGCGAACCTTGATCCCGGGCAATCGCGATGCCGGCTGGGACGCGCTGCGCGCCCCCGTGCTCGGCTTGCTCGGCATTGGCCACGATGAGTTCGAAGACTGGTGCGATCGCATGCACGAGCGACTCGCAGGCTGATCTTTTTTCGTGATACCGGCGGCCCCGGCAGACCTTCGCGTCTGCCGGGGCCGCTTTGCATTCGGCCGCCGCAATCGCGATTTTTTACAAAAACGAACGTTTTGCGCGTCATTGTAATGATATTTTCGTTTTATAAGATTAACTTACGTTTTTTTTTGATTTATATTTTCATTGTTTAGCATTACGACTTGATATGTTTATTGCTAACATCGCTTAAAACAGTAATTAGAATTGATAACGACTCATTTCGGCATGAATTCGAAAGGTCGTCGGTTTTGTTGAATAACGAACAATCTCATCTATCGGGAAGTGGCATGGCGCAGGGGCTGTGCCTGGCCGCACTCGATACGGACCGGACGGGGAGCAGGTGATGTTTGCGCTTCAATCGCGTGTGGCATGCGCATTGCGTTTCGCTTTAAAGCGGCGCAGCACGCTCCTCTGCGCCTGGTTTTGCTGCCTCGGCCTTCTGCTGTTCCTGGCCAGCGTTCCGCTTTCGCTCAGCATTCAGATCCAGTTCGGCTGGGGCGTCGTGGCACTGTTGCTGGTGTTGCGCCTGACGGGCGCCGCCCGGCGCTGGCGCCTGTTCTTCCTCTTGCTGTGCTGTCAACTGACGTTGCGCTATGTGTACTGGCGCACGACATCGACACTCGGCTATAACGGTCCCTTCGATTTGCTCGCCGCCGTACTGCTCTACCTGGCCGAGCTGTACGGGATCGTGGTGGCGCTGCTCGGTATTTTCGTCAACGTCGCGCCGGTCAGGCGCGAGCCCGTGCCTTTGCCGGCGGACCGATCGCAATGGCCGACGGTCGATATCCTGATCCCCAGCTATAACGAACCGCTGGACATGCTGGATATCACGCTGCGCGCGGCGCTGAACATTCGTTATCCGCGCGACCGTTTTCACGTTTATCTGCTGGACGATGGCGGTACGGTGCAGAAGCGCGCGCAGGCGGATCCGCTCAAGGCCGCAGAGGCGTGGAGCCGCCATCGCGCCTTGCAGGAACTGACTGCCCGGCTCGGCGCCCGCTATCTGACCCGCGAGCGCAACGAACATGCCAAGGCCGGTAATATCAATGCCGCGCTCGCCCATGTATCGAGCGATCTGGTCGCGATTCTCGACGCCGATCATGTGCCGACCGTGGATTTTCTGGAAAAGACGACCGGTTTCTTTCTCGCCGACGAAAAAATGTTTCTGGTGCAGACTCCGCACTTTTTTATCAATCCCGACCCGGTAGAGAAAAATCTGCAGATGTTCGGCCAGATGCCGTCCGAAAGCGAGATGTTCTATTCGGTGATCCAGCCCGGGCTCGATTTCTGGAACGCGGCCTTCTTCTGCGGCTCGGCCGCGATACTGCGCCGCCGCTGCCTCGACGAGGTCGGAGGGATACAGGGCAATAGCATCACCGAAGATGCCGAGACCGCGCTCGAGCTGCACGCGCGCGGCTATCACAGCGCGTTTCTCGGCATTCCGCTGATATCGGGCTTGCAGCCGGAGACGTTTACCGCCTTCGTGGTGCAACGCGTGCGCTGGGCGCAGGGCATGATCCAGATTTTTCTGCTGAAAAACCCGCTGCTGCAGCCCGGCCTGAAAATCTGGCAGCGGCTGTGCTATTTCTCCAGCTCGTTTTTCTGGTTCTTCGGCTACGCGCGCATGGTATTTCTGCTGGCGCCGCTCGCTTATCTGCTGTTCGGGCTCCAAATTTACAATGCCTCGTTTACCGAGGTGCTCGCGTATGGCTTTCCGCATGTGGTCGGCGTGATGCTGATGTCGGATCTGCTGTTCGGCGAGGTCCGCTGGGCCTTCATCTCCGAGCTGTATGAATTGATGCAGGCGTTCTTTGCCCTGCCCGGCATTTTGCAGGTGCTGCGCAATCCGAGGGCGCCGACGTTCAATGTGACGCCCAAGGGCGAACAACTGGATACCGATTTTATTTCGCGCCTGGCCGGGCCGTTCTACCTGGTCTATCTGCTGGTATTGATCGGGGTCGGCTTTGCGGCATGGCGTTTCTTTGCCTATCCGCTGCACCGCGATATCACCCTGGTGACGCTGGGCTGGAATCTCTTCAACTTGCTGCTGCTCAATGCTGCGATGGGCGCCTTGTTCGAGCGCCGCCAGCGGCGGCAGTTTCCGCGGATGCCGGTCGATCTCGACGCGCGCCTGACCGTGGACGCACCGGGCGAGTGCTGCGCGTGCCGGGTGGACGATCTGTCCATGCACGGCGCACTGGTTCTCGGATCGCTGGCGACGCCGCTCACGTCCGGAGCACGCGGTCGGATTTCCATTTTCGACACGGTCAGCCAGGAGTGGCTGGAGCTGTCGGTGCTGGTGCGCAGCAGCCGTCCTGCCGAAAAAGGCGGCTTGGCCATCGGCGTCCAGTTCATCAACGAGACGCAAGAGCAGATTTCCCGCATCGCGCTGCTGATGTATGGCGACAGCCGTCGCTGGCAAAGCTACCGCGAAGAGCGCAAGCAGCGCATCGGTTTCATGCGCAGTTTCGGCCTGCTCATTCTGCTCGGCGGTCGTTATGCGTTTGCACACTACCGTTCTATCGCGCAGCAGGCGGCGCGGTATGCATTCGATTTGCTACTGTATTACTCGCTGCCATGGCGGCGGGCGTTGGGCCGTTTCTGGCGGAAGTGTTGCCGCTGGGTATTGGATGAACAGGATGTGAGCCGGGACTCTGTGAAATCATGAAAATAATGGAAACCCTCCGGGCGGCGCTGTGTGCGCTCGCACTCGGATCGATAGTGGCGTCGGCGGCGCAGGCCGCCGGAACCGGTGACGGTCGCAGCGGAAAGGATATTCCGCTGGCCGAGTTGACGGCGCAAGTCGGTCCGCTCCGATTGAACGGCGCCAGTGGACGGCAGAGCCTGAGTCTGCCGCTCTCGGCGCGGGAAACCCTCAAGGGGGCGACTCTGCACCTGCTCGCAACCAATTCGATTTCGCTGCAGGCGCAACGCTCGGAACTGCTGGTCCTGCTCAACGACCATGTTCTCGCTCAGCTGCCGCTGTCGCCGAGCCAGCCCGAGGTCTCCGCCGATATCCGTCTGCCGGTCGAGCGCTTTGTTCCCGGCTATAACCGCTTGACCTTTGCCGTCGCGCAGCATGCGACCAGTCAGTGCGAAGACCCGGGGGCGCCCGAGTTGTGGACCGAGATCGACACGCTCAAATCGTCGCTCCGGATGGATACGGTCCTGAAGCCGTTGACGCCGACGCTGGCCGATCTGGATACCCTGATCGATCCCACGTTGTGGGGCGGCCGCCGGCTGGACATCGTGACCCCGGGCAAGGCGCGCATCGACGCGGATGCCTTGCAATTGGGCGGGCTGCTGGCGCAGGGCGCCGCGCTGCGCATGGCTTATGTTCCGCTGCCGCTGCGCCAGGTCTTTGCCCGTCCCGCGCATAACGGCCGTGGGGTGACGCCGGGCCTGGATCTCGCACCGCTGGCCGGGGCCGATTTCATCCTGGCCGGAACCCGCGATCAGTTGCGGCCCTTCATCGATCCCGCCGTCGCGGCCCGCATCCACGGCGGCTTCCTCGCGGTCTATCCGGTCGATAACGACGCCAGTCATTTCATGATCGTGGTCTCCGGGCGTACCGCCGGCGAGGTCGACGCGGCGGCTCGCACCTTTGTCGCCCGTTCCCTGCCTTTCCCGCATCAGGCCGAGATGACGGTGAGCGGCGACGTCCGGGCGGGGGCTGCCGCCGATTCGCACAGCGGCGTCTTGCAGGTGGGCAGCCATACCCGCTTCGATGCGTTGGGCGTGGCGAACACGGAGATGGCGGGGGAGTTTCCCCCCGATATCGAATTGCCGCTGGAGCTGCCGCCCGACTTGTACGCACCGGAGACGGCCAAAATCACGCTGGACTTGAATTATGCGGTCGGTGCGCGGATGCGCGACGATTCCGTCATCAATATCCTGCTCAATGGCAAGCTGCAGCAGGCGATTGCACTGGACGACCCGCATGGCGGCATGATCGAGCACTATCTGGTGCAGATCCCGCTGCAAAACTTCCTGCCCGGCCATAATGTCGTGACCTTTTCGCCACGCATGCATCCGATGTCTTATGGCAGCTGCCAGTCCGGGCAGAGCGGCAATCTGCGCTTGACGCTATTCGGTAATTCGACGGTGGTGCTGCCGGCCGCCTCGCATTACGTGCGCCTGCCCGACCTCGCATTGTTTGCCAAAACCGCCTTTCCCTATGCGCCGCATGTCGGCGGCGGCGATGTCGGCATCGTGCTAGGCGGCACGGACAGCGATACCGTCGGCGCGGCCTGGACGCTGCTCGGCAAACTCGCGCAGCAGGGGCACCGACCGCTGTGGAACGCCTATTTGACCACGGGGGCACCCGCTGCGGGGCGCGACCTGCTATTTGTCGGCACGAGCGCAACTCTGCCGTCCGCCTTGCGCTCCGGCGCCCCCTGGCTCTATGCCGGTGTGGATCGCTCCGCCAGCGTCGCGCGCCTGGATGGGCAGTTGCTGATGATGCAATACCGTTCGCCGCTGAGTAGCGGCTACAGTCTGACCGTGGTCACGGCTTCCACGGCTGCCGATCTGTGGCAGGGCAGCGCCGCGCTGGTCGAACCCGGTGGCTGGGGGCAGCTGGCCGGCGACGTGTCCGTGTTCGATCTGGCGACCCGGGCTCTGTCTACGCAGCGACTGGGGCCGGACTACACCGTCGGCAAAATCAACCGCTTCGATCAGATCGGCTATGTGTTCTCGCAGCGGCCCTGGCTGTTTGCGGGCTTGTCCCTCGCCGCCGTTCTTATCCTGACCCTGCTTACCATCAAGTTGCTGCGCCGGTTCCGGCGTCGCTACCATCAGGATGGTACCGGGCGATGATGCGGCGCTGGGCGGGTTTTCTGAGTCTGTGGCTGCTGCTCGCCTTGCCAGCCTGTGGCGGCGATGCGGCATGGCCGGTGTTTGCGCGCAACTTCATCGACCCGCAAGGGCGGGTGATCGATACCGCCAACCAGGGTGTCAGTCATAGCGAAGGGCAGGGCTACGGCATGCTGCTGGCCGAGACCAATGCCGACCGGGCGGCGTTCGACCGCCTCTGGCACTGGACCCGGGTCGAGCTTGGCGTGCGCGGCGATGCCCTGTTTGCCTGGAAATGGACGCCGGAGAACGGAGGCCATGTCGCCGACCGCAATAATGCCAGCGATGGCGATCTGCTGATCGCCTGGGCCCTGGCCCGCGCCGGCCAGCGCTGGGGCGAGGAAAGCTATACGGTGGCGGCGCGCGCGATTCTGCACGATCTGCGGCTCAAGATGATTGCAAGCTCGAATTGGGGGCCGTTGCTGATGCCGGGCGAGTTCGGTTTCGAACATGATGGACGGCGCGTGGTCAATTTGTCCTACTGGATCTTTCCCGCATTCGATCTCGCCGCCCGCATCGATCCCGATCCGGTATGGGCCGGATTGAAAGACAGCGGCTTGAAGCTGCTTGCGCGCGCGCGCTTTGGCCGTTGGGGCCTGCCCCCCGACTGGCTGGCCATCGATGAGGCCAGCGGGAGCATGTCTGTAGCGACCGAGATGGGGCGCGGCTATGGTTACAACGCCATCCGCATTCCGCTCTACTTGCGCTGGGCCGGCCTCGGAGACGGCGCACGCTGGCAGCCGTTCGAGGCTTTCTGGAGCGCTTTCGATTCGGCGCCGCAGCGACCGGTTGGCACCGATTTGACCGACGACAGCGTGGAGGCTGCGGCTGCGCCGGCGGCCATCGCCGCCTGCATTCAGTCGCTACGCGAGCGGCGCCACATCGCTTTGCCCGATGCCGAACTGCGTGACTATTACCCGTCCGCGTTATACCTGCTCGGGCGTATCGCCAACGACGAGTCTGCGCCATGAGACGCTGGCTGACCGGATTGATGCTCGGACTCGCCTGCCATGCAGGCGTCGCGGCCGAGAGCTATCACATCGAATTTGCCCACGCGGCCACGGTTCAGCATCTGTTGACGCTGGCTCCGCCGCAGCGCTTGCATGGCATTCCTGGCGTACATATCGAGCGGCACGGGCAAGAGTATGTCTTGCGTTCGGGTGAACTCGGCCGCCGTGACGTGGCCGAGAGCATGGCGAGGCGGGCTGCCGGACGGTTGCCGTCCACCCCGCGTGTGGTGAGCGCATCGGGCGGGCAGAGTACGGTGCTGTCCATGCGCAACACCGCACAGTCCGCTCTGTTGCCGCTGCAAGTGCCGATCGAAGGAGCGGCGCCTGCACGCCCGGCCGCCGCCGTTCCGCCTGCAGCGGCCCCTGCGCCGAGTCCGGCTGCGGCGGCTGGGGTGGATGAAGCTACACTGTGGCACTGGCTTGCCGCTCGCAAGTTGCATGAGTACGATCGGGCGCTGTTCGCCGATCCGGATCGTCGCATACCGCCGCGCATGGCGGCGCTGCGCGACGACCTCGAGGCGGAGGCTGTCCTGGCCGGCGGCGAGGTCAATGCGGTGCGCACACTGCTGCGCGAGCGGCCGGCGACCGTGTCCTGCCGTCGTCCCGACCGCGTCGAACGCGCGGCGACCCTGCTCGATGCGGCTGCCGACCCCGATGCGGCACTTGCGCTCTATCGACGCGTGCTCGTCGCCTGCCGTTCGCCTCGCAAGCGTATCGACAATCTATACCTGGCCTCCGCCCTACTCGATCATGATTCGGCGGAGACGCTGATCGCGGCAGAAGCGGCCGGCGGTCGCCGCGATGCGGCCAGCGAAGAGCGGTTTCAAACCCTGCGTCACCAGCGTGGCATGGATCGACTGTCCCGGCTCGATCCGGCTTCGCCCGAGGCCGCGGCGGCGCTGGAGGCCGAAAGCGCGGCCATCGTGCGGCGAAGAGAAGCCGACGGCGCGGATTTGGGCGGCTGGATACGATACCAGCAAGGCGACATTGCCTCGGCGCAACGCTGGTTCGCGCGGGCGGTCGATTGGCGCCCGGAGCTGGCCGATGCGCGCTACGGGCTGGCTTTGATGGCCTTCAAGCTCGGCCGGCTCGACGAGGCCGACCGGCTGGCAGAGGTCGCGGCGAAGGAGGGGGCTCCGGCCGCGAAGTCGCTGCGGGCCGATATCGCCGTTCAGCGTGCGGTGGCGGCCAACCGCGCCGGACAATTTGCCCTGAGCCAACAGTGGCTGGACGAGTCGGAAAACCTGGGCGCGGATCCGCACCCGATGCGTGCGCTGCGGGCATGGAACCGCTACGGCCTGCACGATTTCGCTGCCGCTGCGCCCCTGTTCGGCGCGCTGTACCGCGATAGCGGCGACCTGGATAGCGCCCGCGGCTATGTCCTGTCTTCGCTCGCGCTGGAACGCTGGGATGCTCTGCAGCGCGAGCTCGACGGCGGCAGCGGCACGCTGACGGACGAATACCATGCGCGCGAGTCGGAGCGGCTGGCCGGGCGCGAATTGTATCTGGCGGCGCAGGCGCGGGTGGCGGCGCTGGACGGGCGCCCCGCGCAGGCCGATGCTCCGGTAATGGGGGCGATCGCCTCCCCGTCAGTCAACGGCGGGCTGGCTTTTTCCTCGCAATCCGGCGATGACGGCACGTCGCGGCTGACGACACGCTCGCAAGCGCTAGGCGCCGAGTACATCGCCGGGCCGCGCTATCTCGATGTGCAATACCGGACCGTTTGGCTCGATGCCGGGACCGCACCGGCGCAGGCGGCGATCGGCTCCATGCTGGCGGGCGGACGGTTTGCGGGTACGGGTTCGGCGACGAGCGCCGAGCTGCAGCAGGTGGCCGCCCGCTGGGGAGAAGAGGGCTGGCTCGGCTGGGAACTCGGCGTGGCGGCGACTCAGGGCGGCGATGCGGCGACGGGCTTTGAAGGCATGGCCAGGCTGCGTCAGCAGACCGGCAATGGCTACTGGGAACTGCAGGCCTCGCGCCGGGCAGTGGAAGAGTCGGTGTTGTCGTGGCGCGGACTCAGCGACCCGGCCAATCCGGCCGCGCACTGGGGGGCAGTGACGCGCAATGGTGTGGGGGTGAGGCTGTTCGACGCGCTCGGCGGTAACTGGGGCATGTCGCTGGCCGCGAGCCAGGAGCTGCTGATGGGCGACAATGTCGCCAACAATCAGGCCTGGCATCTGGCTCTGGGGCTGGGCCATGACCTGAAGCCGGCCGGCTATCGCTATGCGACGCTGGGGCCGCAGCTCAGTGTCGAGGGCTATCGTTACAATCAGAGCCACTACACATGGGGGCAAGGCGGCTATTACAGCCCGCAGTCGCATGTCTTCGTCGGTGGCGGATTGCAGTGGCTGTCGGTCGATGGTCGCCGCTGGCAGTGGCGCGGCAGCCTGGCCGCCGGTTACAGCCAGGACAGACAGGCCGCCGTGCTGTATCGGGACGCGTCGTCGCAGACGCTGAGCTTCGCCGGGTCCAGCCATTATGGCCCCGCCGCCAATGTCCAGTTGTCGGCGGCGATGCAGCTCGCTGCGCATTGGCAGTTGAGCGCGACGGCCGCTGCATCCGCCTCGCCGGGCAATAGCCGTCAGTGGCAGGGCTCGCTCAATCTGCGTTATCTCTTCGATGCGCGCAGCGCGGTATTCAGCCGCGACCTGCCGGCCGATGCCGGATCCGCTACGTCGGTCGCCGTGTATTGAATCAGGCGGGAACGGGGCGGCCATGCCTTCCGCTGCGGCGGAGGCATGCCTTCCCGCGTCAGGATTCGATGATGAAAGGCACGCGGTTCATCGCGGTCAGGCAGGCCTCGAGTCCGGCGATGAATTTTGCCTTGGCGCGGGCCAGCAGCGGTTTCGGACTCGCGTAGTCGAAATCGGCGTTGTCGCGGTCGAAATACATATTCTTCAGGGTTTCAGCAGTCTGTTCTTGCGTCGAACGGCTCATGTCGCTTCGCTCCAGTGGATGTCGGGGCGGGGTGGCCCGAATCTGATGCCTCATCATAGCGGCAAAGCATTGATAGCAAAAAAGAATAAAAATTATGCTTTGCATTCTTTGTTGGAATGACATGGCGCCACCATGCCGGCTTGCCACCGGTAGGCACACACGGTTGGCCGGTCCGGTGTCTGCTGCAAGCGGAAACTATGTTCGATCGTGGCCGCGTGCGCGCGAATTTGCCCGGATGTCGCGGATATCGGACTCTTCTATGCCAAGACTTTCGAGAAAGGCCTGGTGCAGCGCCGGATTGCTGGCTTCGAGCAGGGCGTGCAACTGCTCCAGCTGCGCATCGTCGAGACCGGCCGCGAGCAAGAGCGCGGTCAGTTCGGTCTTGCCGATTTTCTGCGGTGTGTCGGGGATGTCATGCGAGAGAAGCAGGCGGGTCACGATCGCCTGCTGCGCGCGCAGCTGGTCAATCCGCTGTCCGAGCTCGTTGAGCTGTATGGCGAGTATGCCCTTGGCGGTATGCGCTTCGCCGGGCCGAAGCAGGGCGGGGATCTGCTCGAGCCGGATGCCCGCCTGGCGATAGCGGCGTATGGTTTCCAGCCGGGCGCAGTCCTGCTCCGAGTACAGCCGGTAATCGCTGGCGTTGCGCGCGCTGGGCGGCAGCAAGCCGATCCGGTCGTAGTAGAGCAGGGTGCTGCGGGCGAGCCCGAAGCGCCGGGCGAGTTGAGTGATGGTGTACATAGGGGCTCCATATCTGTCGGCAGCCGGCAGCGAGCGGCACGCCCGGTTCAGCAGGACGTACTATCCGCGTTTGCCGCCAGCGCTGCCATCTGTCGTGTTCAGATCGGGTAGACGCCGCGCCGGCAACGGTCGGCCAGGGCGAGTCCGGTCGCCGCCAGTCCCAGGCCACTTGCAATCAGCAGTATGGACGGCGCCGCCCATCGCAGCAGCCAGCCGCCTGCGGCCATCGACAGCGGCAGTGCGATATTGCCGGTCGACGAGAGCACGCTGAACACCCGACCGCGCATGTCGGCCGCAACACAGTTCTGGATGACGGTTTGCCAGAAGATGCCGAGCAGGGCGATGCAGCCGCCTATCGCTGCGCAAAGAAGCGAGCAGAGGGCCAGACGGCCGGTCTGCGTGTGCAGCAGCAGACCGAACATGAACATGCACAGTGCCATGCCCGCTATCGGTTGCACGAAGCGCGCGATGTGGACCGGCGCCGGCGAGCGGCGGGCCAGGTGCAGGGATCCGGCCACGATGCCGAGCCCGAGCGCCGACTCCAACATTCCCAGATTGTCGATCCCGGCGCCCGTCATCTGTCGCGCGATGAAGGGCAGGGCGACGATCAGCCCGCCGAAGCAGACGTGCACCAGGGCGACGAGCGAGACGACAGTCGTAACCCGGTTATCCGACGCCATATGGCGCAAGCCCTGCTTCAGGCCGAACCATAGCGGCTCGACCGATGCGGCCGTCGCGGGGCGCAACAGCAGCAGCCCTACGGCGGCGGCAGAGAACAGGTAGGACGCGGCGTTGAACAGCAGCACCGGCATATAGCCGGCCATGGCCACGCTCGATGCGCCGAGCAGCGGGCCGAGAATGCGCGTGGCGCCGACCACCAGTTGGCTGCGGGCATTGGCGCCTTGCAACGACGCTTTATCCACCACGGCCGGGATCAGCGCCATGGTGGCCGGGTTGGCGAAGGCCGAGCACAGCGAGATGGCGAAGGCAGCCAGATAGACATGCCCTGCCTGTAAGGCGTTGCCGCGGTAGAGCAGGGCCAGCGCGAGGACGATGGCCGCGCGCAGCAGGTCGGTCGCGATCAGGACGGTTTTCGTGCTCCAGCGGTCGATATAGACGCCGGCCACCGGGCTGAGCAGCATCTCCGGCACCATGGCCAGAATCAGAAAGGCGCTGGTGAAAACCGGGGACGCGGTTTTTTCCAGCAGCCACCACAACATGGCGATGCCGTAGATCTTGTCGCCGAGTTGGGAAACCAGCTGGCCTGTCCATAGTAAAGCGAAATTGCGATTGATCAGGAACATGTGATGGGTCTCCGCGCGAAGCCTGGGCCAGGGAACGACGGCGATAGCCGCCGTCACGATGCAGGCAGTTTCGACTGTGAAGCCATAGGCGGGTCAAGCCGTGTTCCCGGACGGCGCGATCTAGATGACGCCGCGTATCCGCTCATAGCCGGCGCGGCTGATCGGTATCCGCTTGCCGCCCTGCAGGCAGGCGGCATGGCCGTCGCGGCCGTGTCGCTCGATCGCCTGCAGGCGCGCGAGATTGATCAGATAGGAACGGTGCACGCGCACGAATAGCTGCGGGTCGAGCCGTGCCTCGATATCGGCCAGGCTTTGCGTCTTCAGATAGACCTTGCCGCCGGCGCAGATGGCGATGTAATCGTCCTGGGCTTCGATATAGTCTATGCTTTCGACCGCCAGTATCTGCACCTGGTCGCGGTCGCGAATCAGGACCCGTTTCAAGGGCGGCGCGCTCTGCAGCAGCGTGTCGAGCGCGGATGCGGCGTGCCCCAGCAAGGAACGGGCCTTGTGCAGCGCCTCGTCGAAGCGGGTTTGCGAGAACGGCTTGAGCAGATAGTCGACGGCATGCAGATCGAAGGCCTGGAGCGCATGCGCGTCGTAGGCGGTGGTGAATATCACGCCGCTGCGGCGCCCGGTCAGTTCCAGCACTTCGAGGCCGTCGAGCTTCGGCATCCTGATATCGAGAAATACCAGATCGGGCGTGCGTTCGGCGATCGCCTTGGCCGCTTGCAGGCCGTTGTCGCATTCGGCCACGAGCTCGATATCGATGTGGCGGCTGAGGTAGTCGCGGATCAGATGACGGGCCAGCGCTTCGTCGTCCGCGATCAGGGCGCTTAAACGGCGGCTCATGCTTCGATCTCCTTCGGTTGCGGGATGGCGAGTTCGATCTTGAATTGCCCGTCCTTGCGCTGCCAGACGATGCGTGCGCGCTCGCCGTACAGCGTCGTCAGCCGTGCGCGGCAGGTTTTCAGTCCCAGCCCGCTGTCGCTGGCCGTCGCCGGATGCGAGGCGAGCGGGTTGCTTACCGCGAGATGCAGCCATTCGTCGCGGGCCAGCGCCACGACCGTCACCGTGCCGCCTTCGTCGAGCTCGCGAATGCCATGCTTGAGGGCATTCTCGAGCAAGGGCTGCAAGGTAAGCGGCGGCAGCAAGCAGTGCAGAGCCCCCGGCGCTATCGTCAACTCGACATTCAACCGGGAGCCGAAGCGCCGTTTCTCTATCGCCAGGTAGTGTTCGCACAAGGCCATCTCCTCGGACAGCGGTATCGTTTCGCGGGTCGACAGCGCCAGGGTGCGTCGGAAAAATTGCGCGAGGTCTATCGTCATGTCGCGTGCGGCGGCCGGATCGAGGCTGGTGAGCGCGCTGATCGAATTCAGGCAGTTGAACAGAAAGTGCGGATCGATCTGGCTGCGCAGCATGCGCAACTCGGCATCGCGCGCCATCAGCCGCGACTCGGCCTCGCCGGCCACGGCGGCACGCACGTTCTCGAAGGCGATCAGCACATCGTGCGCGAGGAGAGATAATACATATGCGCCGGCACCGGCCAGGAACAGGATCAGCCGCAGATTGGCATTCATGGCGATAAACCCCGCATCCAGCCCGAAGGCCTGGCCGGCAACGTTCCAGGCGGTGGCCAGCGCGAGCCAGGCGCTGGCCGATACCAGTGTCGTGCCTCCGAACAGGGCGAGCGCGGCGACGGGGCGGCGACGCACATAGGGCAGGGCGCGGCAGACGGGGTAGGCGGACAGGACGATAAAGCCATAGACCAGGCATAAAGGCAGGGCGAACGCGAGCGCCGGCGACCCATCGGCAGTCCCGCCGAACCACAGCAGGCCGGCGGCGACCGAGCCGGCCAGCAGGCAGGCCAGGACATAGACGAGGAGCTTGCGCAGATCCGCCAGAATCGGATGCATGGATGTCGGACTCAGTTCTTGATTTCGATGCCGCCGATGATGACCTCGCCTTGCAGCAGCAGGGTTTTATCCGCCTGCATCGGCGGGATAGTCTTGTCGTCGACGCCGCCGAGCACGGATGAAACGCGCCGTACGACCTGCCAGTCCGTCGGGATTCGGATCGCGATGCCGCCGGCTACACAATAGACGCGCAGCACGGCCTGCGACTGGATGGACGCCTGGCGCAGATCGAGTTCTATCCCCCCCATGATGGCGTTCAGCTCTCCGCCCTTGAAATCCGGCGAGTCGCAGCGCACATTGGCGCCGCCCATGATAGCCGAGCTGTTGATGCTGTCCTTGTGTTCCATGCTCGGCGGCGGCAAAGGATTGCAGCGCTTGTCGCTGCGCCGTGGCATGAAGCCGCGCACGATGACGCCGATGCCGCCGAGGATGAGGAATATCGGAATCAGGATCGCCATGACATGATGCACGAGCCCCAGCTTCTGCAGGGTCAAGCCCACGCCCAGCGCGATGAGGCCGAGCCCGAACATGACGCCCGACACGCGGCGTGGATGAGTCAGACGCACGAGGCCGATGACACAGAACAGCAATGGCCAGTAGTTGCTGACATTGCCGATATCGATCAGCCGCAGATTGCCCAGCAGCGCGAGTATCCCGCCGAGGACGAAGCACAGGCCGAGGACGATGCGCCGTCGCTGGTGGCTCTGCCAGTCGTGGCTGTGATGATTGCGCATTAGTCTGTTCCTTCTTGTCGAATCGTTTTGTTGCGTTTGCCCAAGCCTTTGAGCAAGGCGCTGGCGCCGAGCAGAATCAGGACGGTCGGCCAGCTGTCATGGAAGTTCCAGCCCCAGCGCTGTCCGAGGCAGAGGTATAGCCAGGCGGCAAAGGCCAGGTGCAGAACACCCTTGGCGGCGGGGTAGTAATGCCGCGCGGTCACGATACGCAGGATACCCGAAAGGGCAATCAGTGCGGGAATGAGATCCCAGGCGGTGGCGAACGGGATCAGCCCCTGGCCGGCCAGGGCCAGGGCGGTTCCGATCACGATCAACGCGCTTCCGGCTAGCAGATGTTTGCGCTGGTGCAGGCGCCGCCGGTCGGCGGATGCGATGGCAAGGTTGTGCATGGTCGTTCCTTTCAGGCGTGTCGCGGGATAGCGTGTCGCCATTCTGGCGAAACACCGGCCTTGTGACGCCCTGAATTCGGCCAATGCACGGTGAGAGTCGGTGACTGACGGTGGGCGGGCGGCGCAATCGGATGCGCAGGCGACGGCCTTCGATCGGAGCAGCCGCGCGCGACCGCGTTCAAGGCCTGCAGCCACGGGTCGCAGCGGCGTCGATGCGACCCGCGCGTCGTTGTGCCTCGGGCTCGGTCGCGTCGGCCTGTCAGTCCTTGCGATTCTCGCCTTCAAGACTGGCCAGCAGCTCGGCCAGGCGCTGATTCAGCCCCTGCTGTTTGTACGCGCTCAGCCCCTGCAACAGCGACTGTTCGTTGGCGACGTGCGCGGTCACCGCCGCATCGATCCGCCGAAAGCCGTCATCCGAGAGCCTGACCAGCGTGCTGCGCGCATCCTGCGGACTGTCGACCCTGACGATCCAGCCCTTTTCTTCAAGCACCCGCAGGCGGTGGGTCAGGGTGCCCGACGTGATCATCAGCGACGAGAACAGCGCCGTCGGCGACAGGCAGTAGGGTGCGCCGCAGCGGCGCAAGGTCGCCATGACGTCGAATTCCCAGGCGTTCATCCCGAAATCGGCGAACACCGCATCCAGCCGTTTCTCCAGCAGCAGGGTGCAGCGCTTCATGCGGCCCAGCACACCCATGGCAAATACATCCAGATCGGGCCGCTCCTTGTGCCACTGCTCCAGAATGTGCTCTACCGCGTCTTCATTGTTGGCTTGGGTCATATTTGTCTTGAATTCAAGGTTTATTTGTCTTGAATTCAACATATATGTTATCTTGAATTCAAGTAAATTCCGTGCCCGGATTATACCGCAACAAGGAGAAGTCATGGCGTCGACCTCGACAGCGCACCGCTGGCGCGATGTACTGCTGACCGGCATTGCCCCCGCCATCTGGGGCAGCACCTATATCGTCACGACCCAGCTATTGCCCCCTGACCGTCCGTTTACCGCCGCCTTGCTGCGCGTACTCCCGGCCGGCCTGTTGCTGGTGCTCGCCAGCCGTCATCGGTTGCCGCGCGCGCTATGGGGGAGAATCCTGGCCCTCTCGGCACTCAATATCGGCGCATTTCAGGCACTGCTGTTCGTGGCCGCCTACCGCCTGCCTGGCGGGCTGGCCTCCGTCGTCGGTGCGACACAACCGCTGCTGGTGATGCTTTTCGCCTGGGGGCTGGATGGCAGACGGCCCTCGCGTCGGCTGGTGCTGGGCGGCCTGGCCGGCGTGGCCGGCATGGCGACGCTGCTCGTGTCGCCGGGCAGCCATTGGGACGGACTCGGCATCGTGGCGGCCATCGCCGGCGCCGTCAGCATGGCCGGGGGGACGTTTCTGGGGCGGCGCTGGCAGTCAGGCATGCCCGTACTCGCCATGACCGGCTGGCAATTGCTGCTGGGAGGACTGATGTTGCTGCCCCTGGCCCTGGCTTGCGATCCGCCTTTGCCCGCTCTCGCCCTGCGCGAGTGGCTGGGCTATGGGTATCTGAGTCTGTTCGGCGCGCTGTTTGCGTATCTGCTGTGGTTTCGCGGCATCGCCCGCCTGTCGCCGGTGGCCGTGTCCTCGCTTGGGCTGCTCAGCCCGCTGACGGCGGTGCTGCTGGGGTGGGGGCTGCTCGGTCAGGCCTTGTCGCCGCTTTCCCTGCTGGGCTTGTTCGTGGTGCTCGCCAGTGTGCTGTGCGTGCAGCTGGGCATGGCCGCAGCCGGCACGGGCGCGAGCCCGGCTTCGCCGCGGGCGGCTGGCCAGAATGGGCGCGCATGAAGTCCGCGCCGGCCGGACTGTGCTATCGGGATGAGGCCGTCGGGCGGCTGAAGTGCAAGTTGGCTGAGATGCGGGAAGGCGCCAGCCAAGGCGGGTCCGGGATGGGACGGGCATCGGTAGCGGGAAGAAGGGTGTTCCGGTAGAGCGCGGGCGGCTCGCAGGACGGACCGCATCGGCCCTGTCCTCAGCTTCTGGCACGATACGGGCTCGAATGGAGCACTCCCGGCGCGTCGTTACGTTACGGTTCCGCCCCGAAACGGAACCGGTATCGCCGCCCCGCCATGGCAGTGCTAAGGCGCGTAGCTGCCCTCGATGCGGGCCCCGCGATAGATCTCGAACGGCACGGCCGCCAGGCGAATGCCGCCACGGCGGCATTCGATGATGTGATTGAGTTCACCGTGGCTCGGAGCCAGTTTTGCTATTTGCTGCCGCGCCCTGAAGATATGGATATTAGCATGCTGGACATCTATCCCCAGCATGGTCGCCAGTTCCGGGCGTTCCAGCCAGCCTTGCGCAGTCGAGTCGATGCCGGCAGAAAAATCCGCCAGCCGTTTCCGTGCGAGTGTCGCTAGCAGGTAGTGATGTTCCCGCTCTCCCAGATCGATGGCCTCATCGACCAGACGAATACGAATCTTGGTATGTTCCTCATTAGTGCTCATGAAAAAAGAGATCAGAAGTATTCGGGGAGGTGAACAAGCCTGGATTGCATTCGCCTGCCCAGCCAGCTTGTTGACATGCAAACTATAGCGGTTTTTCCCGGGTTTGGCGATGATGTCATTTTCAAGAAACAGTGCACTTTCAATCGAAGCAATATCGTCAAAATTAAATGGATGTCCGGCTTGTTTCATGGTCAGTGCTCCTGGGTTTTATCTAGTTTTAAATAATTGTCTCGGACTGAAAATGGGAGCTTTCTTGATTTTCCCAGAGACGACTCGTATTTAAAATTAACAGGCGGCTAGTCTGTTCCGGTGCACTTGAACGTTTCGGGAAACGGTTGGCGCAGCAGAACCATGACCCTGGATTGTTTTTGTTTGATGTAACATGCTTGTATCTGAATTTTGTATAATATCAAATGTTGATTTTGCTATGGTTCTTGTTCCCATGGTGTGGATGGAAATGCTGGATGGTATTTGTGAGCGAATGAATATTTTCGCTGTCTAAATACATTGCCTGTGTCTGATGTACAAGAATTAAAATCGGCGCTGCGTTAAATAAAAATGGTGCTATGGTTTTTTTAATAACATATGCTTTTTTTACTTTGATCGCATGTGGAAGATGAAAATAAGTTTCAGCCGACGAGAGTGTTGATCTGCCTTCAAGGCGAAAGTTACAGCTTGCTCAAAGTCCCGACGCCTTGTGAGTTGAAGTCCAGCAAATAATGGCAGGCCATGGATATGTCCCAGCTATCTGACGGTGACGGGGTCACTATGTTGCCGATTTCTTCAGATCCATCCAGGCGGAAAATAATATAAGGACCAGCATTGATTTTGATGTTTTTGTTCGGACTGCAGAGGATGGTATAGCCCCAGCATACGAGGCTGCTTCCCATGCCATATCCAATATATATTTCATACTTGGTCGAATCGTATATTGGAATTTTCCACCCTGTATCGCTATGCTCTAACGCGATCGATGAATTGAATTTCATGTCGAATTCATCGCTGTCTCCTGTGTAAGGCTGTATCATCTGATTTGGGCTTATTTCTCCTTTTCTGAGGACAGAAGCCATCCAGTACAATGGAAGTTGCTGGTTGAAATCTATGACGACAAATGTATCTACAGTCTGAATGCCGGCCAGTCTCATTGTGCCCTGTATTGTGCCTGTTGCGGCAAAAGCCACACCTAGGCCGATTTCTTGATCATTTGTGCAACTTATTTTAACGCTGGTATCTGGCAACTCTGCCATTGTCAGACGTGTTTGCGGTAGAAGGGGTGGGAAACGCTGATTGGCGTAGGCTAGCTGAGTGACGGTCGGTTTGAACGGCATGGCGATATGGTATCCACAAAGGCAGGTCGGATAGCTGGGCTATGGTTTGAACGATGATATGTTCAGTTCCGTGCGCAGCCAGTGCATGGACCTTTCCAGCTCTTTCGGGAATTCAGATGCCGGTAGTTGAGGCCGGCATCTGAAAGGCAGTAGACAGTGCGCTCTAAGCCGGGACTTATTTATTCTTGAAGAGCAGAGTAACCCCCTTCACGAACAGTTTTTTGATCTCTGCCAACGAGCGGGTCCCCGAGTAACTGAAGCTGACCGAGCTCTGACCTTTTGTGTTCTTCGTGATCTTGAAGTCGATTCCATTGATGACGAAAAAGGCGAAACTGGCAAGAAGTGCGGTTTGAACGCTTATCGTCCCCGTTATGAAATTCAGGCCCGTATCAGCAATAAGCCTGTTTTCATCATTGTTCCAGACGACCTCGGTAAGCGTATCCACTTGAGTTTGCCCATCGGCCAGTGGGGCGATGCTGGCGGAATCAAGGCTCGAGGCGACAAGGCGTTCATGAGCCCGGCAAAGCGACAGGTGACTGGATAGCAAGTCTTGAGACTGCGCGGATACCCTGTTTTCGGGTTTTCCCTTGCTGACTACCCAGGTTCCATTGCTGGTATACGTCACAGTGCAATCAAGATGGTCGAAGTCCTTTGGAACCAGAATCGTTGCCGCATCATTGGAAACATCGGTCCAGTCCGCCAGGCGGTTGCTGCCATAGCTGCCGATGCTGACATAGAACGCCAGCTTCGGCGTCAGGGTACGCTTCTTATTGGGCGCAGGTGACCAGCTCATTCCGATGTATCCGGCTTCGGTTTCGATCCCGAAGCTTTGGTTGCTGTACCAGCCGTCGTTTTCGTTGTGCGCTTTTTCATAGGCGTTGGTCACGATGGAAATCATGTTCTTCGGAGCGGCGCCGGCCGCCAGTTCCAGATCAGGGCCTTGATTGGGAGGCGTATCGTAGTAGGTCGCATCGAAGACTTGCTGCAACTCGGCTTGCTGGGTGGTATCCGATGTGACTTTAATACCCAGACCAACCGCTTTATTGCTGGCACCGGCCCCCACCATATACTGAACCGGGACGGTAAAAATGTTGCTGCCGGATGTGTTTGGTTTGACCAGGAGAGAAACGCTGGAATTGGCATAGACATCGGGATCGGAAGCCAACTCTTCCGGGGGCTGCAGAAACAGCCAGAAGAGTTGCGGGCTATCGGACTCGTTGATGAGGTGGAGGTTGTAATTTGTAGCCATTGTCGATACTCCTGCTTTGGGGATGAGAAGGTCTGCCCGCCCTGCCACGGTCATGCCTGAGTCATTCTGCGGGCTCGACGGCCGACTGGACGGACTCTCCCTGAGAGGATGCGACTCCCCGCACTGAAAGCCGGACGCGTGTCCAGTCCTGCCATGCTTTCAACGGCGGCTTGCGCAACGCGTCGACAGCCGGGATTCGGGCTGATTTCGCAACCGGGGCCCGAGCGACAGGGTTGCCGTCAGGACCGGCCGAGTTGAGGGCCGCCGTTGATGGAGTTCACTATGCTCACGCAAGGGCGGGCGCTCCATTACAGGGGATTACATTTGATTACAAATTGATATTGTTATTCGCAAATAGGATACGTGGCCGCCGCTACAGCGATGCCAATCGAGGGTGTGACCCGTTCGGTGTATACGGTCATCCGGCAGGGTGTCTGCATAGGAGCAGCAATGGGCGAACCGAAACGGAGCAAGCGGGTCAAGCTCGAGCCCGCATTGCTCAAACGAAAAAATCCTAGCTACATCAATGGCCAGGGTTTCTAAACCGTCATGACTTTCAGGTCTAGAACGGTTGTGGTGACTAAAAAACGCAAACAGTGCTGTGCGCTTTGGCTGGCATAGGGTGTGAGTGAATGCTTGCGATAAGTCGTCAACAACACGTGTCGGTCTGGCTGTTTTGTTTACACTTTGTACCTGTGTCACAGCAGTCTCGCCAACATGCCTTGATCAAGTGGAGGGTGATTTCGCTGTTCGGTGGAGCGGGCTCGGCGCACTACCGTCAACCATGGTGTCGTTCTTGCCTGTGGTTGAAATCATCTTATCCTGAGTAAGTTGGCCAATGTGTTACTCGACCCAGCTCACGGCGCTGTGATCCGCCAGGATCTGCTTGATGGTTTCAATGCGTTGCCAGCGTGGATGCAAAGTCTGGTCCGAGAACTCCCCGGGTGCGACCCGCAGACGGTCTCAACCGCAATACCTCAATCCCCCTGTGATGAAAAGCCACCGTCTGCATGCCACCGTTCGGTCAACCTCGGGGAGGCCCATTGACCCCAGCATCCCATACTGTCGTCACCGCCAGCGACGCCGAGCGGCGAGATTTGTTCCTTGGCGCTGCAGCTCGCCTTGGCACGGCCGTCCAGAACGTCGAAAAGGACTTCTGGGTCTGCTGGACACTGGATGCGTTATTCAACGGTCTGGAAGCCGGAGATCCTCGCCTGTTGTTCAAGGGCGGCACATCACTTTCCAAGGCCTTTGACCTGATCTCCCGCTTTTCTGAAGACATTGACATCACAGTGTTTCGTGATGACTTGGGACAGGGAGCTGAAGTTGCTGACCTGGATGCGCTGAGCGGGAAGAAGCGCCGTGCACGTCTCGATGCCATCCGCGATGCATGCCAGGCCTATATCGCGGGGCCGTTGACAGCGCGGTTCAATCATCTTGCGGCATCCATCATCCCAGAAGATCGTTTCGACTGGAGCTCGACCCTGACGACAAGGATGGTCAGAGCCTGCTGTTCTGGTATCAGGCGGTCACAGCCAACGCCGGCGATTACATCCGCTCAGCTGTCAAGATTGAAGCCGGCGCCAAATCAGCACTCGATCCACATGTTGCGGCCACAGTCACGCCGTATGTCACTCAGGATCTGCCCAACTTGGACTTGACCGTGAGGAACGTAATCACGGTGAAGCCGGAACGCACCTTCTGGGACAAGGTCATGATCTTGCACGGACTACGCCAGTGGCACGACCGTCGCGGCGAGCTACGGCACGGTGGCCAACGTGTCTCGCGCCACTACTACGACGTACATCAACTGATGCAAGCTCAATTGGCGGCAGTATGGCAAAACGATTACGCGCTGGCGATCGACTGCGCCCGCCATGCGAGGCTGTTCTTCGGTAGTGCCGATCTGGGGCTGGATATTGCAGTACCCGGCACGTTCACATTAACGCCGAGCGCCGCCATGCGTGACGCACTTGAAAGAGATTACGAAGCAATGGCCGGGATGGTTTTCGGTGAAATACCGTCGTTTGATGTCGTACTGGACAGCGTAGAACGCTTCGAGCTGACCGTGAATAATGCTGATGGCGCTGTTTAGCAAATGTGCTGGCATGATTGTTCTCAATGCCACAGTTTTGAAAACATAACAAGGAAAAAGCCAAGCTAAATGAATAGCTTGGCTTTTGATGTTTACCGTGACGTGTTAGTAACCGTCAGAACGGAATATCGTCGTCCATATCGTCCATTTTCGGAGCCGGCTTGGCTTCCATGCGGCGCGGAGCGGCCGGCGCCTGGCGCGGGGCCTGGGCCGGAGCCTGCTGCTGCGAGTAGTCGCCGTAGTCGCCGCCGTCGTCCATCGGCGCGCTGCTGCCGCCGCCGCTACGACCGCCCAGCATTTGCATGCGATCGCCGCGGATTTCGGTGGTGAAGCGCTCCTGACCTTCCTTGTCGGTCCACTTGCGCGTGCGCAGCGAGCCTTCGACGTAAATCTGAGAACCCTTCTTCAGATACTGGCCGGCGACTTCCGCCGTCTTGCCGAAGAACACCACGCGGTGCCATTCGGTGCTTTCCTGCCGCTGACCGGTGGTCTTGTCGGTCCAGTTGTCGGTGGTGGCGACCGACAGGGTCGCGATGGCATCGCCCGACGGCATGTAACGGACTTCCGGGTCGCGGCCGAGATTGCCCACGACGATGACTTTGTTGACGGACGCCATTAATAGGTCTCCTGAATCAATTGTTTAACCGATGCTTCGTCCCAGCTGTGCTGGGAAACTTTCAGATAGGCTACGCGCTCGTCGCGCATGACCACCGCTTCCTTGACCCCATCCTGCAACGCCAGCATGCGCGATAGCGCAACCGGGTCGCCACGCCACTGCTCGCCGATATGGAACATCATCGACTTGACCGCCTGCGGCGCGCGCATGGTCCAGGCGAACAACAGCCAGCACAGCATGATGGCGGTGGTGAAGCCGAACACGCCGCCGCTGCCCCAGTGGGCGTACAACCAGCCCCCGAGTGCGGCGCCGACGGCGATACCTATGGATTGGGCCGTATTATACACGCCAATCGCGGTTCCCTTGGCGTCGGCCGGGGCGATCTTGGAAATCAGCGACGGCAAGGTCGCTTCCAGAACATTGAAAGCGATGAAATAGAAGGTCAGCCAGACGACGATCTGCCAGAACGAACTCAGCGCAAGCGCCATTCCGAGCTGAGCCACCGCCATCAATGCGACCGAAGCGACGAAGACGCACTTGAGCTGCTGCTTTTTTTCGCCATAAATGATCGCCGGCACCATCAGCAGAAAGCCGATTACACAGACCGGCAGATAGACCAGCCAGTGGCGGGCCTTGTCCAGATGGCCGGCGTCGATCAGAACGAAGGGGATGACCACGAACATCGCCATCTGCGCGCTGTGCAGCGCAAAGATGCCGAAATTAAGGCGCAGCAGCTGCGGGTCGCGCAGGACATCGCGCAGGCGGCCGGTATTGGTGCCGGTGTCCGAGTGAAAGCGCGAAATCACCGGGTCGGGAATGATGAAGCGCACACCCAGCAGCGCGAGCAGCGTCAGAATGCCGGTCAGCGCGAAAATGCCGTCGACGCCTATCCAGTGGCCGAGCAGCGGGCCGAGCACCAGGCTGACGGCAAAGGTGGTTCCTATGCTCATGCCTATCATCGCCATTGCCTTGGTGCGGTTCTCTTCGCGTGTCAGGTCGGCGAGCAGGGCGGTGACGGCGGCCGAGATCGCGCCCGAACCCTGCACCACGCGCCCCACGGTTAGCCAGACGATGTCGTGTGCCGAGGCGGCGACGAAGCTGCCTGCGGCGAACAGCAGCAGGCCGCCGTAGATCACTTTCTTGCGGCCGATCCGGTCGGACAGGATGCCGAGCGGCAGCTGCAACAGGGCCTGCATGATGCCGTAGGCGCCCAGGGCGAAACCGATTTCGGTGGCGCTGGAAGCGCCGGGAAGCGTCTTGGCGTAGAGGGCGAAGACAGGCAGTATCAGGAACATTCCGAGCATGCGAAGCGCATAAATGCCGGACAGGCCAAGACTGGCACGTAACTCAAGCGGATTCATCGTGATCGTAAACCATATGCCCGAAGGCGCTGCGATTGTTGGAACGGATTCGTCTAAATTGGCTGGTTTGAGATAAGCGGGTGGAGTCCGCCTTACCAACTCGGGTATATTAACAGGTTCCCCGATCCTGTGAGTCAGGCATGGACACCATCCGCATTCGTGGCGCACGCACCCACAATCTTAAAAATATCAGTCTCGATCTGCCGCGCAACCAGCTGGTCGTGATTACAGGGCTGTCCGGCTCCGGCAAGTCGTCGCTGGCTTTCGACACGCTCTACGCCGAGGGGCAGCGCCGCTATGTCGAGTCGTTGTCGGCGTATGCCCGCCAGTTTTTGCAGCTGATGGAAAAACCCGATGTCGACTTGATCGAGGGCTTGTCGCCTGCGATTTCGATCGAGCAGAAAGCGACCAGCCACAATCCGCGTTCCACCGTCGGCACGGTGACCGAGATCCACGACTATCTGCGCCTGCTGTTCGCCCGCGTCGGTGAGCCGCATTGCCCCGACCATCATGTCCCGCTGTGCTCGCAGACCGTGTCGCAGATGGTCGATCATGTGCTGGCTCTGCCCGAGGAAACCCGCGTCATGATCCTCGCTCCGGCGGTGATGGGGCGCAAGGGCGAGAACATCGACCTGTTCGAAGAGCTGCGCGCCCAGGGGTTTGTGCGGGTGCGCGTCGATGGCGAGGTGGTGGAGGTCGATGCCGTTCCCAAACTCGACAAGAATAAAAAGCACACCATCGAGGTGGTCATCGACCGCGTCAAGGTGCGCGAGGACATGAAGCAGCGGCTGGCCGAGAGTTTCGAGACCGCGCTGCGCCACGCCGAGGGGCGCGCGATCGCTGTCGAAATGGACAGCGGCAAGGAGCACTGGTTCTCCGCCAAATTCGCCTGCCCTGTCTGCTCCTACAGCCTGCCGGAGCTGGAGCCGCGCCTGTTTTCGTTCAACAATCCGATGGGGGCTTGCCCGAAGTGCGACGGCCTGGGCGAAATCACCTTCTTCGATCCACGCCGCGTGGTCGCGCATTCGGACCTCAGCCTTGCCAGTGGCGCGATCAAGGGCTGGGACAAGCGCAACCAGTTCTATTTCCAGATGCTGCAGAGTCTGGCCGCCCACTACGGTTTCGAGCTAGAACAGGCGTTCGACTCGCTGCCGGAGAATGTCCAGCATGTGGTGCTGCACGGCTCGGGGCGTGAGAGCATCGAGTTTGCGTATATGTCCGAGCGTGGCACGCGTTTCAATCGCAGCCATCCGTTCGAAGGGATCATCCCCAATCTGGAGCGCCGTTACCGCGAGACCGAGTCCAGCGCCGTGCGCGAGGAACTGGCCAAGTATCAGAACAATCAGCCCTGTCCGCATTGCGAGGGCACGCGGCTGCGGCTGGAGGCGCGCAATGTCTTGGTCGGCGGCAAGACCTTGCACGCCATCAGCCAGATGCCTTTGCGCACCGCTGCGAAATTCTTTGCCGAGTTGCGGGTCGAAGGGCACAAGCAGGCGGTGGCCGAGCGTATCGTCAAGGAAGTTGGGGACCGGGTGTCCTTCCTCAACAATGTCGGTCTCGACTATCTCTGCCTCGCCCGTTCCGCCGATACCCTGTCGGGGGGAGAGGCGCAGCGCATCCGCCTTGCCAGCCAGATCGGCTCGGGCCTGACCGGGGTGATGTATGTGCTGGACGAGCCGTCGATAGGCCTGCATCAGCGCGATAATGATCGCCTGCTCGGCACCTTGCGCCGCCTGCGGGATCTGGGCAATAGCGTGATCGTGGTCGAGCACGACGAAGATGCGATTCGCGCGGCCGATTATGTGGTTGACATGGGGCCGGGGGCCGGCGAGCATGGCGGCCATGTCCTGTTTGCCGGTACGCCGCAGGAAGTTCTGGTGGCCGAAGGTTCGCTGACCGGCGAGTTTCTGTCCGGGCGCCGCCGCATCGACGTGCCGGCCGAGCGGCGTGCAGTCAATCCCGATCGTCTGTTGACGCTGGCGGGCGCCAGCGGCAACAACCTCAAGGACGTGACGCTGGAACTGCCGCTCGGCATGCTCGTGTGCGTGACCGGCGTCTCGGGCTCGGGCAAGTCGACGCTGATCAACGATACCCTGTACAAGATCGCCGCGAGCGAACTCAATGGCGCAAGCGAAGAGCCGGCGCCTTACCGCGAGATCACCGGCTTGAACCTGCTCGACAAGGTGATCAATGTCGACCAGAGCCCGATCGGCCGGACGCCGCGCTCCAATCCGGCGACGTATACCGGTTTGTTCACGCCGATTCGCGAACTGTTTTCCGGTGTGCCCTTGTCGCGCGAGCGCGGCTACGGGCCGGGCCGTTTTTCGTTCAACGTAAAGGGCGGGCGCTGCGAAGCCTGCCAGGGCGATGGTGTGATCCGGGTCGAGATGCATTTCCTGCCGGATATCTATGTGCCCTGCGATGTGTGCCACGGTAAACGCTACAACCGCGAGACCCTCGAAGTGCATTACAAGGGCAAGACGATCCAGCAGGTGCTGGAAATGACGGTGGAGCAGGCACTGGAGTTCTTCAGCGCCGTGCCGTCCGTGGCGCGCAAGCTGCAGACGCTGATGGATGTCGGCCTTGGCTATATCCGGCTCGGGCAGTCGGCGACAACCTTGTCGGGGGGCGAAGCGCAGCGCGTGAAGCTCGGTCTGGAGTTATCCAAGCGTGATACCGGGCGTACGCTTTATATTCTGGACGAACCGACGACCGGTCTGCACTTCCACGATATCGACCTGTTGCTCAAGGTTTTGCACCGCTTGCGGGAAAATGGCAATACCATTGTTGTGATTGAGCACAATCTTGATGTCATCAAAACCGCCGACTGGCTGATCGATCTCGGGCCCGAGGGGGGCGAGGGTGGCGGCCGCATCCTGGTGTCGGGTACGCCGGAACAGGTGGCCGCCTTCGAAGGCAGCCATACCGGGCATTATCTGCGTGCGATGCTGAATTCTTGAGCTTCGCGGCGCGGTCGATCGCCGGGCATGAAATAGTCGGCCCGGCGCGAAAACACGTTAGAATGACCGTGGTCCGGAATGGACGAGTTGCACACGATGAGGAAAGCATGCTGTCGCTAGGAAAGATCGACCACATACACATCCGTGTTTCGGATGTCACCAAAGCCATCGCCTGGTACCACCGGGTGCTTGGCCTGAGCGCCGACCCGCGCTACAAACCCTTGCAGGACGGGGAACACGCCATGACCATGATGGCGAACCCGAGCGGGACGGTTCGCCTCGCGGTTGGCCAGGACGCCGGAACAACGGCATTGCCGGGCGCGGTCGCGTTTGTCGTCAACGGTCAGGATTTCCTCGACTGGATCGATCAGTTGGCCGGCGAACGGGTCGCCAGCCGCGACGGTCAGAACATCGCGCGCGATTCGGTGCGCGATCATCAGTTTTTTTGCTCGATTTCTTTTGTCGATCCTTTCGGCAATCCATTCGAAATCGTCAGCTACGACCATACCTGGTTGTCGGGCAAACTGAAGCTGAACCGCAATCCGGCTTGAGCGCCGGACTGCGGTGCAGACCTGCGCCGCAGTCCGGTTTCAGACGATGATGCCGCCGCCCAGGCAGACATCGCCCTGGTAGAGGACGGCCGATTGTCCCGGCGTGATCGCCCACTGGGCATCGCGGAAACGCAATATCGCTTCATTGTCGGGGTAGGACAGCGTGCAGGGTGCGTCCGGCATGCGATAGCGGTTTTTCGCGCTGTAGGCGCCGGCCTCGGGGGGGCCGTCCAGGGTCCAGCTCATATCCGTCATGGCCAGTTCGTGTTTCAGCAGCAAGGGGTGATCATGCCCCTGAACGACGATCAGCTTGTTTTCGGGAATATTCTTGCCGGCAACGAACCAGGGTTCGCCCAAGCCGCCGATGCCCAGCCCCTTGCGCTGCCCTAGCGTGTAATACATCAGCCCCGCGTGTTCGCCCATTACGCGGCCTTCCGGCGTGACCATTTCGCCCGGCTGCTTCGGCAGATAGCGCTGCAGGAATTCGCGGAACGGCCGCTCGCCGATAAAGCAGATGCCGGTGCTGTCTTTTTTGCCGGCGGTCGGCAGGCCGGCCTCGGCCGCCAGGCGGCGCACTTCGCTCTTGCGGATATCGCCGAGCGGGAAGATCGAGCGCGAAAGCTGGGCCTGGTTCAGGCGGTAGAGGAAATAACTCTGATCCTTGCTTTCGTCGACCGCCTTGAGCAGGTAGTGCTTGCCATCGCGCACGGCCTTGCGCGCGTAGTGGCCGGTAGCGATGCAGTCGGCGCCGAGCTCCATCGCGTGGTCGAGGAAGGCCTTGAATTTGATTTCTGCATTGCACAGCACGTCCGGATTCGGGGTGCGTCCGGCGGCGTACTCGCGCAGGAAGTAGGAGAAGACCCGGTCCTTGTATTCTTTGGCGAAGTTGACGACCTCCATGTCGATCCCGACGATGTCGGCCACGCTCATCGCATCGAGCGCGTCTTCTTTGATCGAGCAGTACTCGCTGTCGTTATCATCTTCCCAGTTCTGCATGAATACGCCGATCACTTCGTGCCCCTGCTGCTTGAGCAGCCAGGCGGTCAGCGATGAGTCGACGCCGCCGGACATGCCGACGACAATCTTTTTCTTACCCGTCACGGGGGCTTCCTTTTCCCTGAATCGACAAGGCCCCTCGCGGGGCCTGGCCTTGCAATGCGCGGGCGGGCCGTTTGCGCCGTCCGCGTGCCTTATGGTAGCAGAGCGTCGCCGCGCTTGCACCGCCTGCGCTCAAGTGGCCGCCAGATCGTGCAGCAGTTCCAGCGGGTGGCGCTGCCCGCGGCGGAAGTCCTCGATGCCGGCCAGCAGGGCGGGGGTCCGGTGCAGCGGGCGCAGCGCGAGGATCTGCTCGTAGCTGAACCAGTCGGCCGCGACGATGCCATCGTCCAGTGGCGTACCGAGGTCTTCCAGCGGACGGCAGACGAAGCAGAAGCGCAAGTACTGCGTCGCGGCACCATGTGTCAGATAGATGCCGAGCAGGGCCTGTGGTTCGACTTGCCAGGCCGTTTCTTCGCGCACCTCCCGGCAGACGGCTTCGAGCAGGGTCTCGCCGGGCTCGAGGTGGCCGGCAGGCTGGTTGTAGCGGAGCCCTTGCTGCGTATGCTCGTGCACCAGCAGGAAACGGCCCTCGCGCTCAATGCAGGCGGCAACGGTGACGTTGGGTTTCCAGCGCGTCTCGGGGCCCTTCGGGTTGACAGTCATGAGCGATGATCCTACTATGCTAATGAGACTCGTTATCATTGAAAGCCATGTACATCTGCCTGTGCAAATCGGTCACCGACCATCAGATCCGCGACGCCGTGAACAACGGCGCAACGCGGATGTGCGACCTGCGCCGCGAGCTGGGTGTGGCGACGGGGTGCGGGTGCTGCGCCGAGGCGGCGCAGCGCGAGCTCGACCTTGCGCTGGCCGCGCTGCCGGAGCCGGTGTTCGGCGCGGCAGACCAGGCCGCCTGATTTGTCTTGTCTCGTTCGCCCGCTCTGTCATACTGAAGCAACTTACTGCAAGGGAGGGCAAACATGCAAGGCGATCCCAAGGTTCTCGAGTTTCTCAATCTGGCGCTACGCAACGAGCTGACCGCCATCAATCAATATTTTCTGCATGCCCGCATGTACAAAAACTGGGGCCTCGCGCGCCTGAACGAGCACGAGTACCACGAGTCCATCGACGAGATGAAGCATGCCGATGCATTGATCGAGCGCATTCTGTTCCTGGAAGGGCTGCCCAATCTGCAGGATCTCGGCAAGCTCTATATCGGTGAGAATCCGCACGAAATGCTGTCCTGTGATCTGCGCCTCGAAATGGAAGCGATACCCCTGCTGCGCGAAGGCATCGTCTACTGTGAAGGCGTGCACGACTACATTACGCGCGAGTTGTTCGAGCACATTCTGGCGGCGGAAGAAGACCATGTCGACTGGCTGGAAACGCAACTCGATCTGATCGCGCGCATCGGAGCGGCCAACTATCTGCAAAGCCAGATGGGAGAGTGACGGCCCGGGGAGGCTCTGCCTCCCCCGTGACGGCGCGCGCCGTCGGATCATCGCCACGCCTGTCAGGACCAATGCGCCTCCTGCGCAATGGCAGGGGCGCCGCCGTTAGCCCGCGGCGCGGCAAACGGCGGCATCGTGTTCATGCCGCTGCCCATGAGTAAAATACCCTCCAGCAAGCAGGCGGCGGCCACGACCGGGGCGCTGCTGTCGGCTGACCGCCCCATCCGCGTGCCGCAAAAAAGCCGGCGCTGAGCGCCGGCTTCGTGTTCCACCCCGGGGACGGGCGTGGCTACTTCTTTTTTGCCACCGCCTGCGACGCGTCCGGGCCTTCCGGGTCGTCCTTTTCTTCCCACGGCAAGGCCACTTTCTTGTGGCTGATCTTCAGCTCGCCGTTGCGGAATTCCAGTTCGGACGACAGCTGATTATGCTCGTCCTTGATATAGCCCTGATCGCTCCACTGCGCGAGCTGGCTGTCGAGCAGATTGCGCGCCAGTTCGTCTATCTCTTTCAGATTGGGCTGATCTTCTGCCGTCTGATCCACGGTGAACAGGTTGCGCGCCTGGGCGACCACCAGGTTTTCCAGCGTCTGCCGCGGCAGGGCCACGCGCGCGCTGGCCTCGACGCGCTTGAGGAAAGCGAGCGGGTCGCGCATGTCTTCCGGCTGGAAGCCCTGCAGCCCGAGCGAACCGCGCAGCGTGGCATCGCCATCCGGCAGGTGCAGGAAGAAATCGTTGATGACCAGGCGCGGATTGTTGACCAGCAAGGGCACGACATACTGCTTGAGGACGGCGATGTATTGCTTGCGCAGTCCGGCCGGATCGACGCCCTCGAACGGAATCTTGCCTATCTCGCTGTCGAGCCGCATCAGGGTCGGGCCGTGCAGGTGATTGGCCGAGACATCAAGCCGCATCGGGCCATACAGGCTGTCGTTGAAGCCGAAGGTATCGAAGTCGAGTTTGCCGCGCGAATTGATGAATTCATCCTGTTCGCTGGTCACGATCTGGTAGTGCAGGCCCTTGAGCGTGACGTTGGACGGTTTGAATTCGCCGGATGGATTGATGAACTCGCCGACCCGGACGCGGGTCAGCAGAAACACCAGTTCGTTGAGCTTGATGCTGTAGGGAACGCTATCCTTCCAGTTGAGCTGGACGTTGCCGACCGTCAGTTCGCTGGTGCCGAGCTTGACGCCGGTATTGCCGGGGCGCACATCGGACAGGTAGTGCACATTGTCGAACATCAGGCTGCCCTTGGACGCCGCCTCGAGCAGGAAGCCGGGAGAAACGGCTTCCGATTTGTATTCCTTGTAGCCGCGCTTGTAGTCGACCTTGAGATCGAACCCTTTCCACTTCATCTTGACGCCGGACAGGGTTTCTTCGTAGTCGAAGGACGGAACGCTGACCGTCAGCACGCCGCCGCCGCTGAAGCCGAGGCGGTTGATGACGGTGATCGGTTCCTTGTCGCCGAAAAAGCGCGACAGCGTCTGGCGCGTGCCCTCGCTCATGTCGAAGCGCGTGGTCACCTCGGCGCTGGCCGGGCGCAGGTCGAAATGACCGAGTCCGGGGAAGGGGCCGTGTTTGACCGTATTGGTATAGCGGATCGTCGACGCGAGCAGCGGGCGCAGGTTGTCCGGCAGCATGCCTTCATAGGGCGCGAACAGGCGGCGGTTGAAAACCAGCTCGGTCGTTTCCGTGCTGGAGAACCATCCGCGGTTGTAGCTGTGGGACTTGACCTTGAAGATCGGCAGGCCGGCCAGCAGCCTGTGCTGTTCTTCAAGAGTGTCCTGGGCCTTGAGGCCGGCCCAGAACGCCGCTCCGCCATAGAGCGCGAAAAGACCGCCGGCAATGGCGGCGGCGATGATCAGGCGTTGTTTTTGCAACACAGCGTCTTTTCTGCAAAGGGTGAAAATCAGGGCTTATGTTACACCATGTAGGAGAGCTGGGTAGCGGCAGACGCGTGCGCAGGGCAAATTTGCGCGCCGCCAGCCGGAAGGCTGGCGGTGGCGGGCATATTTATATACACTTAGGTTTACATTTTATTGAAGAGGTGTGCACCTGATGCCCTGGCTCGACGGAGTCTTCGATTTGCCCTGGTGGGGCTATGTTGCGGTGACCCTGGGGCTGACCCATGTCACCATCGCGGCCGTGACGATTTACCTGCATCGGCACCAGGCGCATCGCGCGCTCGATCTGCACCCCGTACCCAGCCATTTCTTCCGCTTCTGGCTGTGGCTGACGACCGGCATGATCACCCGTGAGTGGGCGTCCATACACCGCAAGCACCATGCGCGCTGCGAAACGGCAGAAGATCCGCACAGCCCGCAGGTCCGCGGTTTGAAGGCCGTGCTGTGGTCGGGGGCCGAGCTCTACCGCGAGGCGTGCAAGGATCGCAGCATCATGGAGAAATTCGGCCACGGTACCCCTGACGACTGGCTGGAGCGGCATGTCTATACGCCTGGCAGCGGCGTGGGCGTGATCCTGATGATGATGATCGATGTTGTCCTGTTCGGACCGGTCGGGTTTCTGATCTGGGGCGTGCAGATGATCTGGATTCCGCTGTTCGCGGCGGGCGTGATCAATGGCATCGGCCACTTCTGGGGCTACCGCAACTTCGAAAACGAGGATGCGGCGACCAATATCGTGCCGTGGGGCATTCTCATCGGCGGCGAAGAACTGCACAACAACCACCACACCTTCGGCGCGTCGGCGCGCCTGTCATACAAGTGGTTCGAGTTCGACATCGGCTGGATGTACATCCGTCTGCTGGAAATCATGCGTCTCGCGCGCGTGCGCAAGGTTGCGCCGCGATTGGGGCTGGATCTCGCCCGTCACCAGCCCGGAATCGAGCAGCTGCAAGCCATCGTCGCCAACCGCTACGCAATCGCCGCCCGTTATGCGCGCGAACTTAAAAGCGTATGCCACGAAGAATTGGCCCTGCTGCGGCGCCATGCCGCCGGTTCGGCCGAGTTCGGCTCCGATCTCGCGCACAAGATGAAAGTCTGGCTGAAGCAGGAAGCCAAGGACACGCCCGAGTGCGAGCGCGAGCAGCTAGAACGCCTGCTCGCCCACAGCCAGGTGCTGGCCACCGTCTACTCGATGCGCCAGGAACTGTCGCGCTTGTGGGAGCGTTCGTCGCTTACGCGCGAGCAGCTGTTGCACGAACTGCAGGCCTGGTGCCTGCGCGCCGAGGCCAGCGGCATCTCCGCCCTGCAGCGTTTTTCGGTTCAACTACGGCAGGCCGCCCTGGCCTGAGTCCGTCCGCCCGTCGCGAGGGAGGCACCGTCCTCCCTCCGCTTTGCCGCCCCGTATCGCATTCCTTTCAGATATAACCAAATAAGATAAAAAATCTGTTGTATAGTCTTTTTCTAATGTTGTACCTTGTCGCAACGATGACGGGCAGCGTGCGTCCGGCCCCAGCCGGGGCCGTCGGTGGTTTTGCCCGTGCAGAAGACCGGAAACCGAGGAAAGCGTGAATGATTGATTTTGATACCCTGGCGGTGACGTCAGGTCGGCATAAGGATGTATTCGGCGCGGTAATCCCTCCGATCTATGCCACTTCGACCTATGAGCAGTACGGTCCGGGCGAGCATACCGGCTTTGAATATTCGCGCTCGCAGAATCCGACGCGTCAGGCGCTTGAGCTGGCGGTGGCGCAACTCGAAGACGGGATGCAGGGTTATGCCTTTCCGTCGGGACTGGCCGCTATCGCCACCGTGCTCGACCTGTTGCCGGTCAACAGCCATGTGGTCGCGGTCGACGATCTGTACGGCGGTACCTTCCGCCTGTTTGAGCGCGTGCGCGGAATCAGTGCCGGGCTGACGGTCAGCTATGTCGATAGCCAGGACCTGTCGGCGCTGGAAGCGGCGATCGGCCCGCAGACGCGTATGATCTGGATAGAAACCCCCTCCAATCCGCTCAACCGCCTGGTCGATCTGGCGGCGGTGGCGGCAGTGGCCAAGCGCCGCGGGCTGCTGTCCGTGGTCGACAACACCTTCGCCACGCCCCTGATTCAGCGTCCGCTGGCTTTCGGTTTCGATATCGTGGTGCACTCGGCGACCAAATATCTGAACGGACACTCCGATGTCGTGGCCGGCGTGGCGGTGGTGTCGCGCGAACGCCCGGAGCTGGCCGAGCAGCTCGCGTTTCTGCATAACGCGACCGGTGCCGTGCTCGATCCCTTGCCAAGCTTTCTGGTGTGGCGCGGACTGCGCACGCTGGCCTTGCGCATGGAGCGGCATTGCGCCAATGCGCTGGCTGTCGCGCAATGGCTGGAAACGCACCCTGCCGTCGAGCGCGTGCTGTACCCGGGCTTGCCCAGCCACCCCCAGCATGAGCTGGCGCGTCGGCAGATGCAGGGTTTCGGCGGCGTTGTGTCGTTCTATCTCAAGGGCGACGAAGGGACTTCGCGCCGCTTTCTCAATGCCCTGAAGCTGTTTATTCTGGCGGAAAGCCTGGGGGGCGTGGAAAGTCTGGCCTGCCTGCCGGCGGCGATGACACACGCGTCGGTGTCGCCGGAGCGCCGGGCCGAACTCGGCGTCAGCGACACACTGATCCGCCTGTCGGTCGGTATTGAAGGCGTGGAAGCGCTGATCGCCGATCTGGATAACGCCCTGTGAGAGAGGAAGGACACGCATGAGTCTGTATCGTCATTTGCCGGGGGCGCGCTTGTCGGAGGCCGTCGTGGTCAACGGTCTTATCTTTCTGGCGGGCCAGGTGCCGGAGAATACGGAGGCCGATGCCCGTGCGCAGACCGCCGACGTGCTGGCCCAGATAGACCGCACGCTGGCCGCGCTGGGGTCGGACAAGACGCGCATCGTCGATGCGACCCTCTTTTTGGCCGATCTGGCCGATTACGATGCGATGAACGAGGCCTGGGATGCGTGGGTGGCGCCCGGGCAGGCGCCTGCCCGGGCGACGGTCCAGGCGCGTCTCGCCGATCCGGCCTGGAAGATAGAAATCAAGATCATCGCCGCGCGCTGAGAGCGTGGCGTAGGCATGCAAAACGGCCCTGCGGGGCCGTTTTGCATGCTGCCGTCGGCAGCGATGGGGGCGAGGGGTGCCGCCGCGTCTCAGTAAGCGCCGCGGTAAGCGAGCGTATCTGGCAGTGGACGGCCTTCGATATGGCTGGCAACGGCGCTCAGTGCGGCGGATGTCATGTCGGGCGCCTCGGCCGCCAGCGTCAGCGTGTCCATGCCGCGGATCCAGGTCAGCTGGCGTTTGGCCAGCTGCCGCGTGGCAGCGATGCCCTTGCCGACGAAGGTCGCATGGTCGTAGTCGCCGTCCTGAAACTCCCAGGCCTGGCGGTAGCCGACGCAGCGCATGGACGGCAGTTGCAGCGACAGCGTCGGCCAGCGTTCGCGCAAACGCGCGACCTCATCCAGAAAGCCCTGTTCCAGCATCTGGCTGAAGCGTTCTGCGATGCGCGCATGCAGCCAGCTACGCTCGGCCGGCACCAGCGCGAGCGACAGCGCATCGAAAACGGCGGCCTGCTCGCGGCCGCGCTCCAACAGCTGCGACATCGGCGCCGCCGCGAGCAGGCATACCTCCAGTGCGCGCTGAATGCGCTGGGCATCGTTGGGTTCAAGGCGGGCGGCGGTGACGGGGTCGAGCGCTGCAAGGCGTGCGTGCAGCGCAGGCCAGCCGAGAATCGCGGCTTCACGGTCGATTTCGGCGCGCAAGCCCGCGTCGGCCTGCGGTAAGGCGGACAGTCCATCGCGCAGCGCCTTGAAATACATCATGGTCCCGCCGACCAGAAGGGCATGCTTGCCGCGTGCATTGATGGTGGCGATCAGGCGGTTGGCATCGGCGTGGAATTGCGCGGCGGAGTAGGCGTCCGGCGGGTCGATGATGTCGATCAGATGATGCGGGCAGAGTGCTTGTTCGGCTGCGCTGGGCTTGGCGGTGCCGATGTCCATGCCGCGATAGACGAGCGCCGAGTCGACGCTGACGATTTCGCAAGGGAAACGGCGCGCGATTTCGAGCGCCAGGCCGGTCTTGCCGCTGGCGGTCGGGCCCATCAACAGAATGACGCGGGGTGGGGTGGGCATGGGAATGGGGGTCTCTACGGCGGGGCGGCTGCGTCAGCGGCCGCGCATGAACAGATTGTCCAGGTCCTGCATCGACAGCCGGGTCCAGGTCGGACGGCCATGATTGCATTGTCCTGAACGCTCGGTGGCTTCCATGTCGCGCAATAGCGCGTTCATTTCCGGCAGCGTCAGCTGGCGGTTGGCGCGGACCGCGCCATGGCAGGCCATGGTGGCGAGCAGTTCGTTGCGGCGTTCGGTCAGGGCGCGGGTGAGCCCGACTTCGCGCACATCGTTCAGTACGGCGCGTGCGAGCTCGACGGCATTGCCGTCCTTCAACCATAGCGGCACCGCACGCACGGCGATCTGTGTCGGCGAGAGGAGCGCGAGCTCCAGCCCGAGTCGCTGCAGCTCGGTGCCGTGCTCTTGCACGGTCGCGGCCTCGAAGCGGTCGGCGGCAAAGGCGACCGGAAGCAGCAAAGCCTGGGTCGGCATCGCGTCGTGGTCGATCGCGTCTTTCAGTCTTTCATACACGATGCGCTCGTGTGCGGCGTGCATATCGACCAGGATCAGGCCATCGGCCCCCTGGGACAGGATATAGACGCCATGCAGCTGCGCGAGAGCGAAACCGAGCGGCGGCAGATCCGGCGTTTCGCCTGCCGCGACGGGCAGGATCGTGCGCGGCGCGGCGGCGCGGGCCGCCTCGTCCTCGCGTACGCCTTCGAACAGACGTGCATAGAGCGCCCCACCGTCGTGCGCCGCCTGCAGCGGCATGCGTTGCTGCTGGTAAGGGCGTGCCGGGGCCGGCGCGGCGGAGCGAGGCGCGGCGTTGTCGGCCGCTGCAAACGGCAGCCGGTCGGAGGCGGTTGCCGGCGCTTCGTCCAGCGCGACGGCGGGCATGGCGCCGGCGCGTGTGGCAGCCAGAACCTTGTTGATGCTGTGAAACAGAAACTGGTGTATGCCTTGCGATTCGCGAAAGCGCACCTCGGTCTTGGTCGGGTGGACGTTGACGTCGACGCCGGCCGGGTCGAGGCGCAAGAACAGGGCGTAGGCCGGGTGGCGGTCGTGGTGCAGCACGTCGCGATAGGCCTGGCGCAGCGCATGTTGCGCGGTCTTGTCGCGCACGAAGCGGCCGTTGACGTAGAAATACTGGGTTTCGCGGCTGGCCTTGGAGTAGGTGGGGCTGGCGACGAAACCGGTCAGTTCCAGGCCGGCGGCGACGCTCTCCAGCGGCAGTGCCGCCTCGACAAAATCGCGGCCGAGCAGGGCGCCGACGCGCGCAGCCAGATCCTGGCCCGGGAGTCGCCACACCACCTTGCCGTTATGCCGCAAGGTGAACTCGACTTGCGGGTGGGCAAGCGCGATGCGCTCGAAGGTGGCCGCGCAATGGGCGTACTCGGTCGCTTCCGACTTCAGGAATTTGCGACGCGCCGGGGTGTTGAAGTAGATGTCGACGACTTCTACCGTGGTGCCCGGCGCATGCGCGGCCGGCTCGACCGGGTGCAGGGTGCCGTCTATGGCGACGATCTGCTGCGCATGGGCATCCTCCTGCTGGCGGCTGGTCAGTGTCAGGCGCGAAACCGAGGCGATGCTGGCCAGGCCTTCGCCGCGAAAGCCTAGCGTGGCGACATGTTCGAGTTCGTCGAGTGAACCGATCTTGCTGGTCGCGTGGCGATCGAGGGCCAGCGGCAGATCGGCCCCGGCGATGCCTGCGCCGTTGTCGGTGACGCGGATCAACTTGATGCCGCCCTGGGCGAGGTCGACGCTGATTTTATCGGCCCCGGCATCCAGACTGTTCTCGAGGATTTCCTTCAGCGCCGAGGCCGGACGTTCGACCACCTCACCGGCGGCGATCTGGTTGACCAGGTGGTCGGGGAGCTTGCGGATGCGGCTCATGATGCCGAACGCGCCCGCTTGTGGCGCCAGATTTCGATCATGCCCGGCAGGAAGGACACCAGGATGATGGCGATGATCAGGAGTTCGAGATTCTTGCGAATGAAGGGCAGGTTGCCGAACAGGAAGCCCGCATAGCAGAACAGCCCGACCCAGAGCACGCTGCCGCACAGGCTGAACGAGAAGAAGCGCGCGTAGCGCATCTTGCCGATACCGGCGACGAAGGGGGCGAAAGTGCGGACGATGGGGACGAAGCGCGCCAGGATCACCGTCTTGCCGCCATGCTTGGCATAGAAGGCATGGGTGCGCTCAAGGTAGCTGCGACGGAAAATCCGCGAGTCGGGGCGGGCGAACAGGCGCATGCCCAGTGTGCGTCCGACCAGGTAGTTCAGGTTGTCGCCCGACAGGGCTGCGATCATCAGTGCGCCGGCGAGCAGATGGATATTCATGTGGCCGGTGGCGGCCAGCGTGCCGGCGACGAACAGCAGAGAGTCGCCGGGCAGGAAAGGGGTCACGATCAGGCCGGTTTCGCAGAACACGATGGCGAACAGGACCAGATAGATCCACGGTCCGTACATCGCGACCAGCAGAGTGAGGTGGTGGTCGATGTGAAGCACGAAGTCGATCAGATAGGACAGGATTTCCATGGGCGTAGCGTACCGGTAGGGGGCAGGGGAGACGCGGCGGCGCAGGCGCCGCCGCGCCGGGAGTCAGACGACCGCTTCTTGCTTGGGTTTCGGCGGTTTGACCAGGTTCTCGCGCGAGACGCCGAGCCACATCACGATCGGGCTCGCCACCAGAACCGACGAGTAGATACCGAACAGGATGCCGATGGTCAGTGCGGTGGCGAAACCGTGCAGTGCCGGGCCGCCGAACACCAGCATCGACATGACCATGGTCTCGGTGCAACCGTGGGTGATGATGGTACGGCTCATGGTCGAGGTGATGGCATTGTCGATGATCTCGTGCACGGTGTGGGTGCGCATCGCCGGCTTGCGGAAGTTTTCGCGGATCCGGTCGAAGACCACCACCGACTCGTTGACCGAGTAGCCGAGCACGGCGAGAACGCCGGCCAGCACCGTCAGCGAGAATTCCCACTGGAAGAAGGCGAAGCAGCCGAGAATGATCACCACATCATGCATGTTGGCGATGATGGCCGATACGGCAAACCGCCATTCGAACCGCATCGCCAGGTAAAGCATGATGCCGAGGCAGACCACGATGATCGCAACCAGACCATGCTGCACCAGTTCTTCGCCGACCTGCGGGCCGACGAAGTCGACCTTGCGCAGTTCGACGGATTGGCCGCCTGCCTGCAAGGCGGCCATCACCGCGTTGGACAGCTGTGCCGAGGAACGATCCTTGCGCGTCTGCAGGCGTATCATCACGTCGCGCGCGGTGCCCAGGTTCTGGATGGTGGTGTCGCCCACGCCCAGCTTTTCGACCCGTGCGCGCACGTCGCCGAGATTGGCAGCCGACGCGTACTGAACTTCCAGCACCGTGCCGCCGGTAAACTCGACGCTATAGTTGAGCCCCTTGTAGAACAGGCAGAACACTGCCAGCAGGAAGGTCAGCAGCGAAATCGCCGTCGTGATCCGACCATAGCTCATGAAGGGGATGTCTTTTTTGATCCTGAAGAATTCCATGACGTTTTCCCCTTAAACCGACAGCGAAGCCACACGGCGACGTCGGCCGTACCACAGGTTGACCAGGCCGCGAGACACCAGAACCGCCGAGAACATCGAGGTCATGATACCCAGGCAGTGAACGACGGCGAAGCCGCGCACCGGGCCGGAACCGAAGATCAGCAGCGCGAGGCCGGCGATCAGCGTGGTGATGTTGGAGTCGAGGATGGTGGCCCAGGCGTGGTCGTAGCCGAGCTGGATCGCCGTCTGCGGTGGCACGCCGTTGCGCAGTTCCTCGCGAACCCGTTCATTGATCAGAACGTTCGAGTCGATGGCCATGCCCAGCGTCAGCGCGATGGCGGCGATACCGGGCAGGGTCAGCGTCGCTTGCATCATCGACAGCAAGGCGACCAGCATGAACAGGTTGACGCCGAGCGACAGCGCCGAAATGACGCCGAACACACGGTAGTAGATCAACATGAACACGGCGATGGCGGCAAAGCCCCACAACGTCGAGTGGAAGCCCTTGGCGATGTTTTCCTTGCCCAGGCTCGGGCCGACCGTGCGTTCTTCCACGATGTTCATCGGCGCGGCCAGCGAGCCCGCGCGCAGCAGCAGGGCCGTGTCGTTGGCTTCGGCCGGATTCATGCTGCCGGAAATCTGGACGCGACCGCCGCCGATTTCGGAGCGGATCACCGGAGCGGTGACCACTTCGGTACGGCCTTTTTCAACCAGGATCATCGCCATGCGCTTGCCGATATTCTCGGCGGTGACCTGACGGAAGATCGCGGCTCCGGTCGAGTCGAGGTTGATGTTGACCGACGGGCCGCCGTTCTCGTCGAAGCCGGGCTGGGCGTCGTTGATATTGTCGCCGGTCAGCTCGACATCGCGCCGCACCAGTATCTTGTCGCTACGGCCGCGGTTGCTCGCATCGTCGAGCAGTTCGTAGCCGGCCGGGACATTGCCGCCGAGCGCATCCTGTACCTTGGCCGGATCGTCTTCGACCATGCGAACTTCCAGCGTGGCGGTGCGGCCGAGGATGTCCTTGGCCTTGGCCGTGTCCTGCACGCCTGGCAGCTCGACCACGATACGGTCGGGGCCGGACTGCTGGATGACCGGTTCGGCGACGCCGAGTTCGTTGACACGGTTGTGCAAGGTGGTGATGTTCTGTTTTACGGCATCGTTCTGGATGCGCGTGATTTCTTCCGGCTTGAGCGTGAGCGTCAGGCGGAAGTTGCTGTCGTCGCTGTTCTGCGTGAGGACCGGAGCGGTCTTGTTTACCACATCCGCCGCGCTCTTGAGCGTATCGGCGTCGCGCAGCTGGATTTCCAGTGCGTTGCCGCTACGCTTGATTGCGCCGTAGCGGACTTGCTTGTTCTTGAGCTCGCGGCGCAGATCGCCGGCGTAGCGCTCCATGGTCTTGTCGAGCGCCGCTTTCATGTCGACTTCCAGCAGGAAGTGCACGCCGCCGCGCAAATCGAGGCCGAGGAACATCGGGTAGGCCTTGAGGTGAGTCAGCCAGTCGGGTGAAGCGGTCAGCAGGTTGAGCGCGATGATGTAGTTGTCGCCCAGCTCGTGCTGGATGGCGTCGCGCGCCTTGATTTGGGTTTCCGGGTCGTGGAAGCGGACTTTGAGGCTGTTTCCGTCGAGGATCAGACCATCGGGTGTCAGGCCCTGTGCTTTAAGGGCATGCTCGACGCGTCCCATCACACCGGTGTCGATGGTGATGGACTGGCGCGAGGTGGACACCTGCACGGCCGGAGTTTCGCCGTAAAAGTTGGGCAGCGTATAAATCGTCGCCAGGACGAGTGCCACCACGATTACGATGTACTTCCAGAGTGGGTAGCGGTTCATGAGTGAGTTTCAGGGTAGGGAAAAACACGTCGCCAGCCGACACCGACGGTGTCCGCTGGCGACCCCGGCCGGGTTACAGGGACTTGAGGGTGCCCTTTTCCAGCTTGCCGGTCACGGCGCTGCGCTGAACATGAATTTCCATGCCATCGGCGATTTCCAGCGTCAGATACTGCTCGTGCAATTTTGCCACGCGGCCGACGATGCCGCCCTGGGTGACAACTTCGTCGCCCTTGGCCAGCTCGCTCAGCATTTTCTGGGTCTCTTTCTGGCGCTTCTGTTGCGGACGAACCAGAAGGAACCAGAACAGGGCGAAAATGACCACCATAGGCAGCAGGCTCATCACGTCGAAGCCGCCCGGAGTGGCGGGGCCTGCTGCGTAAGCGGGGGAAATGAACAACATCGTGTAACTCCCAATCGTTATCGTGGTTAGTCCAAACCGGACATTGTAGCCACCACGGGTGGCTTTTCCAACCGTGCCGCGTGAATCAGACCCGCCGCGACGCAAAGCGTTCCGCGACGGATGGAGCGGGTGCGCCAGCTTACAACGTTCCCCTTGCCCTGCGTACGGCAAATTCGCGGCGAAAATCGTCGAAGCGGTCCTGTTCGATGGACGCGCGGATCTCGGCCATCAGTTGCTGATAATAATGCAGGTTATGGATGGTGTTCAGGCGTGCGCCCAGGATCTCGCCGACGCGGTGCAGATGATGCAGGTAGGCGCGGCTGAAATGACGGCAGGTATAGCACTCGCAGTTTTCATCCAGCGGGCGGTGGTCGCTCTTGTGGCGCGCGTTCTTTATCTTGATGTCGCCCCATTGCGTGAACAGCCAGCCGTTGCGTGCGTTTCGGGTCGGCATCACGCAGTCGAACATGTCGATGCCGTGGGCTACGCCGTAGACGAGGTCCTCCGGCGTGCCGACCCCCATCAGATAGTGCGGCAACTCGGGCGGCAGCATCGGCTGCATCACGCCGAGCATGCGTTCCATTTCCGCCTTGGGTTCGCCCACCGACAGCCCGCCGATGGCGATGCCGTCGAAACCGATCTGCATCAGCTCGCGCAAGGACTCCGCACGCAGGTCCTCGTACATCGAACCTTGAACGATGCCGAACAGGGCATTGGGATTATTCAGGTCGTTGAACGCGCTACGCGACCGTTCGGCCCAGCGCAGGCTCATGCGCATCGATTCGCCCGCGGTTTTGTGATCGGCCGGGAATGGCGTGCATTCGTCAAAAATCATGACGATGTCGGAGTTGAGCACGCGCTGTATCTTCATCGAAACTTCGGGCGACAGGAAGCAGCGGTCGCCGTTGACCGGGCTCTGGAAGGCGCAGCCTTCCTCGGTCAGCTTGCGCAGGTCGCCGAGGCTGAATACCTGGAATCCGCCTGAATCGGTCAGGATCGGCTTGTCCCAGCCGATGAACTGGTGCAATCCGCCAAAGGACTCGATCACTTCCAGTCCCGGGCGCAGCCACAGGTGGAAGGTGTTGCCGAGAATGATCTGCGCGCCGATCTCGTTGAGTTCGAGCGGGCTCATTGCCTTGACGGAACCGTAGGTGCCCACCGGCTGGAACACCGGGGTCTCCACGGTGCCGTGATTCAGTTCCAGTGTGCCGCGTCGGGCTCCGCCGGACGTCTTGTGAACGGTAAACTTCAGCATTATATATAAGTGAATGTGCGAACAAAATCAGGGGGCTAGTATAACCGATGGCCGGGGTCGGCGCTGCTTTGTACGAAAAAAGCTTGCCAAAACGGTCTCGGGGATATACTATGTGCCTCTCGTTAGGCACGTAGCTCAGTTGGTTAGAGCACCACCTTGACATGGTGGGGGTCGTTGGTTCGAATCCAATCGTGCCTACCAGAATTACCATATGGAGCAGCGTTATGTCTCGAACTACTACTACCGGTTTCTCGCGCTAGTCGAGCCACTCGGTGTTCCATTGAAAAAAGTGCGGCTCGGGCCGCACTTTTTTTTTGCCTATTTCCGATTGCGTGCCTGCGCGCCGCGGTCTCAATGTGCTGGAGATGATATGCCCGACATTCGCCTGCCCGACGGTTCAATCCGTTCCTTCGACAAACCGGTATCGGTTCACGAAGTCGCTGCTTCCATCGGAACCGGCCTGGCGCGCGCCGCGCTGGCCGGTCGCGTCGATGGCAAGCTGGTGGATACGTCCTTCGTGATCGATCGCGACGCCGAGCTGGCCATCGTGACCGACCGCGATGCGGACGGTCTGGAGGTCATTCGCCATTCCAGCGCGCACTTGCTGGCCTACGCCGTCAAGACCTTGTACCCGGATGCGCAAGTCACCATCGGGCCGTCGATCGAAAATGGCTTCTATTACGACTTCAGCTACAAGCGCCCGTTTACGCCGGAAGATTTGGTCGCGATCGAAAAGAAAATGACCGAACTTGCGCGTAAGGATATCCCCGTCGAGCGCCTGGAGATGCCGCGCGATGAGGCGATCGCCTATTTCCGTTCCATCGGCGAGGCGTACAAGGCCGAAATCATCGAGTCGATTCCGGCCGGCGAAGTCCTGTCGTTGTACCGCGAGGGCGATTTCACCGATCTGTGCCGCGGGCCGCACGTGCCGTCCACCGGCAAGCTCAAGGTGTTCAAGCTGATGAAGCTGGCCGGCGCCTACTGGCGTGGCGACTCCCGGAACGAAATGCTCCAGCGCATCTACGGAACGGCCTGGGCCAAGAAAGAAGATCTCGAGCAGCATCTGTTCATGCTCGAAGAGGCGGAAAAACGCGATCATCGCCGTCTGGGACGTGTGCTCGACCTGTTTCACCTGCAGGATGAAGCGCCGGGTATGGCTTTCTGGCACCCGAAGGGCTGGCAGCTGTGGCAGAACATCGAGCAATGGCTGCGCCGCACACTGACTGCCGCCGGCTATCAGGAAATCCGCACGCCGCAGGTCATGGATCGTGCGCTATGGGAAAAGTCCGGCCACTGGGACAACTATCGCGATGCGATGTTCACGACCGAGTCGGAGAAGCGCGATTACGCCGTGAAGCCGATGAGCTGCCCCGGGCATGTGCTGGTCTTCAATCAGGGGCTGCGTTCGTATCGCGACCTGCCTCTGCGTCTGGCCGAATTCGGCATTTGCCATCGCAACGAACCGTCCGGCGCCTTGCACGGCATCATGCGCGTGCGCGGTTTTGTGCAGGACGATGCGCATATCTTCTGCACCGAAGATCAGATCATCTCCGAGGCGCGCGCGTTCAACGAGCTGACGATGGGAATCTATCGCCATTTCGGCTTCGAGCAGGTGGCGGTGAAGCTCTCGCTGCGTCCGGAAAAGCGGGCCGGTAGCGATGAAGTCTGGGACAAGGCGGAGGACGGCTTGCGTCACGCATTGTCCGCCTGTGGCGTCGAGTGGGAAGAATTGCCGGGCGAAGGTGCCTTCTACGGCCCCAAGGTCGAGTATCATATCAAGGATGCGCTGGGTCGTTCGTGGCAGTGCGGTACCTTGCAACTCGATTTTGTGTTGCCGGAGCGCCTGGGTGCCGAGTACGTCACCGAGGATAATGGCCGCAGTCGTCCGGTCATGCTGCACCGTGCGATCCTGGGGTCGTTCGAACGTTTCATCGGTATTCTGATCGAGCATCACGCAGGCGCTTTCCCATTGTGGCTGGCGCCGGTGCAGATGGTTGTGATGAACATTACCGAAGGGCAGGCCGATTACGCCGCTGCCGTGGCGGATACGTTCCGTAAAGCCGGTTTCCGCGTGGAAGTCGACTTGAGAAACGAAAAGATCGGCTATAAAATTCGCGAACACAGCTTGCAGAAGTTGCCCTATCAGATCATCGTGGGCGACAAGGAAAAAGCGGATGGGTTGGTGGCCGTACGCGCCCGCGGGGAAGACCTCGGGCAGCTCACGATGGATGCGCTGTTGGCGCGTCTGCAGTCGGAATTGCCGGCGGCGTGATGCAGCGACGGATTTGATGAATGTGAAACAGGAGATTTAGCTATAGCTCAGGAACGCGAAGCGCGGATCAATGGCGAGATTACCGCCCGTGAACTCCGCCTGGTAGGTTTGGAAGGGGAGCAGCTCGGCATCGTCGGGTTGCGCGAGGCAATGGCGCTTGCCGAAGAAAGCGATGTCGATCTGGTGGAAATTTCCCCGACCGCACAGCCCCCGGTGTGCAAGCTCATGGACTACGGCAAGTTCAAGTACGAACAAGCCAAGAAACGTCATGAGGCGAAGCAGAAGCAGAAGCAGATTCAGGTCAAGGAAATCAAATTCCGACCCGGCACCGACGAGGGCGACTACCAGGTCAAGTTACGCAACTTGATCCGTTTCCTGAGCGATGGCGACAAGGCCAAGATCACGCTGCGTTTCCGCGGACGTGAAATGGCGCACCAGGAAATCGGCTTGACGCTGCTCAAGCGTGTCGAGGCCGATCTGGTCGAAGTGGGCGTGGTCGAGCAGTTTCCGCGCCTGGAAGGCCGTCAGATGGTGATGATGATTTCCCCGAAAAAGAAATAATCAGGTATAATCAGCGGTTTGGCACGGCAGGGTGACCTGCCGTGTTGATTTTGTGCCGTGGAAGCACGGTGCTTAAAAGCGTGGTGTAGCGGTTTTGAAGTGCTCTCGAGCCACCCTACACCGAATCTAAAAAATTCTGCAGGAGTTTTCCATGCCGAAAATGAAAACCAAATCGAGTGCGAAAAAACGCCTCAAAGTGCTGGGTAATGGTGGTGTCAAACGCTCCATGGCGTTCAAGCGTCACATCCTGACCAAGAAGACCACCAAGAGCAAGCGCCAGTTGCGCGGTACCACCATGGTACACGCGACCAATATGGCCTCTGTTCGCGCAATGTTGCCCTACGCTTAAGGAGTTAGACTATGCCTCGTGTTAAACGCGGTGTGACCGCTCGTGCCCGTCACAAAAAAATCCTCGCCCTGGCCAAGGGCTACCGCGGTCGCCGCAAGAACGTATATCGCGTCGCCAAACAGGCGGTGATGAAGGCTGGACAGTACGCTTATCGTGACCGTCGTCAGAAAAAGCGTCAGTTCCGCCAACTGTGGATCGCTCGTATCAACGCCGGTGCGCGTTCTTGCGGCCTGCCTTACAGCAAGTTCATGAATGGTCTGAAGAAGGCCGCCATCGAAATCGACCGCAAGGTCCTGGCCGATCTGGCCGTTTTCGACAAGGCGGCTTTTGCCCAGATCGTCGAACTGGCGAAGGCTGGCCTCGCTGCCTGATCGTTGAACGATCATGAGAGGGGGCTTTGCCCCCTCGCTGCAAGGGGGGGTAGCTGCCTCCCCTTTTTTTATTGCCATAATCCCGTCCGACCGAGATGACTGACCAGACCGCAAGCGGTGCGGCCAGCCTTCTTACCCATAGGGTGTGAGACATATGACGAATGTCGACGCAATTCTCGCCTCGGGTCTGACCGCACTGGACGCGGTCACCGACCTGGTGGAACTCGAACAGGTGAAAGCCCGTTTTCTCGGCAAGAGCGGTGAGTTGACCGGCTTGCTGAAACAGCTGGGCACGCTTGCGCCGGAAGAGCGCAAGAGCACCGGCGCCATCATCAATCAGGCCAAGCAGGCTTTCGAAGCGAGCCATAATGCGCGCCGCGACGCCATCAATGCGCAGAAGCTGGAGCAACAGCTCGCGGCCGAAGCGCTCGACGTCACCCTGCCTGGACGCGGCACATCCGCCGGCGGTCTGCACCCGGTGACCCTGACGCTGGAGCGCATCAGTGCCTTGTTCGCCAGCATGGGCTTCGCCGTGGCCGACGGCCCGGAAATCGAAGACGATTTCCACAACTTCCAGGCCCTCAACATGCCGGCCGACCATCCTGCGCGCGCGATGCAGGATACCTTCTATGTCGAAGGGGGGGACGTATTGCGCACGCACACTTCCCCTATCCAGGTGCGCCATATGCTGACGCACGGCGCGCCGGTCAAGATCATCGCCCCTGGGCGCGTCTATCGCGTCGACTCGGATGCGACCCACTCGCCGATGTTCCATCAGATGGAAGGCTTGTGGGTGGAAGAGGGCGTCAGCCTGGCCGATCTCAAGGGCGTGATGACCGACTTCCTGCGTCGTTTCTTCGAACGTGACGACCTGCAGGTGCGCTTCCGCCCGTCCTTTTTTCCGTTCACCGAACCATCGGCCGAAATCGATGTGCTCGGCGACCGTGGCTGGCTCGAAGTCGGCGGTTGCGGCATGGTGCACCCGAACGTCCTGCAGAACGTCAATATCGATCCCGAGCGCTACACGGGCTTTGCCTTCGGCATCGGCCTGGATCGCTTCGCCATGCTGCGCTACGGGGTCAACGACTTGCGTCTGTTCTTCGAGAACGATCTCAATTTCCTCAAACAATTCAATTGATCGCGGGCGGAGGCTAGACAATGCAATTTTCCGAACAATGGCTGCGTAGCTGGGTCGACCCGTCGCTCAAAAGCGAACAACTGTCCTATTTGCTGACCATGGCCGGGCTGGAGGTCGAAGAAACGACGGCCGCCGCACCGGCGTTCAGCGGTGTGGTGGTGGCCGAGGTGGTCGAAGTCGTGCCGCATGAAAACGCGGATCGCCTGCGCGTGACGCGCGTGAATGTCGGCGGCGGCGAGCTGGTTCAGATCGTATGCGGCGCCCCCAATGTTGCCGTAGGCCTGAAAGTGCCTTGTGCGCTGCCGGGGGCCGAGCTGCCTGGCGACTTCAAGATCAAACCGACCAAGATGCGCGGTGTCGAATCCAATGGCATGCTGTGCTCCGGCAAGGAGCTGGGTGTGCCCGACGATGTCGACGGGCTGCTCGTCCTGCCATCCGATGCCCCGGTCGGGACCTCCATCCGCGATTATCTGGGTCTGGACGATGTCCTGTTCACGCTCAAGATCACACCGAACCGCGCCGACTGCTTGTCCATCCGCGGTATCGCGCGCGAAGTCGCGGCGCTGACCTCGTCCCCGCTGACCGAAGTCGCGATCCCGGCCGTTGCGCCGTCACACGATGAGACCGTCGCCGTGACGATAGCCGAGCCTGCGCGCTGCGGGCGTTACCTCGGGCGCGTGATCCGAAATATCGACGCTTCGGCGCCGACCCCGGCCTGGATGCGCCGCCGCCTCGAGCGTTCGGGCCTGCGCTCGGTATCGGCCGTCGTCGACGTCACCAATTATGTGCTGCTCGAACTCGGGCAGCCGCTGCATGCGTTCGACCTGTCCCGTCTCGACGGCGGCATCACCGTGCGTATGGCGCGCGATGGCGAGGAACTCGCTTGCCTGAACGATAAAACCGTGCGCCTGGACCCCGGTTTCATGGTCATCGCCGACGATAGCCGCGCGCTGGCCATTGCCGGCGTGATGGGGGGCGAGCCAAGCAGCGTGACCCCGGCCAGTCGCGATATTTTCCTCGAGAGCGCCTTCTTCGCCCCCGAGGCCATCGCCGGTCGCTCGCGCGTACTGGGCTTCGGCTCCGACTCTTCGTTCCGCTACGAACGCGGCGTCGATTTCGAATTGCAACGCGCGGCATCCGAACGGGCGACGGCGCTGATTCTGGAAATCTGCGGCGGCGAAGCCGGTCCGGTGAGCGAAGCCCTGGGCACGTTGCCGCAACGCGATGTCGTGCGCGTGCGTCCGGCACGCGTCAACCGACTGATCGGCACCGACCTGTCCGACGATGCCATCGCCGCGATTCTCGGTCGACTTGGCCTGCCGGTTCAGCGCGATGGCGATGCGTTTGCCGTTCGCGCGCCGTCTTTCCGTTTCGATATCGAAATCGAAGCGGATCTGGTCGAGGAGGTGGCGCGCGTCTATGGCTACGATGCGATTCCCGACCGGGTATCCGCTTCGCGCATGTCCATGCTGGAACTGCCGCAGGATACCCAGCCGCGTGCCGTGTTGCGGCGCAAGGTTGTCGCGCGCGATTATCAGGAAGTCATCAACTATGCCTTCGTCGACGAAGCCTGGGAACGTGATTTTGCGGCCAACACCGATCCGGTTCGGCTGATCAACCCGATCGCGTCGCAGATGAGCGTGATGCGCTCGACACTGATAGGCGGGTTGGTCGATGTTCTGGTGGCCAATATCAACCGCAAGCAAGCGCGAGTGCGCTTGTTCGAACTCGCGCGCATATTCGTCAAGCATGATGGCGCCATTGCGCAACCGGAGAAACTCGGCGGCCTGGCCTGGGGCGCGCGCGCGCCGGAGCAGTGGGGCATCAAGAGCGAGCGGGTCGATTTCTACGATGTCAAAGCCGACGTCGAGGCGCTGTTCGCGCCGCGCCGCCCCGAATTCGTGCGCAGTGCACATCCCGCCTTGCACCCGGGGCGCTGTGCCGAAGTCCGCATCGACGGAGTGAAGGTCGGCGTGATCGGCGAGTTGCACCCGCGCTGGGTCCAGTCCTATGACCTGCCATCGGCACCGGTCGTGTTTGAACTGGATCTTGCGGCGCTGGACGCGGTCGAGCGCGTGTCGGCACGACCGGTCAGCAAGTTCCAGGCCGCACGCCGCGACCTGGCGCTGGTGGTCGATGAGGCGGTGGAGGCCGGCAGCCTGCTGGCGACGTTCGCCGCCGCCGCCAGCCCCATCGTCAGCGATGTTTCGCTGTTCGACGTTTACCGTGGCCGCGGCGTGGACGAAGGCAAGAAGAGCCTGGCTTTCCGCGTGACGCTGCAAGATGCGACCCGCACCCTGACCGACGACGACGTGGAAGCGGCGGTGCGTGGGCTGCTGGATGCCGTCGCCGCCGGGCATGGCGCGCGTCTGCGTCTGTAAGGGCGTGATTCCAAGGGCGGCCCGCGCGCGAGCGCGGGCTGTTGCTGTTACTAATATGTATATATCGAGTTCTAGGGGGTGGCATGACTTTGACCAAAGCGGAATTGGCCGACATGTTGTTTGACAAGGTCGGACTGAACAAGCGCGAAGCCAAGGACATGGTCGAGGCGTTTTTCGAAGAGATCCGTATCGCGCTGGAAGCTGGCGATAGCGTGAAATTGTCCGGTTTCGGCAATTTCCAGTTGCGCGACAAGCCGCAGCGGCCCGGGCGCAACCCCAAGACCGGGGAGGAGATTCCAATCACCGCCCGTCGTGTGGTAACGTTCCATGCAAGCCAGAAACTCAAGGGAATGGTCGAGCTGCATCATGCCAACAATCGAGGGTGAATTGCCGGCTATTCCGGCCAAGCGCTACTTCACGATCGGTGAAGTGAGCGTGCTGACCGGGGTCAAGCCTCATGTGTTGCGATACTGGGAGCAGGAGTTCGCTCAGCTGCGCCAGGTCAAGCGGCGCGGCAACCGGCGCTACTACCAGCACCACGAGGTGCTGCTGGTGCGCCGCATTCGCGGCTTGCTTTACGACGACGGTTTTACCATCCAGGGCGCCCGCCAGCGCCTGGGTGCAGGCGGCGAGGCCGAAGCGCCGCTGACCGCGCAGGCGGTGCGCGCCGAGCTCGAAGCGATTCTTGAATTTTTGAATTCCGGGATTGGCAAACAAGAGTAAGCGCGCTATACTGTTTTCCTCTCGAGTCGGGGTGTGGCGCAGTCTGGTAGCGCACTTGCATGGGGTGCAAGGGGTCGAAGGTTCGAATCCTTTCACCCCGACCATTAACGAGACAATCGAATCAAGCATTCAAGCTCAGTTGCCGCTGGGCTTTTTTGTTGCCTGAAATTCGCGTGTGCGAGTTTTCTTCCTCGCATCATGCTGTTTTCCGCCTCAGGATGGTCGGCGCTGCCAACTGCCGCGTGTCCGTTTCCAGTAGCCAGTCCGCCATTTCGATCAAATGGCCAATCGCCAGGGCAGAGCCGTGTGTTGTGACGCTGCTCGACGTGTGTCCCGCTCAAAGAATCCTCAAGCTGTGCGCCGACAGTGCGCCGGCGATGCCCGAACGCATGCATCGGTTTGTACGCTCGACGTTCGGCAAAACCCGGGTCCCGCTCGCAGCCGCTTCGTTCTTGCAAGCAAGTTGCCGTGCCGCCTGTCCCGTTCGCCAGCTGCAGTTCAAGCCGCTGCCCGGGGGGGCGCGCAGAGTCGCGGAAAGCGTATCGATCCCGGTGGCATGTGCCAGGCATCGCGATGCGCTGAAATTCCCGCTTCGCCGTTCCCGTGCGCCGAGTTCGTTCGCTGCTGCCGACACCCAGAGTGATCATTTCGTTGGGCAGCAGGACCCTGGCGGCAGCTTGGGCGGGAGGTCGAGCGGGCGCTCGCCAGCGGAGGGATTGGACGGTGCAGGCAGGGGGCTGAATGCCTTCGACAGAACGTCGTCAGGCGTGTCGCCCCGGGCAATGGTTTCCTGCATGTCGCGGAAGCCGGCATGAAGCCGTCTTGCGGGGCGGAGGAGCGGCGGGCCTCGCAGCCCGCCATCAGCGCTTAGTCCCTGGACGGGAGGAAGATGCCGGTAATCAGCGACAGCAGGCCCAGGCACAGGGTGCCGACGCCGATATCGGTGAACAGCTCGACCACGGGCATGTGATGGGCGGCGCTTCTGCCGACCGACGGGGCGTACAGGAACATGGCGAACCAGGCCAGCGGGTAGAAGATGGACAGTCCGAGCAGGGCCGCCGTGATTTGTTTGCGGCGCTCGCTGAGCTTGCTGATCGCGGTCAGGATGACCAGGCCGAGCGTGAAGGCGCCAATACCGCCCGCATGGAAGTGGGCGCGCTGAACCCAGCGCCAGATTACATCCTGATCCTTGTCTGGATTGGTGAACAGGGCCGGGTGGGCGGCGATGCCGCTATGGATGTAGTTCTGGAACAAATCCTCATTCATGCCGAACAGGGCACCAAGCCCGATATTCATCAGTAGTGTCAAAAATACGAGCGCCAAACCGATTTTAACCGGGGAGAGGTCGATCGAAAACGTTGTCTTGTCCGCCATATCTGCTGTCCTTGTGAGTATGCCTGGAATCGAGCGGGGACCGTTTATTTTACAGTCATCATACATACTAGACAGATATGCTTAAGCCAGTATTAAGTTTAATCGGGTCTGTTGCTGCAAGGGCCTGTTCCCGAGTCTGCTCTGCGCGTCAGTCTGTTGCTTGTCTCGTTCATCCGCCGCGAACGCGGACATGGCATTGCGTACGCTGCGGCGGGTAGCGGAAGGCCCGATACAGGCCCGTCGACGGTGGCATGTCGCGCGAGCGCCAGTCCCCGGGCTCATGGAGACGTGTCTGCGAAACTGACGGATGAAATCGCTGTGCGAGGAAAAATCCCTGGTTCAGGCAATCACCGGGGCGGTCCGAAAGGGCCGCTCCCGGAATACGTGCCTGCGACTTGCAGAGCATGTTTCGGCGCGGGATGAAAATGGCTGTCGCCATGTGTTCCCGCGCTGTTCTTGCCAGCCGGGCGGTCGTGAATCCGGATTTTCTATCCTCTAGTGCGGCAGGGCCGGCGCGATGGCCGTTGAGTCTTTTCCGTGTCTGGGGTTAAGCTTTTTTGCATCGTCCGATTTTATCATTGTGCGCGCCCTGCGCTCGGGCATTGCCTGGAAGGCTTACGATGCAGCAGAAAAAATGGTGGCACCACGCCGTGGTGTATCAGGTGTACCCGCGCAGCTTTTATGACAGCAACGACGATGGGGTCGGAGACCTGGCCGGCATCATCGCCAAACTCGACTACCTTGCCGGATTGGGGATCGAACTGATCTGGCTGTCACCGGTGTATCAGTCCCCGATGGACGACAACGGCTACGATATTTCGGATTACCAGAACATCGCCGCCGAATTCGGGACGCTGGCCGAGATGGATGAGCTGATCGCCGAAGCCGGGCGGCGCGGCATCCGCATCCTGATGGATCTGGTGGTCAACCACACCTCGGATGAGCATCCCTGGTTCATCGAGGCGCGCAAGACACGGGACAATCCGTTGCGCGACTTCTATATCTGGCGCCCTGCGCGCGCAGATGGAAGCCCGCCCGATGCACAGCGCTCCTATTTCGGCGGCAGCGCCTGGCAATGGGACGAGGCCAGCGGCGAGTATTACTACCATCTGTTCTCGCGACGCCAGCCGGACCTGAACTGGGAAAACCCCGGTCTGCGGCGCGAGGTGTATCGCATGATGAATTGGTGGCTGGAACGCGGGATCGGCGGTTTTCGCATGGATGTGGTCGATCTGCTCGGCAAACAGGTCGATCGAGGCATCACCAGCAACGGCCCGGAGTTGCATTCCATCCTGCAGGAGATGAACCGGGCCACTTTCGGTTCCCGCGACGTATTGACCGTGGGCGAGGCATGGAGCGCCACGCCCGCGATCGCAAAACAGTATTCCGATCCAGCCCGTGCCGAGTTGTCCATGGTGTTCCAGTTCGAACATATCAGTCAGACCTTCGATCCGGAAGCGGGAAAATGGAAGCCGCGGCCGTTCGATCTGCCCGCGTTCAAACGCTGCATGGCCAAGTGGCAGACGGCGCTCGACGGCGAAGGCTGGAATTCCCTGTTCTGGAATAACCACGATCTGCCGCGCGCGGTGTCCAAGTTTGGCGACCCCGGTCGCTACCGGGTCGAATCGGCCAAGATGCTGGCCACCGCGCTGCACGGACTCAAAGGCACGCCCTATGTCTACCAGGGCGAAGAAATCGGCATGACCAATGTGCGTTTTCCCGCGATCGAGGACTATCGCGACCTTGAATCCCTGAACCTGTATCGCGAGCGCACCGCCGCCGGCATGCCGGCGGCCGAGATGATGAAAGGGATCTATCAGAACGGTCGGGACAACGCACGGACTCCCATGCAATGGAGTGGTGCCGCATACGGCGGTTTCAGCCATGTCCGGCCCTGGCTGCAAGCCAATCCGAATTACGCGCAGATCAATGTCGAGGCCGCGCTGAACGATCCGGACTCGATTTTTTTCCACTATCAGCGTTTGATACGGCTGCGCAAGGAAAGCGAGCTTCTGGTCTACGGCGATTTTGTCCTGTTGCTTGAAGAGCATGCGCAGGTTTTCGCGTATCTGCGGCGCCTGGGTGGGCAGGCGCTGGCGGTGGTGAGTAATTTCAGCGGGCAGTGCGTTGAATGCGTTTTGCCGGTTTCCTTGCGCGACCTGGACGGCGAGAGCCTGATCAGCAACTATGCGCCGCGCGAACGTCTCGGGCAGACCGTGAGTTTGCAGCCCTATGAGTCGTTTATTTTTGCTTTCCGGTGCGAGGACGCTGATTGACGAACCGGCTTTTACCTGTGTGCATGATCGTGGCAGACTGGGATTCTTTGCCGGATTCATTTTGCGCTCATGGTTTCGTCCCGCCCTCCCATCCTGCAGTTTGCCACGCTCTCCGATCTCGCTAGTGCCCTGGGCTGGTTGCCGTCGCCCGCTGCCATGCGCCTGTGGGGCGGCCCGCAATTGCGCTGGGGCGCGTCGGCGGCTGAAGTCTGGGAAACGATACAGGCGGCGGAGCATCGGGTTTACGCACTGGTCGATGACGGGGCGCTGCAGGGCCTGGCGCAGATCGTCGAGCGCGACGGTCGTGCCCATCTGGCGCGCGTCATTGTCGATCCGCACCTGCGCGGACAGGGTGTCGGCGAGCGTCTGCTGCGGGCCGTGCTGGCTCAGGCGCTGGCCTTGTCCGTGGCGGCGGTGACCCTCAATGTATACCGCGAAAATCGCGTGGCGATCCGCTTGTATCGCAAGCTGGGCTTTGATTTTTGCGATGCGGATGCCAATGGCGATTCGCTGCCGATGATCTGGAAGGGCGGGCTGATTGAAACAGCGGGCCGTTGATCGAGATTAATTTTCGATCGAAAGTTTGTTTGTTTCGTGCGTAAATTTCTGTGGTCGGCGCTAGAATGAATCCAGACACGTCGGCGGCTTGGCTGGTTGACGTCGCTATTTCGCATCTTTGCGTTTTCAGAGGCCAGAATCATGATCACTACTGCAATTTTTCCTAGCCGTTATGTGCAGGGCGCCGATGCGCTCGACGCATTGGGAGAAGAACTTGCCCGCCTGGGGAACACGGCGCTGCTGGTGGAAGATCCTTTCGTGTATGAAACGCTGCATCGCAGGCTGAGTGCGGTGCTGCAGGCGCAGGCCTCGCTCTCCTGCAAAGCCGAGGTATTCGGCGGCGAGTGCTGCGATGAGGAGATCGATCGCCTGCTGGCGGTGGCGCGGCGCGAAAAAGCCGATGTGATCGTGGGCATAGGCGGCGGGAAGTCGCTGGACACGGCCAAGGCCGTGGCCGCCGCCCTTGGCGTGCGCGTCGCCATCGTTCCGACGCTGGCTTCGACCGATGCCCCGTGCAGCGCATTGGCCGTGATCTACAGTGCGCATGGCGAATTCAAGCGTTATCTGGTGACGCCGCGCAACCCCGATCTGGTCCTGGTCGATACCCAGATCGTGGCCAATGCGCCGGTTCGCTTTCTGGTCTCGGGCATGGGCGATGCGATGGCGACCTGGTTCGAGGCGGAAGACTGCCGGGTTCGTGGCGCCGGCAATATGACTGCGCGACCGGGCCCGATGTCGGCTTATGGCCTCGCGCGTTTGTGTTACGACACCTTGCTTGAATACGGTCAACTCGCACGGACTGCGTGCGAATTGCATGTGGTAACGCCCGCGCTGGAGCGCGTGGTCGAGGCCAATACCCTGCTTTCCGGTTTGGGTTTCGAAAGCGGCGGACTGGCTGCCGCCCATGCTATCCATAACGGACTGACGGCGCTGGAGCAGACGCATGCCTACTGGCATGGCGAGAAGGTGGCATTTGGAACCCTGGCCATGCTGATGCTGACCGATCGCGAACCGGCGCTGATTGCGACCGTCTACGATTTCTGCGAAAGCATCGGCCTGCCGACGACGCTCGCGCAAATCGGTCTGGACAGCATCGGCGATGCCGACTTGATGCGTGCGGCGGAGCAGGCGTGCGCTCCGGGCGAGACGATTCATAACGAGCCGCGAGCTGTCACGCCCGCAATGGTGCTGGCCGCACTGCGCTGCGCCGATGCGGAAGGGCGTCGGCGCCGAACGTTGCGCTGATCGGCCGCCCTCTAGCAACAGCCCGCCGTGCTTGCACGGCGGGCTGTTGTCGTTGTTCAGGAGACGCTCTAGCCTCGGGGTGCGAAATCTGCTTGTCTGTCGCGTCACTTGTCGGCACAGTAATGTGCAATATAAGAATACAGTGTCGTGATTTTTTACTTTAATGGCATTGTGGTGCCGCGGCGCGGGCTTTGCCATCACGGCTTTGATCAACTGTTGGTTTGGTGTAGTCATGAATCTTCGTCAACTTTCCGCCTTGCTGAAGCTGTCGCCGACGACGGTCAGCCGTGCGTTGAACGGCTTTCCCGAGGTCAGTGCCGAAACGCGCGAGCGGGTGCGCGAAGCGGCGGCGCAGCACGGTTATCGTGCCAATACCGTTGCCCGGCGTCTGGCCACGGGGCGCACCGACAGCATCGGCGTCATTTATCCGTTCGAGCCGACCGACCTCGGCGACCCGGTCTTTCTGGATATCATCGCCGGTCTGACCGAAGGACTGGGCGAAGCGGGGCTGGATCTGGTGATTGTGTCCGCCTCGCGCGAGAACGAGATGGACACCTACCAGCGGGTGGTGTCGGCGGGGCGGGTCGACGGCTTGGTCGTGGCGCGGACGCTGGTGGTCGATCCGAGATTGCAGTTTTTGCAGGAAAAGGGATTTCCCTTCGTCGCGCACGGGCGCAGCAATCTGGCGCAGCCTTACCCCTGGTTCGACTACGACAACGAAGTCGGCATGCGGCTTGCCGTCGAACGGCTGCTGTCGCTCGGTCATCGCCGCATCGCCTCGATCAGTGCTCCGCTTGCGTTGAACTTTGCCGCGCAGCGGCGCACCGGTTTTCTGGCCGGGCTGGCCGAGGGCGACATCGTCTGTCCCGCCGACTATCTGGTCGAGGGCGACTTGACCCCGCAGTACGGGGTTGAAGCGATGCAGCGCCTGCTCGCTCTGGCCGAGCCGCCGACGGCAGTGGTGGTCGATAACAACGTCGCTGCCGTCGGTGTCATGCAATGTCTTCGTCATGCAGGTTTGCGCGCCGGCCATGACATTTCCGTCATCGTTTTCGGTGGCCTGCCCAGCATTCATGGTGAAGAGACCAATATCAGTGCGGTTCTGCAGCCGCAGCCGCGCCATGCCGGGCATATGCTGGCCCGACTGATGCTCGACCGGCTCGCCGGCAGAGCCCCAGCCGACCTGACCTGCCTGTGGGAACCCTTGCTGGCAGAAGGCAATAGCACGACCCGCCTCGTTTCTTGATCTGACCCGAGCCGGTTTGGCCCAGGCTAAGCGGCTCGATCTAACATCTTGTTTTTCAGATATTTTCTGCTGTTTTTTTGTTAATTACCGCTAATTTCTCCTATGTTTTGTTGCGTAAATGTTGCAACGGGCATAGCGACTCATGCGCTTTTTTCATGAAACACATGCCATCTGAGAATCACTGGACTATCATCGTTTTAACCAAACCGGTTTGAACAAAAACCAAACCGGTTTGGGATGTGCTTTTATGGTGTGTTCGCAAAACTTTACGGTCAATTGGCCGCAGTTGGCGGCACGTTGGGAACGAGATAGGACCAGGGAGTGGAAATGGCTCAGATAAAAAAATGTGCGCTCGTAGTGGCTGCCGTCGCCGCCGTCGCCGGCAGTGCGCCGGCGACGGCGGACGGCCTGCTGCAAAGTCTGCCCTTCGATGTGAACGGCTACCTGCGTAGCGGTATCGGTACCGCGGTCGGTGGCGGCGGTTCGCAGCAGTGCTTCCAGCTGGCGGGGGCCAGCTCCAAGTTCCGCTTGGGCAACGAGTGCGAAACCTACGGCGAACTGGCCATCGGCGCCAACCTGTACAAGGATGCGGAGGCCTCCGGCGCCGTGTTCCGTCTGAATACGCGTCTCGCCGTGTCGGCATCGCAGTGGCAGGACTGGGAAGGTTCCAGCAGCTCCAAGAACCCGAACAGCAATTTCGCCATGCGTGAAACTTACGGCACGGTATCCAACTTCGGCCTCGGCGATACGGTGGCCTGGGTCGGCAAGCGGTTCTACGACCGCCACGATGTCCACATCATCGACTACTACTTCTGGGACAACTCCGGCCCTGGCGCCGGCCTCGAAAACATCGACGTCGGTGTCGGCCGCCTGGCCCTGGCATGGCGTCAGAACACTTACGACAGTGGCAATACCTCGTCCGACGGCATGGATCACACCCTCGGCATCAGCGGTCTGGACGCGCGCTGGAGCGGTTTGAAGGTCAACCCGGGCGGCGAACTGACCCTGGGGCTGGATCTGCGTCATGCCAACAAGGTGACGAACGATACCGCGAATGGCTCGACCAATGGTTTTGCACTGAATGCGATGCATACTCAAGGCGGCGTACTCGGCGGTTTCAATACCCTGGCTCTGCAATTCCAGAAGGGCGACATCGCCAGCAGCTATGGTTATCCGAATCCGAACGCCGACAAGTCGGACAAGACCTACCGCATCGTTGAACAGCTGCAGTGGCAATCGGGCAAATTCTCCGGCATGGCCGTCGGCGTGATGGAGAAGAAAAAGCCGGCTGCGGGGAACGGGCAGACTTGGTATGCCTTCGGTGCGCGTCCAGAATATGCATTCACCAAGCATCTGGGCATCGCGCTGGAACAGGGGTTCGATGTGGTCAAACCTGAGAATGGCGATACCCGCACCCTGAGCAAGACCACCCTGGCCTTGCTGATTTCTCCTGACGAAAAATTCTGGGCTCGCCCGCAACTGCGTCTGTACGGCACCTACGCCAAGTGGAATCGTGCGGCGCAACTGGCGGCCGATGCCGGCAGTTCGATGTCGACGACCGGCGCCTTCGGCAGCACGCTCTCGGGCAAGACGATTGGCGCCCAGGTCGAAGCCTGGTGGTGATCATGATGTAAGGGCCGGGTTCGCGGAACCCGGTTTTTGAGCAACGATCCGGCCTTGCGCCGGTTTCCCGAGGTTTGGATGATGATGGACACCAATGCATGGTGGCGCGGGGCGGTAATCTACCAGATTTACCCGCGCAGCTTTGCCGATAGCAATGGAGATGGGGTGGGCGACCTTACCGGGATCGTTCAACATCTCGAGTACGTCGCGACATTGGGAGTGGACGCAATCTGGGTCAGCCCGTTCTTCCTGTCGCCGATGAAAGATTACGGTTACGACATCTCCGATTACCGCGCCGTTGACCCGCTGTTCGGTACCCTGGACGATTTTCGCTCTCTGGTGACCGAAGCGCATGCGCGCGGGATGAAGGTGATGATCGATCAAGTGCTGTCGCATACTTCGGACCAGCATGACTGGTTTGCCCGGAGCCGCATCAGCCGCGATAACGACAAGGCCGATTGGTATGTGTGGGCCGACCCCAAGACCGACGGCACGCCCCCCAATAACTGGCTGTCCGTGTTCGGCGGTTCCGCCTGGCAGTGGGATACCCGTCGTCGGCAATACTTCTTGCACAACTTCCTTAGCAACCAGCCCGATCTGAATTACCACTCGCCCGCAGTGCAAGAGGCGATTCTGGCCGAGGTCCGGTTCTGGCTGGAGCTCGGCGTCGACGGAATGCGCTTCGACGCGTGCAACTTCCATTTTCACGATGCCTTGCTGCGCGACAATCCGGTCGCTCAAGTCCGCGACACCGCCAGCGTGGGCGCGGATAATCCCTACAGCTTTCAGTCCCACCGGCACGACAAGTCACAACCCGAGAATCTGGTTTTCTTGCGGCGCTTGCGCGGGCTGCTCGATCGTTACGGCGCCATTGCCCTGGGCGAAGTGGGCGACGATCGCAGCCTGAGTCTGATGGCGGCGTACACCTCCGGCAACGACAAGTTGCACATGGCTTACAGCTTTAATTTACTGACTGCCGAGTTCTCGGCTGCCCATATCCGGCGCCAGGTCGAAGAGCTGGAAGCGGAGATCGGCGACGGCTGGGGCTGCTGGACCACCGGCAATCACGACTCGGTGCGGGTGTTGACGCGCTGGGGCCGCAATACCGACGATCCCCGCTTCTTGCGCACTGTCGCCGCAATGCTGATGAGCTTGCGCGGGTCGGTATGCCTGTATCAGGGCGAAGAGCTCGGACTGCCGGAGGTTGATCTCGAGTTGTCGCAGTTGCACGATCCCTATGGCATCGCCATGTGGCCCGAATTCAAGGGGCGTGACGGTTGCCGTACCCCCATGCCCTGGCGCCGCGATGCGGTGCACGGGGGGTTCAGCCCGATCGAACCCTGGCTGCCGGTGCCGGAAGAGCATTTGCAGCGCGCCGTCGACATTCAAGAAAGCGAGCCGGCATCGCTGCTGCATTTTTATCGACAATTCATTGCTTGGCGCGCGCAACATGCCGAGTTGCGCGATGAGACGATCCGTTTCCTCGATCTCGGAGCCGATGTCCTCGCTTACCGGCGCGGGCGGCTGCTCTGCGTATTCAATTTGAGTGCGCAAGCGTGCCGCGTGTCATTGCCCGAGCCCGTGTGCGAGCTTGCCGGGCACGGCCTGGATGGCGGGGTAGTGCAAGGGCAAGAGCTCGCGCTTGAAGCCTGGGGAGGCTGGTTCGGCGAAATCGCCATGGCGGAGGGTGCGGTGCCCTCGGACGGAGATTGAAACATGGCAGCAGTAAATATGCGCGGGATCGTCAAGGACTTCGGTCCCGTGAGAACCCTTTTCGGTATCGACCTCGATATTGCCGACGGCGAGTTCGTCGTCTTTGTCGGGCCATCCGGTTGCGGCAAGTCGACCTTGCTGCGCACGATCGCCGGCCTGGAGGATATCAGTGCCGGCGAGCTGAAGATAGGCGGCGTGCGCGTCAACGAACTGCCACCGGTCAAACGCGGTATTTCGATGGTGTTCCAGTCGTATGCCTTGTATCCGCACATGTCGGTATTCGAAAATTTGGCCTTTGGCCTGAAGCTGGCCGGCAAGAGCAAGGCCGAGTACACGCCGGCGGTCGAGCAGGTGGCGAAAGTCCTTCAGATCGAGGCCCTGCTGCAGCGTCGTCCCAAAGATCTGTCGGGAGGACAGCGTCAGCGCGTGGCGATAGGCCGTTCTATCGTGCAGCGTCCTGGCGTCTTTTTATTCGACGAGCCCTTGTCCAATCTGGATGCGGCCCTGCGGGTGCAGATGCGTATCGAGATCGCGCGGCTGCGGCGCGAGTTGCAGACCACCATGATTTATGTGACGCACGATCAGGTCGAAGCGATGACCCTGGCCGATCGCATCGTGGTGCTGCGCGCCGGCCGTATCGAGCAGGTCGGTACGCCGAACGAGCTCTATCATCAGCCGGCCAACCAGTTCGTCGCCGGCTTTCTCGGGTCGCCGTCGATGAATTTCCTGACGGGCACGCTGGCCGCCCTCGACGGACAGGGCGCGACGATTGCCCTGCCCGACGGGCAGCGGCTGCAGGTCGCGGTCGACGCGAGCGGCGCGAGTCTTGGCGATGCCGTGACATTGGGCGTCCGTCCGGAGCACATCACCTTGTGCGACGCCGGCAACGTTTTGCAGGCGATGGCAGTTACGACCGAACATCTCGGCGATACCTCGGTGTTGTACCTGGAGGCCTCGGGCGCCGAGGTCCCGATCGCCGCCCGCATTCCGCCGCTGCAGCAGATCGTGCCGTGGGATCGCTGCTCGCTGTGTTTCGATCCGAAGAACGGGCATTTATTCCGCGCAGATGGCTTGTCCTTCCGTCGCCTTTATCCGACGATCGTATAATCAATCGTCATAATTTTGCTAGCACGAGGAGTCGTAACATGCAAATTACACGTCGCTGTTTCGCAAGCATGGTTGCCCTGGCTGTCGCCGGCGCTTTTACCGCTGCGCCGGTCATGGCCGCTTCGGGCGAGTTGGTGGTCTGGATCAACGGGGACAAGGGATATCGCGGCCTGGCGCAGGTCGGGGAAAGTTTTACCAGGGATACCGGCATCAAAGTGGTCGTCGAGCGCCCTGAAGACGCGGCCGGCAAGTTCCAGCAGGCCGCCGCCGCTGGCAAGGGGCCGGACATCTGGATCTGGCCGCACGACCGCCTCGGCGAATGGCAGTCGGCCGGCTTGCTGTCTCCTGTCAATCCGGGCAAGGCCGTTCGCGACGGAATCGATCCCATCGGCTGGAAAGCGTTCACGATCAAGGGCAAGACCTGGGGCTATCCGATTTCCATCGAGACGGTCGCCCTGATCTACAACAAGGATCTGGTGCCGACTCCGCCCAGGACCTTCGACGAAGTCGCCGCGCTCGATAAAAAACTGGCGGCCAAAGGCAAGAAGGCCATTCTGTGGGACTACACCAACACCTATTTTACCTGGCCGCTGCTGGCGGCGGGCGGAGCCTATCCGTTCAAGCGCCTGCCTGACGGCACCTATGATGCGAAGGCCGTCGGCGTCAATACCCCGGGAGCCGTGGCCGGCGTGAATACGCTGATGAAGCTGATCAATAGTGGCGCGATGCCGAAGGGCGCTTCTTATGCAGACATGGATGCCGGCGTCAACAAGGGCCGTATCGCGATGATGATCAGCGGCCCGTGGGCCTGGGATAACCTGAAGAAGAGCCATATCAATTTTGGCGTGGCGCCTATCCCCAGCGTCAACGGCCGACCGGCCGCGCCCTTTGTGGGCGTCCTGGGCGCCATGGTCAATGCATCGAGCAAGAACAAGGAGCTGGCTGTCGAGTTCATCGAGCACTATATGCTGACTCTGCCCGGCCTCAAGACCATCAATGCCGATGTGCCGCTGGGCGTGCCCGCCAACAAGGCTTTCTACGCTCTGCTGAAATCCGACCCCAATATCCGGGCCACCATGCAAAGCGCGCAAGCCGGTGCGCCGATGCCGAACAATCCGGAAATGGGCCGTTTCTGGTCGACGATGCAGACCACGTTGCAAAACATCACCCAGGGTCGTCAGACGGTCAAAGCCGGGCTTGATGCAGCCGCGCAGCGTATTGCCGCACACGACTAAGGTGGTGGGCCGCCCTGCGAATGCGGGGCGGCGCAGAAATCAAGGAATCTGACAGCATGTTACGGAATAAAACACAGTGGTTTTTGCGGGCGGCCGGAGTGTCGATGCTGGCGCTCGGCTTCTGGCTCGTGTGGCTGGTGTCCCGCGCCGGCCACCCCTGGATGGCGCTCGCCGGCGTGGTCGCGCTTGGCGCTTCCGGCTGGGTGTTCGTGTCGCCACGTGCCTACGCCTGGCGCTATCTCTACCCGGGGGTGGCCGCCGTGCTGATTTTCGTGGTGTTTCCGGCGTTGTATACGGTCGGCATCGGTTTCACCAATTACAGCTCCTCCCATTTGCTCAGCTATGAGCGAGCCACTGCCTACTTGCTCGATCAGACCTACTCGACGGGATCGGCTCCGCTGGCGCTACAGGTCTATCATGACGGCGGCCGGTTCCGCCTGCAGTTAAGCGATGACAGCGGCAAGTTGTGGGGTACGGAGGCACTGGCGCTGAATACCGGCGAGACGCGGACTCTTCTCTTGCAGCCGACTGCCGCCGCCAGCGGCGCCCCGGCCTCCCTGCGCGAGCTGATCGCTTTGCAGGCCAGCCTCAAGACGCTTGTTTTGCGGCGTCCGGACAGCCCCGTTCTCTACCGGCAGACCGGTTTGCGCGAATTTTCCGAGGCGTCACCCCTGTTCAGCCGCCGCAGCGACGGTACGCTGCATAACAATCAGACCGGAGAGTCGGTCCGTCCCGACTTTGTGCAAGGGGTCTACCGCGGAGCGAACGGCGAGGCGATGGAGCCCGGCTTCAGCGTCAATGTGGGCTGGGATAATTTCAAGGCGCTCTTCACGCATCCCGAGTTTCAGGCCCCCCTGTGGCGCATCTTTGTCTGGACCGTGCTGTTTGCTGCCTTGTCGGTCCTGTTCACCTTCTGTCTCGGCTTTGTGCTCGCCACGCTGCTGAGCTGGGAAGCGTTGCGGGGGCGCACGCTGTATCGCGTGCTGCTGTTCATGCCGTATGCCGTCCCCGGTTTTATCTCGATCCTGATTTTCCGCGGTTTGTTCAACGAAAACTTCGGTGAAATCAATATGGTCCTGCACAGCATGTTCGGGCTGCGCCCGAGCTGGTTCTCCGATCCGTTGCTGGCCAAGATCATGCTGTTGATGGTGAATACCTGGCTCGGCTACCCCTACATGATGTTGCTGTGCATGGGGCTGATCAAGGCGATACCGTCCGACCTGTACGAAGTGGCTGCCATTCATGGCGCGGGCGCGTGGACCAAACTGACCCGCATCACGCTGCCCTTGATCATGAAACCGGTGATGCCCTTGCTGCTGGCTTCGTTTGCCTTCAACTTCAACAACTTCGTGCTGATTTCGCTGTTGACCGACGGTCGGCCCGATTTTACCGACAGTCTGGTGCCTGCCGGGACTACCGATATCCTGGTGTCGTATACCTACCGTGTGGCGTTCCAGGATTCGGGTCAGAACTTCGGACTGGCGGCGGCGATTTCCACTGTCATCTTCCTGCTGGTGGCGATTTTATCCCTGATCAATCTGCGGCTGACGCGCGTCAATGCGTCGGCGGCGCGATAAAGGAGGCCGATCATGGCTATGGTGCTCGATAGAAGTCACCGCGGACGCATCATCCTCACGCATGTGGCGTTGATCGCCTTGCTGGCGCTGACCCTGTTTCCCTTTTTGATGGTGTTGTCCATTTCCTTGCGCCCCGGCAACTTTGCCGCCGGCAGCCTGATTCCCGACACCATCAGTCTGGAGCACTGGAAGCTGGCGCTGGGGTTTCCCATTGTCGATGCGACCGGACGGGTCGTGCAGCCACCGTTCCCTGTGCTGCACTGGCTGTGGAACTCGATCAAGATCGCCTTGATGAGCGCGACGGTGATCTTGCTGCTGTCGACGACCAGCGCTTACGCTTTCGCCCGCCTGCGTTTCCGTGGTCGCGATTTTGGCCTGAATGCCCTGTTCCTGATGCAGATGTTTCCGGCGGTGCTGTCCCTGATCGCCATCTATGCGGTGTTCGACCAGATCGGCAGCTATATTCCGTGGCTGGGACTGGATAGCCACGGCAGCCTGGTACTGGCCTACGCGGGAGGTATCGCCCTCCATATCTGGACTATCAAGGGCTATTACGAAACGATCCCGGTCGAGATCGAGGAGGCGGCCCGTGTCGACGGCGCTTCGCATTTCCAGACGTTTGCCTATGTCCTGCTGCCGATGGCCGTACCCATCCTGATCGTGGTTTTCCTGTTGGCCTTCATCGGCGCCATCATCGAGTACCCGGTAGCCTCGGTGCTGCTGCATCAGGAACAGAATCTGACGCTCGCCGTCGGTTCCAAATTGTATCTCTATACCCAGAATTACCTGTGGGGCGATTTCGCCGCGGCGGCGATCCTGTCCGGGTTGCCCATCACGCTGGTGTTCGTGTTTGCACAGCGTTGGATGGTCAGTGGCCTGACGTCCGGCGGGGTCAAGGGGTAAGTGGTGTGAGTGCGAGAGTGTGAAGTGTAGTGTTGAGTGTCAAAGCGTGCTAGTGGTGAGGCCATGTGCTTCTCCGGCCGGATTTTCCGGCCGGTTTTTTTTATGCGCCAGCCCGGATGCCTTGCGCGCAAGCGCAACGGGACCGACTGCGGTACTCCATCCCGGCGGCCTGGAGGTGCACGTCGTCTGCCGGCCCGGAAAGGGGAGCCGTCAGCCGGAGGGGGCATCGCGCGGTGGAATCCGAAGAACGCCGAAGGCAGACCGCCGGCCTGATGAACGGGACGCGGATACGAGGCGGTGCAGGGCATTCAGGTGTTTTCGAGATAATCGAAGCCGGCCCAGTCTATCGAATAGGCGACTCTGCCCTGCGCCAGCCTGACCGCCCTGAGTAGTCCGCTCTGCTGCATCAGCAGCAGGTGTTCGTGCACGGTCTCGGCGCTATACTCGCATTTGCCCATGCGCCTGAGTTCGTTGAGCAGGCTCTGCTCTTCCACGAACTGGATGTGCAGCGTATGCGCGATTTTCAGAATGAAAAAAACCAGGGGTTCGTTGCGTGGCATGAGTGGTAGCAGGGGTGAAACGATGACAATTCCTTTATCTGTCATATCTCGGTCATACGTCAAGAAAAATGACAATTTTATTTCATGGTTAAAAAGCTATCCTCTATGAATAATGCATCGCCTTGTATCGCACAGTGCAGTACCGGGCTTGGCGACAATGTTTGTCGCGGGTGCGGCCGTACCTTTCTCGAAGTCGCGAACTGGAGCGTCATGAATCACGAGGCGCAGCAGCGTGTACTCGGGCGCTTGCCATCGCGGCGGGAGTTGCAGCGCATCGCTTCCGGTTTCGGCGGTCTGGCCGACATTGCCGAACGCGAGGGCGGCGAGTGGGGGGGGCTGCGCGTGCGTGGCCGCCTGGTATGGCTGCGGCGATCGCAAGAGGGCTGGCTTGTCGATTGCGGCGGCGCGAGCGATGTTGCGACTACAGATGACGCGCTGGCGCAGGCGATCGAACGCTGTCTGAGCGCTGCCGATGAAGGGGCGGGCAGAGCGCTTGATTGAAGATTTTAAGTCAGTTGAAAGCATTATGCTGATGTGCTGGAAATGTGCGGCCATTCAGGTAAGAATGCTGTACTTCCGATGAACATACCGTACGAGTATGGACGGAAGCAGGAGAGCAGAGCGATGGAGTGGTTCTGGCGTTGCTATCGGCTGGTCGAGGAGAAATTCTGGAACAGTCTGGGCAAAAAAATCGGTAGTTTCTTGTTTATCAGTGCTTTTCAATTAGTATCGGTGGTCTATGTCTATCATGTGCTATCGGATGTCCGTTCCGCGCTCGGCTCGGCACCCCTGTCTGCGTCTTCGGTTGCCGATCTGCAGCACAAGATAGACTCCGCGATGTTCTGGACTGTTGCCTTCTGGGGCGGCTGTCTGTGTTTCTCCTTGTTCATGATCTGGTATCTGCGCTATCTGATCGTGCGTCCCTTGCGGCGGATTATCTCGATTTTCAATGAAATCGGTGCCGGCGAGGGGGATCTGTCGCGCGATATCCCCACGATTACCTATGACGAAATACGCGAACTGTCGCAGTCGTACAATCTCTTCTTGCGCAAGATGCGGGAGATCATCAGTACGGTGCGCCTGATGTCGGTGCGTATCGCCCTCGGGTCAGCGCTGACGCGCAAGAACGTCAGCGAGTCCTTGCTCAGTGCCGAAGAACAGGATGTCATAGCCACCCAGGTGCGCGAAGCCAGCAATCAGACGACCGAGGGGACCGGACAGGTCAGCAGCCAGACTCAGGGCATCTCACAGACCACGAATACGAATCTGTCGATGGCGCGCGAATCCTATCTCGAGTTGAAGACCGTAGCGGAGCGCATCGACTCGATCAGTCACAAAGTCGGCCATTTCAATCTCACCGTCGCCGACCTCAATCAGCGGTCGGCAAGCATCAAGGCGATCGTGGATCTGATCAAGGATATCTCCGGACAGACCAATCTGCTGGCGCTCAATGCTGCCATCGAGGCGGCGCGTGCGGGCGAAGCCGGCCGCGGTTTTGCCGTGGTCGCCGACGAGGTGCGCAGGCTGGCCGAACGGGTGCGGGTGGCGACCGGGGAGATTTCGCTGAATATCGATGGCATGCTGAGCCTGGTGGCGGAAACCGGAAGCGAAACCGAAGACATCACCCGCGGGACGCGCGATGCCTGCGAGGTGGTGGCGCGCGCATCCGATCATTTCGGCCTGATGATGGGCGACTTCGAGACCACCAGCAACGGCCTGGGCGATATTGCCCATACCATGGAGCGCTTTGCCGACACCAGTCGCCAGGTGAACAGCTACGTTAACGAGATCCATCAGCTCGGGCAGCTGGTGCGTGGCCGGCTTAGCCAGACCGGCTCCACCGTGGTCGAATTGTCGGAGGCAGCAGAGCAGGTGCAGGAGCTGGTGTCGCGCTTCATTCTGGGGGAGGGCGCGCTCGATCGCCTCGCTGCGACAGCCCGCACCACGCGCGATGCGACGGCTGCCGTGCTGCGCGAGGCTTGGCGCCGGGGAGTCAATGTCTTCGATCAGCACTATCAGCCGATCCCGGGCAGCCATCCCCCACGTTTCCATACCGCCTACGACAGGGTGCTGGAAAAAATGCTGCAGCCCCTGTGCGACAGATATGCGGCGGAAAACGAGGGTTGCCGCTTCTGTGTGATGACCGACCTCAACGGCTACGCGCCGACGCATATGTCGGCGCTGTCGCAAGCGCCGACCGGCGACCCGGCGCATGATCTGCCCTTCTGCCGCGACAAGCGCACGTTCGACGATGTGGACGGTCTCAAATCGGCGCGCAACACCGAGCCGTTCCTGTTGCACACCTATACCCGCGACACGGGAGAGGTATTGTCCGAAATTTCGCTGCCGGTGATGGTGGAAGGCCGGCATTGGGGGTGTGTGAGATTCGGCTTCGCGCCGGAAGCCTTGCTGCAGTGAGGCCAGGCTGGACTGCACGGCGCGATGCGCCGTGCGCCTAGGGTTTGCTCGTGCTTCCGTTCTCCAGCATCGACGTGCAGTGCGGGCAGCGGCTCGCCTGCAGCGCAACGGGTGACAGGCAGTAGGGGCACTCGCCTTGACTCGGACCCGGACTTTCGGCCGGCGCTTCGCGCTTCAGCCGGTTGATGGCCTTGACCGCAATGAAGATGGCGAAGGCCACGATCAGAAAATTGACCAGCGCGTTGGCGAACAGGCCGAAATTGAGTGTGACCGCGCCGGCTTGCTTGGCGGCCGCCAGCGACACATAGGGGCCGGCGAGTTTGCTGCCATCCTTCAAGACCAGGAACAGGTTCGAGAAATCGACGTTTCCCAGCATGAGTCCGATCGGCGGCATGATGATGTCTTCGACCAGCGATTTGACGATGGTGGCAAAGGCGCCGCCGATGACGACACCGACCGCCAGGTCGATGACGTTGCCGCGCATGGCAAATTCCTTGAACTCCTTGATGATGCTCATCGGGTTTCCTTTGCGTCTCAGTATTATTCATTTTATTTAATTCGCCCTGTGCGCGCCACTCCGGCGCGGGCGCTCACACTTGAGCCGGCGCTCCGGCCAGACGGCGGACGATTTCCTTTACGGGTACGCCTCCGAGTACCGCGCCGCCCATGATCAGGAAAATGGCCAGCGTGGCCGCCGAGTTGAGCTCGGCCTGCCCGCATACCACCAGCAGCAGGGTCGACAGCAGCGGCGTCACATAGGCCATGGCGCCGATCTGGCGCGGGTCGCCTTGCGTGACGGCGCGGTTCCAGAACAGATAGGACGCCCCCATGGGGCCCGCGCCCAGCAGCACCAGTACCAGCCATTGACGCGTGCTGACGATGGCGGAGGGTTCGAACAGCTGATGGCACAGCAAGGCCAGCAGCCCCGAGGCCAGACAGAAGCCCCCGACCGCGGCGTTGTTGAAGGCTGGCAGACGGCGCGTGAACACGCTGTAGCAGGCCCAGACCAGAGCGGCTCCGAGAGCGAGCAGGTAGCCCGGAATATCGGCGGTGACCAAGTTCAGACTCCCTCCTGTCACGATCAACCCTGCGCCGGCGAACCCCAGCAAGCTGCCCAGTATATGGTTCAGGCCGATACGGCTGCCAGGCAGCGCCAGCGGTGACAGTAGCACCAGCAGCAGTGGCCATATATAGCTGAGCAGGTTGGCCTGAAGGGTCGGCGCATGGCGGAAAGCGCTGAAGATCAGCAAGTGATAGCCGAAGATGCCGAAAACACCGTTGAGGAAGATGTTGGGCGCCACCTTCCACTGCCGGGCGTGCGGCAGCGACAGCGTGCTGCCAATACACAGGCCTGCGCCGGCGACAAAGAACGGGGGCAGGCTGCGCAACTGGGTTCCCAGGGTGGCAAACAGGGCCCATAGCGCGATGGCGCCGAGGGCGAAGAGGGCTGGTTTTCGATTCATGATGCGGCAAGGGCAAGGGTAATGCCGCGAATTGTACGCACTCGAGTGGTGCATTGGAATAACTATCTTCAAATAAAGATAACTGTAAGGCCTTGTTTTAGCTGTCTTGCCCGCTGTCTTTCAATAGGCCGCCGGAGTGAGTGCGCCGGCCCCGCTGTCGTAGGCGCTCAGCAGGGCATCGAGCAGCCGGCGGCCGTGCGCGGGCAGGCTGGCCGCATCGCGAACGCAGATCTTGAGGTCGCGGATGGCCCAGGCATCTTCCAGTTCGATCACGTGCAAGGCGTTCAGCGGCGCATAGCGGCGCGCGATGCGGGACGGCAGGATGGCCAGTCCGGCCCCGGAGCCGACCAGGCCCGCCAGCGACTGGTAATTGTTGGTGTGGACGCGATGGCGCAGGGCCTTGCCCTTGAGTCGCGCCATATCTTCGAGGAATAGCTGGATCGCGCTGTATTCCGACAATCCGACAAAGGGGTAGTCGAGCGTTTGTGCAAAGCCGATGCGCAAGGAATGGCTGAGCTCATGGTCGAGCGGGGTGACCAGGACAAGACGGTCGCGCGCGAAAGGAAACAGGCTCAGCCTTTCTACGCCAAGTGCGCTGTCGAGAATGCCGATGTCGGCTTCGCCTTCTTCGATGGCGCTGACGATCTCGCGGCTTGGACGTTCGAGTAGACGGATGTCGATGTCGGGTTCGCGGGCAAGGAAGCGCCCGAGCACGTCGGGAAGAAAGACCGTGCTGGCCACGGTATTGGCCAGCAGCCGGATCTCGCGCGTCAGCCCGCGGCTGATGTCGCCCATTTCGCCGTTCAGGCGCGCACTCGCTTCCAGTACGCCACGGGCATGAAACAGCAGGACCTCGCCGGCCGGCGTCAGCACCACGCCGCGCGAGTGCCGCTCCACCAGCCGTACCGCGTACAGCTCTTCCATCTTTTTCAGGCGCTGGCTGGCGGCGGACAGGGCCATCGGCAGCTGCAGGGCGGTCTCGCTGAGGCTGCCGGTCTCGGCAAGGAGAGCAAACAGACGCAGGTCGACAAAATCGAGGCGCATAAGGTTTCGTCTTTCGCGAAATCAGACTGCAGTAATGAGAGAGGAGGGGCATACGCTGCGAAGGCATAATGCGCGTATCCAACAAGGCGATATCATGCAACAGATTCTTGCTCTTACTCAATCACTAAGCTGGCCTGCCTTCACCAAAAATAAAGGCATTGTGCTGGCCATTCTGTCCGCCGCCGGCTTCTCCGCCAAAGCGATCTTTGTCAAACTCGGGTTCCGCTATGGCGCAAGCGCCGAAGCGCTGCTGGCGATGCGCATGCTGATTGCGATGCCATTTTTTCTGTGGATGGCCTGCATCAGCACGAATCCGAGCACCCTGCGCAAAATGGCGCGGCGTGATGTCGCCATGATCGTGATACTCGGGCTGCTTGGCTACTACCTGACCAGCCTGTTCGATTTCATCGGCCTGCAGTATGTGTCGAGCGGCCTTGAACGTTTGACTCTGTTTCTCTATCCGACCCTGGTGCTGGCGATTTCCACGCTCTGGCTCGGCAAGCGCTATCCGAAGAGTGTCTGGTACGCCGTCGCCCTGGCTTATGCCGGTGCCGGACTGGCCGTGGCGCACGATCTCGGAGACAGTACTTTCGGCCCCACGGTTTTTCGCGGTCTGGCCTGGGTCGGCGGCAGCATGGTGACCTATGCCCTGTATATTGCCGGCTCCGGTGAAGTGATCAAGCGCGTCGGTGCGACCCCCTTTGCCGCACTGGCGACGCTGGTGGCCTGCGTGGCCGTATTGCTGCATTTTGCCATAACCCAGCCGCTGACCACGCTACAGATGCCATGGCAGGGGTATGCCGTGTGCGCGGCGATGGCGCTGATCAGCACGGTATTCCCGGTGTGGGCGCTCAATCAGGCTATTCGCAACCTGGGGGCGGGGCGCGCGGCATCCATCAGCACCTTCGGGCCGGTTGTGACCATTTTTCTCGGGTGGACCGTCCTCGGCGAGAGTATCTCCTGGATGCAGGTTGTCGGAGCGATGCTGGTCGTCACCGGGGTGGTCATCGTCTGCAAGAGTCGCAAATGACCGGCCGCCCGGCCTGAGGCCCTGCGGGGACGACGCCGTCGTTTCCGCGGGGCATTTTATTTCCCTTAAAGGTGTATTATAGATATTGTTTTATGCGGGACGGCGGGCTACCATGCCGCTATAGCCTCAATCAGGGAGGGCGATATGCCTGCCACTATTCCAGCGACCGAAGCCGATATTCTTGCCGCACTCGAAACCGTCCTCGATCCCGAGGTCGGGATCAATATTGTCGATCTCGGGCTCATCTACCGGGTCGCACTCGGCGATGAGGGCGTCCTTGTGCGCATGACCATGACTTCGCCTTCCTGTCCGATGAGCGAAACCGTACTTGCCGATGTGCGCGATGCCCTGGCCGCCGCGCTGCCGTCGTCGGTTACCGCCCGGGTCGAGTTGGTGTTCGATCCGCCATGGGATGCCTCTCGCATGAGTGCGCGCGCCCGTGCCTTGCTGGGGGTGTGATCGTGCCGCTTGCTCTGCTGCTTGCCGCCGCCTGTCTGTTGCCGCTTGGGGTCATGGCCGGGCTTGCCCGTCTCGGCGTGGCGATGCCGGCCGCGATCACGCTGCAGGCGGGGTGGCATGGCGTATTGATGATCCCCGTCTTCTTCACCGCCCTGATCGGGCTTGAACGCGCGAAGGCATGGGGGCGCTGGCCGGGGCTGCTGGCACCGCTGGCCGCCCTGACGGGCGGGGGGGCGCTGCTGTCCGGTGCGCCGCTGGCGGTTGTGCAGTGGCTGCTGGCGCTGGCGGCCCTCTGGCTGGCCGTGGTCAGCGCGATCCTCGCGCGGCGCCAGCTTGCACTCTTCACGGTGTTGCTGGTTGTGGCCGCTCTCTGCGATGCGGTCGGTACGCTGACCTGGATTCGTGCCGGAACGGCCGCGGCCTTGCCGGGATGGTTGGCTTTTCTGGTGCTGACCATCGCGGCGGAACGGCTTGAACTGTCGCGCTTGCTGACGCCGCCGCCACGGGCGCGGCGCGCGATGGTGGGGCTGGTCAGTGTGATGGTGGCGGCACTGTCGGTGACGCCTTTCGCTCTGGAAGCCGGTCTGCGCCTGTTTGCCCTGGCGCTGCTGGGCGTGGCCCTGTGGCTGGTCCGCTATGATGTCGCCCGTCGCACGATTCGACTGCCGGGCTTGCCGCGCTATATCGCGTTGTGCCTGCTTGGCGGCTATGGCTGGCTGGCGGCCTGCGCCATCGCCGCTCTCGGTGGTGCCCTGGTTCCGGGCGATCCGTGGCGTGACGCAACGATTCATATGCTGACCCTCGGCTTTATCATGGCCATGGTCTTCGGGCATGCCCCGGTGATCGTGCCGGCGTTGACCGGCTTGCGCGTGCGGTTTCATGCCGCCTGGTATTTGCCGCTGCTTGCCTTGTTCTGCTCGCTTCTGCTGCGCGTCGCGGCCGTGGACGATTTCGGTCGACGCGTGCTGGCCGCCGAGCTCAACGGCGCGGCACTCGCTCTGTTCATCTTCGTCCTGCTCTGTAGTCTGACGCGCCGCGCGCGCCATCATCCGGAATAAAACCATGCCGATGCTGAAACTTGAAGAACCCGACCGGCCGACTCCCGTGGGCATGCCCATATTGCGGCTGGGATTTCGACCGTTCTATCTTGCCGCCGCCGTGTTTGCCCTGCTGGCCGTCCCCTACTGGGTGCAGCAGTTGGCGGGAGGAGCCGCGTTGCCCGGCGTGCCCGGGGTGCTATGGCATGCCCATGAGATGGTGTACGGCTTTGCCGTGGCCGTGATCGCAGGTTTTCTGCTGACTGCGGTCGGTAACTGGACGGCGTTGCCCATGCCGCGCGGTCCGCGCCTGCTGGCCTTGTTCGCCGTCTGGTGCTGCGGCCGTCTGGCCCTGCTCGTGTCGGCCGGCCCGCTGGCGGCGGCGATCGATCTGGCCTTTCTGCCGGTGCTTGCCCTTTGCATTGCACGGCTGCTGTGGCGTGCAAAAAATCGTCGCAACACCTTTGTGCCCGTGCTGTTGCTGTTGTTGGCCTTGTGTAATCTTGCCTTCCACCTGGGGCGGCTCGGCGTGGTTCAGATGGATCCGACTCGTCCTCTGCATGGCGCGTTATACCTGATCACGGTGCTGGAGACGCTGATCGCGGGACGGATCTTGCCTATGTTCACCCGCAATGCGATTCCGGGATTGCAGCAGACTTTCCGGCCCTGGCTGGAGAGAATCGTGCCGGCGATCACGGTCGCTGCCTTCGCCGCGATTGCCATCGCGCCGCAATGGCTTCCCGGGGCCGCGCTCTGCCTGGTGGCGGGCGGACTGCACTTGCTGCGCCTGAGTGGCTGGGGGAGCTGGAGAACGCGCTCTCTCCCTATGCTGTGGATACTGCACCTCGGCTACGCTTGCATCGGACTGGCGTTGACGCTGGCCGCCTTCGCCGTGTGCGGATTCGCAAGCTGGGTGGCTGTGTATCACCTGCTGGCGGTCGGTGCGCTCGCGTGTCTGGTGCTGGGGATGATGATGCGAACGGCACTCGGGCACACGGGGCGCATGATCGGTGCGGGCCTGGCCGAGAAGACAGCCTTCGGTGCGCTGGTCTGCTCGCTGTTGCTGCGCATTGCGCCGCTGCTGCTGCCCTTGCCGGGAAATTACATCGGCTGGATGGCGGCTGCAGCGGCGAGCTGGAGTGCGGCCTTCGCAATTTATCTTGTGCGCTACCTGCCTGTTCTTACACGCCCGCGCATCGATGGCCGGGACGGTTGACGCACCCGGTTTGACCCGGCGGGCGGGCGAACATTACACTCATAACATTAAATATTGTTAAAACCATATGAACCTCACTCGCTTTAGCGACTATTCATTGCGCGTATTGATCCTGGCCGGAACCTATCCCGAACGCCTGGTGACGATTGCCGAGATCGCTGACGTGTATGCGATCTCTGAAAATCACCTGATGAAGGTGGTGCACCGGCTGGCCCAGATCGGGGTGCTCGACACCGTCCGCGGTAAGGGCGGAGGCTTGCGCCTGGCCCGCTCGCCGTCCGAAATCAATCTCGGCGCCATCGTGCGTCAGACCGAACAGGGACAGCCGCTGGTCGAGTGCTTCGGAGTCGAGGACAATCATTGCCGCATCGTCGCCGCCTGTGAGCTCAAGACCGTCCTGGCCGAAGCGCAGGCCGCTTTTTACGAGGTCCTGTCGCGCTATACCCTGGCCGATCTGTTGCGTCATCCGCGACAGATGGCTGCTTTGATTCCCCTCTTCGCCTGACCGTGCCCCTGCCTTCGCCGGGTTGGCTGCGTTTGCCCGGCGCGACGTCGAGCGACGATGGATTTGATCCCGGTTGCCATGATTGCGGCTTGCGCTGCCGCAGATAGACCAAGGCCGAAGCGGCGGCCGATCCTGCTGCCCCCTCGTGCCGTTCACGTGAAATGTGGCGCTTTTCGCCAGCCCGTTTGGATCATGCTCCATCAATCTTCCGGTACCGGTCCGATGTCCTCGTGCCAGGTGCGAAGTGCTCGCCCTGGCGCTGCGGGACGGCTTCGGCCTGGCGTTCCTGCCGGGCTGGCCCCTTATCGCCCGCTACCGGCAAAGGCCTGGACCCATTTCTCCGACTCTGTCCCGCTGCCGCAGCACAAGCCCGTGGCGAGCCAGGGGAGAGGCGACCGGACCGTGCCCCCCGCAGCAGAGGCTGCCGTTTCGGAACGGCAGGCCAGGCAAGCCCCGCTTGTGCACGGGGGGCGGGCAGCACGGCGGGTATCGCGATAGTGCGGCGCGGACGCCGAACAGAGCCGAAGCACCGGGCGGGCAAGGGGCGTATTTGAAGCGGTGAATGGCGAAGCGAGCCCATGCCTGGGGGGCAACAGGAAAGCCCGGATGGACCGCTGCGCCGTAGCGTGTGCGAAAATGAAAAAACCCCGGTCGCAGGCGACCGGGGTTTTAAATGGGGTGGCTCCCCGAGCAGGGCTCGAACCTGCGACCTGCGGATTAACAGTCCGTCGCTCTACCAACTGAGCTATCAGGGAATCGATGGGCTGAACTATACCGGCGGTCCTGCGGACTGTCAATTGCTTTTGTAAGTAAACAAGCTGTTTTTTATATCGGGTTAGCGCAAATGGTTATAAGTGGATGAATTGTAATGTCTTATGTTAGGTGTATATTTTGTTGATTTAACCCGGGTCGCCCCCATCTATCCGGTTTCGCCGCACTTGGCGGATCCGCTTCTATGCAATCGACTTGCGGCGGGTGTCGCAGGTGTGGAATGACTGTAGCGACGTTGGCCTTCCCGTCGCATAACTGTGAGTATCTGATATGAATACACAATGGCAAGCCTGGTTTAATCGACATGGCGTGGTTTTCGATGGTAATGCCGCTGTCGGGTTCGCAGAATATGAGCAACAGCTAAGCGCGCTGAAAAATGGGGCGGTTGTCAGTGCTCTCAACGGCTTTAGTGTGATTCGGGTAACGGGGGACGATGCACAGTCCTTTTTGCAGGGCCAATTCTCTTCCGATATTCTCGCCATAGATGAAACGAACAGTCAGCTCAGCAGTTATTCCACGGCGAAAGGTCGCATGCAGGCGACGATGCTAATCTGGCGCCAGCATGATGCATATTTTCTTCTAGTGTCTTCAGATATTGCTTTGGCATTTTGCAAACGTTTGTCGATGTTCATTTTGCGCTCCAAAGTCAAAGCCGAGGTCGTGGGTGGCGAGTGCATATTACTGGGATTGGCCGGCGCGGCGGCCGAGAACGCGGCGGGCGATGTTCCTTTCGAATCCGGCGCCGTGGCATCGCGCGATGGCGGTATCGCGCTGCGTCTGCCGAATGATGCGCTGATGCTGGCCCTCACGCCAGAAGCGGCTGCCGACGTGTTGGCGCGGCTGGGAGACGATGTCGTTCCGGTGTCGGCCGAAGTCTGGGGAATCCTCGATATCGATGCCGGGATTCCCTGGGTGACGTCAGCGACGGTGGAACAATTTGTCCCGCAGATGGCGAATATGGATCTGCTTGGTGCCGTGAGTTTCAAAAAAGGATGTTATCCGGGACAGGAAATTGTTGCTCGTACCCATTATCTGGGAAAGGTTAAACGTCGGCTTTACCGGGTCCGTATTCCGGAAATGGCAAGTAGCGGGGATAGTCTGTATTCGCCGGGATCGGCCGATCAGGCAATCGGTCAAGTGGTGAATGTGTCGCGTGAAACGTCTGGATGTGTTGCTCTGGCAGTGGTCCAGTCATCCCGCTGGGAGGATGGCGTATTTTTGCGGGGGCTGGATGGCGTGCGTTTGGAAAAACTTTCCTTGCCTTATAGTATAGATGATGAATAGAATTGAACATGTGGCCCTGGTCCTGTAGTTGCGTGCATTACACATATTGACATTCTCGGGGCCATTTCAATTCAACTGTTCTCACTATTATAAAACTCTCAAGGCGAACATTAAATGGAACTCTCCAATCTGGATTTTGCAGGATTGATCGCGCTTCGCTCGGACGTCGAAGCCGAAATCAAGCGTCGCGAGCACGAAGAAAAAGCCAAGGCCAAGAAGCAGATCGTGGAATTGGCCCGTACGCATGGTTTGAGCGTCGAAGAAGTGCTGGGCAAGGGTGTTGCCGTGCGCAAGCCGGTCGAAGCCAAATACCGTCACCCGCAGCAAGCCGAGCTGACCTGGACCGGCCGTGGCCGCAAGCCGGTGTGGGTTCAGACTTTGCTCGCCGCAGGCAAGACTCTGGACGACCTTAAGATCTGAAGATCCCAAGCCGTGTCCGGCTGCAGTGCCAAATGAAAAAGCCCGGTTTCCCGGGCTTTTTCATTTGGCACTGCAGCCGGGACAATCAGTCTCTCAGTCCACCCAGAACGGCGTAGATCGGCGACAGGATGGCTTCGCCCAGGCGCAGGCTGCGTTGCCCGTTCCAGCCGTAATCATCGTCCGGCAGGTTGGCATTGTCCTTGAACGGCATTTCCAGCGTCAGCGACAGACAGTCGAATTCATGGCCAACCCAGTTGCCGGCCCACGACAAGTCGCCCTTGGCCGTCTCCGCATAGCCATACTCGTCCTGAAAGTCCGGGCTGGCCAGTTTCAGATAATGGCCAAAGGAGTGTTCGAGCTGATGCAGGCGCGGACTGTCTGCTTCCACGCCAGAGCGGCCGACCAGAAAGACATAGGGCAGAGCCTCGTCCCCGTGCAGATCCAGGAACAGATCGACACCGGTCTCGCGCATTTTTTCCCGCACCAGGAATACTTCCGGGCTGCGCTCGGGGCTCGGCTCCAGCCATTCGCGGTTGAGATTGGCGCCGCGCGCATTGGTGCGCAGATTGCCATGTATCGAGCCATCGGGGTTCATATTGGGCACGACATAAAACGTGGCCCGGTCCAGCAGGGCGCGCGAGGTCGGATCCTGCGGATCAAGCAAGCGGTTGAGCAATCCTTCGACGCACCATTGCGCCATGGTTTCACCCGGGTGTTGGCGCGCGATGATCCAGATCTTCAGGTCGGACTCGACTTCATGTCCTATGGTGAGCAAGTCCAGGTCGCGTCCTTCGACCGTCGAGCCGAGACAGGTCACCTGGCACAGTCCGGAGCCCTGGGCCTGACCGATCAGATTCAAGTGCTGCTCGTAGGAGTAGGGCTCGAAATAGGCGTAGTAAATGCTGTTGGCCAGTGGCACATGCTCGACGGTCATCACTTCTCCGTCGAAGGAGGCAGGCACTCGAAACCAGTTGATGCGGTCATAGGACGCCATCAACTGGTAGTCGTCAAAGCCTTGCGGGTAGGTGCAGGCTCCGGCGTTAAGAAATTTGAGGGTGCATGGCTGGTAAGCCGCGCCTTGCAGGCGGAAATAAAACCACTGGGCAAAGTCTGACGCATTGTCGCGGCGGATGCGCAATTGAATATCATCGAAACTGTTCATGGCGACGATTTCAATGCTGCCGGCGTCAAAATGACTGCTGATTCTCATGCGCGAAACCTGTAGAGGGATGAAGCGTAAGACGGGATTGTAACGCTGTCTGCGCCGGCCATCCACGTGCTTGGACAAAAGGCGGGCAATCGAAGTGCAACGGCTGTCACCGCTAGGGCAAAAGCCGGGCCGACGAGCGTCGGCCCGGCCAGGGGAGTAATCAGGAGGCGCTGCGCTTGGATGCCGTCTTGACGGCGTCGGCGGTTGCGCTGGTAGCGGCTTTGACGCTGGTGTCGGTGAATTCAGCGACTTGCTGGGCGGCGCGAGTCAGGCTGTTCACGGCGGCAGCGGCGGCGGCGATGCCGGATTTGAATGCATTGACGGCTGCATCGGTGCCGGCAGGAGCGTTCTGCCCGAGCGTTTCTATATTGCTGAGAAAGGTCTTGTTCAGCGAACCGAGGTTTTCTTCGGTCAGCTTGGTCAACTGCGACTGGGTCTGAGAAACGATGTCATACAAATTTCTCGAGTTGGAAACGACTTTTTCCAGCGATTGGGTGGTCAGCTTGTTGAGTCGGGAGAACGCTTCTTGCGGGTCGCTTGCACCGGCCAGTTCACGAGCGGCTTTTACATTATCTTCCAGCGATTGCTTGGAAAGCTCAAGGTGCAGCTTGACTACGCGTTCGGTACTATCCAATGCGATCTGCGCGAAACGCAGCGCGCTTTCGAAACCATTTGCGGAGAGCTTGCTGAACTGCTCATTTGCGGCAACCATGTGTCTATCCTCGCTAGTGGTGAATAAGAGATATCTTGATCGAGTATAATATGACGCACTGCACAATGCCGGGGTAATGCGGCTTTGCTGAAGGCCGGTATCGACTATCGAGCCTTAGCCTGTTGTATTTATGGTAAATTATAGTGCGCAACACCAACAACAGGAGTGTTTTATGAGTGTTGAAAAGCGGGTCATAAAAAAATACCCGAACCGTCGTTTGTATGACACGGCGACGAGTTCCTACATAACGCTTGGCGATGTAAAGCAGTTGGTGCTCGACCAGGTCGACCTTCAGGTCATCGATGCAAAAACCCAGGACGACATCACCCGCAGCGTTTTGCTGCAGATCATTCTCGAAGAGGAAAACGGTGTCTCGCCGATGTTCAGCTATGAGGTCCTGACACAGTTCATCCGCTTCTACCCGCAGGCGATGCAAGGGATGATGGCTCCTTTCCTGGAAAAAAACCTGCAACTGTTTGGCGAGCTGCAGCAGAAACTGCAGGACCAGGCGCGAGCCTTGTATGGAGATAACGTGATATTCAATCCGAAGTTATGGGGAGAATTCACCAAATTCCAGGGCGCTGGCGTTCCTAATCTGATGTCGAGCTATCTGGAGCAAAGCAGGGGGATGTATCTGGAAATGCAGAATCGCATGCAGGAGCAGGCCAAGCAGTTGTTCGGCGGTTTCGGTTTTCCCCCTTTCGTCGTACCCGAAGACAAGGATAAGGATGAAGAAGGCAAGTCTTGATCCGGGCTGAACGATCGCGTCATCGCGCGGCGGGGCGAGTCTTGTGGCCAACCCCGCCCGGTAAGGCCCGTCCCTGTGCGCGGCCGTTTCTTTATCCCTTGCGCCCGCTGTTCGTTTTCCTGCCACCGTCTGTGGGTAGTTCTCATTACGCTTTTTACTATACGGTGCCGAGTAGTGGTACATTCAAACAATAGGCCGATTTGATACTCTTGGTCAACTCACCTGAAAGAGATAGATCGCAAGCATGTCGCTACTAACGATGCCAGTTGAGACCCTGCTGTCATTTGGGGTGCCTAGCTGCCTTCCCGAGACGCTATTGCATCAGGCCAAGGCCATGATGGCGGCTCGCCGCAGTGCATTCATCGTGGTCGTCGATGGAAATGGCACCTCGCTCGGCATCTGGGCGGAGCCGGGGCGCGCTGGCTTGCGAGGGGGGCGCTCCTACGGCCGAGACATGGCGATAGGCGAAGTCATGGACAGTCCCGTTGCAACCTTGCCGGCCGGAACAACGATAGGGGACGCGGCCTTGCACTTAAGTGCGCATGCCATCGAGCGCGCCATCGTGTTCTCTGAGTCGGGAGCACTGGGCGTTGTGTCTATCAGCGATATCCTGCACCATCTCGATGCCGGCGCCCCGTACGAGGCATCCGCCGCGTCAGGTGTCGCGGCGGACGGTGACGGGCGTGGCCAGCAGGCAGAACTCGCCAGGCTCGCGTCGGAGCGCGATCGCGCCGTGTCCGAATTGCGTGCCGTCCGGGCATTGAACCGGCATGTGCTTGATACGATGACCGAAGGCATCATGATTACGGATGCCGAAGGCGCTATCTTGTCGGTCAATGCGGCGTTCACTCGCATCAGCGGCTACTCTGCCGAAGAGGCCGTCGGGGCATCGCCCGCAATGTTCAAGTCGGGCTTGTATGCGCCGGAGTTCTATCGGGATTTCTGGCGGGCGATCATCATACAGGGAGAATGGGGCGGCGAGATGATCAACCGCCACAAGAGCGGTTGTCTGTATACCGAGTACCTGCACGTCACGACGGTTTACGCCGACGATGGTTCTGTGCGTTGCCGCGTCGCGGTGTTTTCCGATATCACGGAGCGCAAGCAGGCAGAAGACCGGCTGAACTATCTGGCCAGCCACGATGTCCTGACCGGATTGCCCAATCGCAGCGCGCTGCTTGAACGCCTGCACGCGAGCATTGCCCGGGCTGCACGGCGCGGCGCCCGTCTGGCCGTTCTCTGTATCAATCTCGACCGCTTCAAGCGTGTCAACGAAACGCTGGGACGCCATGTGGGGGATGCGGTGCTGGATCTGGCGGCGCGCGCACTGGTCAAGGCCATGCCTGACCGCGGCATGGTCGCCCGGCTGGCCGGCGATGAGTTCTGCATTCTGCTCGATGGTATCGACAGCCTCGAGCAGGTGGCGGCTCAGGCCAGGGCCGTGCTGGCGGCGGTGGCCGGTGAGCCGCAGATCGCCGGGCACGGCGTTTACCTTTCCGCCAGCATCGGCGTCAGCCTTTACCCGGACGATGGCCTGTTGCCCGAGGACTTGCTGGCCAATGCCGATCACGCGATGAACCAGGCCAAAGAGCGCGGCAAGAACACCTTCCAGTTCTACTCCGTGGATACGCACTCGCGCGCGCTCGAACAGATGCGCATCGAGTACGACTTGCACCGCGCGCTGGCCGCGCACGAGCTGGAGGTCTGGTACCAGCCCAAGGTCGAACTGGCCTCCGGGGGGATCTGCGGGGTGGAAGCCCTGATCCGCTGGCGCCATCCCGTGCTCGGACGGATATCTCCCGAAGCGTTCATCCCGGTTGCCGAGGACAGTTCCCTGATCGTTGGCGTCGGCGAGTGGGTGTTGCGCGAGGCATGCCGCGCCGCGCTCGACTGGCACCGGCGCGGCTTGATGCCGGGACGCGTCGCCGTCAACATCTCGGGTCGGCACTTCAAATTCGGGGGAATCGCCGAAACCGTTGGTGCCGTGCTGGCAGAGACGGGGCTGCCGGCACACGTGCTGGAGCTGGAGGTGACCGAGAGCGTGGCCATGGAGGAGGGCTGCGGCATGAGCGACGTCCTGCTGCGATTGCAGGCACTTGGCGTATTCCTGACGATAGACGATTTCGGCACCGGCTATTCTTCTCTTTCCTACCTGAAACGTTTGCCGGTGTCGGCAATCAAGATCGACCGCTCATTCGTGACGGGCGTGCACAGCGATCGCGATGATGCCGCCATCACCCGCGCGATCATCTCGATGGCGAAGAGTCTGGAACTCGAACTGGTCGCCGAGGGTATCGAAAACAGCGAGCAGTGTGATTTTTTGATCGCGGCGGGCTGCCGGATCGGACAGGGCTATTTTTTCAGTCAGCCGCTGACGCGCGAGGCGTTCGAGAAGAGCTTGCTGGCTCAGCGTCCCCTGATCTGAGCCGGCCAGGGGCCGGGCTCAGACCTTGTAGGTGGAGAGCAGGATGCTGGTCTCGGTGGACGATATTCCCTGGATGGTCCGGATATGCCCGAGAACCCGGTTCAGCTGCTCCAGCGATTCCGCTTGTAACTCGGCCAGGATGTCCCAGCGGCCATTGGTCGAGTGCAGGGTGTGTACGCAGGGCTCCCCGCGCAAAGCCTGCACCACCGCTTGCGCCTTGTTGCCATCGACGGCGATATTCATCCAGGCACGAATGCGGTGGATATCGGCTTCCGGTTTGAGTCGCACCGTGTAGCCGACGATGATTCCACTTTCTTCCAGTTTCGCAATCCGATTCTGTACCGTTGCCCTCGATACCCGCAGCTTCTGTGCCAGCGTCGTTACGGACGTCCTGGCGTCGTCGCGCAGCAGGGCAAGTAGTTGGTGGTCGGTATCGTTCATGATCTGTCGATTTGCTGGTCAATGCTGACGAATTGAAAACAATAAAACAAGTTCGTGCGATTTGTACACTTCTATTTAGTATTTTTCTGATCTTATCTCAGCCTTTTTGGCACGCCCCATCTTTCGCCTCTCTGCTCTGGCTAAAACGTTCGTTCCATTTTGCGTAATAAGCTTGCCGTTTTGTCACTTTTTTCGCCAGTCTTTTCAATTTGTTCACTATGCCTTGACGTCGCCAGGTCAGAGAATGACGGCAGAAGTAAATAACAAGAAATTGAATAGGCGTCACATATTTATGTGTTTGTGTCTTGCCTTGGGGCTGGCTATGGTAATACCCACGAAACAAGGCGCAGACTTTTGAAAATAGCAGGGCACGCTCGCTAAATGGATCATTGATTAATTTTCGCATCGCCTGTTGGATTGCTTACGAGTCGGACAAGCGAGGGTTTAATTAATGGGAGGCAAAAATGGCAACGGATACACAAACACTGGTTCTGGGCTCCGACAAGCTCAGGCTGGGCGCCCTGACAGCGCTGGTGGTGGGCTCCATGATAGGTGGAGGGATCTTCTCGCTGCCGCAGAACATGGCGGCCGGCGCCGGTGCCGGGGCCATTGTCCTTGGCTGGATCATCACCTTTTTCGGCATGTTGACACTGGCCTTTGTTTTTCAGATGCTGGCCAGTCGCAAACCCGAAGTCGATGGCGGCGTATATGGCTATGCCAGAACCGGTTTCGGAAGTTACATGGGTTTTAATTCTGCATGGGGTTATTGGATTTCTGCATGGATAGGCAATGTTTCCTATTACGTTGTTATTTTTTCGGCCCTGAGCGCATTCGCGCCCATGTTCGGAGAAGGCAATACCCTGTCAGCCATTCTCTGTGCTTCGTTATTATTATGGTGCCTGCATTTTCTGGTGTTGCGCGGCGTCCATAGCGCAGCCTTTATTAATACCGTTACCACCGTTGCAAAGCTGGTGCCTCTGGCCTTGTTTATCGTGTTGGTCGTGCTCGCATTTCGCGTGCACACCTTCAGCCTCGACTTCTGGGGCAATCCCAAGCTGGGCTCGGTCGTCGACCAGATAAAGAGCACCATGCTGGTCACGGTATGGGTGTTCATCGGTATCGAGGGAGCCTCGGTCTTTTCTGGACGGGCGGAAAGAATGAGCGATGTCGGTCATGCCACCATCATCGGCTTTCTGCTGACAGTCTCGCTGCTGGTTGCGATTTCGCTGCTGTCCCTGGGGGTGATGACACAACCCGAGCTGGCCGCGCTGAAAAATCCGTCGACTGCCTTCGTGCTGGAACGTGCGGTGGGGAAATGGGGGGCGGTGCTGATGAATCTGGGCCTGGTGATCTCGGTCGGCGGCGCCTTGCTGGCGTGGACCCTGCTCGCCGCGGAAGTGCCCTACCTTGCCGGCAAGGACGGCACCATGCCCAAGGTGTTTGCCAGGACCAATGAAAATGGCGCCCCGATGGTCTCCTTGTGGGTGACCAATGGCTTGGTTCAGCTCTTTCTGATTCTCACCCTGTTCAGCTCTGCCGGCTATCTGGCCCTGCTGTCGCTGGCGACGTCGATGATTCTGATCCCCTACCTGCTTTGCGCGGGCTATGCCTGGCTGGTCGCTCGCCGCCGCGAGGGCTATGCGGCCGAGGAGAGCAGTGCGCGCGATCTGGGCATCGCCGGGATCGCCACCCTGTACGGCTTGTGGCTGATCTACGCTGCCGGACTGAAGTATCTGCTGTTGTCGATGATTCTCTATGCTCCTGGAATTTTGTTCTACCTGTGGGCACGGCGCGAGCAAGGACAGCGGCCTTTCACCAAAGTCGAATGCGGGGTGTGCGCTCTGGTCATCATCTCCGGCATCGTTGCCGCGCGGCAGTTGCTCAGCGGTGCCTTGACTCTGTAATCCGGTGTGCCGGCCTGCCCGGGGGGACGGGCCGGCATGCCTGAACACAACACTATCTGGAGACTGTGTCATGGAAACATTAGGTGTTCATTCCGAATGCGGCAGGCTGCGCTGCGTCATCGTCTGCCGTCCGGGGCTGGCCCACAAACGCCTGACGCCGGATAACTGCGATACCTTGTTGTTCGACGATGTGATCTGGGTGGAGCGGGCGCAGCGCGACCACGCCTATATGGTCGAACAGATGGAAGCGCGCGGGATCGATGTCATCGAACTGCACGAAGCACTGGCCACCGTTCTGGACGACAAGGCCGCGCGGGACTGGATTCTGGATCGCAAGGTGACCGCCGACAATGTCGGCATCGGCATGCTTGCCGGCATGCGCGAATGGCTCGACAACCTGTCGTCGACACGGCTGGCCGAATACCTGATCGGCGGCATCGCCAAGTATGAACTGCCGTTCGAGCATAAGGGCTTGTTCGGCGGTTATCTGGAAAACTCGGACTTTGTCCTGCCGCCTATTCCCAATAGTCTGTTTCAGCGTGATCCGAGCTGCTGGATCTATGGCGGCGTCACACTCAATCCGATGTACTGGCCGGCGCGACGGCAGGAGACCCTGATCTTGCAAGCGGTCTATCAGTTCCATCCCTTCTTTGCCGGCCGGGTCCGCGTCTGGTGGGGAGACTGCGATATCGACCACGGTCCGGCGACGCTGGAAGGCGGCGATGTGATGCCCATCGGCAATGGCGTCGTCCTGATCGGCATGGGGGAACGTACGTCGCCGCAGGCCGTGGTGCAGGTTGCACGTCGCGTGCTAAGCGAAGAGGGGGGGGCGAGGAGGGTCATTGCCTGCCAAATGCCGCGCTCGCGAGCGGCGATGCACCTGGATACCGTGTTCAGTTTCCTGGATATCGACCTGATCTCGATGTTCCCGGAAGTCGTGGACAAGATCGTCTGCACGACGATAGACCCCACCGGTCGCGGCGACGAGATCCATTCCGGGCGGCAGGAAGGCCGCCACCTGCTCGACCTGATCAAGGACGAGCTCAAGCTGAAAGACATTCGCATCATCCAGACCGGCGGCGATGTGTATCAGCGCGAACGCGAACAATGGGACGACGGCAACAATGTGGTGGCGCTTGATCGGCGCACGGTGCTGGCTTACGACCGCAACACCTATACCAACCGCTTGATGCGCCAGCATGGTGTCGACGTGATCGAGATCCCGGGGGCCGAGCTTGGCCGCGGTCGGGGCGGGGGCCACTGCATGACCTGCCCGGTCATCCGCGACCCGATCAATCTATGACGGGCGGCCTAGCCCCCTGCCTGATCCGCAACGGACCCGGTGTCCGTCCACCTTATCGATTTAAGGAGTTTTGACATGGCTTTCAATCTGCGCAATCGCAATTTTCTGGAGATTCTCGATTTCACCCCGCGCGAGATCCGTTACTTGCTCGACCTGGCGCGCGACCTCAAGCGCGCCAAGTATGCGGGCACCGAGCAGCAGCACCTGAAGGGCAAGAACGTCGCGTTGATCTTCGAGAAGACCTCGACCCGTACCCGCTGCGCCTTCGAGGTCGCATGCTTCGATCAGGGCGCCAATGTGTCCTACATCGGGCCGTCGGGCTCGCAAATCGGTCACAAGGAGTCGATGAAGGATACGGCGCGTGTTCTCGGCCGTATGTACGACGCGATCGAATACCGTGGCTTTAGCCAGGCCATGGTCGAAAACGAGCTGGCCGCCTACGCCGGCGTGCCGGTATATAACGGACTGACCAATGAGGCACATCCGACGCAAATGCTGGCCGACGTCCTGACCATGTGGGAGAACAGCGACAAGCCTATCTCATCCATCAGCTACACCTATCTTGGCGATGCACGCAACAATATGGGCAATTCGCTGCTGGTCATCGGCTCCAAACTCGGAATGGACGTGAGAATCGGCGCGCCGCGCCATCTGTGGCCGAGTGAAGATCTGGTGGCAAAGTGCATGGCGATCGCAGAGCAAACCGGAGCGCGGCTGACCCTGACCGAAGACGCGGGTGAAGCCGTGCTCAATACCGATTTCATCCATACCGATATCTGGGTCTCGATGGGCGAGCCGGCCGAAGTCTGGGATGAACGCATCCGTCTGCTCAAACCCTATCAGGTCAACGCCGGGTTGATGCGCGCGGCGGCGAACCCCAAGGTCCGCTTCATGCATTGCCTGCCGTCCTATCACAACAGCGAAACGGCGGTCGGACGCCAGATTGCCGAACGCTATCCGGAGCTGTCCGGCGGCATTGAAGTGACCGAGGAGGTGTTCGAATCAGATGCCTGCCTGGCCTTCGAGCAAGCGGAAAACCGCCTGCACACGATCAAGGCGGTACTGGTCTCCACCCTGGCCGGCTGATTCCCGCGCGGTCGCCCGCCCTTGCCGGCGGCCGCCATTTACGACATGCATCGAGGAGAGAGAAATGAGAATCGTCGTCGCTCTGGGCGGGAACGCTCTACAACGCCGCGGGGAAGCCATGACCGCCGAAAACCAGCGCAGCAATGTGCGGGTGGCGGCCGAGCAACTGGCCGCTGTCACCAGCATGGGGCACAGTCTGGTCATGTGCCACGGCAACGGGCCGCAGGTCGGCCTGCTCGGTCTGCAGAACGAGGCGTACAGCCGCCATGTCGACAGCAAGGTGACGCCTTACCCGCTGGATGTCCTGGGGGCGCAGACCGAGGGCATGATCGGCTATATGATCGAACAGGAACTGGGCAATGTCCTGCCCTTCGACGTGCCGATGGCAACCATTCTGACCCAGGTCGAAGTCGACGCCGCCGACCCGGCTTTCGGCAACCCGAGTAAATTCGTGGGGCCGGTCTACTCGAAGGATGAAGCCGAAAAGCTGGCTCTGGTCAACGGCTGGACCGTCAAGCCCGACGGCAAATATTACCGGCGCGTGGTGGCGAGCCCCATCCCGCGCCGCATCTTCGAGCTGCGTCCGATCAAATGGCTGATCGAGAAGGGGGTGGTGGTCATCGCCGCCGGCGGCGGCGGGATTCCGACGATGTACGATAGCACCGGCCGGCTCTTGTCCGGCGTCGAGGCCGTGATCGACAAGGATCTCGCGTCCGGCTTGCTGGCGCGCGAGGTCGAGGCCGATATGTTTGTGATCGCGACTGACGTGACGGCGGTGTATTCCGGTTGGGGGACGCCCGAAGCGTGCGCCGTGCAGCGTGCACATCCGGACGAGCTCGACAAACAGGGCTTCGCCGCGGGCTCGATGGGGCCGAAAGTGCTGGCGGCTTGCGAGTTCGCGCGCAAGACCGGCAAGCCGGCTGTGATCGGCGCCTTGGCCGACATCGAGAAAATCGTCAGGGGCGAGGCCGGCACCACGGTCAGTACCGCCAAGCCCGGCATCGACTGGTACTGAGCCGCGCCTGCATGCGAAAAACCCCCGGCGCCATCAGGCGCCGGGGGTTTTTTGCGGACGAGCGGATCAGCCGCCGATTCTGTCGCGACCGCCCATATAGGGACGCAGCACGGTAGGGATGGTGATCGAGCCATCGGCGTTCTGGTAGTTTTCCAGCACGGCCACCAAGGTGCGGCCGACGGCCAGGCCGGAACCGTTCAGGGTGTGCACGAGCTGGTTCTTGCCGCTTTCATCCTTGTAGCGCGCCATCATGCGACGAGCCTGGAAGTCGCCGCAATTGGAGCAGCTCGATATCTCGCGGTAGGTATTCTGCGCCGGCAGCCAGACTTCCAGATCGTAGGTCTTGGTGGCGGAAAAGCCCATGTCGCCCGTGCACAGGGTGATTACGCGGTAGGGCAGTTCCAGCTTCTTGAGGATGGTTTCTGCGTGGCCGACCATTTCTTCCAGTGCATCGAACGAGGTATCCGGGTGGGAGATCTGCACCATTTCGACTTTGTCGAACTGGTGCTGGCGGATCATGCCGCGCGTGTCGCGGCCGTAGGAGCCGGCTTCGGAGCGGAAACAAGGCGAGTGTGCGGTCATTTTCAGCGGCAGCTCGTCGGTCTTGATGATGCTGTCGCGGACAGTGTTGGTCAGCGAGATTTCGGAGGTGGAAATCAGATACTGGTCGGGGCCGGCTTCATCGCCGCCTTTTTGGACCTTGAACATGTCTTCGGCGAACTTCGGCAACTGGCCGGTACCGTAGAGGATGTTGTCGTTGACGATGTACGGCGTGTACATCTCGGTGTAGCCGTGCTCTTCGGTGTGCGTGTTCAGCATGAACTGCGCGAGCGAGCGGTGCAGACGGGCGATGTCGCCGCGCAGCACGGTGAAGCGGGCGCCCGAGAGCTTGGCGCCGGTTTCGAAATCGAGGCCATAGGGTGCACCGACGTCGACATGGTCCTTGACCGGAAAGTCGAAGCTTCGCGGCACGCCGACACGGCGGACTTCGACGTTGTCGGTTTCGTCGCGTCCCACCGGCACCGACTCGTGCGGCAGGTTGGGGATGCTCAGCAGCCACAAGTCGATCTGCTTCTGCACCTCTTCATACGCTTGCTCAGCCGCCTTCAACTCGTCGCCGAGCGTGGCGATGCGCGCCATGATGGGGGACGCGTCCTCGCCCTTGCGCTTGGCTTCGCCGATTTGCTTGGAGGCGGCATTGCGCGTGGCCTGCAGCTCTTGCATCCGGACTTGAGCCTGTTTGCGTTCGGCCTCGAGGCGGGTAAAAGCCGCACCGTCGAGGGTGTAACCACGGCCGGCCAAACGGGCGGCCACCGCATCCACATCGTTGCGGAGAAGTTGAATGTCGAGCATGTATCGTCCTGTTTTTCTTGGCGTCCCGGTCCTGCGGACCGCAAAACGTCTGTTTATCTGTATCCGGGGTGCCGGCCAGCGCGGTGGCCGGAGGTCCGCCGGGCAGACCGGTGACGCCGTACGTGCGCCTGTCGGAATCGAAGTCGGTCGGCGGCAACAGGCGGTCGGCGCGTGCACCATTATACGCCTTGTTGACGCCCGCGCCTTATGCGGCTTGCGCCGCAGGGGCGGCTTTTAATGCGCGGGGCAGCAAAACAGGGGGAGGGGTAGCGGCACATGGGCGCGCACAAGACGAAAAAACCCGCGGTGCGGGCCACAGGATATGCCCGCACCGAGAGATAAAGGACGCGTAACGCATCCCGTGCAGGCATCAGCAAAACCTGGCGGGGCGCATTGAGAAACGCGGCGGCAACACGAAAGGCGGGTGCTTCGTAACCGTTGCCGTCTGAGCTCTTGCGTTAGCCGCAGTATCATGGGGCCGGGTGCGGCACTCAATTCAAACCCGGAGACAACGGGGCCGGTGTGTCAAAATGGGACAGTGTCGGCGCTGCCGTGCGATCAGGACGTGCCGGCGTCGCGGTCGAGTTCGCGCAGAAAGGCCAGCTTTTCGGCGATCTTGCTTTCCAGTCCGCGCGGGACGGGGCGGTACCATTGCGGTTCGGCCATCCCTTCCGGCAAGTAGGTTTCGCCGGCGGCATAGGCATGCGGCTCATCGTGGGCATAGCGGTAGTCGTGCCCGTAGCCCAGCTCCTTCATCAGCTTGGTGGGGGCGTTGCGCAAATGGACCGGCACCTCGCGCGAACCGTCCTGCTTGACGAAGGCGCGCGCCTGATTGTAGGCCATATAACCGGCATTGCTCTTGGCGGCAACCGCCAGATAGACGACGGCCTGCCCGAGCGCGAGCTCGCCTTCGGGCGAACCCAGTCGCTCGAAGGTGGCGGCGGCATCGTTGGCAATCTGCATGGCGCGGGGATCGGCCAGCCCGATGTCTTCCCAGGCCATGCGTATGATGCGCCGCGACAGATAGCGCGGATCGGCGCCCCCGTCCAGCATCCGGCACAGCCAGTACAGCGCCGCGTCGGGGTTGGAACCGCGCACCGACTTGTGCAGTGCGGAAATCTGGTCGTAGAAATTGTCGCCGCCCTTGTCGAAACGGCGGGCATTGAGCGTCAGCGCGTTTTCGATGAACGCCGGCGTGATGCGGGCCTGGCCGGCCGCGCCGGCGGCTGTCTGAGTTTGTTCCAGCAAGTTGAGCAGGCGGCGCGCATCGCCATCGGCATAACCGACCAGCGTGTCGATGGCGGCGGCGTCGAATTCGAGATGCGATAGCGCCTTTGCCCGCGCGCGTTCGACCAGCCGCTTGAGTTCGCTCTCGGTCAGCGATTGCAGCACGTAGACCTGTGCCCGCGACAGCAGGGCCGAATTGACTTCGAACGACGGATTCTCCGTGGTGGCGCCGATGAAGGTGACCAGCCCCGACTCGACATAGGGTAGCAGCGCATCCTGCTGCGATTTGTTGAAACGGTGGATCTCATCGACAAACAGGATGGTCTTGCGGTTGTGGGCGAGATTCTGCTCGGCGCGTTCCATGGCCGCGCGGATGTCCTTGACCCCGGCGAACACGGCCGACAAGGCGATGAACTCGCAGCCGAAGGCATGCGCCGTCAGCCGGGCCAGCGTGGTCTTGCCGACGCCGGGTGGGCCCCACAAAATCATCGAATGCGCCTTGCCGGACTCGAAGGCGAGCCGCAGGGGCTTGCCGGCGCCCAGCAGGTGACTCTGACCGATGACCTCGTCCAGCGTCTGCGGCCGCAGCGATTCGGCCAGCGGCGGGGTCGGTTCGACCCGGAACAGGTCAGACATGGAACACTCCGGCAAAGAAGGACGGCGAGGAGAAAGAGTCGAATGCGGGCACGGTCGTGCGCCTCAGTTGCTGATCACATCCACCCCTTTGGGCGGGGTGAAGCGGAACAGGGCGCCGTCCAGCGCGGGATTCTTGCGCAGGGCGGTAAATGTGATGTGGGTCGAATTGCCGAAATTGTCGGTCAGCTGCATCTCGATCAGGCTATTGTCGCGAAACCCCATGCGGATTCCGCTGAAGGTGTTCTCCGCTTTTCTGGGCGAGGCCGACAGCCACTCGATCGCTCCTTGCTTGCCGGCTTCCTTGAGCACGTAGTCGCGCTCGATGGCATTGCTGCCGGCAAGCAGGGCCGCCGGGCTGGAACCCAGGGCCGCGTCCAGCGGGTGGGTGGTGACCTGGGCGAGTTCCAGATCGTAGATCCACAAGCGCTTGCCATCGCCGACAATCAGTTGCCGGTACGGCTTGTCGTAGGACCAGCGGAAGCGGCCGGGACGCGAGATGCTCAGCGTGCCGCTGGCTTCGTCATGTTTGTTCTTGGAGGTGACCACTTGCGTGAAATTCGCAGCCAGCGTGCTGCTGCCGGCGATGAACGCCTTCAGCTGCGGAATGGCCGCCGCGTATAGCGGCAGCGGCAGGCTTGCGCATAGCGCGGCTGCCAGTATCAGTTTTTTCATTCATTCGCGCGTGTATCCCCGTCGGGGCAGGGAGGGGAGGCAGCCGGCCGCGATGCGGTCGGCTGTCCCGGCGTCACCCATTCACGCTTCCTCGATTTGGTTGTACGACGCCAACTGGTGTTGCGGTGCCGATGCGAACGCGCGTCAGCTGAAACGATTGGTGATCGGGTAGCGCCAGTCCTTGCCGAATCCGCGCGGCGTGACCCGCGGCCCGACCGGGGCCTGGCGGCGCTTGTATTCGTTGATCTTCAACAGGCGTACCACGCGGCCGACATCGGCGTCGGCGAAACCACGGCCGACGATCTCGTCCGCCGACAGATTCTCTTCGACGTACAGGGTCATGATCGCATCGAGCACGTCATACGGCGGCAGGCTGTCCTGATCTGTCTGGTCGGGACGCAACTCGGCGGATGGAGGCCGGGTGATGATGCGCTCAGGAATGACCTCGCCAAGCGTGTTGCGCCAGTTTGCCAACTGGTAGACCAGCGTCTTGGAGACGTCCTTCAGTACCGCGAAACCGCCGGCCATGTCGCCGTACAGGGTGCAGTAACCGGTCGTCATCTCGGACTTGTTGCCGGTCGTCAGTACCAGCTTGCCGCTCTTGTTGGACAGGGCCATCAGCAGCATGCCGCGGATGCGGGCCTGCAGGTTTTCTTCGGTGGTGTCCTCGGCCAACCCGGCGAAGGAAGGCGCCAGTGCCGCGACAAAACTCTGATACATAGGCCAGATGGCGATTTCATCGTACTTGACGCCGAGACGGGCGACCATGTCGCGCGAATCGTCCACGCTGATGTCGGCGGTATAGCGCGATGGCATCATCACGGCCTTGACCCGTTCGGCTCCGAGAGCATCGCAGGCGATCGCCAGCGTCAGGGCCGAGTCGATGCCGCCGGACAGACCGAGCAGCACGCCGGGGAAACCGTTCTTGTCGATATAGTCGCGCACGCCGACCACCAGCGCGCGATAGATGCTTTCGAGCGTATCGGGCAACACCGCCCGCGACGACGGCTGCAGGTCGCCGTCGACCATATCCACCAGCAGCAGCGATTCGTCGTAGGCGGGCGCCTGGGCGACCACCTGCCCGGCGCGGTTCAAGGCGAAAGACGCGCCGTCGAAAATCAGCTCGTCCTGGCCGCCGCAGAGATTGACGTAGACAAATGGCAGGCCGGTTTCCTCGCAGCGGTAGCGGACGACTTCATGTCGCGTCCCGACCTTGTTGCGATGGAAGGGCGAGGCGTTGAGAACGACCACGACTTCGGCGCCGGCATCCAGGGCTTCCGCCGCCGGGTCGAGCGCCCAGACATCCTCGCAGATCAGAACCCCGACCTTGACGCCATTCTGTTCGAATACCAGCGGGGCCGCGCCTGGCGTAAAGTAACGGCATTCGTCAAAGACTTCGTCGTTGGGCAGCAGCATCTTGTGATACTGGCCGAGACGATTGCCGTCGCGCAGCACGGTGGCGGCGTTGAAGCGTTCCTGCCCGAGACGGACCGGGTGGCCGATGACCAGCGTGATGCCGTCGAGTTCGAGCAGTTCGTCGAGCGCGTCATTGCAGGCGCGGTAGAAATGTTCGCGCAGCAGCAGGTCTTCCGGGCTATAACCGGTCAAGGCGAGTTCGGGCGTAACCAGCACGTCGGCGCCGTCGGCCATGGCCTGACGGGCGAGTTGCAGGATTTTCTGGGTGTTGCCGGCGATGTCGCCGACTACCGGATTGAATTGAGCGAGTGCAATACGCATGTTGATAGGACATGAGCGAAAAACAATGGTTCAGATTCTACCTGAAGAATGACAGCCCTGTACTGGACTGATGCGCTGGCCGCGGAGGCCGCGTCGGGCTGGGATGCGCTGCTGGACGACGATCAGCCGTTCCTGCGACTCGGCTGGCTGGCGGCGCTGGAACGCTCGGGGGCGCTGGGTGCCGACAGCGGCTGGCAACCCTCGCCATTGCTCGACCGTCGCGACGGCGTGCTGGATGCGGCCGTGCCCGCCTATCTGAAAGCGAACTCCTACGGCGAGTACGTGTTCGACTGGTCATGGGCCGATGCCTACGAGCGCGCGGGCTTCGACTACTACCCCAAGCTGGTCGTGGCGGTGCCGTTCACTCCGGTCGGCGGGCGCCGTTTTCCCGGCGTGCCCGGGCGGGTGCCGGTGTTGATCGACGCACTGGAAACGCGCGTCAGGCATCTCGGCCTGTCGTCCGCGCATGTGCTGTTTCCCCGCGGCGACGAGATGGATGCCTTGCGCGACGCCGGTTGGCTGGAACGCCATGGCGTGCAGTTTCACTGGCGCAACCGCGGCTACCGCGATATGGGCGACTTTCTCGATGCTCTCGCGCGCGACAAGCGCAAGAAAATACGGCAGGAGCGGCGGCGCATAGCGGAACAGGGCATCGAGGTGGAGACCGTCTGCGGCGGCGCCATCGACGAGGCGCGCTGGCAGCTGTTCTATCGGTGTTACTGCCGCACCTATGCCGAACACGGCGCGAACCCCTATTTGCCTTTGTCCTTCTTTCGCGACATCGGTGCCGGTCTCGGCGAACAGGTGGTGCTGTTCATCGCGCGCCGCGGCGAAGAGGCGCTGGCCGCCAGCTTGTGCCTGCGCGACCGCGATACGCTGTACGGACGCTATTGGGGTGCGCTGGTCGACATTCCCTGCCTGCATTTCGAACTCTGCTATTACCAGGGTATCGACTATGCCATTACCCAGGGACTCGCGTGTTTCGAAGGCGGAGCCCAGGGAGAGCACAAACTCGCGCGCGGTTTCGAGCCAGTGCTAACGCACTCCGCGCATTTCATCTCCGACCCGCGTTTCCGTTCGGCCATCGGCGCCTGGCTGCAGCGCGAGCGCGGCGCCGTCGCCAGCTACCTTGCCGACCTGGACGAACACGGCATCTATAAAATAACTTGCCAAGGCAGTTAGCCCCGGCTATACTGCGCAGCCTCTGACGACGAAAAGCAAGTCGCCGGGATGCGGGAGAGATGGATGAGTGGTTTAAGTCGCACGCCTGGAAAGCGTGTTTAGGATAATATCCTAACGGGGGTTCGAATCCCCCTCTCTCCGCCAGAATTAGCCAATAACGGCGCGGTCTTCGGACTGCGCCGTTTTGCGTTGGCACACAGTTGGCACAGAAAGCAGGGTTTCGAGCTTGTTTTTCTCCCTTGATCGGTCCGCCATATCGATCCAGCGGCTGTAGACTTCCAGCAACATCTTCATCGACGTGTGCCCCATTTGCCGGCTGACCCACATCGGGTTTGCCCCGGCCATCAGGTTCAGCGTGGCGAATGTGTGGCGCGCCTGGTAGGGGTTGCGGTAGCGTATCCCGCATGCCTTGATCGTGCGCCGCCACGGCGGATGGACAATGTTCAGGGTGTGAATGCTCTTGCCCGTATTCGGGTTGATGAATACCTCCTTGCCTGCCAGCAGGGACAGCGGCTTTTGCCGGGCGAGCGCCTCCAGTGCCCGGCTGTTCAGTTCGACGTCGCGCACCCGCGATGTCTTCGTTCCTTTCTCTATGGTGTCGACCTTGGCGCGGCTCACGCGAACAAGGCCCATGTTCCAGTCGATGTCCTCCCAGCGCAGCGCCAGCAGCTCAGACGTCCGCAATCCCGTGAAGAATGCGAACTCGAAGTAGTTGGCGTAGGCCGGATCAAGCTTCTTCATCGTGTCGACGATGGCGTTGATCTCTTCCAGGCTGAACGGGTCGGGCGGCTCCTTCTGCGATTTCATGTTGCGGATGCGTGCGGCCGGGTTCGTCTCGATCAGGCCGTCGAGAAAGGCCAGGTCGAACGGCTGACGGATCACCGTCGCCGTGTTGTTCCGGCTCTTCATGCTGCCCCACTCGATGTTCCCGAGCAGGGCAGCCAAGTCACCGTAGACGATGTGCCGCACGCGCTTGTCGCCGATCACCGGGTAGATGTGCCGCTCGAGCCGGCGCCGGTAGTCGTTCCGCGTTGAATCAGCCAGGTGAGAAATGGTTGCGAGCCACTTCTGCGCCTGCTCCCTGAACGTTGGCCCGGCATCGGCGTCCGCCGCGGCGCGCGCTTCGTCGCTGTCGGGGAAGAACTTCCCGTAGTCGAAAGCCCCGATGGCGATGTGCGCGCAAATGTCCTCGCGCAGCCGGCTGGCATGCTTCAGATTGGGCGGCGTAGGCTGCATTTTCAGCGTTTCCCAATGCCGCTTCCCCTTCCACATGAACCATATCCTCACGCTGCTTTCGCGGGCGACGACGCCTGTGTACTGTATTTTTGTCCCTCTACCCACTTTTCGTATTCCTCCAGGTTGATTTGAATGTGACGGTCGACAGATCGGCGGTAGTGGACACCTTCGACCCAGACCCCCTCGTGGATCTTGCTGCGAACAGCCCTGTCAGTGTAGCCCGTCAGTTCGCAGAACCGCTGGATCAGGACGTATTTCAACGGCCACATATCACTTCCTCCTCTTCCGGCGTTTCCGCCACTCTTTGAACTCGAACCACGCCATGATCGGGCCGGCCAGTTTCTGTGTATTGTCCCGGCATGTATTGATGTGCCACCGAGATGATGGGGGTCATCGTGTTCCTCTCCGGTCTGCGGTACGGCCGCCTTCGCCGCTTGCCGCTCTGCGCCGTTGCCGGCGGCGGCGATCAGAACTATCACCTGCTCCCGGCAGCTCCGGCGCGCGGCTGGAGGCTGGCGGAGCCTTGGCGCTTGACTTGCTCTTGAATGCCGCGGTTCGAGATGCCGGCGCGGTTGCGGTCGGTTCTTGATATTCGCCCTGTGGGGTAACGTCGTGTTCGGCTGGACGCTCTGCCAGCTTTTCGAGGGGAGTAGACGCCGAGCAGGGAGCCAGGGCAGTACAGGCGAGCCCCGTTCTTCACCTGCTGATAGCCGAGCTGCTGCTTGGGGTTCGTTTTCCAGAGCGACGAGTTCTTGGTGGTGACCGAGTTCGCGCTCAACCACACATCCCACATGATTTCCTTCTCGCCACGTAGCACGGCAGCAACGCGGCATTGCATTGCCGCGCCTTTGCCTTGGCACTCGTAGTGAAATCTTCCCTTGATCGACCCCGATGACTGGATTGCCGCATCGATCAGCTGTGCTTCGTCGCCGAGGGTCTCTTTAACCAGGTGAGTCTTCCTGGCACGGCAGACGGGTTCGTCTTCCATCGTCACCTCGAAACCTTCCAGGCTGCCGGGCTTGAACCCGCCCGTCTGGTCGTCGATGATTGCGTGCTCGCGCGGCTGGTAGTCGCCATCGAACGCCAACCGCAGCTCAGTTTCGGTTTTACTGCGCGTCGGCCGCTGCTCTGCGGCGAGTGCGATGTGTGAGTGGTGGGGCATGTCAGTACACCCCGAACAGATCGGCGATCACCCACACCGATATGATGAAGAACATGCCGCCGCAAGCAGCTGCGGCGCTGTACAGAACAGCCTTAAGCAACTTGAACATCGTGCCTCCCGACCGGTGCGGCGCCGATGCCGACGCGCGGGTTATTGAGGCCGTCCAGCACGTTGATGCACGCGCCGGCGGAACTGTCTGCGAGCGCGGCGATGCGCACGCGCCGACCGTCCGGATAGGCGACGGTCACCAGATAGGGTTTCAACATGCTGGACTCCAGAAGAAAGAAGCCCCGCACAGGGCGGGGCAAGCGGATTGCTGCGAAGCCGTCGGTTAAACGACGCCTTGGCCGGGCGTCTGGTCGTGGAATGCCCCCGGAAGCGCAGTCGCTGGAATGTGCTTCCGGATGGATGGGGCACCCGTCCGGCATCAGACTGCCCGAGGGCTGCCGACTGCTGCTGCGCTCTTCGAACCAGCGGGAGCGAACGCAGCCCCCGGAAGTCTCCGTAGGAGGCGGCCCGGGCTTCGTACCGGGCATGGTGCTGGTTGATCACATGGATGGCTGCTGACAGGGTATTCCGAGGTGCAGCCTTGCCTTGCCCCGCTGACCGCCACTTTCGCTGCCGTTACGTCAGCCGGTACCAGCTGATGCCGCTTAGTCGGACCAGTCGCCATCCATGTGCCCCCTGTTCCCAAGGGGCGTTTTTTGCGTCCGGTGCTTCCGTGACGCCACCAGCGAGGCTAGTTGTCTTTGCCGCCTGGTGTCCTGCTGTCGGTTGTCGGAGATCGCTGCCCGGTGTGCTGGGCTGATGGAACTATTATTACTAAACAGTATTTTTTAATCAATACTATATGGTGAATTATTTTTCGATTTGTTTACTGAATGGAAATGAAAACCGCGTTGTGAAAGGGATGCTAGCTGTTGCGTGGACGCAAAAATGCCCGCGAATGCGGGCTGGGAGGTGGGGGGCGTCCGCTACTTGCAGCGGAACTGCAATGAGGCGCTGGCTGGTTTGCCGAATCCAGAGTCTTCCGTTTGCAGGGTGATGGTCTCGACGGACTTGCCTTGCTTTGCGCAGAACTCGTCCGCTTCTTTGTAGATGTCCGCCTTGGGACCGTCTGCGGGTCCAAAGCCGATCTGGGTATTCATCGCCGTACCTTTGATTTCCTCGGCAATCTGCTGATATTTGGCAAGTTGTTGGAACTTCATCGCCTGCACTGTCTGGGCCTTTTGCAGCCGCCTGAACGCCTCGTGTGTTGTCATAAGGCCGCCAATGTGCTTCATATCCTCGGATAGCCCCTTGCCGGTCTCCCTGCCTTTGATCACGGGGTATCTGCCTTGTCTGAAGACGATAGTTGGCTGGCGTCGGCTACTGGTGACGATGTTTCTTTCGCCTCAGGCGCGGCCCATCGCTGCCTCATGAAATTCCATTTGTCATTCCATGTGTCGCAAAAAAGCCTGCGTCGTGCGGGCCCTGTTCTTACAAATTAGCACTCATCGACACAACCAGCCCCACTACGTGCAACACATCCGGGTCGCCTGGCCGTGCCTCCATGTCCTTGTACAGCTTCTCGTTGTCCGAGTGGATCAGAACCGATCCATCCAGCTGCTTGTACAGGCGTTTCACGAAGCACTCATTGCCACGGCAGATGATGTGGATCTTGCCGTTTACGATCTCTTCCTGACGGTGGACGATCAGGCTCGCTCCCTCGGGGATCGTTGGCTCCATGCTGTCGCCGATCGTGACGATGCTGAACAGCTGCCCAGGCTTGTATCCGTTGCGCTGCGCCCAGGCGGCTCTGCAGAAATTCGGCGTCCCTTTGACGTCCACATCGAGCACCGGAGCACCGTAGCCCGCTGATGCCCTTACCGTGTAGCGGGGAATAGCGATCACATCGTCCGGGACTTCATCCTCTTCACCGAGCACCACCACCGGGCGCAATGGGGTTTGAATGGCAGGGCCGAGGTCAGCGGCACTCCGTGGTGTCTCAAGCTGGTCAAGGAACATGCGGGGCATTCCTGCCTGCGCCTCGAGCGCGCGCGCCTTCTTCTCCCCAAAGGACTTCGACTTCAGCAAGCCAGATAGCTCGCCCTGGTTGATCCCTGTGAGGGAGACAAATCTTGCCTGGCTGCCGTCGCACTTGAGGTCAATCCACTCTCTCAGGCGCGCTCTTCGGTTCTGAACTGTATCCATTTTGGAAGGATCTCAAAAAGTTACCAAAAGGTAAAACACCAAACAGTGTTGCTTTTTGCATTACCGTTTAGTAAAGTCGTGGCGTACATAACCAGGAAGCTAGCTATGAACCTCCGACAATACCTGAATGGGATGGTGCCTGACGACCAAGTTGCCTTTGCCCAGCGCTGCGGAACCACGGTCGGTTACATGCGCAAGGCTCTCAGTACCGGACAACGCTTCGGTGGAACGTTGTGCGTTGCCATCGAGCGCGAGTCCCACCAAACCGTGACCCGTAAAGATCTTCGCGACGACTGGCAAAAGCTGTGGCCGGAGTTGGGCCGGGAGGCGGCGTGATGAAGCCTATTCGCTGGAGCGTGCAAGCGCACTCGACGTTTTTTGATAGGAGATGAACATGGACACGCGAATTTCGCCGTCCGTAGCGCATGCGCTGCAATCGGCATCGACTGATCCGCGGGACAAGCATCGGATCATGGCCGCGCTCGGCTGGGACAACAGCCTGGTCAGCCGCTATCTGTCCGGCCGAGTGGGCCTTGTCGCCGACAAGCTGGATGCGGCCATCGCTGCGCTTAGGTTCGTCTTCGTCAGCCCGAAGTGCCTGAATGCTATGGCGACCCTGTGCAAGGCTGAAGCGAATTGCGAGTGCACGCGATCCGGGACGGGGGAGTGTGGAGGAGGGGGTAGAGCAGATGCGAAACGAGCCGCATAAGGTGCTGACACACCAAGCGGCTCTACCTTCAGAAGGTAGTTCGAGTATGACCATGCCACCCAGCAAAATCAATGGGTGCGGGAGGTTTTTGCATGAATTTCTACAAGCGATTTATGGGTGACTACGCGCGCGGTACCGCGCACCTGTCGCTTGCTGAACACGGCGCCTACTCGCTGCTGCTGGACTACTACTACGCGACCGAAAAGGGGCTGCCCAGCGACGTCGTTGCCCTGTACCGGATTTGCCGTGCGTTCTCCCCGGAGGAACAGCAAGCCGTGGTTTCGGTCGCCGAGCAGTATTTCCTCATCGGCGAGGATGGGCTGCGCCATAACACGCGAGCCGACGAGCAGATACGTGACGACCTGTCCCGAATCGATATCGCCAGAGAGAACGGCAAGCGCGGCGGGCGTCCTAAAAAAACCAAACAGGAACCCAAGCAGGAACCGGATGAAAACCCACCGGGTTTTGAAAACGGAACCAAACAGGAACCCGGAGAAAACCCAGCAGAAACCCAGGACGAAAGCTCGCCACAGCCAGAGCCAGATACTCATAAACCTTACGGTTTATTCGTGAGTGGTGCGCGTGGTGCGCAAGTCGGCACACCCATTCCACCCGACTTCGAACCTGATCGCATTGCGGTGCTCAAGGCCGGGGAGCTGAACCTCGCTGTTGACCTCGAAGCGCAGCGCTTCACTGCCCACTACCAGGCCCGATCCGAGACTCGTGCCGATGCCTCTGCTTGGCAGGCCCAGTTCCGCAAGTGGCTGCTCGACCAGCACCAGTACAACTCGGACCGCAACCGCGTGACCGATGCGAAGGTCAAGGCGGCTACCGTCTACGGAAACCGTCGCGAAGATCAGCGGCAGTCCGCAGCAAGAACGCTCGGGGTCGGGGCGCAATATCTCACAGCAGGCGAAGGAGAGCAGCATGCCATCCGTTGATCGCAAGGTAGTCGGTGAAATCTTCCGTATCATGCGCGGCCGCTTTGGCTCCCCGTTCATTGCCAAGTTCCAGACCGGTGAATTTGTCCCTAAAGGCCTTCCGTTCGAGGGCTACGACGTTGGGCTGTTGGAAGCCATGGACGTGTGGGTCGAGACCCTCAAGGACCTGACCCCGACCGACATCAAGCACGGTATCGCCGCGCGCTACAAGCATCCGCCGTCCTGCGACGAGTTCATCGCCGCGTGCTGCGGCCCTGATCGCGAGTATGCCTCCCAAGCCATCCCGGGGCTGAAGGCGATCCCAGCGCCGATTTTGAGTCGCGCCGAAGCATCCAGGCGTCTGGCCGAACTGACTGACAGGCGCTTGTGCAATGGTGGATCGATCTCGCACCGCGAACGCGAACTGCTCATCGCCGAGCAGATCGCACAAGGAACGTATCCCGGTGGGCTGTGGCCACGTCAGATGACGGCGCGCTACCTGCACAGCATTGGCGAGTTGCCGAAGCACATGACGAAGTACCTGACGGTAGAACAACGAGGGGATGCCGCATGAGCACGACTCGAGCAGGCCGAGCAGTGAAGCGGGCGGCGTTGGTGATCATCGCCTTGTTGGTATTCGGCATGCCGCTGGCGATTTCGATCTGGGGGGGCTGAAATGAAGCAGCCTGTGACCATCATGCTGCCGTACCCGATCAGCGCAAACCGCTGCGACTGGCGAAGCTTCGGTCCCCGCGGACATAAGCGCGCCATCGTCACTGTCGACGATGAAGCCGAGGATTACAAAAAGCAGGTGGTAAAACCCGGTCAGCAGCGCGGGGTTCGTAGCCTCGTCCCCGGGCGCGTTCGGGGTGGCATCCCGCTATTTGCGCAGCGAAGGCCCCGGACGGGGGCTGGGATTCGGTGCCGTGCATCGCCCCGGACAATGCCAGGACGGTGTTGAACGACGCGCTGAGGGGCTGGCCTTCGGCGAGGACAAGATGATCAAACAAAATGGCGGCGAGGTCATGGAGCCGGACGGTGAGGCGAGGGGGGCATCCCCCCTCTGGACTCGGATAAACGGCAACAGGTGCTCTTCGCGGCGCAATGGCAAGGCAGAAAAGGGGGTAGGGCATGCATTTTTCGACAGTACGGTCGTTGGTTGGGTGGTGTTTTCAGATGAGCGAAGCGATACCGGTGAAGGTACAGCGGTTCGCCGAGCAGATCCCGGGTGGCGTCAGCGAGCTAAGCCCGGCCGAGCAGAAGGACATGGCCGTCGATATTCTGGCGAAGATCGGCCGGCTCCCTGAACTCGAGTATTCCGCCATTGCCGCGATCATGACCAGAGATCCGCGCGCCATCAATGCCGCGGCGAAGGCGCTCCCTCATACCTGGCCGACCGGCCTGCGCCGAGAGATGGCGCGAGGGTGGGCGACCGAGAAGGGGCTCGTGCGCAGCCAGAAAGATATCGGGGAGACCTACATGCGGTCGCAGCAGTCGGTGTCGAATTATTGGCAAGAGACGATCAGGACGCTCGATCGGCACTACTGGAACGGGCTGTCGGTGGTCGAAGTTCAGGTTTTGGATTTGTTGGATTTTCACAGCCGTCGAAACGCCCATCGAGCAAAGGTTTCAGCGTAGTGCTTGCAATTTTGGATTAGTGAAAGTATTATGTTCTGCAGAAGCCCGATTCTCGTCCAGAGTTCGGGCTTTTGCGCTTTTTACAGTTGGTGCTTCGATGTTTCTTAGGCTACCCCCTGTTTCGGATGGCTAAATTTTAGCATCTCAATGCATTTTTGCTCGGCCCGGTTGGGCGCGAGTGTTCACCTTCCTAGCCTCGGCACATGCCGGGGCTTTTGCGTTTCTGGAGCCTGCCATGCACATGGAGCACTGCAAACCCGTCGAGGACGCTGTGTGGCTACGTGAGGGCCAGCACGTTCTGATGGCATCTGGCCGAGCGGCCGAGGTCGGCAAGATCGGCGACCGCACCATCCGCTTCGACTATCTTGGCCGGGGCATGAAACCCGACGATTGCGTCGTGTTGCCGCGCCACCGTATTCCCGAGTTCGTCAGAGTGTAGCCACACTGGGCGTCAATATTTCGTGCCTGAGAGTATTTCCTCCGGTGCCATCCGGTCGCTTGTGCGGCCTTTTTTCATGAAAGAACACATGTCCCAAGCATCGATTGTTTTGCCGCAAACCGACATCGCCCTCAAAAAAGACGTGGATGCTGCCCTCGCAGCGATTTCCACCCTGAGCGCAGGTGCGACCGACCCGGGTGCGGGCCCCGGCGCGTACGCCTTCTGGGCCGACACCGGTAACGCTCTGCTCAAGCAGCGCAGTGCCGACAATACCGCCTGGGTGGCCCTGTGCCCGCTTGGCCAGGCCCTGGCCGTGGCAAGTGGCAATGCCAGCCAACAGTTCAGCGTTGCTGACGCGACCGAGAACAACCAGGCCGTTAGCCTGGAGCAGCTGAAAGCCGCCATCGCCGCCATCACCGGTGCGGTTCCTGTCGGTTCGATCATCAGCAGCGCCTGTGCGGCGGCTCCGGATGGCTACTTGCTGTGCGATGGCTCCGCCGTCTCTCGCACTGCCTACGCCACCCTCTTTGCGGCGATCGGCTCCATCTATGGCAGTGGTGACGGCTCGACGAGCTTCAACCTGCCCGATGCGCGTGGTGTGGCCTTGCGTGGTCTGGATGGCGGTCGCGGCCTGGACTCTGGCCGAACGCTTGGATCGTACCAGGCGGATGCAATCGCTTCGCACACGGTACCCGTTAGCATCTCGGACCCGGGGCACAGTCACGGTATCAGCGATCCCGGGCATAGCCATACCGAGAGCATCTACAACGCGGGGGGTGGCACCAATCAAGCCACTCCCACGTACAACTCGTCTTCGAATCAATATCTCGCGAGTACGGGGAGTTCCAAATCCGGGATTAGTGTCAACAGCCACACGGCCGATATCACTGCTTCCGGTGTGTATTCGGGGGCCGGCGAGACCCGGATGAAGAACCTGGCGATCAACTTCTTCATCAAGTACTGACCCGCTTGATTTAGCCGCCAAATGCAAGCCACCCAAACCGGGTGGCTTTTGTTTTTCGACTGCAGAGATCTCCGCCGAGGAGGCGACAGCCTCATGGGCAGACCAAGCGCTTATTCCCGTCGGATGATGGGCACGATCCATGGGCACCTTTGATTGAGTTTAGGGCATGGGCAGCCATGGCAATCAGGGGGCGCTGATGAATCCCTACAAACAAGGGGTTCCGCTGCCAATTAAGAGCCGCCTTCGGGCGGCTTTCTGTTTGTTCCAGTCATCATTTCGAAAACAAACCCCATGGAGAGGGGGCCCATGCCGAAATACGGGGCCACGACCCGCAAAGGCGGGAGGTGCCAGCGAGGCTGACTCGAGAATTCTGCAGGGGACCGGTTTTCAGATCCTGGCAAAGAGCGCCAATCCTCCAGTAAAGGACCGGATCAACAGCGTCAACGCGCTGAGCCTGAACGACCAGGGGGGCGCCGGCTGAAGGTGATCACGGAGCTGTGTCCTGCCTTTACCGGGAGCCTGGAACTGCAGCCTTATGACGACAACGGCTAGCCTGACAAAAGACTGACCATGACCACCAGAACGACGCTGGCGGGTACTTCATGGTGTGGCGCTGGCTGGTAGTGAAACCGATTGCAACCCACGGCGCGCATATGCCGCACATGAGCCACTAAGCTATGGACTTCAATACTCTGCAGGCCACTTTCCCGGCCGATCCGGACTACCCGGAGCGCACGGCACAGTTGGCGGCCCTTACTCGCGTACTGGATGGCACGCTGTACAACATGCTCGGGCACCCGTTCGCCGAGGAGCATGACAACGCCGGCGAGTACATCCCGCTGGCCAAGCGCCGCCCGTCGGTACGCACACGCATCTGCCAGACGGTGGTCAATGACTCTGTCAGCCTGCTGTTCAGCGGGGGACACTTCCCCGCCGTGGAGTGCAAGGATGAGCCAACCCGCGACGCGCTCGCCAAGCTGGTCAAGGAAACAGGCCTGAACGAGGTGATGATCGACGCGGCGACGCGCGGCTCGGTGGGATCGGTGGCGGTGTTGATGAAAGTGTTGAAGAACCGTGTTTTCTGGCAGGTTCTGCCAAGCCAGTACCGGACGCCAACCTGGGACCCGGATGCCCCCGATACGCTGCTGAAGCTCTCCGAGCAATACAAAGTCAAGGGCGGTGTACTGAAAGCTCAGGGCTACACCATCGCAGACGGCGACATCGATGCTGACTTCTGGTTTCTGCGCGAATGGGATGCCAAGGCTGAAAACTGGTTCTTGCCCCTCAAGGTTAGCGAAGCAAAGGATGGTGCCTCGTTCGTACAGGATGACGATCGAACCGTTCCGCACGGACTTGGCTTTGTGCCGGTAGTCTGGATTCGCAATCTACCTGGCGGCGATGACATCGATGGTGTGTCGACCTTTCCCGTTGAGGCGATCGACACTCAGATCGAGGCCGACTACTTGCTGTCGCAAGGGGGCCGCGCACTCAAGTATCAGTCCGACCCCACATTGCACATCAAGGAGCCGGCTCATGGAGCCGGAGCAATGGTCAAAGGGGCTGCCAATGTCATCGTGACTAGCGTTGAGGGCGATGCCAAGCTTTTGGAGATCAGTGGCGACTCTGCACATGCGGTAATGGACTGGGTCAAGGCCCTGCGCGAGATCGCGCTCGAGGGTGCCGGTGCAAATCGCGCCAACGCGGACAAGCTCAGCTCCGTACAATCCGGCCGTGCCATGGAGCTGATGAACCAGGCGCTGATCTGGCTGGCCGACAAGTTGCGCATCAGTTACGGAGAAGGCGCGCTGCTCGAACTTCTGAACATGGCGGTGCGTGCCTCGACAACGTTCAAGCTGGTCGACAAGAAGGGCCGCCCGCTGGGCGAGCTGTCGCAGGATGACGACCTCGCCCTGCGCTGGCCGCAGTGGTACCTGCCAACCTACACCGACAAGCAGACGCAGGCCGAGACGCTGACCACTCTGCGCGATGGCGGCCTGCTGTCACGCGAAACCAGCATCAAGTCCCTTGCCGCGAGCTACGATATCGCCGATCCGACGGATGAAATACGACAGATCGAGAGCGATCCGCCTTTGTCCAGCTCGACGGCTGCTGCATCTAAGTAGCCCCCGCTGAGCGAGAGCAAGGACTGATGCGGTAGAACCGCTACCCCCAAGCTGCCCAGACGATTCGGGGTGTTTTTTAGTCGGAGAGGACTGATGTCTCACCCCAGCCACTCATTCTTGAAGCGTGGCGTGGTGATGGAGACCGCCTAAGCAACGGGCCGGGGTTCGCGCCCCGGTCACATCGACAGAGACGTGTAATCCCGTTTGGAACCCCGGATGTCCGGGACCTGGGGCCAGACGCACAGGGTGTGTGGTGAGCAAACTCACGGCTGTTTATGTGCCGGCTGTCTACTTCGGGCAGGCCAAGACGCCGACGGCTAGTTTCTCGATGACCTGCGGTGGCCGTCTGCTTCGTTTCACGAAGGGCGTAGCGTTTGTTACCCAGCTCTGCACAACTGCCCGGTGGCCTGGTTTATCGCCGCCGAACAAGCGGACGGTCTCTCGGCGTTAACGCCAACACAGACCTTCAACTTTGCGTATGCCGTCCAGATTCTGACCTTCAACTACGGCGAGCCGTTCAACGCTGCCCCGCAACTGCTGGCCGCGCTGACTGCAGCCGGCCCACCGGTACAATAACCATGGCAAAACGTAACCCAGTTCCGACCCTGCCGGATCTTGTGCAACAGAATCCTGACTCGGTTCCACTGCCGACGCAGGCAATCGCAGCTGAAAGTCGTGCCGAAGACTCCCTGCAAGCGCCGACGCGTGCACGCATCTTGGCCGATGCCACTTGCTGGATTCCGACGCCGACTGGCACTGAGCTCGCCCGCCAGTGGTATCGCGGACAGATCGTTGCCAATGATCCTGACGTGCTCGCCGAGCTTAAGACCAACGGTGTATGCCTCGAGCATCTGGAGTAAACCATGTCCTTCACTGATACGGAAAAGACCGACATCCGGCGCTTCTGTGGTTATCCGGTATTCGGCGGCCAGCCTGTGCAGGCGTTCGGCGACTGCTTCTTCGCCCAGGATGGCACGCTGGAATCCCGGCTTGACAGCCTGCAGGCGGGTGAGGAGGCGGTGATCCGCACGGCCTACCTGGCCAGTCTGCAGCAGTTGGAAGCCGACATCGTAGGCACTCGGGTGAATCTGGATACCGACGAGGCGGCCGTATGGAAGCACAACCGGCGCGAGCAGGCCGACCGCGAGGCACTGTTTGACAGCTGGCGCCGCCGATTGTGCGGCTTTCTCGGCATTGCGCCCGGGCCTGCATTAGGCGATGGCGGTCTGAGCTTGGTGGTCTGACATGGACGGCGCCACTCTCCAAGCCAAGATTAACGCCGGCTATGGCAAGGCCGCGCAGCGCATGGGGTATTTCTACCAGCAGTACCGCGCGACCGGCCCTCTGAATCCATTGTCCGGCGTGGCCGTGCAGTCGCTGCTCTGCTCATTCACGACGAATTTCAACTTCAACCTGCCCAACAGATACGGGCAGGCGGCGTGGCTTGGCATCTTCGATGGAAGCAACGTCAACCCGGGAGACATCCTTGTCGGCCACGGAGGCACGTTCTTCGTTGCGGCGATGCAGGACACTCTCCCGACGTACTGCGTGCAATGCAACCGGACTGTGTCTGTTCTACGCGTGGCAATGGACAGCGGGGTGGGGCAAGTGAACTACGGTGCCGACACCGATGCGACCGAGCAGACGCTCATGTCTGGCTGGCCTGCAAGCATCCTCCAGGGCACGAAAGGCAAAAAAAGCGAGGTTGGTGCTGGTCTGCCGGGCGACGTGCGAATGCCATGGTGGGCTATCTTGCTGCCGGCATGGCCGGGCGTCGTGTTGAGAACATCGGACATCATTGCCGATGACATAGGACGCCGCTACACCATTTCGAGCGCCGAGTTGACTGATAGGGGCTGGCGGATCACCGCCATGCAAGCACAGGTGTGACATGGCCGACATCTCCGATGTTCTGAACGTGCTGGTCGGAAGTGCTGCGGCCATTTTATATCCAAGCGGTACCTCATCGCCGAGCGCCTGTGGTGCCCCGGTAAAGGTGTACTCGGGCTGGCCAGCGGCAAAAGTGCTTGAGGATGACCTCCGGGCGGGAAAGCTGCATGTATCGGTGTTCCCTCTGCCCACGGAGCGCAAGACCACCCGCCATATCGGTAGGAAACTCAAGGTAACCCATCCGGGGGGGGCGACGCTGACAGCAACGGTTTCCGGAAATACCGTCGCAATCGGCGGGGCCGTGAGCGTCCCCCAGAACGTTTACCTGCTGGCCAACGGGGTCGGTGCCGTCTACGCTGTTCAGGCCTCCGATACGCTGGCAACCATTGCGGCAGCGCTTGCTGTTCTGGCTCAGTCAGTAGTGCCCGGAGCTTCCAGTATGGGAACGGTGCTGACGCTGCCTGGGGCACACTCTGTCGTTGCTCGGGTCGGTGCCGTTGGTACGGCCATCAGGGAAACGAAGCGGCAGGAGAAGCAGATCCAGCTCTCGGTCTGGGCGTCCACCCCGTCGCTGCGCGATACGGCAGCATCCGTGCTCGATTCTGCGCTATCGGCATCGAGCGGGATTGCGTTCCCTGATGGGTCGGTCGGGATTTTGCTGTATTCGCACTCGAACCAGACTGACCTCAGCAAGGAAAAGCTCTACCGCCGCGACCTGATATACACCGTCGATTACGCAACGACGCAGAGCGTTTCGGCTCCACAAGTCATCGCGCCAGTGCTCAATGTCGCGTCGCAAGACAGTGGGCAATCCATCACAACCATTCAGGAGTAGTCCATGGCTGACCCGAAATTCATCTTGGTCGTCATTCACCCGTTCGCTGATTTTCAGCGCGGGCATCAAATCACCGATCCCGGCGAGATTGCCGAGGTTTTGGCCGGCGAGTGCGCGCACCACGTCCACAAGACGCCGGTGGAAGGCTCGCCCGCGTAGTCACCCCACACAACCACCACGAGAACCCGGTCTAGTGCCGGGTTTTTGTATTTTTGGAGTAGCCAATGCCCATTTATCAGGCTGGCAGTATCAATACGGCGGCGCTCTCGGCTCCCGATCTGTACGTGCAGGTCCTGGCCCCGAAAACCCGATACATCAACGGCGTCGCTACCGACGTTCTTGGCCTCGTGGGCATTGGCTCGTGGGGTCCGGTAAACAGCCCGTACCTGATCGGCGGTACGGCCGACATGCAGCGCTACCTCGGCAACCAGCAGGTGCGCAAGTATGATTTGGCCACGCACGTTGCCGTTTCGATCCAGCTGGGTGCAACGAACATTCGCGCTGTGCGCATAACAGACGGCACCGATACGGCGGCCTCGACCGCTTTGAAGGACACCGCCAGTACGCCGGTAACCGGCGCATCGCTGACGGGTTTCTATACCGGCACCATCGGCAACAACCTGTCGGCCTTCATCTCTGCAGGGACGGCTGTCGGCAGCTTCAAGTTGACGGTGATTCTCGCCGGGCAGACGCCGGAAGTATTCGATAACCTGACCGGTACCGGTGCGGCCTTCTGGGCATCGCTGGTCAGTGCAGTGAACAACGGGCAAAGCGGCATCCGCGGCCCCTCGCAGTTGGTGGTCGCTTCCATCGGCACTTCGTCGGGCACGCCGAACGCATCGACCACGTACGCCTTCACCGGCGGCACCGATGGCACGACTACCCTGACCGATGCATTGCTTGTTGGCCAGGACGGCTATGGCGCCACTCGCAAGGGCATGTACGCGCTGCGAGGCACGAATGCCCAGGTCGTCAACCTGATCGACTTGACGGATTCGACGCAGTGGGCCGGCATGCTGGCCTACGGGCTCAGCGAGGGCGCTTACGTCATCACTCAGGGGCCGGCGGGCGCCTCTTACTCGACCGTATCGACCAGCCTCAATACCGTCGGCGCGGACGGCTACGGCCTCAAGGTGCTCGTGGGTGACTGGGTGTATTGGTACGACACTGTCAATGGTCAAAATCGCATGCTGGCCCCGGCAACGTTCTCGGCGGCCGAGATCGCAGCGCTGTCCCCGCACATCAGCCCGCTGAACAAAAAGCTGATCAATGCTGTCGGCACCCAGCGCCAGCTTGCGAACCAGCCGTACAGCCTTTCCGAGATTGGCGCGATCAATACCGCCAGGCTGGATGTCATCACGAACCCGTGCCCGGGCGGCAGTTACTTCGGGCATCGCTCTGGGTTGAACTGCTCGAGCTCGTCGACGCAGAACGGCGACACCTACACCCGGATGACGAACTTCCTGTCGCTGACGCTGGCGGCATCGTTCGGCTATGTGGTGGGTGAAAACCAGACCACCGACCTGCGGCGCGAGTCGAAGAGCACGATCGAGGCTTTCCTGTCGACCCTGGAAGATCAGGGGATGATCGGCGACCCGAACGGCGGTAAGTGCTTCTCGGTGCAAATCGACAAGACCAATAACCCGGACAGCCGCGTCGCCCTTGGCTACCTGCAGGCCGATGTGCAGGTCAAGTATCTCAACGTCGTTCGCTACTTCCTGATCAACCTGGAAGCCGGCGGCAGCGTAACGATTACCGTCTCGGCTAATCCCCGATAACCCATGAAAAACGGCCCCTCTCAGGAGGGGCGTTTGCATTTTTGGAGTGTGAAATATGCCTCAAGGTGGGTATTCCATTGGCCTCGACGTTGCGATAGACATTCTTGGCCCGTACGGCGCGATCCGGCTCGACAAGATCACGTCCTTCGATTCGAAACCAAAGGTCAGCAGCACGGCAGTGACCGCTCTTAGCGGAGAAACCGACGAATTGTTGTTCCTCAAGGGCTGGCAGGGAACGATCGATCTGGAACGAACCGACTCCACCGTCGATGACTGGTGGGCACAGGTTGAATCCGATTTTTACGGCGGCAAATCGACGTCGCCGGCCACCATTACCGAAACCATTGCCGAGCCTGACGGCAGTACGACCACCTGGCGCTATCAGCGCGTCGTATTGACGCTGGTCGATGCCGGCAAAAAGCAGGGCGACAAGACGGTGCCGATGCAAATGACCTTCACGGCGGCACGCCGCATCAAGGTTAGCTAAACCCTTTGGCGCGGCAAGCGGGGCACCGTGGCCGGGTTCGTCGCCGGCCCGCCGCGCCACCCAGACGGCTCATGACGAGAGGAAAACGAAATGGCAAAAGTTACCGTACACGAAGAAACCGAAGAGGTTGCAGCAACCAAGCCGGTGCAGCGCGGCCCCGTACTGACCACACTGGAGCCCGATGCGCGCGGGCGCATCATCAAGTTGCGCGAGCTCGATCCGCTGCAGCAGAGCCGGCTGGTGATGGCGGTTGGCGGCGAGAACGCCGCGAATCAGGTCTATATGAACGGCTTTGCGCTGCCCGCCGCGATGGTTGCCCATATCGATGACGACTTCTTCGGGTTGCCTGGAAACGTCAAACAGATCGATGCGATGCTCTCCCAGCTTGGCGCCGATGGCATGGCCGCGATCAATACGCATCTCGTCGCCAAATTCGAAGCTGCCAAGGCTGAAATGGAAAAGGCCGTGATATCGGCAGAGCAGGCGGCCGCAAAAAACTAGTCGGGAACCCTGATTTCCGTAGTCGGTGCTGGCTACTGAGGAACGGGGTTCCTTTCGACCGGGTGTTTGAGTGTGACACGCTTTTGCCCCACGAGCGCAATGCCATGTCAATCACGTTTTCCGAGTTCGAAGGGGGAGAATTCGACTGGAACACCATGACTTTCAAGGAGCGGAAGGATGGAGTTTAACGACATGGCCGCGCTCGCTTTCCATTTTGCAAAGGCTGCGGCCCGTGAGCCGGTAGTCCTTGAGAATGGCCTGGAGAAGTGCGCTGTTCACATCGAAGGGCTGGCCAAGGACGAAATCGGCCATTACCAGAGCAGCGTCGGCCCATTTCCAGCTTGGGCAGAGCTTGCCGACTCCCCGGAACAGCAGAAGGCGGCCCATGGATACCCGGTCGATGCGCCATTGCTGGCATCAGGAGAAATGCGCGAGGCCATTACGCATGAGGTTTCCGGGTTTGAAGCGGCAATCGGGGTGAAAGACGATGATGCGGGAAAAAAGCTGATTTACCACGAACTCGGGACATCAAAAATGCCGGCGCAGCCCGTTCTTGGACCTGCGGCATTCCGAGGCAAGGAATTCATCATCCGAACAATTGGTCATGCCGCCGTATCGGGGATGATTGGCGGCGAACAAATCCATTCTTCGCCCGGTTACGAGGGAAAGTAGATCAGCCGAATATCAAGGAGCAGATTAATGCGGTCAGAGCGATCAATGCGCCCCCAGCAAAGACAAGAACGACTGACGATATCGTGAAAAGCAACAGCCCATCCTGCAGCCCGAGTTTGGTTACAGCCTTCTCGGGGGCGGAACTGACGTGTATTCCCTTCCACTGACGAGGACTTTTTTCTAAAGGAACGTCCTCGATCTGATCGCCGTTCCACTGGATGACGCGATGTTGTTTTGCCAGGTGAGTCAAAACCAATAAAGGAAAATCATTATGGCATTCGACGCCTATTCCGTCGCGGTAAAACTATCGCTCGTGAGCAACGTCGGCGCCGGGCTGCTGTCGCTGTCGAAGAATCTGCAGTCGACACACATGGATGCGAAGGAGCTGGAGAACAGGCTTGGCTCCATCGGGAAGCGGCTGGAGCTAGGGAACAGCATGTTTGCCGGTGGGAAGGCTATCGCAACCATGTTCAAGACGCCAGTCGAGAAAGCGATCGAGTATCAGCGCGAGCTTTCCAAGCTCAAGCAAATGGGGCTTGGCGACGCGCAGATTCAGGATGCTCAAAAGTTCGTGCAGGCGACGCAGATCATCGGGACATCAGTGATGGATCGGATGAAGTTGTTCGTGGAAACGCAGGGCGCATTCCGCGAATCAGGCATGGCTGGCCCGAAGGCACTCGAGGCGGCAAAGACCATGACTCCAATCCTGGGGGCATACCAGACTGCAGTTCAGACGCTCGATGGCGACAAGCGGGCAACCGCTGAGAGCGGGATGATGGCGCTCAACCGGCTCGTTGATCAGATGGGGGGGGTGCACGATCCACGGCGTGCTGCCGCGATTGTTGACTCAGCATTTAAGTCCGTCCAAGCGACTGGGAAAATGATCACACCGGAGCAGATCGGTCGATTCCGTAGTTCCGGTGGCGCGGCGGTGGCAAATTACACTGACAAAGCCCTATTCGCAGGGCTCGAGCCGATCATGGGCGAGCTGAAGGAAAGCACGATGGGCATGGGGCTGCGCACGGCCTATGCTCGCATGCAGGGTCATATCAAACCACCAAACCAGCTAGTGGGCGAAGCGATGAGGCTCGGAATCTGGGACAAGAAGGAAGTTGTGTTCAACTCGATGGGCGGCATACAAAAGCTCAAAGGGAACCCACTCAAGGGTGAATATTCCGGCTTGATGAACTCAGACCCCGTCGCGTTTGCAGAAAAAATGCTGGCTGTATATAAGGCGCACGGAATCACGCAGCAATCCGACATCTCTCGTGAAAACATGATGCTGTTCGGTAGTAATGGTGCAAAATTTTATGACCTGATGATGAGGCAGATGCCAAAGCTTAAGAGCTCCGAAGGCGCATTCGGCGTAGCGCATGGCATTGGAGCGACGAATAAGGACAACGCTAACTCTCCACAGATGGCGATCCTGCAGTTTGATAAGGCCATAGATGGCCTTTGTCTTTCTATTGGGAATGATCTCTTGCCAATGATTACACCGCTGGTTGGGAGGATGACTGAATTGGCTGTGGAGCTGGGGAAGCATCCTGATCTAATAAGAAATTTTACATTCGCGCTTGTCGGCCTCTCTGCGTCTCTGGCGACTGGAGGCCTGATCAACATGGTATGGGGGGCTGGCAATGGGTTCCTCCTGCTATATGACGTACTGAAAGGAGGAAGGATCGCAAGTGCAATTCTGTCCTGGACGGCACTCATTGGGAAGGTTCTATTAACAGGCTTGCGCGCTATTCCTGTCGTTGGTTGGGTCGTCATGGCCGTGACTCTTGGAATTTACCTGTGGCGGAATTGGGGGGCCGTATGGAAGGGAACCAAGGCCGTGTTCGGCTTCATCTCGGATGGGGTCGGTGCCTTGTGGAGTGGCATATCTGCAGCATTTTCTGCCGGGTACGGGGTTATAAAAGGATTCGTCGGTTGGTTCTTTGAACAATGGGCATGGCTGATCGGGAAGGTGAAGGGATTTTTCTCTATTGGCGATAAGCCGGCAGCCTCCCACTCCACTGCTCCCGTCCCGCCCAAGGTACAGCCGGTCTTTCACTTCCATGTCAGCGTTCCAGTCGACGGCAAGAAGGTCGCCGAGGTGGTTACGAAGTACCAGGCGCAATTCGCCTCGCGCGCGCCGACCGGCGGTTCTTCCGTTGACCCGGCCATGAACCATATTTTCCCTGGCATGTATAGCGGTGTATTTGGAGGAGGCTGAGCATGACCGTTTTGAGTTCCATGCTTAACTTCGCCCGGGGCATGAATCCGGCGGCGACTCGCCTGATACTCGGAACCTTCGAGTTTCTGGATTTCGAGATACCGGAGCGGATCGCCCTTGGCGCCAAGCAGCAGACCACCGTGCACAAACTGGTCGGTGGCCGCCGCGTCATCGATGTCATGGGGGTCGATTACGACCCGATCACCTGGTCGGGGATCATCAGCGGGAAGAACACGGCAGCGCGCGTCCGAACACTCGAGCAGATGCGGGATGCGGGCGAGGTCCTGCCGCTGACGCTCGACGAATACTCATTCGACGTGCTGATCTCTTCGTTCGTCCCGACCTACGAATGGGCGTATCGGCGCCCGTACACGATCGAACTGTTGGTCAGAGCCCGGAATGATGCGCCCAAAAGAGCGAATACCCTGTCAGGCGCTCTCGACGCTCTCATAAACAGTGATGTTGGTAAGGCGATGAACCTGTCGAATACCATCAATGTGTCATCGGTCACCGACGCCGTGACGGCCGTCCAGTCCGCCGTATCGCAGGTACGGGACATTGCGCACGCGACCGTCGATGCGGTGCAGAGCATTGTCAAGCCCATTGTCGCAGCGCAGCAGCTGGTTTCGACCACGATCACCAGCCTGGAATCGTCGTTGGGGGAGATCACCACCCTTGGCGGCCTGGTGCCCGGCAATCCCGTCTCACTCGCCGTCAGCCGCACGCTGTCGCAGGCCACGGCCCTTACGCAAACGAGTGCCCTGTATCAGATGCAGAACGTGTTGGGGCGTCTGAACAAGAACGTGCAGGCCGGGCAGACCGCGGATGGCGTGAGCTCGGTGACGCAGACGGGCGGAAACTTGTGTGCAGTGGCCGCAAAGGCCTATCTCGACCAGTCATTGTGGCCTGGAATTGCCATGGCCAACAATAGAACCGATCCATGGCTTACCGGCATAAACACAATCATCATTCCATCAAACCCGAGTTCATAGCATGGACCTGAACAACCCGCTTGCAGCATCCAGCGCCCGGCAAATCACCGGGCGCTGTCTTTTGGGGGATGTCGAAATGCCGTTTGTCTCGTTCGATGTGGACGAGAACGCATTCAACTCGGCGGACACCTTCTCGGTGACCTTTGCCACCTCAGGGCTGCCGGCCGGATACGGCTTGGCCTGGTGGAGTACTCAGACAAAAATCACTGTTGAGCTCTACGCCACCATCGTAACCGCTGATGGGCCGGACGATAAACGGCTGATCCTCGGCGACGTGGATTCCTGGCAGTTTCACCCGGCCCGATTTGAGGTAACTGCAGTCGGCCGCGATTACACTGCGCGATTCATCGAGAGCAAGGTACTTGGCGACTCGTTCAAGAATCTCACTTCGAGCCAGATTGCGACAACGCTTGCCGCAAGGCACGGGCTAAGCGCCGTAGTGAAACCAACAAAGGGACTGTTCGGCACGTTCTCTCAGATCGACACAACCCATCTGCAGGGAGAGCAAACGGAGTGGGATCTGCTGACCTATCTGGCGGCCTACGAGAACTATCAGGTGTATGTGGATGGCACAACACTGCACTTCGTACCGGCTATCACCGATGCGGCAAAGTCTGACCAGTACGTCATCCGCTGGCAGCCGCCTGGAGCGCTCCCATATCCGCAAGCCAATGTTTCCGATGACCTGCTGTTTGAGCGGGCCTTGACCATCACCAAGGGGGTCATTGTCGAGGTGCACTCATGGCAGATGATGCGCAAGCGGCAAAAGCAGATCGTGGCTTCCTACCCCAAGACGTCGGCCAAGGGTACCGCCGTTGGTGGATCGACCGCCAAGTCTCAGGTCTATCGGATCATTCGCAACGGGTTGACGCAGGAGCAGGCCACCAAGCTGGCCGAGGCCACCTACAAGAAAATCGTCGCGCACGAAATGAAGGTGTCGGGTTCAACCGCCGGCGATAACCTGCTGTCGTCGCGGACCATGGTCCGCATCGAGGGCACCGGAACTGTATTTGACCAGCTGTATTTCTGCGACTCGATCAAGCGGTCAATGAGCTTCGACGGAGGCTATTCCATGACTTTCACTGCCAAGAACCACTCGCCTGCCATGGAGGTATCGGGATGAGGCAGTTCATGAACGCCATGCGCTTGCATGCCAGCCAGGCGCAGGCCGGTTTCAGCGGTACCCGCGTTGGGCTTATCGCCGACTACGACCCGATTGCCTACAGCATCAAGGTCGCTCTGCAGCCGACGATGGAGGAGACGGGATGGATTCCGCTTGCGACGCCGTGGGCTGGCAACGGGTGGGGGCTGGCCCTTGGCCCGATGATCGGGGCAGAGGTCGAGATCAACTTCGACTCCGGCCGGATCGATGCGGGCATGGCCGGTGGCCAGTACTTCAACGATGAGGACATCTGTCCGGGGCCGCCGTCTGGCGAGGCTTGGTTGGTCCATCAGACAGGCTCTTATATCAAGCTGACCAACGACGGCAAGGCTAACATCAACGGTGCCGCCGAAGTCGACGTGGCTGGGCCGACTATCAACATCACGGCAACGGGCAACGCAAACGTCAGCGCACAGACCGTGGCGGTCTCTGCGCAAGGTGCGGCATCTATCACCGCGCCATCGATAAGTATTGGCGCCTCCGGTCAGTCTCTGCTGTCCTTTGTGACCTCGCTGTTTCAGGCGCTGTTCAACGGGCACACACACCTCAGCAATGGTGCCGGGCAGCAGACGAATGCACCAGCCCAGCAGATGACCGACAAGCACATGACCAGCACCGTGAAAGGAGGCTGACGTGATCGACCTTTACCACTACGTGGGCAGCGATCTATCGAAGTCACCTTCGGGTGACTTAAAGCCCGTCACGGGCCTGGAGCGCGGCAAACAGCGCGTCTTGCGAAGGCTGATGACCAATCCCGGCGATTATATCTTCCATCCCGACTATGGCGCAGGCCTCGGTCGAAAGGTGGGCGACATCGTCAATGTGAAGGAATGGAAGGCGCTGATTCTCGGGCAGATGCTGCTGGAATCGTGTGTAGCGGCTGACCCCGAGCCCACTGTCGACGTCAAGGTTATCGAAGGCGGTGCCTCGGTTTTTATCCAGTACACCGACTCTGGCACCGGTGAGACGGCCGCCTTGTCGTTTGACGTTACTCCGGACTGAATATGGCCACTCTCAATATCAAATCGTTCGCATCACTGGTCGCCGACCAGGTGGCGGCTATTCAGGCGTCTGCAGCTGGCCTGGTCGACCTGACCATCGGCAGCCTGCTTTTGGCTGTAGCCGAATCGACGGGCGGCGTCGTGCAGTGGATCCAGCAACTGATCGTCACGCTGCTGGTAACGACCCGGGCGGCGACCTGCTCCGGTTCCGACCTCGACAGCTGGATGGGGGATTTCGGCTTTACGCGCCTGTCTGCCGTTCAGGCAACAGGCCAGTGTACGTTTGCCCGCTTTACGGCGACGACGCAAGGGCTTGTTCCTGTCGGGTCGATTGTGGCAACGACTGACGGAACGCAGCAGTACGTCGTGGTCGTTGACACGACCAACGCGGCTTACAGCGCATCACTGGCTGGCTACATTCTGCCAATAGGAACCTCAAGCGTGACCGTTCCTGTGTTGGCCAGCACGGCCGGGACGGCCGGAAACGCCACGGCGGGTGAAGTTCAAACCATCGTCGGCGGTATCGCTGGCATTGCGACCGTGACCAATGTCGCGGCTTTTGCTAATGGCGAAGACGCCGAGATCGACTCGACCTTCCGCTCTCGGTTTGTTTTGTGGATCTCGTCCTTGTCCAAGGGGACGCTGGCCGCGATCGGCTATGCCATCGCCTCGATGCAGCAAGGGACCGTCTACAAGCTGGTCGAGAATCAGGACTACAGCGGAAACACGCTCTACGGCTATTTCTATGCCGTGGTGGACGATGGAAGCGGCACGCCATCCAGTACGTTCCTTGCCTCCGCTTCCAGTGCTATCGACTTGGCCCGCCCGTTTTGCTCGCGGTTCGGCGTGTTCGCTCCAACGGTCGTTCCGGCGGCGATAGCCATGACACTGACGATCGACTCGACGGCTACCCGTGCCACCGTCGTCGCGCTGGTGCAGGCTGCCCTACAGAACTACATCAGCACCTTGTCACTCGGTCAGTTGCTGCCGTATTCCAAGATTGCCCAGATTGCCTATGACGCCTCGTCCTATGTCACCAACGTGACCGGAGTCACGCTCAATGGTGGCACGGCTGACTTGGCGGCGACGGCAAAGCAGGTCATCAAAATCTCAACCCTATCGGTGGCATAAATGGCGACAGGCGACCAAAGCGACATGCTTTCCAGACTGCGCGCTCTCTTGCCGCCGACCTGGTTTGCCGACAGCAGCCCCATCCTGACGGGCATGCTGGCCGGGATGGCGGAGGCTCTGGCATGGGCCTATAGCCTGTATCAGTTCGCCAAGGCGCAAACCCGGATCGCCACGGCGAGCGGCGGTTGGCTCGACATGGTGTCGCTGGATTTCTTCGGCACTGGCTTGCCGCGCACATCAAACCAGACGGATGCCAGCTATAGAGCCCGGATTCAGTCGAACCTGATTCGGGAGCGGGGGACACGGTATGCCATCCAGCAGGTGCTGTTTGATCTGACCGGGCGAGCGCCGCTGATTATCGAACCGGCCAGGCCGGCGGACGTCGGCGGCCTTGGCATCTCCATCGGCCTGGGCGTTGGCGGGGCGGTGGGATCCATCTCTACGCCATACCAAGCCTTTGTTACGGCATACAGGCAGACCGGGGTCGGTGCCAGCGGCTGGCCCGGTCTTGCGACGTATTCGTTTGGGCTTGGCAGCGCCGGCATGATCGATTCCTCGGCGATGTCGCCCGCCGTTTCGGATGCAGACATCATCGCTGCAATCGAATCCGTTCGGCCAGCGGCTACCGCCATCTGGCTCCGCATCTCGAATTAAACCGTTTCCGAAACTCACTCCAAGCCCGCCGCGTGCGGGCTTTTTCAATTGGGGAAACCATGGACAGACAGATCGTCTACCCGGGGCAGGTGCTGCCGGAAACCACGCTGCTGCAGATCACCAAAGACGTCATGATCGCGCTCGCCAAGTTGTCCGGAGCCGTGTTTGGCACCTCTACCGTGGCCAACGGGTTTGCCGTGTCGCCGACGGCGCCGGCCACCCTGCAGGTCTCCGTTGCGGCTGGCGAGATTTACAGCCTGCAGAACGTCGACGGGACGGCTTTCTCGTCTCTGGCCGCCGATACTGCGCACCAAATCGTTAAACAGGGCATCGCCCTCGACGCCACGTTACTGACTCTGGCCGCTCCTGGCACTACCGGGCAGTCGATCAACTACCTGATCGAAGCGAGCTATCAGGACACCGACTCGGCGCCGGTTTTGCTGCCGTATTACAACACCACGACGCCGAGCTATCCCTACAGTGGACTCGGCAACAACGGCCTGACCCAGAACACATCGCGTAAAGGCGCAGTCGTACTGCAGGCTAAAGCCGGCGTATCAGCTACTACCGGCACCCAGTCGACGCCGTCGCCGGATTCGGGCTATGTCGGCCTTTGCGTTGTCACCGTGGCTTACGGGCAGACCCAGATTCTGGCGGCGAATATCGCGGCTTACAGCGCTGCGCCTTTGCTGACCACCGGCCTCCTGCAGTCGATCCAGTCGGGCAACCTGAGCTTCGGCACCGACATCGGGACGGCCGGGGTGATCCAGGCTACGTACCCGATCCCGGTTACGGCCCTCGTGGACAACATGGAGTGCTGGGTAAAAACCAAGTATGCCAACCCGGGAGCAACGACCTTTACGCCGAATCCGGGGGTGATCCCTGCCTATCCGGTTGTTGGCGGCGCGCATGTGGCTCTGCAGGGGGGGGAAATCGTCCCCAACGGCCGATGTGGGTTTATCTGGCGGGCAGACATCACATCGTGGGTTCTGATTGAACAGACCGGCGGTGCCGTGCAGGTTCCAAGCGCTACGCAGAGCCAGCACGCCATGCCGTTAGGACAGTTCCAGGCCGCGCCGCTTTCGTTCCGCAACTTGCTGGTGAATGGTGCGATGCGTGTGGCGCAGCAGTATGGCACATCGTCAGTTACGCCCGCGGCATCCACGAACACATGGACGATTGACCAGTGGCATTGCTGGTTCACTCAGGCATCGAAGCTCAGCGCGCAGCAGGTGTCCGGCCCGACGGCGCTTGGCTTCGATTTCTATGAGCAGATCACAGTCGCAGCGGCCTATTCTGCGCTGGCAGCCGATGCGTTCGTGCTCGCACAGTCGATCGAGGCGCAGAGCCTAGCTGCTGCCATGTGGGGAACGGCAAACGCGCAGCCCGTCAGCCTGCAGTTTGTCGTGAACTCGAGTGTCGCGGGAACGTTTTCCGGTTCGCTACAGAACTACGCTGGCACGCGGTCGTACCCGTTCACCTTCACTATCCCGACGGCAAATACCGATACGAAAATCACCATTCCGAATATCCCTGGTGATACGGGTGGGGCGTGGACCCTGACCGGTTCCTCTGGAGGACTCACGCTTTGTTTCGACCTCGGTAGTGGGGCATCGTTTCGTGGCCCGGCTGGGGCGTGGGCATCGGCAAACTACTACGGCGCTACAGCAGGCACGGCCGGAGCGACGCTGCTTGCAACGGCAGGTGCAACGTTCAAGATCACCGGTGGCCAACTGGAGCTGGGGCCCGTTTGCACCGCATTCGAGCGGCCGACTCCAGATGCTGAATTGGCGCGGTGTCAGCGATATCTCTACGCGATTCAGAATGCCAGCGGCGGCTATGCACATATCGGCACGGGCTTTCTTCCATCCGCGACGAGTTTTGTTTTTACGATAAACCACCGCGTGTCCATGCGGGTGCCGCCGGCCGGGGTGGTTATTTCTGGGATAGCCGACCTGAAATACACAACGGGAACAGCGGGCGGAACCCCTTCATCCGTGGTGTTCAACATCGCAAGCAAAGATGCGTCACGGCTGGCTGCCACCATTGCATCCGGGGCGGCATCAGGCGCAGGCGGAGACATTTACTTTGACTCGTCATCGACGGGTTCGATCATTCTGACGGGAGCACAACTATGATGGACGGCACTCCGACCGCATGGAAATACACGGACTCGACACAAGTCGTCGTAATGCGCACCTACCCCGATGACACAATAGAGTCGTGCATTGCAACTCGGCCAGATGTCGTCGCTTGGGTCGCCGCAGGAAACACCATTCTGACCGCCGCGTAAGCGCCGGTAGTTGCAAACCATAACCGCCTTCGGGCGGTTTTTTCATGCCCGCAAGGAGGCGATATGGGCGAAGAAGGGAGCGAAAGCGAGCGGACGCTGACCGACGCAGACGTTGACGCGGTGCTGGACCGGGCGTTTGACCGGCTGAGGAATGCGGTCGGTGGCGGCGTGCTGTCGCTGGTGTGGCGCGCGTTGATCATCTGCTTTATCGGGCTGGCAGCGTATGGCGCGACGAAAGGGCACTGATGATCGGTACGAACCTTATTGCCGCGGGTACCGGCTGCACGCCGGCGGCCGCAGTGAAGTACCAGGCGGCGCTATCTGCGGCGGCCGATAAATTCCAGATCAACACCGCCCGGCGGCTTGCGGCATGGCTGGCCAATGTCGGACATGAGTCTGGTGGACTTGTTTACGCAGCGGAGATATGGGGGCCGACTGCGCTGCAGCAGCATTACGATGCTCGCGTCGACCTTGGTAACACCAGACCGGAGGCTGTGCGCATTGCACGATTCCATGGCTCTACGCCCGGGCGATGGTGGCGCGGGCATGGGTGGATTCAGACTACCGGCTATGACAACCATCTTGCCGCCGGGCAGGCCCTTGGGCTCGACTTGCTGAATCATCCCGAGTTGCTGTCCATTCCGGAGCATGCGGCTATGTCTGCTGCCCAATTCTTCTCCACTCACGGCTGCAATACTTTGGCAGATGCGGGCGATTTCGATGGCGTTTGCGATGAAATCAACCGTGGGCACAAGACCGCGCCGGTGGGGGATGCTATTGGCTACGCTGATCGGGCCATGCTGTACCGGCGTGCATTGGCCGTTCCCATCGCGCATGTCGCCTGACCACATCAAATTATGTGCAAAACATACCCGCTACGGCGGGTGTTTGCATTTGGAGGACGCATGAACGCGCCTGATCATGAGCACGAGCATCGCGATCAACTGACCGAGGATGTCTTTTACCCCGATCACCCGCCGCGCGCCGAGTCGCGCAGCTTCATCGCGACCAAGAAGGCCGGCCATGCCGCCAAGCTGCCGTGCGCCATCTCCGGCCGCACCGACGGTACGGAGTATCACCACCTGTTCTGTGAATGGGCCTTCTCCGGCGCCGTGGACTGGGTCAAGGTCAAGGCGATCGCCCTGGGTGAACTGAAGGTTTTGCCGGTGCTGGATCTGGAAACCGATCAGCCGACTGACGAAACGTTCGCCGCCGAGCATTCGCTTGTCTGGATGCTCTGCAAGCTGGCCGAGGCCCGCGGTTTCGATTGGCGCGCATTCGACCCGGCCCAGCCTGAAACCTTTGTCGACAGTATGGAAAACATGCTTGTCCTGCACAGCAAGTTCCACCGCCACCGCGATCACGGCATCCACGAGATGTCGTTCCCCGAGTGGATTTTCCAAGCGTTCCCGCGCGTGGCCGGGTTCGTATTCACACCCGACGAGGTAGCCCATGCAAAAGCGGCTTGATGCGAAGTTCTTGTCCGCCGTCGTAATCATGGCGGTTTGGTTTGTTCTGGTTTTGCTCGGCAAGGCACCGGCTGAACAGTTCGTCTATGCGCTCGAATCCGTGCTGGCCAGCCTTGGCATCTTCCACGCCGCCACGGCCTACCAGCGAACCGATAGTGCATTGCCGGTAACTGTCGATGCGGCCATGCCCGTGGCGCAAATCGCGTCTACCGTCGGCACGGCTGCAGCGGAGGAGGTCGCCCAAGGCATCAATGACGCGGCCGCTGCAGTACCGGCTGCGAACACGGAGGTCCCCGCGCAATGATCATTCCGGCCTGGGTGAAACCGGCCGCGGCCGCTGTGCTGCTCGCCCTGTCCTTCGCGGCCGGGTGGGTCGTGCGCGGGTGGCGTGCCGAGGCAGTGGATAGCAAGGCGGTGGCTGGGCAGGCGGCGGCCCGAACGACCTTGGTTCAGCATCAGGCTGCGGTTACGGCCAGGGTTGACGCCAGCGGCGCGGCGCGCGAACAGCAAACCCAGATCGTCTATCGGACGATCCATGACCAGGTGATTCGATATGTGGAACAAAAGGATGGCAGCAGCGCTGCTGGCGAGTGCGTGCTGGATGCTGAGTGGGTGCGGCTCCATGACGACGCTGCAGTCGGCAGGGTTTCCGACGCCTCCGGCGCGGGACATGATACCGGCGCCCAAGCTGGCGGTGATCGGTAAGCCTGTGGCGGCGCGCGCGGCGCTGCCGGTGGTGACGTCGAATTACGAGTCGTGCAAGGTGACCTCCGACCGGCTGACCGACCTGCAGGAGTGGGTGAGGGGGCAGAGGGCGCCGTGACTGCGGCGCGCGCGGGGAGGAACGTGCCGGCACAAAATCCGGCACAGATGGCAGGAATCAACCGTATATCAACCGCAAAAAAACAGGGCTGCCTGTAGCAGCCCCAACGGTTGGCATACGGTAGATTTCTGGCTCAGTGGGTTCGAATCCCCCTCTCTTCTCCGGAATTAGCCAATGACGGCGCGGTCTTCGGACTGCGCCGTTTTGCGTTTGTAATGACCCGCTGAATTCCTGTTCAGGTCCTAGCAATGCATCTTCCAGCTCAAGGGTTGGCAGGTGAAGAAGCGCCCGGTGGGCTTTCGCCCTCGCGTCCAGGCACTCCCTTCGATAGCACAACGACCCAACGAACGTTGGGCCACCGATCTGTGCCGTATCTGGGCGGGCAAAGACAGCTGGTGCCATCCCGCGTCATTGCAGATTGGATCGGGTTTTATAACCACCGGCGTCCCCATCAGGCCGTGGGGATGAAAGTGCCGGCCAAGATGTACGAATTAGCAGCCTGACCTGTGCAGCAAGTGCTGGGTCATTACAACGCGGTAGAAGGAGGGGACCGTGACGGGGCCGCATAGATGGAAAAAGCCCGCGTCAACGGTGCTTGCGACACCTGGCTGGCTTTTCTCGAAAAAGTGCGTGAAACCCGCATGGCTTCGGCCCCTGCGGGTTCTGCAGGCCGGTTTCGTTCGTCTGCTGGCTGTAGATGTCGGTCAGAAGTGGTTTGCCATCCACTTCTCCCGGCTGCATTCCTTTACGTAGCCGATGAAGGCCTGCACGGTGCGGAGGTCGTAGAATGGGCTGGAGCACAGCAGCCAGGTCTTCCGGGTCAAGGGGGTGCCGTCTTTCCAGATCAGTGGCTGTGTCTGCAGGGCGTCGTGCCGGCGCAGGCCGATGGCTGGCAGTATCGCCCAGCCGAGACCGCAAAGTACCATCTGGCGTGCGGTATCCATAGAGTCGACTTCCATGGTGACATTTCGCGGTTCGTTGAATGTTTCACGCCACCACTCGTCGGTTAGTTTCTGCAGGGATGAATCGGTGCCGTAGCTGATCTGCGGTGTAGAGGGGAGATCCTCGAGCCGTAACTCCCGGTGCGAGGTCAGGCATATCGGTTCTTCATTCAGTAGAAATTTTCTGTCTTCCCAATGATGCTCGCCACGCACGATGGCCAGCGATATCTCCTTTTTGTACAGCAGTGTGATTATTTTATTGCTTAGCCCTGTTTTTAGCGATACATCGACGTCCGGGTATTTTTCCAGAAATCCCTTCAAAATATCGGGTAGCTCATAATGCGCATAGACGGCGGATGTTCCTATATATAACGACCCTCCCACTTCGTCATCCATATCGCGTATTTTGTTTTTCATGTTACGCAATTGCAATAACATTTCTTTTGCGCAATTGTGCAGGTACTCGCCTTGCGGGGTTAAGGCAATGCCACTCGTGCTGCGCGACATGAGTTTTGCGCCGAATTCATTTTCAATATTTCTCAGCCGGTAAGTCAGTGCGGGCTGAGAGACATAGAGCCTTGCCGCCGCCTTGGTTATGTTTTTTTCTTCTGCCACCATGATGATGGCTTGCCAGTCCTTCTCGTCCACAATGCTCTCCTGTCTTCTGTTCGCACTATGCCTTGATTCTTCCTTGAAAATCAATAGGTAACTTGTCATATCCTCCGGTTTTCTGCTCTGGGAGCGATAGCCGAAAACGCCGCCATCAATAAAAATTTCTTATCGCAAATAATAAAAAAATAATATTTTACCTATTGCTCGGCTTCTATGAGAATGCCGCTCATACAAGGGCTATATAGGCAAAGTCTCATGGCAAGCGTATGCCTACGCACCCCTTTTTTATTTTTCTACAGGCCATTTAACTGTCGGTTGCGCCAAATTGACTGGTGCCTGGCTGTAATTGTTGGAAAGGATTGAAAGTGGGCGATTTTGTCAAGATACCAGCGCTGATCATGCGTGGTGGTACCAGCAAGGGGGCGTATCTTATGCTGGATGATCTTCCTGATGATCCTAAAGCCAGAGATAATGTCATTCTTTCAATATATGGAAGCCCGGATTCACGGCAAATTAACGGGATAGGCGGTGCAGATCCCCTGACCAGTAAAGTTGCGCTGGTGCAGCGTTCCAGTCGGCAGGATGCCGATGTCGATTACACATTCGGCTATGTCGGAATCGGTGCGCCGCATGTGGACTACGAGGGCAACTGCGGCAATATGTCGGCTGGCGTTGGACCCTTTGCCATTTATTCGGGGCTGGTCAGTGTTACCGAACCGACTACGACTGTGCGGATTTTCAATACCAATACCAAGAAGATCATTGAGGCCCAGATCGCGGTGAAGGATGGCGAAGTCGTGACCGAGGGGGATTTTTCCATCTCGGGTGTTCCGGGTTCCGGTTCGGAAATCCCGCTCAACTTTGTCAATTCCGGTGGTGCCAAGACTGGCAAGTTGCTTCCTTCCGGGAACGTGGTCGATAACGTGACACTGCAAGATGGCAGAACGCTGCGCGTCAGCCTGGTCGATGCGGCCAATCCCTGCGTTTTTGTCGCGGCAAGCGATCTCGGGCTGAGCGGGGCGGAGACGGCACAGGACTTCCAGGCTGATCCGACGATCATCGAAACGATGGATGATCTGCGACGCAGCGCCGCCGTCGTGATGGGGTTGGCAGCCAGTCGCGAGAGTTGTGGCCCGGCTGTGCCCAAAGTGGCCTTTGTGTCACGGCCGCAGTCCTACGTCACCGTCGATGGGGAAACCGTGAGCGCCAGCGAGGTCGACGTGGTCGCCCGTTCCTTGGCACTAGGCAAGTTGCACAAGGCTTACGCGGTCACCGGAGGCATTTGCCTGGGAACGGCGGCGCTGATTCCTGGGACGGTGGTAAACGATATGTTGTCGCCGCAGGCCCGTCGGCAGAGTCAGGTGCGAATTGGCCATCCTTCCGGGGTGCTCGAAGTGAATATCGAGCTCGAGCAGTTGTCCACCACGTCCTGGAAACTGGTGAACGCCGGTATCAGCCGTACGGCACAACCGATCATGGAGGGATTTGTCTACGTTCCGCGCAAGGTATTTCTGTCTTGATCGTCTCCCGGCGCAGAGCGCCTGGCGAATAAAAATCACGCCCCCCCATGAGAGGGCGCAATAACACAGAACGCATCGTTAACTAGATTACAGATAAGCCCCCCTCCGTCCTCCGCGACGGGGAGGGGTGATTGGAGAGGCACTATGTCCGCAGCTGAAAAAGGGTTGGCACTGTCATACAAGCCCACTCATCTCATGATTGCCATCGCCATCATGGCCATGGTCTTTCTGCTCCCGCCTGTGGTGGGGTTGCCGGTATCGGCGCAACGCATCTTGGGTGTACTGGCTTTTGCCGTCTACGTCTGGGTGAGCGAGGCCATGCCATATCCTGTGAGCGCCATTGCCATCACGTTTCTGATGATCATGTGCCTGGGTACGGCGCCCGGGCATGAGGGGCATCTGCTGGGTACGGCCAAAGCCATTCCCATGGCCATGTCCGGTTTTATCAATTCGGGTTGGGTGCTGGTCGCCGCCGGTCTGTTCCTGGCCGAAGCCGTGCGTAGCGTCGGACTTGACCGACGCATCGCCTTGCGCATACTGCGTGTGGTCGGGACCAAGCCGTGCGCGATTATCGGCGGCATTGTCATCGCCAATTACTTGCTGGCATTCATCATTCCATCCATTGCCGCTCGTGCTGCCGCGGTCGTTCCGATTTCGATGGGACTGATCAAAGCGCTCAATATCGACTACAAGAGTGCTTTTGCCCGCCAGCTGATGGTGGTGACCGGCATCATGTCGCATATTACGGCGATCTTCGTTCTGACCGGCGGTGCGCCCAACCCGTTTACCGTTTCTCAGCTCAATACCGCACTCGGTATCAATATTACCTGGATGCAGTGGTTTATCTGGTTCGGTCCGTTCGCTATCTGTCTCGGCATTCTGTTTTTCCTGCTGGTGGTCGGCCTAAACAAATTCGAGCCATTGAAAGGCGGCAAGCAGCTGGTCGAGCAGCTGGTCCACGAGATGGGACCGATGTCGGTCGATGAGAAAAAAATTGCCTGGATCTTTTCGCTGACGATCGTGCTGTGGTGTACCGAGAATCTGCATCACATCGATGCCAACACCGTCACCGTATTCGCCGTCCTGCTGCTGTTCATGCCGTATATCGGGGTTGCCACCTGGAAGCAATTGTCGAGCAAAGTGGAATGGGGAACCCTGATCCTGTTCGGCGTCGGCATCTCTATCGGCGAAGTTCTGTTCAAGACTGGCGCGGCGGCCTGGGTGGCCAAGACGACGCTAGGCGGCCTGGGGCTCGAGCATATGTCTCCGTTCGGCATGGTCGCCGCGATGGCGGTGCCGCTGGTTGTGATGCGGATGGCGTTTGCCAGCGATGTGGCGATGGCCGCCCTGGTGATTCCCACGCTGCTCGGCTTGTTCTCCAGCTTTCACATTCCGGGCCTGCCGATCGGGGGATTGACGATGGTGACGTCCTTCTGCGTCTACTACTCGTTCATCCTGCCGGTCAATACGCCTGCAGCCATGATGGCATATGCCACTGGGACTTTTGAACTGAAAGACATGTTCAAGGTCGGTATCCCGCTCACTGTCCTGGGGATCGCGCTGTTCTTGTTGTTCGTCAAAACCTACTGGCACTGGGTCGGTCTGGTCTGACCTTCCTTCTCCCAATCTGATGTCCGAAGGGCTGTCCCCGTCGCGGGACACTCCTTCGGTGTGTCCGCCATTACCTTTGTTCAGAGGCGAATAAATCATGAAACTCACCAGTTTTGTAGGAAAAGACGGCATTAAAAGCTTCGGCATTTATCACGATGCCGGGATCGTCGATCTCGGACGTCGCCTGGGCGACAGGTTTGTCGACATCAAGGCGCTGCTCGCCGCCGATGCGCTGGACGAAGCCCGCGCCTTCCAGGACTGCGCGGTGGATCATGCGCTGGCCGAGGTTCGCTTTCTGCCCATCGTCGAAACGCCGGGCAAGATCCTGTGCGTCGGCATGAATTATGCCGCCAAGCGCAAGGAATTCGAGGAAACCAACTCGGCACCGACCATGTTCGTGCGCTTTCCCGATTCGCAGACCGGCCACGCCTGCCCGGTGCTCAAGCCCGAGCAGACCGAGGAGTTCGACTACGAAGGCGAACTGGCGGTCGTGATCGGCAAGGCAGGCTTCCGCGTCAAACGCGAGAAGGCGCTCGAACACGTCGCCGGCTACAGCTGCTATATGGATGGGTCGGTGCGCGACTGGCAGCACACCTGGTTCACCGCCGGCAAGAACTGGCGCCAGACCGGGGCCTTCGGACCGTGGATGGTGACCACCGACGAGATCGCCGATCCGCAGACGCTGACCATCCGCACCTTCCTCAACGGCATGATGGTGCAGGACGATCACACCGGCAACATGATCCATACCGTGCCGGAGCTGATCGAGTACATCACCACGTTTACCGAACTCGCACCCGGCGATGTCATCATCACCGGTTCGCCCGGCGGGGTCGGTAAAAAGCGTGTCCCCCCGCTGTTCCTCAAGGACGGCGATGTGGTCGAAGTCGAGATCCAGAAGATCGGCCGACTGCAAAATACGGTGTTATGCGAGGAATACGCGGCCTGATACCCGCACCGCGCCCGGTAATCACGCCGGGCGCGGTGCAGGCGCCGCATAAATGGTGACGAGCCATGTCTGGCGAATTTGATTTTTATACCGTGATACCCGCCCAGGCCCCGGATGAAGCTGCCGAAATCCGGCAGTTTCTCGCGGCATGTCACTTGGAAATGGACGGCAATATCGATGTGTTCGTGGTCGCGCGTGCGGGCCGGCGCCTGATCGCCTGCGCCGGACTGTCGACCAACATCATCAAGTGCGTGGCCATCTGCGAAGATTTCCGCGGCGAGTCGCTGAGCCTGCAGCTGGTCAGCGAGATCGTGCAGCAGGCGGCCGAGCGCGACCATTTTCATCTGTTTCTCTACGCCAAGCCGTGCAACGTCCCCTTCTTCCGCGGCTGCGGTTTCTATCCCCTGGTCGAAGTGCCGGACTACATCGTGTTGATGGAGAACAGTCCGGTCGCCATCGATCGCTACTGCGACCGGCTGCGCATGCGGCGCGAGCCGTCGGACAAGACCGGCTGCATCGTGATCAACGCGAACCCCTTCACCCTGGGCCACCGTTATCTGGCTCAGCAGGCGGCGGCGGCCTGCGACTGGCTGCATGTCTTCGTCGTCAGCGAAGATGCCTCGTTTTTTCCCTACTCCGACCGCTTCAAGCTGGTATCGCAGGGGCTGGCCGGCATTGCCAATCTGACCGTGCACCACGGGTCGGAGTACATGATTTCGCGCGCCACCTTCCCCGGCTACTTCCTCAAGGAAAAAGGCATCATCGACAGCTGCCACACGGCGATCGATCTGCTGCTGTTCCGCGAGTACCTGGCCCCGGCGCTCGGCATCACCCACCGTTTCGTCGGCACCGAGCCGTTCTGCCCGGTGACCAAGAAATACAACGAAGACATGAAGCACTGGCTGCAGCGGGCCCCCTCGCCGGCTCCGGCGATCACCGTGGTCGAGGTGCAACGCACCGCACAGGACGGCACGCCGATTTCGGCGTCGGAAGTGCGGCGACTGTTGGCGAGCGGTAATTTCGACGCCATCAAGCCGCTGGTGCCCGCCACCACACTGCAACTACTGATCAGCGACTACGCGCCCGATACGACGCGCCGTCCCGGCATTTACGGCTGAGCGCGCCGACAGGCACGCCCGTTTTCCGATTCATTTAACAGGACATGGACACACCATGAAAATCATCAAAGAGGCCATCGCCGGCACCCTTGAATCCAGCGATTTGCTGGTCAAGGTCGCGCCGAGCCATGACGATACCCTGGAAATCATACTGAGCAGCGAAGTCATCAAGCAGTTCGGCCAGCAAATCCGCCGCGTGGTCGATGAGACGCTGCAGCGGCTGGGCGTGACCGCCGGCAGCATCATCATCGAAGACAAGGGCGCGCTCGACTGCGCCATCCGCGCCCGCGTCCAGACCGCCGTTCTGCGCGGCGCCGCCTGCACGGACCTGAACTGGGAGCACCTGTCATGAAACTACGCCGCAGCATGCTGTTCCTGCCGGGCGCCAATGCCGCCATGCTGTCCACCGCTTTCGTCTACAAGCCGGACTCGATCATGTTCGACCTGGAAGACGCGGTCTCGCTGCGCGAGAAGGACTCCGCCCGTCTGCTGGTCTTCCACGCGCTGCAAAACCCGGTCTATCGCGAAATCGAAACCGTCGTGCGCATCAACCCGCTCAACACGCCCTACGGGCTCAAGGATCTGGAAGCCGTGGTCCGCGCCGGTGTCGACGTGGTCCGCCTGCCCAAGACCGACAAGCCGGAAGATGTGCACGAACTGGAGACCCAGGTCGAACGCATTGAACGGGAATGCGGACGCGAAGTCGGCAGCACCCGCTTGATGGCGGCGATCGAATCGGCCATCGGCGTGGTCAACGCCTACGCGATCGCCACCTCGTCCAAGCGCATGATCGGGATCGCGCTGGCCGGCTTCGACTACTGCGTCGACATGCAGACCGAACGCGGCGACGGCACCGAATTGTTCTATGCCCGCTGTGCGGTGCTGCACGCGGCGCGCGCGGCCGGCATCGATGCTTTTGACGTGGTCTACTCCGACGTCAACGACGAAGAAGGTTTCCTCAAGGAAGTCGATCTGATCCGCCGCCTTGGCTATACCGGCAAGTCGCTGATCAACCCGCGCCAGATCGAACTCCTGCACAACGCCTACGCTCCGACCGACGAAGACGTCGATTACGCGCGGCGGGTGATCGCGGCGGCCGAAGCGGCGGAACGCGACGGGCTGGGCGTGATCGCCCTCAACGGCAAGATGATCGACGCCCCCATCGTCAACCAGGCGCAACGCACCCTGCAACGGGCGCAGGCGTCGGGCACGCGCAAATAACAGGAGACAGATAACAATGAACAGTATCGAACAACTGTCGGGTCAACAGCCGCAACTGGCCGCCTTGCGCCCGTTCGCCGGCGCCAACGCCGCCACGCCCTACCTGGCCGACCCGGTTCAAAAACGCGAACGCAAGCTGCTGGGCTCGATCGAAGAAGCGATCGAACGCACCGGCCTGCAAGATGGCATGACCATCTCCTTCCATCACCATTTCCGCGAAGGCGATCTGGTGATCAACCGCGTCGTCGACACGCTTGCGCGCATGGGTTTCAAAAACCTGACGCTGGCGTCGAGCTCGCTGCTGTCGTGCAACGCGCCCCTGATCGAACACATCAAGAACGGCGTGATCACCCAGATCTACACCTCGGGCATGCGCGGCAAGCTGGCCGACGCGATTTCGCACGGGCTGATGGAAAAGCCGGTGCAGATTCATTCGCACGGCGGACGCGTCCATCTGCTGCAGAGCGGCGAGATCAAGATCGATGTCGCCTTCCTCGGCGTCCCGTGCTGCGACGTCTTCGGCAACGCCAACGGCTCGCATGGCAAGTCGCGCTGCGGCTCGCTCGGCTATGCGAAGGTCGATGCCCAGTTCGCGCGCCAGGTGGTGCTGCTGACCGATGAAATCGTCGGTTTCCCCAATGTGCCGGTGAGCATCTCGCAAGACCGCGTCGATTACATCGTCAAGGTGGACGAAGTCGGCGACCCGTCGCGCATCAGCGTCGGTGCCGCCCGCGTCACCAGCAATCCGCGCGAGTTGATGATCGCGCGCTTTGCCGCCGACGTGATCGAGCACTCGGGTTATTTCAAGACCGGTTTCTCGCTGCAGACCGGTTCCGGCGCGGCCTCGACCGCGGCCACGCGCTTCCTCGAAGACCGCATGGTGCGCCAGGGCATCACCGCCAGCTACGCGCTCGGCGGCATCACCGGCAGCATCGTCGATCTGCACAAGAAGGGGCTGATCGAAACCCTGGTCGACACCCAGTCCTTCGACAACGTGGCCGCGCAATCGCTGGCCGAGTCGCCGCGGCACCTGGAAGTCTCGACCAACGAGTACGCGAATCCGTCGTCCAAAGGCACCTACTGCGACCTGGTCGATGTGGTGATTCTGAGTGCGCTGGAAATCGACACCGACTTCAACGTCAACGTGATCACCGGTTCCGATGGCGTGATGCGCGGCGCCTCGGGCGGCCACTGCGACGTGGCCACCGCCGCCAACCTGACCATTGTGGTGGCGCCGCTGATCCGCAGCCGCATCCCGACCGTGGTGCGCCATGTCACGACCGTCGTGACGCCGGGCGAATCGATCGACGTCCTGGTCACCGACCATGGCATCGCGGTCAACCCGGGCCGCCCCGAGGTGGCCGAACGCCTGCGCGCGGCCGGCCTGCCGGTGATGAGTATCGAGGCGCTGTACCAGCGCGCGGTGGGTCTGACCGGCGAGCCGCAGGCGATCGAATTTACCGAGCGCATCGTCGGCGTGATCCGCTACCGCGACGGCAGCGTGATCGACGTGGTCCGGCAGGTGAGAGAATGAACGCCCCCGCCCACCCGCGCAGCGTCGAGCTGACGCAGCTGCTGGCGGCGCGCGATGCGCGCGCCGCACGCCATGCGGCGGCACGCGAGCGCTATTCGCTGCCGCTGGTTTCGCTGACCCTGGTCAGTCCGGGCCCGGTCAAGGACGGCTTGCAGCAACGGCATGTGATGCGCGAAGCCCTGAAGGCGCTGGATGCCTGCCTGAGCCGCGAAAGCCGTCCTATCGTCGAGCGCGAGGTGTATTGGCTGCCGACCGGGCCGGAGGCGTTGTACGTGGTCAACGCCGAGGCGGCGCACCTGAAGGCGGCACTGGTCGAGCTGGAAAACCGGCACGCTCTGGGCCGCTTGTGGGATCTGGACGTGATCGGCGCCGGCGGACCGGTATCGCGCCAGTCGCTGGGCATGCCGGCGCGGCCGTGCCTGCTGTGCGGGGAAGCGGCCCATGCGTGCGCGCGCTCGCAGCGGCATACCTTGCCGAGCCTGCTGGCCGCGATCGAGGAACGGATCGATGCATTCGATCGCCGAGCGACCGCTCGTTGAGACCCCGCCGCTCGACCCCGCCCACCGGGCGGCGGCCGAGCGCCTCGGCTTCTGGGCGCGCGAAGCGCTGGAGCGCGAGGTCAACCTGACGCCGAAACCGGGTCTGGTCGACCGCCGCAACAGCGGCGCACACCGGGACATGGATCTGGAAAGCTTTCTGGCCAGCGCGCAGGCGATAGGACCGGATTTCGTCCGTTTCGCGAGCGCGGGCGTGGCGCACGCGCGCCTGGCGGCGCGCGACGTTCTGCCGCAAATCCGCCCGATCGGGCTGGCCAGCGAACAGGCGATGTATGCGGCGACCGGCGGCGTGAACACGCACAAGGGCGGCATCTTCGCGCTGGGGCTGCTGTGCACGGCGGCGGGGCGGCTGCTGGGACGGGGCGGTGCGCTCACGCGCGGCGGCGTCTGCGCCGAAGTGGCGGATATCTGCCGCGATCTGGTGCAGGCGGAATTGAACAGCCAACGCGAAGCGCACACGGCGGGCGAGCACTTGTTCCGACGCTACGGCCTGACCGGCGCGCGCGGGGAAGCGGCCTCGGGCTATGCCACGGCACGGCAGTTGGCCCTGCCGGTCTATCTGCGGCTGCTGGAGGCCGGCTACGACGACGAAACGTCGCTGTTGCAGGCCTTGCTCCATTTGATGGCGGGCAATGCCGATACCAATCTGGTGTCGCGCGGCGGGCCGGCGGGTCTGGACTACGTGCGGGAGGCAGCCCGCGCGCTGTTGCGGGACGGCGGGGGGCTTCACGCCGAGGGGCGCGACCGGCTGGCGGCCCTGGACGACGCGCTGATCGAACGCAATCTGAGCCCGGGCGGCAGCGCCGACCTGCTGTCCGTCACCTGCTTTCTCGCGCGTTTCCC